>DUOO01000021.1 GCA_012838795.1 Clostridiaceae bacterium | reverse complement strand
GGCTCTTCAACTACATGTGGTTCAGCAGGTATTGGCTCTTCAACTACATGTGGTTCAGCAGGTATTGGCTCTTCAACCACCGGAGATTCTGTAACAGGATAATCGGTTACAGGTTGTGTATCATTTGGCGGTGCTTGTTCTGCTGCCAAGGCCTCTGCTTCTGCAGCCGCTTGTTCAGCAAGACGCTCAGCTTCACGTTCTTCTTCAATTCTGGTAAGATTAGCATCCGCTTCAGCCAAAGCCCATTGAATATCACTCTCACTCACCGCAAATAAATCAACCTGACCTTCCAACTCAGATATCGAAGTGTCTAATATTGTAATCTCACTGACTTGATAATTAATATCAGCTTCAATTCCTGCTAATATTTCATCGATTTCTTCCAATTCCTGACTGTTGCTGTCAATAATTACTTGGGTATCTTTAGTCAGTTGTACCAGATTATCATGAGATTCTTCCAGATCTTCCAATGCTGCTTCATCTTCATCTGTAATAATGCGCATAAATTTTACAGATGTGAAAAATCCTTCAAGACTATCTGATTCCAAAAACAGTTCAAAGATAGATTTTTTTTGCATTCCGAACATCGTTTCAATTCGGTCACCATATTGGTCTACTTTACTTTCAAAATTTTGTCTGGAGACATCAAGATTTTCCAAATAAGAAGCCTGAACCGTTAAAATTGAATCTTGTTTTTCTTTAAGTGCCGTATATGCTTCTTGCTGTTCGGTATTACGTTCATTAAGCCAACTCAAGCTCTCTTCCGAAGTTGTTTTCAAATTTTGCAAACCATATAATTCCGCTTCGACCAGAGAACGTTCATATGCAACATTTTCTTTTTGGGCAAGCAGGCTGTCAATTTCATTTTGAATCTCAACTAATTCATCAGCTTTAACCGAGTTATTTCCCAAACTGATAATTAACAGACTAAAGATCAGCAAACAAATTAAACTGATTCTGAAAGGGATTTTTTTGTTTTTCTTATTATTCTCATGTTTAGCGAATCTCATAATCATTCTCCCTTAAACATCAACATGTTTTTTAACCGCCAGGCCGCTAAAAATCGCACCAATCAATAATCCGACAAGCAAACTTATCATAATAATCACCGGCAATATTTGGTTCGGCGGTATTAATGCAAAATCAGCTCTATTCAAGATGTCCTGACCGAAATGACGATAAATTGCATTGTAAGCAAATCCAAATACAATTGAAGACAAAGCAGATCCCGCAAATCCTACCACCATTCCCTGTATAATGAAAGGAATTCTTATATAAGAGTTAGTCGCACCAATAAATTTCATTATATTTATCTCATTTGATCTTGCCAGAGCAGCTATTCTAATCATATTTGAGATAATAAAAATCGTAATAAAGGTAAAGACTAATAATATGACTATACTGACCGTGGTAACACCATGTAATAATTGATTGAGTATTTTCATCAATTCATCTTCCATATAAACATCTTTAATATTCGGATTTTGCATGCTCCAATTACGAAATTCGTCACCTTTTGCAGGGTCAGCCAATCGAATATTGATTGTATAGGGTATTCTGTCAGTATAATTAAAGTCCTCAAATAATTCTTCTTTACCCAAACTATCAATAAAAATTTCATAATTTTCTTGCGGGGTATTCATTTTATGAAAAATAACATCGGGATTTTCTTCCAATAATTTATCGAAATTCTCTGCATCAGCTGCTACCGTACCTGTTTTGAACATAATTTCAATTGGCGGTTTTTGACCGGCAATTTCTACCAGATTCCTTAAATTCACCGCAAAAGCGGCAAAAGAACTTCCGATCAATAACAAAAACATCATGGTTGTAATCGATGCAATTAATACTAAGGGATGGCGTTTCAGATTTGTAAATCCGTCTTTGACAGCATATAAAAATCTTCTGCTTTTCATGAATATCGCTCTTTTCTAACCGTAAAACTCCGGAGCTATTGCTCTAAATCCACTATGCTTGCTGTGCTTTCAGGATTATTCGGTTCAATATTTTCAGCCAGCATCCGCATTTTTGCAATGCGTTCCGCTAAAGAGAGGCGATTTCTTCTTTTCCTGCTATCTTCATCTAACATTGATTTAATTTCCGCTGATTGTTTTGCTCGTTTAGCTTGTCTTTGCTGATGCTCATAATGTATATTCTCATAGATGGCTTCATCCATTTTTGTAATATCCTCATCGGAACGTTCGAAACTCAATTCTTTTTCTGCAATACAATCGGTATACGCACCGCGTTGTTCATCTCGTACCAATCGGCCATTACTTAATTCGATAACACGTTTCTGCATGAGATCAACTAAGCTGGCATCATGTGTACAACAAATAACTGTCGTACCCGCTCTGTTAATTTCCTCCAACAAGGCTAAAATTGCTTCACCGTTTACCGGATCCAGATTCCCGGTCGGCTCATCAGCTAAAATCAAACCCGGATTATTAATCATTGCTCGTGCAATTCCTACTCTCTGGGCTTCACCACCTGACAATTCAGAAGGATAGTGATCAGCTTTATCACGCAATCCGACTACACTTAAAACCATCGATACTCTTCGTTTGATTTGTGCTTTTGATGCACCCATTATTTCCATCGCGAAAGCTACATTTTCAAAAACTGTTTTAGAATCGATTAAACGAAAGTCTTGGAAAATCATGCCGATTTTCCGGCGTAAATTAGGAATGAGTCGTTTTTGCAAACGACTCAGTTCATAATTATCAAGAATTACGGTTCCTTTACTGGGTCTTTCTTCACAAGTTATTAACTTGATCAAAGTGGATTTTCCGGCACCACTTTCACCAATACAGAATACGAATTCTCCGGATTCTATTTTAAAATTTATATCAATCAGTGCTTTTGCACCATTCGGATAAACTTTTTCGGTATTCCTAAATTCAATCAAAAGAACTTACCTCAATCTTTTACCATCTATTACTCACAGGATTGAAGGTTCCGTCTGCTTTAAGAGATTCAAGATATTTTCTTACCATTGAAGCCAATTTGAACAACACAGCATCATCAAAAGATCTCAGATCTAAACCGGTGATTTTTTCAACTTTATCTAAACGATAAACCAGGGTATTGCGATGAACAAATAGTTGTCTTGATGTTTCTGAACCGTTTAAGCTGTTGTCAAAAAATTTATCAATTGTCAATAAAGTTTCCGGATCCAATTGTTCATAGGTCCCCGGTTCAAATACTTCTGAAAGGAACATTTGACACAAAGTAGGCGGTAATTGATAAATTAAACGACCCAAGCCTAACTTGTTGTACCGCATAATCTTCTGTTCACTTTCGAAAATTTTGCCAACAGTTAATGCCAGTGCCGCTTCGCGATATGATCTCGAAATATCTTTCAAGGTTTCAGTCGGCATACCTACGCCAATGTGTAAATCTAGTTTTTCTATGCTTTCATTAAGAGCATTATAAATTTTGATCGGCAGATAATCTATTGCATTGATCTTCTCCTCAGCCTCAACTTCATCAACATCCTCTAAATCTTTGTGTTTTAACAGATCGGCATGTTTTTCCAGATCTAAAAGGATTACCAGATTCTTTTCATCCATGGGCAAAATCTGGTGTTCCAAATCCGGTTCTAAAATCGAGTTTAATGCTGATTTAACCTGCAAGTCAAAATTTTCTTTAAAATTAATCAATAAAGCTTGTCGCGGATGTGTGTAAGGAATTCTGTACTCACGTGCTTTCAGAGGAATGTCACCCGGCAATTCATTTTCCAGCAAAACATTCTTCAAAAATCCTTCGCTTTCTTCTTCTGTGTTTTTTTCTTTGAGTGCAGAGCCGATCCATCCCGCCAATAACTCAAGATAATTAGCTGAAACTACATCTGTACCCTTGATAAAAGCAATTGCAACTAGCTTTTGATCATGAATCAACTTAATATAAGTATTTCCTCCGGCCACAGTTTTATTATCTGATGATATTACAAAAGCTTTAACAGAACTGTCCTGATTACCCAACAACGATGCATCGGTAGCGGCAAAGATCAATCCGTCTTTATTTGTCGCACCCATAGTTGCATCAAGAAAATGCGATGCTTCTTCTATACATTTTTTAATCTCTTCCATGATCTACCTTCCTGATTATCAATTTTACCTTAAATAAGGTATCAGACTTTTGAGCGACTGTATCAAAGGACTAACAAGTTTATAGCAATTATATTACATTTGTAAGTTATGCACAAATATTTTTATGAAATTATGATGATTCTCTACATTAAGCCTTTAATGAATCCCTGTTCATCTATATCAATATTTTCAGCGGCGGGAATTTTCGGCAAACCGGGCATTGTCATGATTTTGCCGGTCATAGCTACAATAAAACCGGCACCTGCCGAAATCCGGATATCTCTTACAGTAATTCTGAAATTTTCCGGTGCAGCGAGTAATGATGGATCATCGGAAAACGAATATTGCGTCTTCGCCATGCAAATCGGCAAATTTCCGTAACCTGCCTGTTCTGCTTCTATTATTTTTCGCGTTGCCTGATTGGTAAAATCAACTCCTTCTGCGCAATAAACCTTTTGCGCAAGTTCAGTAATTTTTTCTTTGATCCCCTGATTTAAATCATAAGCAAAATTTAATTCGGTTTCAGTATTACAAAGTTTGATCACTTCATCTGCCAATGACAAGCCTCCCGCTCCGCCTTTTGACCAGACTTCCGACAAACAGGCTTGCACATTATTGACTGCACAAACTGATTTGACCACATCCAATTCAGCTTCGGTATCAGATGGAAAACGATTGATTGCAACAACAACTTTTAGCTTGAAAACATTTTTTAAAACGTTAATATGTCGCAAAAGATTGGGTATTCCTTTTCTTAAGGCATCCTGATTTTCACAATTCAATTCGGAGTTATTAACTCCGCCATGTTTTTTGAGTGCTCTCACCGTTGCAACCAGCACAACTGCATCCGGTTGCAGTTGATTTTCTCTGCATTTGATGTCAATAAATTTTTCTGCCCCGAGATCCGAACCGAAACCGGCTTCAGTAACCAAGTAGTCATGATTACTCAATGCCATTTTAGTAGCAAGAATACTGTTACAGCCATGAGCAATATTGGCAAATGGTCCCCCGTGTACATAGGTAGGTGTTCCTTCTATCGTTTGAATCAGATTTGGCTTAACAGCATCTTTCAATAATACAGTCATCGCACCTTCAGCTTTCAGATCACCTGCCGTTATCGCTTCACCTGACTGGTTGTAAGCTACGATCATACGCTTAAGACGTTGTTTCAAATCTGCAATCGAATTTGCCAGGCAAAAAACAGCCATGACTTCTGAAGCTACAGTAATATCAAAACCGTCTTGGCGCGGAACACCATCAGTTCTGTTGCCTAGTCCGTCGACAATATTGCGTAATTGGCGATCATTCATATCAACGCAGCGTTTCCATACAATGCGCCTAGTATCGATATTCAATGAATTGCCTTGATGAATATGATTATCAAGCAAAGCTGCAAGTAAATTATTCGCTGCACCTATCGCATGAAAATCACCGGTAAAATGTAAATTCAAATCATCCATCGGTAGAGCTTGAGCATAACCGCCACCGGCAGCACCACCTTTTATACCGAATACGGGTCCTAAAGAAGGTTCACGCAAAGCAATAGCAGCATTTTTGTTCCTGCGGCGCAATGCATCTCCCAAACCTATTGTCGTAGTTGTTTTACCTTCACCGGCAGAAGTAGGAGAAATCGCGGTAACTAAGATTAATTTTTTGTGCGAATAATCTGATTTCAAAGCATTCAGGTTGATTTTGGCTTTGTATTTGCCATATAATTCTAGATTATCTTCTGAGATCCCCGCTGCTTCAGCAATTTCTTTAATTGGCTGCAAGTTCGCATTTTGAGCAATATCAATATCGGGTAATTGGTTCATAACTCCCCCTAAAAATGAATAAAATAACAAAAAGGTTATTAAAAATTTCAAGAAGTAAAATCATCGAGAATTCCGTTTTCCAAGCCTGCCAAATCCATCAGCCAAATAACTCTGCCACTTACTTTAATCAAACCATCTTTTTCCATTGAAATTAATTCTCGTGAAAACGATGGTCTTGGCATTGCCAATAAGTGCGAAACAACTTCTTTGGAAGCAGGTAATTCAACTGCTTGGGTTGAAACAATTGCTGTGGCTTCCTCCAAAGTTCTGTTTTCTGCAATTAATTGCTGATCAAGTAACTCCAATAAATAAGCAGATATTTTTTGTCTTAAAGTTCTCTGAGACAAAGTATAAATTCTCTTGTTTTGTTCTTTTATATGATTAGATAGTAATTTAAGTAAATTACTTAACATTTGAGGGGATCGATTGATCATTTCAAATAAGTCTTCCCGCCTGACATAAACCACTTTAACTGCAGAAACTGCTTCCAAACTGAAGTTAAATCTATTATCTGTACAAAAAATAAAATCTTCGCCGAAAGTATCTCCGGCCTCCAGCAGATCCAAAGTAGAATAATCGCCGTCGGAAGAGTATTTTTGTTTGGCTACTTGACCTTCAAGCACAATACCGACACCGGAAGAAACATCACCTTCACGTGCTATAAATTCACCTTTCCAATATATATGGATATTGGTTTGCTCGCAGTAGTCTCCATATACCTTATGATTAAGACCGGCAAATAATTTTGTTATCGCTAAGAAATCGCAAAGTTTCCGCATTTTCTCTCCTTAAAATCTGAATATGGATAGATCTGGTGCGGATGACAGGGATCGAACCTGCATGCTTTCGCACTGGAACCTAAATCCAGCGTGTCTGCCAATTCCACCACATCCGCATATTATTTCTCAACAAATTCGCCAAGTAAGTATACTAAAAAGCGTAATTTTAGTAAAGACGATTATTAATTCAGGTTAAGATCTTTGAATTGCAACTTAAACTGAAATTGAATTCTGTACAATGTTATTTGTTTTCATCAGGCTGCAGCCTGATGAAAACTTTCGGCACTGCATCCCCCCTAATATTTTTCTTGGATATTTGTTGATAAACTCTTCCAACTGTTTTATTTCACTTGGTGATATACTCTTTAATTTTGTTCCTTTAGGTATAAAAAAACGTACAAATCCATTCAGATTCTCATTGCTTCCTCGTTCCCAAGAAGAATACGCTCTCGCATAATAGATCTCTGTGCGCTTTCCTTTACTTAAAACTGACTGTTCTATATTTTTCCATCTAACTCATAAAATTATTCTAAATCTAGTATAAAACAAATCACCATCGAATTCTTAGGAAGAGATGGGAAAAGATGATAAAATATCATTAAATTGTTTGGAGAACCCTTATGAAAAAAATTCTTTTCCTTAGCTTACTTCTTATCTTTTTTTTTAGGCATTACGGCTTGTCAAAACCAGGATGTTAGTCTTAAAGACCAAAGCCTAACTAATGCAAACACAAGTCCTGAAACAAGTCAGCAAACTCAAATTCAATCTACTAACTTTAAGCCGCCAACAGAAAAAACTATTAGGGAAAAGGGGATTAGCTTTTCTGTGCCCATTCTTTGGAGGGAAAACAGGGATAGTATCGCAGAAGATCCAAAAACGAATCTTCGTTATAGGGATTCTGATGATAATGATCTCATGGTCTACCACTACCAACAAGTACCGGCTTCAGAAGACATTTACGAACGAGCTGCAGCTGCCTACAGGAACGATCCTAACTTCAAATCCTTAGAGAATCTTGGTGAAGAGACCTTTAACGGGATAAGTTTCAAGAAGTTTCATTTTACACATGCTATGGCCGATCCCGGATACATGTATATGGTACATAAAAACCAAAGGCTGTATATTTTTATCTTTCCTGAAAAATCAGTTGAACCTAAGGCAAAGGATTTAGTCTTAGGCTCTATAGAATTTACAGAGGGGTCCGGACCGGAAAACTTAGCCAGTGAGAAGGAGATGGAAAGTTCTCAATTTATAAGTGGCGAGGACGAGCTGGCTTTGGCTGCTAGCCTAGATTATGTTAGAGAAAGGCCTTGTTCCCGATCGGCCTTAGAAGACCAGCTAGCCAGGGACGGGTTTTCTCAAGGGTCTATTGATTATGCAATAAAAGCATCTAAGATTGACTTTGCCCAAATGGCAAAAGAAAGGGCCTGGGAAGAAATCAGTGTCAGTAGCGTGAGTGCTGATGCCCTATACCAAATCCTGGCAGAGGAAGGTTACACAGTCCAAGAAATAACCTTTGCCATTGAAGATTACGGTGCAGAAGACTATGTTTTCGAAAATCCGGAATGGG
>DUOO01000020.1 GCA_012838795.1 Clostridiaceae bacterium | reverse complement strand
TTCCGAAAATCCACGAAAGTGAATACCGTTTTTGTTTGATTATGTGGGAGCATGAGCCTGTTACAACAGTTGAACTTGTGCAACTGTGTCAGGAGCAACTCGGCTGGAAAAGAAGCACAACTTATACAGTTATTAAGCGTCTGGGCGAACGTGGTGTGCTGAAGAATGAAAACAGCATAATTACATCTCTTGTTTCCAAAGCTGAAGCTCAGGCATCTGAAATCGATGAATTAATTGAGAAAAAATTTGAGAATTCTTTGCCGGCCTTTATTGCTGCTTTTACCAAGAATCAGGTTATGTCTGATCAAGAACTTGATGAAGTACAGCGTATGATCGATCGGATTAGGGAAGGAGGTTCCTAATGAACGGATTATTTTTGAAGATTGTCAAGATGAGTCTGTCGGCAACCTGGCTGATCTTGGCTGTACTGATCCTCAGACTTGTATTTAAGAAAGCTCCTAAGTGGATTAATGTTTTGCTTTGGGGGATTGTAGCTGTCAGATTGATTTGTCCGCTCTCTATAGAAAGTCCTGTTTCTCTGATTCCTGATTTTGCCGGAAGTGACAAATTAGTATCGGAGTGGACAGACGATTATATTGAAGAGGTAAGTGTTATTCACGATAATTCTCTTGATTATGATGCTGCGGTAACAGCCGGAAGAGAGCCGATTTCAGATGGCAGCGGCGGCTATTATGTAATAACTAAATACGATCAGTTAGGTGAGCCTTCTACTGTCGAGAATACCGTTGTGCCTGTTTTATCGTCTATTTGGGCGAGTGGTGTAGTTATTTTATTTTTATATACTGTTATCAGTTACTTGAAGCTGCGCCGCAAGCTTGATACTGCTGTTCTCTATCAGGACAACATTTATCAAAGTGAGCATGTAAGCTCACCATTTGTGATGGGTATCATTAAGCCGAGAATTTATCTGCCATTTAAACTTGACGGACAGAATATGGAATACGTTGTCGCCCATGAAATGATGCATATTCGCTATAAAGACTATTGGTGGAAGCTTATCGGTTTCTTAATCTTTATGATTCATTGGTTCAATCCCTTGGTGTTATTAGCTTATGTACTGCTGTGCCGTGATATTGAGCTCGCCTGTGATGAAAGGGTAATTAAGAAACTTAACAATGAACAGAGAGCCGATTATACTGAGGCACTTGTAAATTGTAGTGTGAATCATCGTGTAAATCGTCGTGTGGCGAGCACTTACCCTCTTGCCTTTGGCGAGCTTGGCGTAAAGGAAAGAGTGAAATCTGTGCTGAATTATAAGAAGCCTGCATTTTGGATTGTTATTCTGGCAGTGATTGCCTGCATAGTTGTTGCAGTTTGCTTCCTGACCAACCCGCCTGCCAAGGAAGATGATTCATCTTTCCTTCCCGGTACACAAATTGATGAAACAAATAAGCTTTCTCTGAATGATGTAATTATTCTTTCACAAAACGGATACGATTTGACCTGGTCTGATTTTGAGCAATATGATTATACTGAAACAGGTTCAGGTCTGTATATTCGAGTGTACGAAATTGATGAACTTTTTTCTCTGCGGATCGGCGGCGGTCAACCTGATAAAGACCCGATGTATATATATCTGGTTTTAACCGATGACTCAGATACACGAATCGACATTCGTGACGGCGGAGTAACAGAGTTTATTTCTGAGCATACATCTGCTTCAGCCGAATCCGTTGAAGAGTTAGATTCCGGGAAAAATAATGATGTAAAGCAAAATACAATAATTGATGATAATACAAAAGAATCAACAACCGAAATTGACGAAACAAAGAAGCTGGAAGACTCTATAAAAAATGATGTAGAAAATGATGAGGTTATGGAATCAAAGATTTCAGAAGAAGAACAAATAACTGCCGTATATGTGAATGAATCTGGTCAAGAGATTTCCACTGGTCAAGAAGATATATTACATAGAATAGAGAGTTTTATAGAACAATTAAAAATATCTGAATTCATAAGAACTCCTGAAGAAAGTGGATATGAATGTGTTTATGACGGTTCTATTTTGTTTAAGGAGTATACGATTTACTATAACCAATCCAGTTTTATTGAAGACAATTTTATTCATTTTGTCTTAGTAATAAATGAAGATAGAGAATTAGATACTTTATATGATGTTGATGTTTCCAGTCAACTAGCTAGTGAATTTAATGAGATTGTTAATTTGTCTAACGCAAAGGAAGAAAAAATTAATTATTAAATTAGGTTTTGATTTATTTGTCAGGAAAAAAGTCAGATGATCTTTATTTAAAACTCAATAATCTGCTTGAAAAGGTAGAAAAAGAAAATGAATATGAGTATACAGAGAATAGGCTGAAGGACAAGGTAGAGGAAAAGGCAGATTAAAATCTCAGCAAAAAATTAATATGAAATGTTGTCTGAAAACTATTCAGCATATATTTCCGCAAGTTCTCTTGCAGCTGTTTCATCATCAGGATGAACATAAAGACTGTATTCTTCCAGCAAGTTACCTGCTCTCATTACAAAACCTTCTCCCTTATCAGCTTTAACGAGAGTTTTAAGCTGATTATTTTCCAATATGCCTTTTAAAAGTGATATTTCTGTATGATTTCCTTTTTTAATTAATATTAAGTCCATTGATATAATCCTCTGAATCTCGCAATAAATTAAGTGAAATGTTTTGGTTCAAGCTGAAACCGGATAATAAAAAGAGATTATCAGGATCCTTAGTAATACATATTTTCGGGTGTATTCATATGATCTGCAACTAATGATACGGTTCTGTCTGAAATTATTGTAATAGCACATCTTGCTTTGTGTCAATGATCACGCTCGTACATACTCCCGCCGGTTTTTCAGATGCAAATTTACACACTGATGTTTCAGGAGATATGATGAGGGAAATGTTATAATAGATGCAGATAAGTACATTAGGGAAGGAAGACTTTAAGATGAAGGAATTTATTCAAGCCCTGCGTTCCTCGAAGTATCTTCTGGCATTTACGGGTGCCGGAATGGATACCGAAAGCAATCTGCCGGATTTCAGGGGACCCGGCGGCCTGTGGAAAAATCATGATCCCAGAAAACTGGCAAGTATTCAGTCTCTTCATAAAAATTATTCCCTGTTTCGTGAATTCTATATTCAGAGAATTGCAAGTCTCGGGAAAGCCTCCCCGCACAGAGGTCATGTGATTCTGGCAGATTGGGAGAAATCAGGATTTCTCAAAGGGATTATTACTCAGAATATATCCGGCCTTCATGCTGCGGCGGGAAACAAAAATGTAATTGAGCTTCACGGAAGTATAAGGCGTGTATTCTGTCTTGAGTGTGGAGCAGAGTACTCGGAGGAGGATTTTATTGACGGGAGAAAATGTGACTGTGGCGGTCTTTTGAGACCGGGTGTCACACTTTTCGGAGAGCCGCTTCCTCAGGATGCATACCGGCGAGCTGTTGATGAACTTGCGCAAGCAGACATGATTCTGATAATGGGTACCAGTCTGGAAGTATTTCCTGCGGCAGAACTTCCTTTCATGTATTTCATGAAAAGAGCTTATATTGATCTTGAGGCCTATCCGGATAGAAGAATTGATTTTGTTTTCAAAGAGAAAATAGGAACTTTTCTTAAAAATACAGTTAATTTGCTTAAAAATTTCCGGTAATAAGTGATAATCAGTTTCTTTTTGAGAGAATTCTTGGATAGCACACTGCCGAATGACCGATTATGAGAGATACCCGGGTAGCGGCACTTTCTTTTCGGAAAGAATTCTTTAAGTGCAGGTGAGGAATTGACTGTAAGCGTTGTCTTTTGAGTATTTATTGCATAAAATGTTAAAGTCATTTAGGATATTATAACTATTTATATTACAAACAAAACGATTTAACTATAAAAGATAATTGGAGGTTAATGTGAAAAGATTAAAGATAGTTGTGGCTTTCATTCTGGTAATGGCAATGATAGTTGCATGTGGATCTAGTGGAAAAAAAGATTCCGATTCGCCAGAAAAAGCTTCCGATGCTGAAGAATCTGCAGATGAAAAAGAAGAAAAAGATACTGAAACCAAAAAAGATGTATCAATCGGAATTATCCAACTTGCACCGCATGAAGCCTTAGATAAAGGATATGAAGGTTTTATTGACGGATTAGCCGAGTGCGGTTATGTCGAGGGTAAAAATTTAAGTCTTGATTATAATAATGCACAAGGTGATCCGAGTAATGCGACGACGATTGCTCAGAAACTGGTTAATGCTAAGCCTGATTTAATCTTCGCTGTTGCAACTCAAGCCGCTCAGGCAGCAGCCAATCAAACATCGGAGATTCCTATTATTATTACCGCAGTTACTGATCCGGCGCAATCCGGTCTGGTAAAATCTAACGATATGCCTGAAACTAACGTCACGGGTACTTCGGATTTGACACCGGTCAAAGAACAAATGGAATTAATTAAAGATTTGATGCCTGAAGCAACCAGAGTCGGTGTTATTTTCAATTCATCGGAAGATAATTCGCTGATTCAAGCTAAAATGGCAGAAGATGCTTTGAAGGATCTCGGGCTGGAATATGTTGAACTTACAGTTTCCAAAACTGATGAAATTTCACCTGTAACTCAAAGTGCGGTCGGAGAAATTGATGTTATGTATACGCCAACCGACAATTTGATTTCCAATAACATGACAGCAGTTACCAATATTACCAATCCGGCAGGAATACCTGTTGTTTGTGGTGAAGTGGCAATGCTTGAAGGTGGAGGTTTATTGACTTTGGGTGTAGACTATTATGAATTGGGAAGACAAGCCGGAGAGATGGCCGCGGATATTTTGGACGGTAAATCGGTACCTGCCGAGATGGCGATTCAATATCAAAAGGAATACTCATTTGCAGTAAATCCGGAATTGGCAGAAGAACTCGGTGTGACTATTCCGGCAGAAATGCTGGAAAACAACAACTGGAAACGAGCGGAATAATTGGAGATCAACCTGAAGGGAGGTTGCTAAAAATTGGAGCCCTGCAAATCGAAATTTGCACAGCTCGAAATTCTGAGCAGACTCTGTTAACAGGAATTCAGAAATAATAGTTTAGATTAAATTAAAGGGAAATCGTATGCAGTTTTTATTGGCAGTAGAGGGGGCTGTAGCTCAAGGTTTACTCTGGTCGATTTTGGCTTTGGGCTCATATCTGACTTTCAGACTGTTAAATTTTACCGATATGACAGTTGACGGTTCGTTTACAACCGGAGCCTGTGTAACGGCAGTCTGTATTGCCAATGGAATTCCTCCGGCATTGGCATTATTGGTATCTTTGGTGGCCGGCAGTTTTGCCGGTGCAATAACCGGTTTTCTCCATAATAAGTTGGAGATACCGGAAGTTTTAGCCGGAATTCTTACTCAAATTTCTCTGTATTCAATTAACTTACGTATTATGGGCCGTGCCAATCAACAGCTTTTGCAATACGATACGATTTTCAAACAATTAAAAAACTTACTTGCGGGAATCGGCTTGGAATTAAGCAGCGATCGTGTAGCGATTCTCATCGGTCTGGTTTTTGTCACAATAGTTATTGTTGTTTTATATTGGTTTTTCGGTACGGAAATCGGTTCAATTATCCGGGCAACAGGGAACAATGAAGCAATGGTTCGGGCTTTAGGCCAAAACACGCAAAATACGAAATTCATCGCCTTAATTATTGCGAATTCATGTATCGCTTTGGCGGGAAGTTTGGTCGGCATGTATCAAGGTGCGGCTGATGTGGGAATGGGTGCAGGTGCAATTGTGATCGGACTTGCTTCAATTGTAATCGGTGAAGTCATTCTGCGCCGAGTTATTGCTTTTGGTTCAAAAATGGTTGCCGTAGTGATCGGTTCGATAATTTACAGAATTATCGTAGCTTTAGTCTTACAACTGGGACTCAGTACAAACGATCTCAAATTGATTACGGCGATAATTGTAGCATTAGCTTTGTTTTTACCGAATGCGGTCAGTAAACATAATGCAAAAAAAGCCAGAGAATTGGCAGCCAGGGAGAATAGTGATGCTTAAAATAGAAAATTTAACAAAGACATTTGATCCCGGCACAGTTAACGAAAAAAAGGTGATTAACCGTCTGAATTTACAAATCAGTGCAGGTGATTTTATAACTGTTATCGGAGGCAATGGTGCAGGAAAATCAACGATGCTTAATTTGATTTGCGGTGTGTATCCTGCGGATGGCGGTAAAATAATATTAGCCGGCAATGAAATTCAAGATATGCCGGAATATAAAAGAGCTAAGGATTTCGGCCGGGTTTTTCAAGATCCTTTAATGGGAACAGCTGCCAATATGCAATTAGCGGAAAATCTTGCCTTGGCATTCAGACGTGGCAAACGCCGAGGACTGAGTTGGGGAATTTTGGAAGAGGAACGCGAACTTTATCGCAAACGTCTTGCGACATTTGGATTAGGTTTAGAAGATCGGTTGAATGACAAAATCGGTTTATTATCCGGCGGACAAAGGCAAGCTGTTACGTTGTTGATGGCAACTCTTAAAACTCCTAAATTGCTTTTGCTGGACGAACATACTGCTGCTTTAGATCCGAATACTGCCGAAATCGTTTTGAATTTGACTGATCAAATTATCAGTGAGCAAAATCTTACGGCATTAATGGTGACTCATAATATGCAAGCCGCGATTGATCATGGTAACCGTTTAATCATGATGGACAAAGGCAATATTATTTATGATGTCAGAGGTCCCGAAAAACAAAAACTAAAGGTAGAAGATTTATTGCGGCTATTTCAGGAGCTTTCTGTCGGCGGCAGTGTCAGTGACAGTATGCTCGGTTAATAAAAATTTAAAAATGTGCATAAAATTACTATTGACAGATGAAAAATATAGTAATAGAATGAACCAACAATTGAATATTGCCAAAACCTTTGAGAAAGAAGAGTAAGTTTATCTTAACTTTGGACAGAGAGTTTCGCAAAGCTGAGAGCGAGATAAAGCGGATAGACCGAATGGGCTTTTGAGGGCGAGGAGAACGGTAAGTTTAAGAAACCGGATCAAGTTAATCGGAATTTGCAAATTTACTCAGTAATACTCGACGGGGGACCTATCCGTTAGCATGGGGAAGGTATGATAGTACCGAGAGAGCACTGATATATCAGTGAAGTTGGGTGGCACCGCAGAAGTAATGACTTTTGTCCCAATTATTATTGGACAAGGGTCTTTTTTTATACCTTTTGTCCGACCAAAAAAATTTGTTGGAGGAAAAAAGAATGAAAACAACAATGAATCAAAAAACAGTCAAGAGAATGCAATGCAAAGTAAGCACAACAGTGAATCGCATAGTTATGGTAATAGTCTTAAACATATTCATGCTGATCAGTATGCTGGGATTAGCAGCTTGCTCTAATGATTCAAAAAGTACATCTACTGAAGCGGATAAGAATAATGAATCGTCACAAATTGATGGAGAAAACGATTCATCCCAAACAGAGATAAATAATAATTCATCAGAATCTGATGAATTATCGAGTGAGGATGAAATGTCGAATACAAATGAAACCGTTGAGGGAAATTTTATAATCGGTATTTCGCAATTTGCCCAACATGGCTCATTAGATAATTGTCGTGAAGGTTTCTTACTCGGATTAGCGGAACAAGGTTTTGTCGAAGGTGATAATCTGACGATTGATTATCAAAATGCGGGGGCGGAAATGGCTGTGGCATCGCAAATTGCCGAAACTTTTGTCGGTAAAGGCTACGATATGATTATGGCAATAGCAACTCCTGCGGCAATGCATGCTTATAATGCGGCGATGGATAAAGATATTCCGGTCATTTATTCGGCAGTCAGTGATCCGGTTGCGGCAGAGCTTGCAAAACCGAATGGCGAATCTGTCGGCAATATTACCGGAACCAGTGATGCTTTACCGGTTGAAGCTCAATTGAAGATGATACGCGAAATAATGCCTGATGCGAAAACGATCGGTATTCTCTATACAACCAGTGAAGCAAATTCCGAGGCGACAGTAAAGATTTACGAAGAACTTGCTCCGAAATATGATTTTGAACTTGTAGTAAGCGGTATAGCGACATCTGCGGATATTCCTCTGGCAACCGATAATATTTTGACAAAAGTCGATTGTCTCAGCAATTTAACCGACAATACGGTTGTAGAATCTTTACCGACAATTTTGGATAAAGCTTTTGCTGCCAATATTCCCATTTTCGGTTCAGAAGTAGAACAAGTCGGCTTAGGTTGTTTGGCTTCCGAAGGTGTCGACTATATAACTTTAGGTAAAGAAACCGGATATTTGGCTGCTCAAGTTCTGAGTGGTGAGAAAACGGCAAATGAGCTGAATTTTGCAACGATTTCCGAATCATTTCTCTATATTAATTCTGCGACAGCTGAAAAGTTAGGTATCGAAATTCCCGCTTCAATGGCGAATCGTGCTCTGGAGAATTTCAGTGAACTCGGTATTTGGAAATAAGCTGAAATGACAATCAAAAGAAAGTAGAGTAAGAATGACTATATTAATCGGAATTTTTGAACAAGGTCTGATCTATGCCGTAATGGCATTGGGACTTTACATAACCTATGTAATTCTTGATTTACCGGATTTAACCGTTGACGGCAGTTTCCCGCTGGGATCTGCCGTCTGTGTTGCCTTAATTGCAGCAAAGGTAAATCCGGTATTGAGTTTGATTATTTCGTTCTTTGCCGGAGTGATTGCCGGAATTATTACCGGAATTATCCATGTGAAATTAGGTATCAGGGACTTGATCTCGGGAATTATTGTGATGACCGGGCTATATACGATTAATCTTTTAATTGCGGGCAAATCTAATGTACCGATTTTTGAAGCGACCACTATTTTCAATAATGATCTCTTGAGAAAATTACCGGCGAACTTCAAGCCATATAATGTGCTTTTGGTATTAGTGCCGATAGTGATTCTGTGCAAAATTGCTCTGAATCGCTATTTACATACGAAAAGCGGTCTGCTCTTGCGCTCAGTCGGGGATAATCAAAACTTGATTACAACCATGGCAAAAGATCCCGGCAACATGAAAATTCTGGGGCTTGCTATTGCCAACGGATTGGTGGCGTTAAGCGGTGCGATTTTGGCACAACAACAGAGATTTTTCGAAGCATCACAAGGCACGGGTACTATGGTAATGGGATTGGCGAGTGTCATTATCGGTATCAGGCTTTTTACAAAAATGAAATTGATGTCGTTTCCGATGAAAGTAATTCTCGGATCGATTATTTATAAAGCAATTGTTGCGGCAGCGATTGCACTTGGTTTATCTGCCAACAGCCTCAAATTAATCACCGCAATTTTACTGTTGATAATTCTGATGATTAGTGAATATAGAAAAAAAGAAAAGGTTAATTATGCTTGAATTACAAAATATCGTGAAATGTTATAATCCGGGAACGGTTAACGAAAATATAATTTTTCAGGACTTTAATATATCGATACCGTCAGGGCAATTTTTGACGATAATCGGCAGCAACGGTTCCGGCAAGACCTCAATGCTCAATTTGATTTGCGGCAATATCAAACCGGATCAAGGCCAAATTATTATGGACGGAGATAATACGACAAATTTGACGGAACATGTCAGATATAAAAGGATGGGGCGGGTATTTCAGGATCCGGCTGCCGGTACTTGTCCTTCGATGACTTTGCTGGAAAATTTATCTTTGGCTGATAATAAAAACAAAGCATGGAATTTGGCGAAAGCAGTCAACAAACAACGAATTGAATTTTATCAGGAAAAACTGAAGCGGGTAGGTTTGGGTTTAGAGAACAAATTGGATGAAGTTGTCGGTTCTTTTTCAGGTGGAGAACGACAAGCCGTAGCTTTGCTGATGGCTACGATCACTCCGATTGATTATTTGATTTTAGATGAACATACTGCGGCGCTTGATCCGAAAGCGGCGGAAACAATCATGCAACTTACTGCTGAAATTATTCAAGAACAAAATCTGACAACATTAATGGTTACACACAATTTGAATTATGCCTTGGAATATGGCGACAGATTGATCATGATGCATAAAGGTGAAATTTTGCTTGATGCGTTTGGTCAGGAAAAATCTCAATTAATTCTTAATGATTTGTTAAACAAATTTTTCGAAATTTCTATTGAAGTAGGAAATGCGATTTGAGACCATAATATTAACAACAGTTTTTTAGAACAGTAAAATTGCTTGAAAGTATTGGAGGTTATTTGCAGAAATTTTCTTGCTGATAAACAATAACAATCGGTGAAAAACATTGGAGAATAACAATGAGCAATTAAGGGTTTCTAATTAGTATTGGAGGTTAATATGAATAAGAAAACGAAGATAATCAGAGTAATACTCTTAAGTATCAGTTTAATTTTATTATTAAACATGGCGGCTTGCGCGAAGAAAAACGATTCAACCGATTCAGATGCGAAAACAACTGATAGTGAGACTGATACGGACAACAGTTCAACAGATGAAGATTCCGGAAAAGCCACTTCAGATAAACCGCAAGATGATACCAAACAAGCGAACAAGAATGTTAAAGATACAAGTACCGATTTGATGGCCGATGTGAAAGCACAAGATGTTCAACCGGACAGCGAAATGTCAAAAGCAGATTTTATGCAAAGATTCTCGGTTGAAATGTTGCAAAACCTGACTAAAGATTCAAATAAAAATGTTTTATTCTCGCCTTTATCAATTTATTATGCTTTAGGTATGACCCAAAATGCAGCTGCAAATAATACTTTGCAGCAAATGACCGATACATTACACAGTGATCCGGCAACCTTGAATCAATATCTGTATTCTTATGATTCTCTGCTGAAACAGCAGGATGAAACTGTAAAACTTAATCTGGCAAATTCGATCTGGTTCAATAAGGACGAAGCAGACGATATTCAAGTAAAACCCGAATTTTTGCAAATGAATGCCGATTATTATAATGCAGCTTTACGTGAACTTAAATTTGATGATACAGCCAAAGATATTATTAATTCATGGGTCAATCAGAATACCAAAGAGATGATTCCGGAAATAATTGATGAGATTCCGAAAGAGGCGATTATGTATTTAATTAATGCCTTGGCTTTTGAAGGTGAATGGCAGGTTAAATATGAAGAGGATGATATTACGTCGGGATATTTTTCTCCCAGTGAATCTACATATCAAGAAGTCCAGATGATGAATTCGGAAGAAGGTTATTATTTTGCAGATGAATTTGCTCAAGGTTTCTTAAAACCCTATAAAAATCCACGCTATGCTTTCATGGCTATTTTGCCTAATGAAGGAGTGAAATTGTCTGACTACATTTCCAACCTTGATGCAGATTCCTTTAGTAAATTACTCGATTCGGTATCTGAAGAACCGGTTTTAGTCGGAATTCCTCAATTCAAAACTGAATGTTCATTTGAATTGAGTGAAAAATTTGCAGATCTTGGAATGACGGATGCTTTCGATGCGGATTATGCTGATTTTTCTAATGGTTTTGAAAGTGATAATCCGATTGTGATTAACCGTATTTTACATAAAACATTTTTAGAAGTTGATGCCGAGGGAACGAAAGCTGCGGCTGCAACAGCTGTAGAAATGGAAAAGTGTTCAATGGAAATACCTGAAGAAAAAACAGTTTATTTGACGCGTCCTTTCTTATATTTCATCATCGATACCGAACTTCAAGTTCCGATTTTTGTCGGTCAAATGCTGGAAATTGATGATGTGGAAGTTGTTACATTTTAATTGATATAAAATTGAATGATGTGTAAATTATTATCCCGGGGAACAGCTCTATTCTGTAAGCTGTTTCCCGGGATATTTTTCATGAACAATAAAGTAAATATTTTGTCAGGCAAAATAATAAAAACAATTAATCTAAATAAGATTCTAAAGCATCGAAATTAAGGATAGTCAAGATTTCATTTTCTATCCGGATATAGCCAAGCTCTTCAAATTCACCAAGTTTTCTGGTTAAGGAATCTCGGGTTAAGCCTGAAAAATTACTCATCTCGGCACGATCGAATTTCATTGGAATTTGAATTTGATCATTCTTTTTTATACCGAAATTTTCTGCCAACCGCAGGATCAGACCTGCGGTTTTAACCGATGAATTAATGGTTGCCAAGCGGTTAATCAAATCTTCTGCCCAACGAATTCGCTCAAAACTCTGACTTAAAATTTCTTTCAATACAGATTTCTTATTAGCGAAATAGGTATTGAAAATCTTTGCAGGAATGGCAATAACGATTGAGTCCATTAATGCTTCACCTGTATACCAATATTTACTGTCAGATAACAGATTGTGACCTCCGACAAAAGAGTCTTTGCGGTAAATGTAGAAAATCTGTTCTTTCAGATTAGGCAGTATATTAAATATCTTGATAGCACCGGCATAGATGATGTACATATAATTTGGATCATCCCCGCTTTGAAATAAAATTTCATCTTTTTCTAATTTTTTAACAACTAAATTATGTTGAATGTCAGCCAATATGTCCGAATTTATATGCTGTAACAATGGTAAATTGGAAAAACTTCCGATGATCTTGTTATGTTCTTCAAGTGAGACATTGCTCTCGAGGGCGGAACTTCCAACATCTTGTTTTTCTTTCAGATCAATGCGATCCTTGCTCATTTGTTCGGCCAATAGTACATTGGCATATACTTCGAATTCTTTTGCTTTTTCTTTATCCATAGGCTCAACATTTTCCAATAAATAGGGCATGTTTAATTCTTTGTACTTATCTATTCCCATTGTATGATAAGGCAGAATTTCCAGTCGCTCGACCAAATGTTGAATCGGTTCGATCGTTTTGATTAATTCTTGCATCGATTTTTTGTTATCGGTATAACCGGGAACCATAACATGTCGCACCCAAATTTGGCCGTGAAAACCGTAATTTTCAAGTTCGTTCATAAAGTCATTCAAAGGTTTTTGTTGAACAGAACACATATCGAGATAAGCTTGCTCAGAGAAAGCTTTAATGTCTAAGAGAATCGTATCGACATAAGGAAAGATTTCCTTATAGTATTTCTTTTGACCGTAGCCTGAGGTGTCGATACAAATATTAAAATCATTTTCTTTTAACAGTTTTACGGATTCAGCCAGGAATTCACCGTGAATTAAAGGCTCTCCGCCGGAAAAAGTGACACCGCCGTCATCTCCCTGATAGGGCTTATACCGCTTAGCTAATTTCAAAATATCGGACGGAGTTACGATTTTTCCGCCTTCCGGATTTTGAGTGTCAGGATTATGACAATATAAACAACGCAGAGGGCAACCTTGCAGAAAGAAGATAGTACGGATACCCGGACCATCAACTAAACCCATTGATTCAATTGAATGTAATCGTCCCGTAATTTGATGATCTTGTTTATTCATTGCCGTAATGCCCTTTCTTGATTCTTGATCATTAGTTTTTTACTTAGCTTATTTAAATATACAATTAAAAAGAGTTGTCTCAGAATTTTGAGCTGTGTAAATACTGAATTTGCAGATCTATGTTTTTGAGCAAATATTGAAAAAAGTGACTTCCTCCAAGAGGCAGTCACTTTTTAAGTATTATTAAAGCTTATAAAGATTCATGGAATGTTCTGGCAATAACATCTTCTTGCTGCTCGCGATCCAATTGATTGAATCGAACGGCATAACCGGAAACACGAATCGTAAGGTTCGGATATTTTTCAGGATGATTCATGGCATCAATCAATAATGCTCTTTCTAAAACGTTAACATTAATATGGAAGGCATCTTGTTTGAAGTAACCGTCTAAAATATTAACCAAGTTATTCACTCTTTCTTCACTGTTTTTTCCTAGTGAACTCGGAATGATCGAGAATGTATTGGAAATACCGTCTTGGCAGCAGCCTTGATATTTTAATTTAGCGACTGAATTCAGGGATGCTAAAGCGCCGGACTCATCTCTGCCATGCATCGGATTTGCACCCGGAGCAAAAGGTTCACCTTTTTTTCGACCGTCAGGTGTAGCACCTGTTTTCTTGCCATAAGTAACATTTGAGGTAATGGTTAATAAGGATAATGTATGTTCAGCATTACGATAAGCCGGTGTCTTTCTCAATGCATCCATGAAGTATTGTGAAACGTTTTGCGCAATGCTGTCAACACGATCATCATCATTGCCGAATTTCGGGAAATCGCCTTCGATTTCGAAATCAACGGTAATTCCGTTTTCATCACGAATCGGACGAACTTTTGCATATTTAATAGCAGATAGGGAATCGGCAACAATTGAAATACCGGCAATGCCAAAGGCCATGAAAGGATGAACTTCCGGATCGTGTAATGCCATTTGACCGGCTTCATAAGCATATTTATCATGCATGTAATGAATGGTGTTCATGGTATTTACATAAATATTTGCTAATTTATCCATTACCTTTTTGAAATCGGCGACAACTTTATCATAGGTTAATATTTCTTCAGTATTTTTCTCAATGTCGTCGAAAACTTGAATCAAATTACCTTGTTTATCTTTTTTGATTTCATCAATACAACCGTTCAGAGCATAGAGTAAAGCTTTGCCTAAATTTGCTCTGGCGCCGAAGAATTGCATTTGTTTACCGACTTGCATTGCCGATACACAACAAGCGATTGCACAGTCATCACCGTAAATCGGACGGAGCAAATCATCATTTTCATATTGAATTGAATCGGTTTGGATGCTCATCTTGGCACAATAATCTTTAAAGCCGCGGGGCAAGTCGTTTGACCATAATACGGTCATATTCGGCTCAGGCGATGTATCTAAATTCGTTAATGTGTGTAAGAAACGGAAAGCGGTTTTGGTAACCAGAGTACGACCGTCTTCACCCATACCGCCGATGCTTTCCGTAACCCAGGTAGGATCGCCGGCGAACAATTCATCATATTCCGGTGTTCTCAAATGACGAACCATCCGTAACTTGATTACAAATTGATCAATTAATTCCTGAGCTTCTTTTTCATTTAATGTTCCGTTATCCAAATCACGTTGAATATAAATATCCAAAAAAGTTGTATTCTTGCCTAAACTCATGGCTGCACCGTTATTCTCTTTGATTGCTGCCAGATAACCGAAATAGAGCCATTGAATTGCTTCTTGTGCATTATAAGCCGGGCGACCGATATCGAAACCATATTTTGCCGCCATTGATTTCATGGCTTGTAAGGCACGAATTTGCTCGGAGAATTCTTCACGTTTACGAATGACATCTTCAGTTGCATCGCCGGTCAAATTCTTTTTATCTTGAATGCGTTCTTGAATTAAATAGTCAATGCCATATAAGGTAACTCGACGGTAATCACCGATAATTCTGCCGCGACCATAAGCATCAGGTAATCCGGTCAATAAACCGACAGATCTGACTGTGCGCATTTCATCGGTATAAGCATCAAATACACCGTCATTATGGGTTTTACGGAATTCCGTAAAATGTTCTTCCATTTTCGGATCGATTTCTAAATTGTAAGCTTTCAAGGAGCCTTTTACCATTCTGAAACCGCCATACGGATTCATCATTCTTTTCATGGGCTTATCGGTTTGTAAACCTACGATCAATTCTTTGTCCTTGTCTATATAACCGGCATCAAATTTATCAATGCCGCTAAAGCGAGATAAATCAACAGTGACTGTTTTATTGCGCACCTCGTCTTGAATCATTTCACTGACTTTATTCCATAATAATTTTGTGTTTTCAGTAGGCTCTGCCAAAAAAGAATCGGTTCCGGTATACGGTTCATAATTTTGTTGGATGAAATCTCTGGTATCGATTGTTTCAGACCAATTACCCGGTTTAAAACCCTGCCATGCTTTTTTTCTTTCTTCTGTAAAATTGTTGCTCATAATATTCCTTTCTATTGAATAAATCATTATCTGCAAAATCATATTGTTATTATGTTTCTTATATCATTATTTTATACAAATATTTAGTTGATGCAGTGATTATTATCACTATTTAATAATTCATATTCATGCAGAAATTTGAATTATCTTGTATCGCAACGTTTTTTTTTATATCTTGAAGAAGGAGGTTATTTTGAGAAAAAATAATAAGATAATATTTTTTCTCTCAAAAGAGGTTTTATGAAAACAAAAATATTTGCACACCGAGGAGATTCTTATCATTTTGCTGAAAATACTATGCCTGCTTTTCAGGCAGCCGTTGATTTAAAAGTGGATATTTTGGAAATAGATATCCATAAATCCAAGGATGGACAGATTGTAGTTACTCATGATGAAAATCTGAAAAGAGTAACTGGTATGAATGCATTAATAAAAGATATGAATTATCAGGAAATCCGGAAATTAAATGCGGCAGCATTTCGTCCTGAATTAGAGCCAACGCATATTCCGTTATTAACAGAAGTAATTGATTTGATCAAAGATAAAGAAATTATTCTAAATGTAGAATTTAAAAATTCTAAATATCATTATCCGGAAATCGAACAAATTGTCATTGATTTGATCAGGAAATATCAAGGATTGGAAGAGAAAATACTTTTTTCATCTTTGAATCATTACTCTATCTTAAAAATGAAAGAAATAGGTACTGTTGCAGAGTTATCTTTACCTTTTGAAGAAATATTAATAAATCCATGTGATTATATCTTACAACTTGGCATTCATACAATGAATCCACATTATGATAATTTAACCCGAAAGGATTTTGTGAAAACCGCTCATGAAAAAAATGTGAAAGTTAATATTTGGACAGTAGATAATGAAGAGGAAATTGAAACCTGTTTACTTAATCAGGTGGATGGGTTCATGACGAATAATCCGGAACTGGCTCTGCAAATCAGGGAAAAATACAAGAAAAAAGATTAATTATTTAATGTTTCTTTAACGATAGAAATATCTGAGCCGATTCGCAATTAACGTAAATTTTACATGGATTTTACAATTTGACAATCAATTTCTGTTCAGTTCGTGTGAACATGGAAGACAAAATTAACAATAATATTGTTATGGAGGAATAATTTATGAAATTAAAGAAAGTAAATAGTTTATTAATTGTATTACTTAGTTTAGCAATTTTAATTGCAGGTTGTGGTAAAGCAAAAGAAGAAACTTCTGATTCCGATTCCGCATCTGATTCAAAAACTGAAAAGGCCGAAAAGACTGAAAAAGCTGATGAGGCTGATAAGGCTGAAGAAGATGCAGCAGTTAACTTGAATGATAAAACATTAGATGAAATTATAGCTGCTGCGAAAGAAGAAGGAGACATTCAATCAGTAGGAATGCCGGACAATTGGGCCAATTGGGGCAATGCCTGGCAAGCTTTAAATGATGAATATGGGATTACACATACGGATTTGGATATGTCCTCTTCTGAAGAATTGCAGATTTTCAAAACAGAAGGAAAAAATGGAACAAAAGATATTGGTGATGTAGGTCAGGCTTTTGGTGCTCAAGTTATAGAAGAAGATTTGGTACAAGGCTATAAAACAAGTTATTGGGATAATGTTCCGGATTGGGCAAAGGGCGAAGATGGAAAATGGATGATGGCTTATACAGGTTCAACGACTTTTTTAGTTAATACCGACCTGGTTGATGAAGTTCCGAAATCATGGGAAGATATTCGTAACGGCGATTATAAAGTATCAATTGGTGATATAAGCGGAGCAACTGCTCAAGCAGGTATCATAGCATCCAATTTCGCTTTTGGCGGAACTTTAGATAACTTGGACCCGGGATTTGAATTCTGGACAGAAATGGGCGAAGCAGGAAGAATTAATACAATTGATATTACACAACAAAATTTTGAAACAGGTGAAGTAGCAGTTGGTGTTATTTGGAGTTTTAATGCTGTAGCATATAAAAACAATATTGAGCAATATAAGATGGAACATACAATTCCGACTGACGGAGCAATCTTAAGCGGATATGCTTCAATTATCAACAAATATGCTCCTCATCCGAATGCTGCCGCTTTAGCAAGAGAATATTTCTTCAGTGATGAAGGGCAAGCCAATTTAGCAGCAGCCGGTGCAATTCCTACAAGAACAGATGTCGAAATACCACAAGAAATTCAAGACGCTACATTCCAGCAATCAGAATATGCAAATGCGATTCCCATGGAAGATACAGAAGCATATACAGCAGCTTGTGAAGCAGCCGTAGAACGTTGGAATGAAGAAATTACACCGTTAATCATTCAATAATGTAATAATGTATTTTTCATAAGCAGACATGAAAATGTCTGCTTATTTTTATTTTAGAGGAATCTGATGAAGAGAAAAAACATATATATTTTGGCGTTAATGCCATTCTTAGCATTAATCTTAATGTATGAAATTGTTCCTTTGTTCACGATTATCATCGAAAGTTTTCAACCGGACAAAGGCACAGGATTTACCTTGGAAAATTATCATACAGTATTTACGAAATTGTTATATCAGAAAGCTATAGAGAACAGCTTTTTTATCTCGCTCATATCTTCGTTTTTCGGCATTCTTATCGGTTTTTTAGGAACTTGGTCAGCAGAACATATAGGCAAAGGATTTCGCAGATTATATATGACTATTTTGAATATGGTCTCCAATTTTGCAGGTGTCCCTTTAGCATTCGCATATATGATTTTATTAGGTAATGCCGGACTGATGGCTCAAGTAGGCAGAGAATTCGGCATTGAGGCGATGACAAACTTTGATTTATATACAAAAAACGGTATGACATTGATTTATGTATATTTTCAGGTTCCGTTAGCTTCGCTTTTAATTGCTCCTGCTTTTGCAGGCATCAAAAAAGAATGGAAAGAAGCATCATTAATTTTAGGCGGCGGAGCTTGGAGCTTTTGGACAAAAATAGGAATTCCCATAATTACTCCAACTTTGATCGGAACATTCAGCGTATTGTACTGTAACGCATTGGCTGCCTATGCAACAGCTTATGCATTAATGATGAACGGTTTATCTTTATTGCCAATCCAGGTTGCAGGCTCTTACGTAGGTGATGTCCAAATGCGAAAAGGACTGGGCGGGGCATTATCGGTTGTGATGATGATTATGATGGTAGCTGTCATCTTGTTAAATAATCGATTGTCCAAGAATTTCCAAAAAGGCAGGGTGAAAGCATGAGATCAAAACATAAAAAGAGAAGTGGTATCACATTACTGTCTTATTTTTTCGTTGTAATTACAATTATTTATTTATTAATTCCATTAATTGCAACCGGTATTTATTCTGTTTTTGAGAATTGGACAGGTATAATACCGAGAGGTTTTTCTTTTCAATCTTATATAGATTTATTTCAAGATGAGTTATTTATTAAAAGTATTTTTGAAACAATTGTTATTTGTATTGTTCCGATAGTTTTGACTTCTTTCGTTGTTTTATTAGCACTTTTTGCAACCCTGGTATATTTTCCCCGATTTGAGAAATATTTACAGCTGATTTGCGTAATTCCTTATACTATTCAAGGGGTAATTTTATCAGTCAGTATTTTAGGATTATATGTGGAAGCAAACGGTATATTGAGTAATCGCCTGGTTATGCTTACAGGAGCCTACTGCATCATCATCCTGCCGTATATCTATCAAGGAATCAGAAACGGTATGCAAGCGATTCACATGACTACCTTGTTGGAAGCGGCTGAAATGCTTGGTTGCTCAAAAATAAAGGGATTCTTTAAAATTATTGTCCCCAATATTTTATCCGGGGTTATTACCTCATCTTTACTGGCAGTAGGAATAATATTTGGAGATTATGTTTTAATTCGAAATTTGGCAGGTTCGCAAATTTCCAATATGCAGATTTATTTATATCAAGCTATGAAAACTGACAGTATGAAATCGAGTGCTGTTTTTGTCATCATTATGTTGATTACTTTTATTATTGCAGTAATAGTATTAAATTTAAGTGATAAAAAGAAAACAGTTAAGAATACTAAATAGACTTAATGGAAGAGGAATTTATGTCATATATAAAATTTAAACAGGTGAATAAAAGTTTTGGTTCAAACCATGTTCTGCAAGATATCAGTTTGGAGATTGAAAAAGGCCAATTAGTAACTTTATTAGGACCTTCCGGTTGTGGCAAAAGTACATTGTTACGCTGTCTTGCAGGTCTGGAAGATGTCGATTCCGGGAGCATATTTTTGGAAGATAAAGATATCACGGATGTTAGTCCTAAAAATCGCGGCATGGGTATGGTGTTTCAGCAATACAGTCTTTTCCCCAACTTAACAACATTTCAAAATGTTGCATTCGGTTTAAAAATGAAGAAAATGGATAAAGCGATTATTAAGGAAAAAGTAGATGATATGTTGGAAATTGTAGGTTTATCGGAAGCAGCAAAACAGTACCCTGCACAAATGTCCGGAGGCCAACAGCAAAGAGCCGCTTTGGCGAGAGCCTTAGTGACAGATCCGAAAGTCTTATTATTAGATGAACCTCTTTCTGCGATAGATGCGAAATTAAGACAAAATTTACAAGTAGAGATTAGAAATATTCAAAGAAATTTGGATATAACAGCCATATTTGTTACACATGATCAAAATGAAGCGATGATAATGTCTGATCAGATATTTTTAATGAATAATGGTAAAATTGAACAAGCAGATTCACCGACTGACTTATATACTAATCCTAAAACTGAATTTGTTGCCTCTTTTATGGGAAGTTATAACATTTTAAGTAAAGATGAACTGCTGAAAGCAGGCAATTATGAATTATCGTGCGACAGCATTGCTTTCCGACCGGAAATGGTTACATTGCAAATATTAGAAGAAGATAACATTTTATTCGAACAGAGTAAAAAGAATACTATAGAAAATGTATTGGAATTGTACGGAACGGTTACATTGAGAATGCCTCATGGCAACTTTTTACGTTACAGTATCAATTGTTCCGATATTACAATAAAAGTAGACACGATGTTTACTGAGGGAGATATAATACATTCCGATACAAAGGTAAAATTAACGATTCCTGAAAAATCAATATTATATTATTAATAATTGAATAACAGAAGTATATTGCAATATTATCTTTATTTATATAATTTTAGTAAACCATTAATGATGATCACAATAATGGTATTTCAATAATAATGTGTTTTTCATTATGACATAATTGCAAAACATAGAATCTGAAATAGCTTTGTTATAGAATATTTTTGACAAAAAGAATATCGTTTTTTTACATTTCATGAAGATACAAGTATTATAATATTAATTATTAATAATTGTGAAAGAGTGCCTAGGGATCCGGCAACGAAGCACTTCCGCTAAAGCCAGGACCAAGCGGTACGATACAGAAGATGTATTACACCAGAGGGGTAAAAGCCCAGACGGACAGGTTTCACACTCTGTTCATCAGGGCTTTTTGTAATTTACGGATTAATTTAGGAGGCAGAATGAAACTTCTATATCAAGGCAAGACGAAGGATGTCTATGAAATAAGTCCAACTGAAGTTCAATTGCGTTTCAAGGATGATATGACCGGAAAAGATGGTGTCTTTGATCCGGGAGCGAATGAAGTCGGCTTGTCGGTCGCAGGTATGGGCAAGAAAAATCTGAGCGTTACGAACATGTTTTTGCAGATGCTCGAAGATGCAGGAATTAAAACTCACATGGTGAGTTCAGACCTTGAGCAAGGTACAATGAACGTTAAAAAATGCCGGCCTTTCGGTAAAGGTTTGGAGA
This sequence comes from Clostridiaceae bacterium, assembly GCA_012838795.1. Lineage (GTDB taxonomy): Bacteria > Bacillota > Clostridia > Saccharofermentanales > DTU023 > UBA5436. The sequence continues at coordinate 58,047 of DUOO01000020.1, read as the reverse complement.
TCATCGAACGTAAATATGCGGCAGGCTCGTTCATTCGCAGATATGGACTATATGCCGAAGAGATGATGCCTTTGAATAATTATGTCGAAATTACCTTGAAAGATGATGCAAGACAAGATCCGCTGATTACCAAAGAAGCCTTAGTAGCTCTCGGATTATTAACCGCTGAACAATACGATTTTTTAATTGCTCAAACAATAAAAATTACGGATTTAATTGAAAATTATTTAGCTGAGCGTAATTTGCAATTGATTGATATTAAACTTGAGTATGGCAAGGACATTAACGGAGAAATCCTGTTAATTGATGAAATATCTGCAGGTAATATGCGTGTTTATCGCAATGGAGAAAAAATAGAACCGGCAGAATTATCTGATTTGATTTTGAAATAAGTCAGTAATGAATGAATTAACTAAAAGAATTATGCAACAAAATAAATATTTAAATTAATTTTTGAAAGAGAAAACAGAAAATGATTGTCTTTAAGAAATTTCCCGAATTTGACCAAGAAGCCAATGCATTATTCGCAGAGATTAAGGATTTTTTGCAAGTAAAAATCAATGATCTGAAAATTTATCACATTTATCAATTTGCCGATCAATCAAAACGTCAGGATTTGATGACGGCAATTTTTGATTTGCGTTACGGCGAGCTGATTGACAGATTGCCGGAGGATTTAATATTTATCAAAGATAAGTCCGGCCAATATAATCAGATTGAAGATTTAACCTTGAAATATGTCAAAAGTGTTTTGGGGCAAGCAAACGACTTGCGTTACTATAAAGGTTATCAATTTGAGTTGGAAAATCCGGCTGATTTGGAATTAATTAAGCGATATTTGATCAATCCCGTAGTTGAAAAGGAAACGAATCCGACAGAGATTAATTTTGATTATGAAATTTCAGATGAAACCGAACATCTTCCTGTTGACGGTTTTTTGAACTTTAGCCAAGAAGAGCTTGAAGCTTTCAAATCCGAGCGTAGTGTCGGTCTGGATGTTGATGATTTACTAGTAATCCAAGACTTTTTCCGCAAGGAAAATCGGGATCCGAGATTTTGTGAAATTAAAATGTTGGATACTTATTGGTCGGATCATTGCCGTCACACGACATTTTTAACTAATATAGAAAATGTTGAAATAACGGACGGCGTATATCATGATTTGGTCAAAAAGAGTTATCTGAAATATCTTAACACCAGAGAATTTGTTTATGCCGGTCGCAAACCTAAACCGGTTTCCTTAATGGATTTAGCGACAATTAATGCAAAAGAACTGAAAAAGCGCGGAATTCTGAACGACATGGAAGAATCGGATGAAATTAATGCCTGTTCAATCGAGATCGATTTGGACGTAAACGGCAAAACAGAACGTTGGTTACACTTGTTCAAAAATGAAACTCATAATCATCCGACTGAAATTGAGCCTTACGGCGGAGCGCATACATGCATCGGCGGTGCGATTCGTGACCCGTTATCAGGCAGAGGTGAAGTGATTCAAGGGATCAGAATTGTCGGTGCCGGAAATCCGCTGACTCCTTTTGCCGAAACCCTGCCAAATAAATTACCGCAAAGATATCTATGTAATAAAGCGATGAACGGCTTTTCCGATTATGCTAATCAAATCGGTTCGCCGGTCGGTCTGATTCGTGAGTATTACGATGACGGTTACGCAGCAAAACGTATGGAACTTGGCGCTTTGGTCGGTGCGGTAAAAAAAGAGAATGTTCTGCGTGAATCAGGTGAACCGGGAGATATTATTCTGTTGCTCGGAGCGGCAACCGGACGTGACGGATTAGGCGCGGCAATCGGTTCTTCAGCAATCCAAACAGTCAAAACTCTGGAAAAAGCGGGAGCCGAAGTTCAACGCGGCAATCCTTTTGCTGAAAGAAAAATTATACGCTTATTCAAAAGACCGGAAGCAAGTAAATTGATCAAGAAATGCAATGATTTCGGTGCTGGCGGAGTTTCGGTTGCGATTGGTGAATTGTCTGACGGCCTGGATATCAATTTGAATAAAGTCTATACCAAATATCCCGGACTTAACGGTTATGAAATTGCTCTTTCTGAGTCACAAGAGAGGATGGCTGTCATAGTAAGTCCGCAGAATTTGGCTAAATTTATCAAATATTGTGAAGAAGAAGATGTACGCTATGCAGAAGTTGCGAAAGTGACCGATACCAATCGCTTAAGAATGTTTTGGCATGATGAGATGATCATGGATTTGAGTCGTGAATTACTTGATTCCAACGGTGCGGTGAAATATCAAAATGCTGTATTAGATACATCGTTTGAGGATTTTGGTTTTGATATTGAAGCTCAAACTGTTGAAGAACGACAAATTTTAAGTTTAAACAAATCTGTTTTCAAGAACCTGGCAACTAACTTTGATTCTAGCTCAGGCAGAGATAAAGTATTGGCTGAATATGGCGGCAAGCATCAATTAACAGCTCAAGCCGGTATTGTCACAAAATTTCCTGTCGAAAATACGCGAACAGCTTCAGTCATGACTTACGGTTTTTATCCGGAAATTGCCAAAGCTTCGGCTTATCATGCAGGTTATTATGCAGTTCTCCAATCAATTGTCAAAAACATTGCTTTGACCGGAAAATATAAAGACATTCGTATTTCGATGCAAGAATTTTTCCCGGCAATTCATGGTGATCCCAGGCGCATGGGCACACCGTTTTTGGCTTTGTTGGGAGCATTTGAAGTGATGTCACAATTGGAAATTCCCGCGATCGGCGGCAAAGATTCAATGAGCGGCAGCTATCAGGACATCGATGTTCCGCCGACAATTGTCAGCTTTGCAGTCAATACGGCTTTGATTGATCAAGTGGTGTCGCGTGAATTTAAACAAGCAGATTCAAAAATTTTATTGACCAGAGTTGGTTTGAATGAACAAGGAGCAATTGATTTTACTTCCTTTGCCAAAGTCATGTCAGCTTATGGTGAATTATATAGTACCGGTAAAGTCCTGGCGGCTTCAGCCATCAGCGAATACGGTCTTGCATATACATTACAAGATATGGGTCTTGGCAATTCAATCGGTGTTGAACTGGATGATGACTTTGCTGATTTTGCCGACAGTTTCATTCCGGGCAACCTGATTATTGAAGTTCCTGCTGAAGTAGAATTTGATCAAAATCTGTTTTATGATATCGGTATCACTACAGCCAATTCCGATTATGCTAAATTGCTTGATCAAAGAATTGCTGATTTAGCTAAAGTTTATACTGATATTTTGCAGGATTCCGATACAGTAGATCATGAGACTCATCCTACTTTCAAATTTGCTTTTAAGAGAAAATCAATTAATCCGATTGAAAATCTCAAGAAAAAAGTTTTGATTCCGGTATTTGAAGGCGCAACCGGAGAATATGATTTGACAAGAGCTATGATCAAAGCAGGTTTTGAAGCGGAACAAGTTGTAATCAGAATTTTGAATAAAGCAGAATATGAAATCAGTTTACAAAATTTTGTTAAGAAAATTGCTGAAACTTCAATTTTAGCAATTCCTCATGGTGACTATTTGGCTTCTGCAATCAAAAACATTTCCGGAGCTTTCACCGCAGTCCTCGAACAGGAAAAAGTTAAAGAGGCCTTGTCAGAATTACGGGAACGCGGCGGTTTACTGATCGGTATCGGAGCCGGGATGTCCGCTTTGATTGATGCCGGATACTTCGGTCAGATCAAAGATGAATTATTTTTCACAACAAACAAAAACAATCAGTATGTTCACTTGATGCAGGATGTAAAAGTAATTGAAAACAGTTATCTTACCGATCAGAGTCAAACCGTTTATACAGCTCCGATCAGCGGTCGCAACATTACCTTGTTCTGTGCTGATCTGAAACAAATTCAAACCAAAGTCGATATACTGGCGTTTAATCAGTCCAATCAACTTCCGGGCGATTGCGGTATTGATGCAATTGCTTCTAAAGACGGAAAAGTTATAGGCATCAGAAGTTTAATTGATCGGATGAATCCGGATTTGTTCAGGAACATTTCCATAGCGGATTATCCGAAACACTTTGAAATTTTGGCTGACAATTGGTCAGAAAACTGAATACGATTTAAGGAGAACGAAAGACAATGAAAGTTGCAATAATAATGGGTAGCAGTTCGGATTATCCTATCGCCGAAAAAGCATTAACAGTATTGGATAAATTCGGTGTTGAGTATATTGTACGGGTGATCTCAGCTCATCGAGCATTGGATACTTTGCAAGAATGTGTTGCGGATTTTGCAAAAAACGAGATTAAATGTATTATCGGTTTGGCAGGCAAAGCCGCCCATTTGCCGGGAGTAATTGCCGGCATGACAATTTTGCCTGTTATCGGTGTACCGATTAAGGGATCGGCATTTCTCGGCATGGATTCATTGCTTTCAATTGTCCAAATGCCGAAAGGTGTTCCGGTAGCGACCGTAGCAGTCGATGCGGCAGACAATGCAGCTTTGCTGGCTTGCCAAATTCTGGCTTTGGGTTCGGAAGAATTAACCGCAAAATTAAAAGATTACAAACAAGAATTGATTAAAGATGTTGCTGATCAGGACAGAAGCATCCAAACAAAACAGAGAAATCAAATCAAGTAAAACATCAGGTTAAAACAACAAAATCAGAATCAGATGAAAATATTAGATGAGGAATAGTAAATGAGTGGAATTGTAGGTGTTACTACCGAACGACATGGTACAGCAGCCCATTACTTAATCTACGGTTTATATGCATTACAACATCGGGGTCAAGTTAATGCCGGCGTATGTTTATTGGATTCAAATCAATTAATCATTAAAAAAGGCTCCGGGCAAATCAACAGTTTATTTCCTGATAATATTTCAATGAATGTTCCGGGAGATCGCGGTGTCGGACACGTTAAATACGGCGATTATCGCAAGTATGATATAGAACAACCGATTTTGCCGAAAGAATATGATATTAACGGTGTAAAATGTTTGCTGTCGCTTGACGGCAATATTCTGAACCCTGATTTCTCTTTGTATAAACTGGCCAAAGCCCTTCATTCATCTTTGGCAGAGGGTAAAGAATATTTAAGTAAATTGCGAGGAGCTTTTGCCGGCATCTATATCGATCCGTATAAAATGATCGGTTTCAGGGATCAATACGGATTAAAACCGCTTTGTGTAGGAAAGTTGAATGACGGCTATATTATTGCTTCGGAAACTTGCGCGATTGATTCTTGCAGAGCGGATTTGATCAGAGATTTAGATATCGGTGAAATAGTAGTGATCCAAGGCAAAAAACTGGATTTTTATCTCTATTCAACGAACACTCAAAAGAGAAATTGTATTTTCGAATTGATATATGTTGCCCGGCCGGATAGCTATTTGGATGGTATATCGATCTATAAAGCTCGCAATCAAATGGGTAGATTGCTCTATGAAGAATGTCCGACAGAGGGTGATATTGTTATGGGTGCGCCGGATTCAGGTTTAATTGCAGCTATAGGTTATGCGGAAGCTTCACGGATACCTTATAAAGACGGTATTATTAAGAACAGATATATCGGTCGGACTTTTTTGACGACAAATGAAGATGAAAGAGTGACCGATATTTACATCAAACTTAATCCGGTGAAAGAAGTTTTGAAAGACAAAAGAATTATATTGATTGATGACTCAATTATTAAAGGCTCAACTTCAATCCGAACAGTAAAAATGTTGCGTGAAGCGGGAGCAAAAGAGGTGCATGTCAGGATTTCCGCTCCGATGTATCGTTATCCGTGTAATTTGTCAATGGATGTTCCGGATGTGGAAGCTTTAATGGCACATAATAGAACTTGTGAAGAAATACGTGAGAAGATTGATGCTGATTCGCTTTATTTCTTGTCACATGCAGGATTACTGGAAGCTTGCGGCGGAGAAAATAATTTCTGTGATCATTGTATTACCGGCAACTATCCGATCGATTATTAACTAACAGAGCAAATATAAAACAGGAGGTATTATGTCATTAACCTATAAAGAATCAGGTGTAGATAAAGAAGCAGGTTATCAGCAAGTAAAGCTGATTAAAAATTTGGTGAAACAAACTTTTGATGAAAATGTCATTTCTGATTTGGGTGGTTTCGGCGGTATGTATCGCCTGCCGGGACTAAATTATGAGAAACCGATTCTTGTTTCAGGCACTGACGGTGTCGGCACTAAACTTGATCTGGCTTTTCGTGCTGATAAACACGATACGATCGGAATTGATTGTGTGGCTATGTGTGCAAATGATGTACTTTGTCAGGGAGCAAAACCCTTATTTTTCCTTGATTATATTGCTACCGGAAAATTAATTCCGGAAAAAATGGCAAGTGTGGTTTCCGGAGTAGTTGAAGGTTGCAAGCAAGCGGGAATGGCATTGATCGGTGGAGAAACTGCAGAAATGCCGGGGATTTATCAGGAAAATCATTATGATTTGGCAGGTTTTGCAGTCGGTATTGTTGATGAAAAAGATGTTCTGAATCCGCAGAATGTTAAAATAGGTGACCAATTAATTGGTCTGAGATCCAGTGGTGTACATTCGAACGGTTTTTCCTTAATTCGCAAAATAGTTTTTGAATTACAGAATTTTAAAATAGATACATATATTGATCAGTTGGGAAAAACCTTAGGTGAAGAATTATTGATCCCGACAAAAATTTATTTTAAAGAAATCATGCCCTTGTTGGAGAAATATGATATCCACGCTTTAAGCCATATTACCGGCGGCGGAGTGATTGAGAATCTGCCGCGCTCATTAAATGAAGGCCAGGCAGTGTATTGGGATTTGGAAGATTATGAAATTCCGACAATATTTCAATTGCTTGCCGAATGGGGTAATGTAAGTCGACGTGAAATGTTCGGAACTTTTAATATGGGAATAGGCATGGTTATTATTGTGTCTGCCGAAGAAGCGGAAAATGTCATTGCAGAACTGAAATCTCAAAACATCGAACATGTTCTGATGGGTGAAGTAATTTCCGGAAACGGAGAGGTGGATTTGCGAAATTTGCAAGAATAGTCAGCCGGCTTTAGTATTTGATTTAAGAATCGGTTAAACAATATGGTTTTTGAGCAAAAACAGTAGTAGTCAGAGGATTAATGAATGTCTAAGAAAAAAATAGCAGTTTTGATTTCAGGAGGCGGGTCAAACTTACAAAGCTTGATAGATCAACAAAAATCCGGATTTATTCACGGAGAAATTGCACTTGTCATTTCTAATAATAAAAATGCTTACGGATTAATCAGAGCTGAACAAAATAAAATTCCTGCATTGTATATTTCGAAGAAAGATTATCCGACGAATGAACTTTATGATCGGAAATTAAGCGAACTATTTTCTGAATATGGAATAGATTTAATCGTCTTGGCTGGTTACTTAAGATATGTCACACCTGAATTGATTGCACAATATCCGAATAAAATTATTAATATTCATCCGTCGCTTTTGCCGGCTTTCGGCGGTCAGGGTTATTACGGAGCCAAGGTGCATCAGGCGGTTTATGCCGGAGGTGCTAAAGTATCCGGCGCCACGGTACATTTTGTTGATGAAGGACAAGATACGGGACCGATTATTTTGCAACAGGCAATTGCTTTAGATTCAAAATGGCAGCCGGAGGATATTGCCAAATATGTCTTGCGAATAGAACATCAAATTCTGCCTTTAGCCGTGAAATATTTTTGTGAAGATAAACTGACCGTAGAAAACAACAGAGTATATATTGATTTGTAACAGATGAAATAGAGACGACTTATAAAAACAATAGAGTGTTATTGATTTATAAAGACAAAATTTTAATAGAGGAGATCGGGAAATGAATATTCTTATCATCGGTAACGGTGGCCGTGAACATGCAATTGCTGAAGCTTTGTCAAAAAATAAAGAAACAAAACGAGTTTATATTTCAACACATAATGGCGGTGCAAATAATAAAATCCTGAATGCAGGGTTGCCGAATCACAATATAGAATCAATTGACAATTTCTTGAAAAACACACAAATCGATTTAGTTGTAGTCGGTCCGGAACAATATTTAAGCGAAGGGATTATCGATCACCTTGAGTCAAAAGGAATCAAAGCATTCGGTCCTCGCAAATCGGCAGCCCGACTTGAATCAAGCAAAGCTTTTGCCAAAGAGTTTATGGAGAAATACCAAATACCGACTGCCAAGTATTTCCAATATGATAATTACGATGCAGCATTGGCCGGTTTACATGAATTCGGTTATCCGGTAGTGATTAAAGCGGACGGTTTATGCGGCGGCAAAGGAGTTTCGATTTGTCAAAATAAAAAAGAAGCTGTTCAAGCCTTGACCGATATTTTCCATAATCGGATTTTTGGCGATCAAGGGGCAGAAATTGTCATGGAGCAATTTTTATCCGGTTTTGAAGCTTCCTTATTATGTTTTGTATCAGGTAACAAGATTTATCCTTTTGATACTGCTATGGATTATAAAAAAATTTATGACAATGATCTCGGACCTAATACCGGCGGAGTCGGCTGTATTTCACCTAATCCATATTGGACAGCTGATTTGGATCAGCAGTCGAATGAGATTATTCGTAAAATAGAACGAGGCTTAGCTGCAGAAAAATTGGAATTTACCGGTATATTGTTCATCGGTTATTTAGTTGAAAACGGCAAACTCTATGTACTGGAATTCAATACCAGATTCGGTGATCCGGAAACAGAAGTATTACTGCCGAGACTCCAATCGGATCTTTTGACTAATATGATGCAGGCGATCGAAGGCAAACCGGTGGAACTTGATTTTGCGGAAAATGTCGCAATGACAACTATTCTTGTTTCTCAGGGTTATCCGGGGAAATATGAAACCGGATATGAAATAACCGGTTTGGATTTGGTAGATCCGGGTATTTTGGTTTATCATAATGGAACGAAACAAATCATTGATCCAATTTCAGATCAAAAAGTGAAAATTGTTACGAACGGCGGACGTGTTTTATCAATAGTTGCGGTAAAAGATAACCTGGAAGCAGCCCGACAGGCAGTTTATAATAATATTGACAGAATTCACTTTGATAATATGAGTTATCGTACAGATATCGGAAAAATCATGGCTAACTATAAGAGTTAATTTTTATAAATCAATCGTACAGCATTAATTACACAATAAATTACTAATATTAGAACTGACATATGAAAAACAGGATTAATAAAAAAGCGATACTTAATTATTTAGGATATCAAAATCAAGTTCTAAGCGATGAATTTTTAGCAGAAATGGATGAAGCTATTGATTCAGTTTTGGCAGCTGCTAAACCGAATAATATTTGGAAAAGTATGTTGCGTTCTGAATTAGAGCTTGTATTGATTGGTGAAGATATCAATGCTCATTTAGGCAATGCGGAACAAGTGATTCTGATGGCTGCAACATTGGGTCAGGAAGTTGATTATATTTTAAGACGCAGTCAACGTTTAGATATGAAGCTGGCTGTAATTCTTGATGCCAGTGCATCTGTAATAATTGAAACTTATCTTGATCAGCAAGAAGATTATTTAAGACAAGAATTTATCAAACAAGGAAAATATCTCAGTACGCGTTTTTCACCGGGATATGGTGATCTTCCATTAAGTGTTCAGGATATTTTTCTGAAAATTTTAGATACTAATCGCAAAATCGGGGTAACTGTATTGAATAACGGATTAATGTCGCCAATGAAGTCTATAACCTGTATAATGGCTATTCTGGATGACCCGATCAGCAAGGAGACAGATCCTTGCAGTATTTGCCAATTGAAAGGTGATTGTGTTCTGCGCAGAAGAGGCGGTTATTGCGGGCGTTTTCGCCAATAAAAGATTTCACAGCAGAGGTGAATGTTGTGGGTAATTTTACAAAAAATAAATTTGAAAATTTGCTGAATAAAGAGTTTGTGCTCCTGGACGGTGCCAGCGGTACGGAATTTCAAAAGCGCGGTCTGAAACCGGGAGAAGCTCCGGAATCACTGAATTTTGTTCAACAGAATTGGGTTATCGATACACATAAAGCATATCTCAGAGCAGGCTCAGACATTATCCTGACCAACACTTTCGGTGCGTCATATCATAAGTTGAAATCCTCGAAATTGACACCTGAACAGGTGATTCCTCAAGCGATCAAATTAGCCAAAAAAGCAGTAGCGGAATATCCGGCTGATTTAAAACAACAGGAGCATGATTTAATCGGACTTAAAGAAAATTCTCTATCAGATCATAGTAAACCTCAAATAGAGCCTTTAGTGGCATTTGATTGTGGTCCTTTAGGTGCTCTGATTGAACCGAACGGCAGTATGAGTTTTGAGCAAGCTTATCAAGATTTTGCCGGACAAATAAGATTGGCAAAAGAATCAAATGCAGATCTGATTATGTTTGAGACAATGTCAGATCTCTATGAATTGAAGATTGCTTTATTAGCAGCAAAGGAAAATTCCGATTTGCCGATAATTTGTTCGATGAGTTTTGAAGCAAACGGCAGAACTTTCAGCGGCACGGATATTGCATCGTATGTTACTTTGGCTCAAAGTCTCGGTGCAGACGTGATCGGGCTGAATTGTTCAACCGGCCCGAAACAATTATTGCCTTTAATCAAAGAAATACTCAAATATAGTAAAGTGCCGGTTTTACTGAAACCTAATGCCGGATTACCCGATCCGCAAACCGGATTATACAATTTGCCGATTGAGGAATTTGTAAAAAATATGCGAGAAGCTGCGACACTGGGTGTTAAATTTTTAGGTGGATGTTGCGGTACAAATTCCGAATATATTGAAGCATTGTACGATAATATTTCTGATCTGAAATTTCAAAGATCTGAAATTAAACAAGATCCGATGGTATGTTCTTCAACCAAAGCTGTACAAATTGGTACACAACCGTTATTTGTCGGTGAACAACTAAATCCGACCGGTAAGAAGATTCTCAAACAGGCACTTTCGGATAAAAACTATGAAGCCTATCAGAAAATGGCTATTATGCAAGAAATAGCCGGTGCAGATATTCTTGACGTTAACTGCGGTTTACCGGGTATAGATGAAGCTGCAGCAATGGCGGAAGTCGTGAAAAAAATACAAGCTGTTAGTCGTTTACCGTTGCAAATTGATTCAAATAAACCGGATGTTTTGGAAATCGGACTACGCCTTGCCAACGGTCGCAGTATTATTAATTCAATGAACGGCAAAGCCGAGAGTATGGCGGAGGTAATACCGCTTGCTAAAAAATATGGTTCAATGGTTATTGTTTTGCCGCTGGATGAACAAGGAATTCCTAAAACTGCTGAACAAAGAATAGTTGTTTTGGAAAAAATCATAGAGCGATGTGAAAATGAAGGTTTGCCCAAAGAAAATCTGATTGCAGATTGCCTTGTGCTGACGGCTGCAGCTGAACCTACGGGCGGTATTGAATGTTTGCGTACAATCAGGCTGGTCAAAGAAAAACTAGGTATACTGACGATCATCGGTCTTTCCAATATTTCTTTCGGATTGCCGGCAAGACGTCAACTCAATCAGGTTTTTTATGCAGCAGCATTAGCTAACGGTTTGGATTTAGCAATTTTGAATCCGGAACATGAAGAAATAGCAGCAACCAGAGCCGGTCACATGGCTTTATTCGGCCAAGATCCGAATCAGACCAACTACTTGGCCTATGTTGAGGAAAAAGGCGATATTATAAGCGGTTATCAGAAAACTGCCAAAACATCCACAGCAGCAACAGAAGCAGTTGTTTTGCCGGCAATGGCAGAAGCTCAATCTTTGGAGCAAGTAATTCTAAAAGGATTGGAAAACGAAGCGGCACAATTAGCAAGGCAAGCTTTGCAAACAGATATGAATCCCTTAGACATCATCCAAGATCAGATTATTCCTGCTTTAGATGAAGTGGGCAGGCTTTATCAAGAAGGAGTTACTTTTTTACCCCAGCTTCTTCAATCTTCAAAAGCAGCCCAAAGTGCTTTGAACCCGATCCGCAAAGCGATTGAAGCTCAAGCTCAAACTGCAGACTCAGTACTAAACGAACAAAAATCAGCAAAAGAAGTTGCCGGTTCCAAGCCGATTATTGTTCTTGCTACAGTTGAGGGCGATATTCATGATATAGGCAAAAACATTGTCAAAACTGTTTTGGAAAACTATGATTATACAATTCGCGATTTAGGCAACGATGTTGCTCCGGCAAGAATTTTAGAGGCAGTTAAAGCGGAGAATGTTAAATTAGTCGGTCTTTCCGCATTGATGACCTCGACTTTACCGGCAATGGAAGCAACGATTAAACTATTAAATCCTGAACAGCCTGATTGTAAAATCATGGTAGGGGGTGCAGTGTTAACCGAAGACTATGCCAAATCAATAGGTGCAGATTACTATTGTCAAAATGCGAACAGTAGTGTTGAGGTGGCGAAGGATGTTTTCCGCAATGAAACATAATCAGATTACTGATAATGCTTTAGTATTATATGACGGTGCGATGGGAACCTATTATCGCTGGCTTTATCGTGAAGATTATTCTTTATTGGAAGCAGTAAATTTATCTGATCCGGATCGCATCAAACAAATTCATCATGCTTATATCAAAGCCGGTGCAACACGGATCAAAACCAATACATTTGCGGCTTTTCCTCAAATGTTGGAAAAATCAGCCGATCAGGTTAAGCAAATGGTTCTGGCAGCCTGGCATTTGGCAAATGAAGCCATATATGAATTAAAAGCACAAGATACAGTGAAAGCAGTAGCCGATATCGGACCGTATTTTGTTCTGCAATCGGGTTTAACAGATAACCTTCGAGCGCAAAATGAACAGGCCTATCTGGATTTGGCCAAGATTTTTATTGATGTCGGTGTAGAGGAATTTTTATTTGAAACACAGGAACAGCTGACAGATTTAATTCCTGCGATTAAATTAATTAAGTCATATAATCCGAATGCTAAAATTACGGTTTCTTTCAGTGTCAATCAGAACGGTTTTACTCGTATAGGATTAGGTTTAAGAGAACTTTTGACACAAGCTGAAAAAATGGATGAGATAACATTTACCGGCTTAAACTGTACTTTGGGACCTACGCAATTAAGTCAGGTTTTTGCTGAATATTCACAATTTTCTAAATTCTGTTTCTTCGGACCTAATTCAGGTTTACCGGAGCGGGATTTAGGCCGCGGCCGAGGCGGTGCGGAAGCAAAATATTTTGCTGAATCATGTCAAAGGGCATGGGATAACGGTGCTTATCAATTAGGAGGTTGTTGCGGAACAAATCCTCTCGATATCAGAGCATTGGCTGATCTGTTCAAAAATCAAAAACCGCTTATAATGAAAAAATTTGATACTAAATCAGAATTAACGGTTTTTGAGCAGCCAGGTTTTAAGGCAGATATTTCTGAAAAGCCGGAATCCGGAAAAGAAGCAATTAAAAGTATAGAAGTATCCGAAAAATCTTGGTATGAAAGACTTTTAACAGGTGAACAAATTGTTGCGATCGAATACGATGCACCGACTAAAGCAAATGTAAAAACATATCTCGAAAAAATAGTTCAATTAAAAGATGCGGGCATGGATTTGATGACGATTGCCGACAATCCGAACGGTCAAACCAGAATTGACAGTGCTTTAATGGCGTCACGCATCAAACAGGAATTGGGAGTTGAAGTTTTACCGCATTTTACTTGTCGCGACCGTAATTTATTTGCTATTCATTCACTCTTACTCGGTTTGGCAACTTGCGGTGTACATCAGGTATTGGCAGTAACCGGGGATCCGATTCCTTTAGAGGATCGCAATCAAATCAAGTCGGTTTTCAATGTAAATTCTCAAAGTCTTTTACGTTATATTTCTCAACTTAATCTAGAGTTGGCACAGCCTTTTATTTTATGTGCCGCATTAAATGTTAATGCCCCCAATTTTGATGCGGAATTGAAAAAAGCAAAGCGCAAAGTTAAGTCAGGGGCTCAAGTTTTTTTGACTCAACCGATTTTCACTAAACGCGGCAAAGAAAATCTCATGCTTGCTAAACAGGAATTAGGCGATAAAGCAAAGTTTTTAACAGGAATAATGCCTTTAGTCAGCCAAAAAAATGCTCTGTTTATGAAATATGAAATGTCGGGAATTGATGTACCTGATAGAATCATTGAACGCTATGCAAATCTCGATCGTGAACAATCTGAAAAACTGGCACTGGAGATTTCCCGTGATATTATGACAGATTTAAGCAATGTGACTGACGGTTTTTACTTGATAACGCCATTCCAAAGAACCCATCTGACTGCCCAATTGTGTCAAGAATGGAAATCCGCCAAGGCACCATGACCCCGGCGGATTTCTATCTTCAAGGAGCCGAAAGATTTCAGCTACTCCTAAGTTTTTAATTATTATGCAAAGCAGATCTTACTAAGTCTTATTTATCTGTCTCTTGCGATATTCTCTTCCTGCGAACTAAGAAGATTAATCCGCTTGCAGATAAGAGTAGCAGTGCCAACCAGGGATAATATCCGCTATTCTCTCCGGTTTTCGGCATAGTATCATTCGATTTAGTTGTAGAATTGCTTGATTGAGCTACTTGCTCGGGTTGCGGTACAACTTGGGCTTTAATTTCAATTGTACCGTGAGCAGAAATTGTACCGTGGCCGGAACCTGATGCAGAAACAATTTCTACAGAGTGTTTCCCAACAGACAAGGTTTCGAGGTATGATACTTTGAAGGTAACAATCGTCGAGCCTTCTTTCACATCGTAGTTGGATTCATCTACTATTTCTCCGTCTACCTTGACATATAAGAAGTCTTTAAACTCTGCACTTGAAGTGAAGCTGGCGGGTTCGTTCGAACTTTTGGTCCAGGCCGGAGGCTGTTGAGTCATTTTGACTCCGGATTCAGTTGGATCAGTTTTGCTCGAGTTGGTCCCGGTGGGATCGGTTCCCGAAGTTTTTGTCCAGACAGCAGTAAACGTATGTCCACCTGCCGGTACTTTATACTTATCGCCCGGCTGATACTCTGAACCTTCCCAGTATTGAAACTCATAGCCATCTTTGACGGGGGCTTTTTCAATTGTTATTTCTTCGCCGACTCTTGCCGTGACTATTTTGGGATCGGTTGACCCGTCTTCCCATCTGCCGCCGGCAGGATCATAGCTGACAGTGCAGGCCGGAATTGCCTTGTATACAGTAACTGTCTGAGGATTGCCGGAAAATTGGTATGCAAATTCAGATCCGTCATAATCAGATATGCGTACACTGACTTCGCCCTCACGCAAGACTTCTGTAAGTTCAATTAACCATGTTTTTCCTGAGCCGGAGAGGTTTCCTGTGGTAACCGAGCCTGTTTCAAATGAAAAAGATCTTTCATTTGAATCTCCTAATGTAACCGAGCCTGTACTGTCGGTAACGGTAACATAATTATCCTCATTAAGTTCATCTACATCCTTGTCGAAATTCAATACTATGCCTGTTGAGTCTGCTGTGTCTTTAATGCCGCCTGTCTGTTCAGCGGTGAAGCTGACAAAGCAGTACTGCGGGTAGAATCTGAAGTAATCACCATCCCAGGGAACTTCTGTACCCTTCACATCAGAGATATCTGACATATAGTTGTAATCGGCGTAGATATACTCATATGGCGCAACTTTATCAAGGATGAGTCCGGTCAGTTGATTTTCGTCGCAATACAAGATTTCCAAATTCTTCAGTCCGCTCACATCCAGTGTGCCGCTCAGTTCATTTTCGTAGCATTCCAATTCTTGCAGGGCAGTCAAGTCGCTAAGATTGATCAAACCTTTAAGACAATTATCGGAGCAATACAATATTTGTAAATTGGTCAGACCGCTCACATTGAGTTTAGTTAGTTTATTGTTTTTGCAATCTAAATATGTCAAAGGCATCAGGTTGCTCACATCCAGTGTGCCGCTCAGTTCATTTTCGTAGCATTCCAATTCTTGCAGAGCAGTCAAGTCGTTAAGATTGATAAACCTTTTAAGACCATTTTCGGAGCAATACAATCTTTGTAAATTCGTCAGGCCGCTCAAATTGAGTTCGTCCAGTTCATTGTTTTCGCAATTCAATGCTTGTAAATTAGTCAGACCGCTCAAGTCTAGCGTACCGCTCAGTTGATTATCCCAACAAAACAACTCGTTCAAGTTCAACAAGCCGTTTACATTGAGTGTAGTCAGTTTATTAATGGAGCAATCTAACTCTGTCAAAGCCGTCAGCCCACTCACATCCAGAGTACCGCTCAGTTCATTGTCGTAGCAATTCAATGTTTGGATGGCAGGTAAGTTACTCAAATTGAGTCCTTTCAGCTCATTGCCGTTGCAATTCAACCCTTGTAAATTGGTCAGGCCGCTTACATCCAGCGTACCGCTCAGTTGATTAGCGAAACAATACAACTTGTTTAAGTTCAACAAGCCGTTTACATTGAGTTTAATCAGTTTATTAATGGAGCAATCTAACTCTGTCAAAGCCGTCAGCCCACTCACATCCAGTGTGCCGCTCAATATATTGTTGTTGCAATCTAATTTTTGCAGAGCCGGCAAGTTATTCAAATTGAGTCCTTTTAGCTCATTACCGAAGCAGTATAACTCTGTCAAAGCCGTCAGACCACTCACATCCAATGTTTCACTCAGCCCCAAGTATTTAAAGTCGAGTTTTTCCACACGTTTTCCTGTTGGTGTTCCAGTTTCACTCCATGTAATATAATAATCCCAAACGGAAGGGACGTAAGAGCCGTCCTCAGGCGCCTTAACCCAACCAAGCTCCTGATGAGCATCTATGATGCCGTTGATTACCGCAATGTCGCCTGTGTGGAATTCGGGATCCGCCGCAAACGCTGTCACCGGAAAAAGCATCAGACACATGCAGAGTACAAGCAATACTGATAATGTTTTTCTTTTCATTTTATTTTCCTCCCGGACTGTTCTAATATGTCTCTTCGAGCACCGGTTTTATGATTTCTCCAAATCCGTGCTCAGACATCATCTTTTTGTTAAAATCGGATTCCTTTAATTCAAATAATTTATTTCAAAGAAATCATAAACTACCAATATAATTATAACTCTGAAAAGTTAGTCTGTAATGTGAGTATTTGTCACTATTTTAATAAATTTTGCAGATTTTGAGGTTTTTTCTATTAATTAAAGCGGTTTGTTAAACAAAAAACCGATACTTTTTCAATATCGGGTTCGGAACAGTGTGTTTTGTTATTATTAATGATGATTTTTATAAATCATGAGCAATAATCTGATCAAGGATTTGTTTAATCGGCATGGTATCTTTTTGTTCAGCCTGAGTTACGATAATCGCATTTTTCTCAGGGATGACAACAATGTATTGACCGTCTGTACCGGAAGCAAAAAACAGGTTTTCCTTGGCGATCCAAATACCATAGCCGTAAGCGTAATAGTGCAAGTATTTTCGCGCGGTCGGATCAAAGTTAGAAGAATAAGCTTTGATTGCAGTCATCTTTTCAATCCAGGATGCTGGTAAAATTTGTTTTTCTTGATAGGCGCCTTTATTCAACAATAGTTCTCCGATTTTTATTAAATCCTCCGGTTGCAGCCAAAGTCTGGTTGCACCTGCAAGATAATTTCCGTATTTTACCCATGTTGCATCTTTGATAGCTAAAGGTTCGAATAATTCCCGCTCGATAAAATCGAATAAATCTTCACCGATAAATTCTTGCAAGACAACAGACAACAGATAAAAACCTGCATTAGAATAAAGATGAATTTTGCCCGGTTCATATTTGATCGGATAATTCACCAGATAATCGAGATATGTGAAAGGATTCATATCTTTAATATCGCCACGCATCAGAAGTATTTTGTCGTAACCGACAGTGTGGGTTAAGAGATGTTTTATTTTAATTTTTGTCAGATATTTTAGATTAGCTTGATTAGTGAGATTAACTGCATTTTCAATTATTGGAAAAATCAGGGTATCTTCATTGAATTCCGGATAAAGTCCTTGCTGTGCAAGATCAATGACTTTACCGGCAGCAAGTGCCAGTACAGTTTTGCTGAGACTTCTGACATCCGAAGGATCGGTGCGTTGATTAAAGCGATGGAGAAAACAAGTGTCTTTTTGCTTAATCGCAAACGAATGCATCTGAAGTTTATTGCCGTTTTTATCTAAACTTGTCGCAAAATAATCAACCAATTGATCAAATTTTTGTTTGTTCATTGTACCCTCCGAAGATTTACACCTTTGAAATATTGAGACAATTTATTCTGTTATAATCCGACAAACATCTTACTTAAATTATAAAGCAAATTATATAATTATTGTTTTGTTAATACATATAGAGAAAATTAAGAATAATCTTCCATTTTTCGATTAATCTTTCTAAAGAATATCCGGCGTTGGCAGGACTGCTGCTTGGCAGCTTAATAGCTTTGATTCCAAGCAGCTTTTCCTGATATTGTTTGTAATATTTATCCGAAGTACCCCCATTGGTAAAAATCCGGATTATTGAACTTTGATCGAGAATCGGCTTAAGGTCAGTCGGTACAACATTTCTGATACTGCTGTCGCTTGAGCCGATAATGTCACATTGATAAATCGTGTCCCATGCCGCAATCAGATGACGCTGCAAAAAATCTTTGCGTTGCTCTATGGTTTGAGGTATTTCATCTTCGAATAAATTTGCCAGAATCGGCCAAAACCGATTTTGCGGATGACCATAAAAGAAACCTGTTTCACGAGTTTTGATTGAAGGAAAACTTCCTAAAATCAAAATTCGAGAATCGGGTCTGTAAAAAGGCGGCAACGGATGCACAATTGTTTGATAGCGACTATTCAATTAGACTTTACCTACCGGAGCCATATAGACAACGAATTCATCTTTGCCGTCAACTTTAAGTAATTCATCAGCTTTTGTCTGATTGTATGCTCCCATGGCACAAGTACCGCAACCGATTGCTTCAGCAGCCAAATACAGATTTTGACAAACATGGCCTGCATCAATAGCGATCATTTTGGCGGTACATTCCATGTAACGCCATTCCATACGATAGGGAACGGTTGTCCACATAAAACCGACTGCAGCATCAGCAAAGAAAGTATAGATGTTGGCCGCAGCTCTCATTTTTTCTTTCAATTCCTCTTCGTCAGAGAATTCGGTTTCCAAGACTATAGCATGCTCCAATGGTAAATAACGATAGATGCCGTTTGCTAAACTCTCAACTCGATTAACAGCTAAATAAGTTTCGAAAGTATGTCGGTTACCGCCGGACGGTACAACACGAAAAACATGTTTGCCTGCTTGCTTGCGCACACCTTGGGTGGTCCATAATAAAAATGAAAGCTCTTCCATTGTCAATGCCTGATCGGTAAATTTGCGGCGACTCTTTCTATTTGTTACCAAATCAAAAAAACTTGATGTTTGAATTACTTCCGGATTTACTTCAGGCAAAACAATCAACTCTTGATCTTCTCTGACAGCTTTTTGTACCGGCGGCATTTCAACTTTTTGACCTTGATCACTCCGGCTGAAGTCAGCATTCATCCATGTATTCGCAGTCAAATATTCACGCATTGCTACTATCTTTTCCTTGTCCATAAAATACCCTTTCTACTCTATTATTGATTTCAAATTCTATTGTATCTTATAAAGCACAGTTCTTGAAATTATTTTGCTATAAAACAACAATAATTTTCAAAGTTTTGTATAATAAATAACGGAGTTCTGTGATTGGGGAGATTGTGATTATGGATATTCTATTTTTGTCATTTTCTTGTGTGGCACCTTTTATTGTGTATTTGTTTTTGGGGTATGCAAGCAAGAAAATTCTGAAGATAAGTTCGGCAACTTTTTTGGATTTGAATATGATTGTGTTCAGAATATTTTTACCATTGAATTTATTTTTCAACATCTATTGTTCAGATTTTTCTACAGTCGATTTTTCACGTCCGATATTAATCAGTTTAATTTGTGTTTTTGTTTTTTTCCTATTGGGGCTTATCTTTTATGGAAAAAGAAAAATCCCCAATTCTGACAAATCTGTTATGATTCAAAATGTTTTTCGTTCGAATTTTATTTTGTTCGGGATAGATTTGACAGAAAGTATTATGGGAAAACCGGTATCTGCTTTAGGTGGAGTAATGACAGCGATATTTATCCCTCTGTTTAATATTTTTGCAGTGCTGGTCTTTTCTTTTTATTCTAATGAAAAACCATCTTTTTTCAAGACAATAGTCAAGATTTTGAAGAATCCCCTGATCATTTCAGCTTTGCTCGCAATTGTTCTGAATTACTTTAAAATTGTAATGCCTGACTTATTATTTAATATTCTATATCCTCTGGGAAAAATGGCGACACCTTTGGCTTTATTTGCTTTAGGCGGCAGATTTGTTTTCACGACGACTCGTGAATCGCGCAAATTATTGGTGGAGGGTTTATTTTTCAGGTTGATTTTAATTCCTCTGATTGTGCTGGCGATCATTATTCCAATGGGGTTAAGAGGAGAAACCTTGGCTCTCATGTTAGTTTTGTTTGGCGGACCGGTTGCAGTTACATCCTATACAATGGCTCAACAGATGGGAGGCAATGAACAGCTGGCAGCACAGTTATTAGTCTATACAACAGTTTTTTCCACCCTTACTCTATTTGTGTTTATCAGTATTTTTAAGACATTTGGTTTCTTTTAATAATGGATTAATCTTTCAAATCGGCAACTTCACCCATATCCGGCAGCCAAACGTCCGAGCCGTCAATGAATATATCAAGATTTTTTTCCCTAGCATCAGCCTGACCTGCAATTGTAGCAGGGATAGTGCCGTCCAGTTGTCCGCGAATACTTTCTGCTCGTAAAAGACAGAAGTCGGTGAAAGTTTGAACACCGATAAAAAAATCTTCGAAGGAACAAAAAGCGGTTGGATCTTTTTCGACATAAGGGGAGATCATGGCAACTGTTTCGGCGACTTTAACTGAGAAATGACCAGATTCGAAATATTCGCGGATCAGATAATCGAAATTCTTCTTATATTGCGTAAAATATTCCGGGTTTTTCATCAGGTTATGATACAGAGGACGCTTGAACATTATTTCACCGGCAGCCGGTGTTATAATCGGATGATTGATATAAAGTTCTGCATCATTGATCGGATCCGGCATACCGAGTGAATAAGTTCCGAATGCCAAATTGTAATCCCACGGCAGCATACTGATAATGCCATTTTCTTCATAGAGAAAATAGTTATGCCCGTTTTTGCCTAAATAACCATCGAGATTTACGACAAAGACCTGTGGCGGAAAGAATCTTAAGACAGAATCAACATCGACGGCTTCAGTTAAATTTTCTCCGGTGGATAAAATTTCCAAAGTCCGGATTAATCTTTTTTTATCCTGTTCAGTCGGTTTGAATTTTGCCTTGCGAAAAATATTATCATAACTTTCCGGATTGTCATCGATATATCTTAAGGCTACGTCGGCATTTTCTGCGTCTATCTTTTTATAATCCGGTTTATAGAGCTGACCATGATTAGCACCGAAATTTCTTCTGGCAAATCCTTCTTCAGGTTCTTCAATGGCTAAATAAAGTCCCCGGGCCTGATCGTTAATTGTTAGCCAGACATAGCTGGTCAGAGGAGAAGGGACACCCATAAATGTCATCATGTCATAGGTAATGTAAGCTTTTAAATAGCTGTTGTCCTGAAAAGATGAATCCAGGGATAATTTGTCCAAACCGTAATAACTGCCGGCGACATAATGATCAAATTCAATTTTGAAACTGTAGCGTTCAGAGCCATATTTATGTGTCAGACGCAGAGAATTATTACCTTTTGTTCTGAATCCGACATTATTAAAACGTTCACCGTCGATTTCGATATCCGCATGTTTATAAAGCTCTGCACGCGGATCGGCGAGAATTTCATCCCATTGTTCACAGTAAATTTTTATATCATGAACACGACTATCATCAAACAAACGATACTCATAACCGGGATTTTGTCCCGCCGGCAGAATTCCCAAATTACCATTCAGAAATAGCATGGTAAAGAAGGAAGCAACAATCAGAATTGCAATGATTATTTTGTCGATGTGTTTGTGTTTTAACATTTTAAATTTAGGTGATTACTTTATTTTAGTTTTGGTAAATTTTGTTTGTTAACGGATCTAATCTCTGTTATGACAAAATCAGCTCATATAATCGCCGTTATAGGAAACCATTACGGTATGATTGACACCTTGAATTGCAGCTAATTCATTAATAAATGAACTGTCGGAGGATTTTAATCTTATTTCATAATTCAGCTCAATCTGTTCGGGCATAACTGTTTTACTTTTGAGAGAATATCTTTTGGCTGATCTGTTAATCAAACTGAGGATTTCTTTTTCAACATCTTCATCTATACAATGTACGACAAGTATATATGGTTGTTCATGTGTTTTTGTTTTGGCAAAAATCAGCATAATTATTCCGATGAACAGACTGCCGAACAAAGCTAAAGGGATTAAACCTGCTGCAAGCACAATACCCGCTGCAATACTCCAGAACAAAAAAGCAATATCGGATGGTTCTTTGATTGCGGTTCGGAAACGTACAATTGAAAGCGCACCGACCATACCGAGTGATAAAACAATATTACTGGTTACTGCCAAAATCAAGAGTGAGGTAATCATGCTGAGGGCGATCAAGGTGATTCCGAAACTGGCGGAATACATAACACCGGAATATGTTTTTTTATAAATGAAAAAGATAAATAAGCCGATCACGAATGAGAGTAACAGTGCGATCAGCATGTCCATTAGTGGAATTGCGTCAACATTTTCTAAAAAACTTGATTTAAAAACGTCTCTAAAAGTAATTGTCATATTCATAAGATGGTCTCCTAATTTGTTATTATGTCCGGTCTTTGTTGTATTTTATTTTTAACAATATCTATTTATTAGTATTCAATCATAGCTTCTGCACATAGCATATTTCGAATAGGCTGTGAGGGGACGATTGTTTAAGTGAACTGCCATCTTTACAAAATCCGGCAGAAATTCATCATATTTTACTTCTAATACCGCTAGTCCGTCTGAAATATTGATATGTTTATTTGTTTGCAAAAAATATTTTGTATTGGTTGTTGTCCTTAAGTTGCGATCTATAGTAATCCGGACATTGCCCGGATCGCAAATAAATGCCTCCCGGTCATATGTCACAATAGTTGTCGGTTTTAATAATTGTCCTTTTAACTTTGAGTAAAATTCAATTGCCAAGGCATCCTCTTTTTGTAAAAGAAAATTATTTTCTCCTTTGATAATTTGTTGAACTTCGGCTTGATCTAAACGTACAGATTGTTTTGCACATTTGCCGTTGATTTTTATTTTGCGTTCTAAGCGAATAAAAGACAGATCATGATTGTAATAGCGAATGCGAAATTTTTCCCGTTGATTTACCCCTGATATATTTTGCATTAAAGCTTTATCATAAGGGTTGTCAAAATACAAACTACTCACACGGTAACTACCGTGTGAGTCAGAGTTTTTATCATACCGGAAGAATTTTTTAAGTGTTTGGCTTAATATAAAGCCGTCTGCATAATTAATGTTGAATTTTTTTTCATTACGTAATTTTAATGTTTGTTTTTTCTTAATCATCTGAATAATATTTCCGGTAAAATGTTTCCGGTTCTTACTTGTTTTTGTTCTCTGTCCGATTTACAACCGATTATATTAAATATTAGTCATCGTAGTCTGAATCATCGTTTGAATCATCGTAATCTGAATCATCAACTGTCGGAGCAGCGGTCGGAGCTTTTGTCGGAGCCTTTGTCGGTGCCGCGGTTGGTGCCGCGGTTGGTGTATAATCCGAATCATCGTCATAATCGGTATCATCCTTTGTCGGAGCAGCGGTTGGAGCTTTTGTCGGAGCCTTTGTCGGTGCTGCGGTCGGTGTATAATCCGAATCATCATCATAATCAGTGTCATCTTTTGTCGTAGCCGCTGTCGGAGCTTTGGTTGTTCCGTAGTCGGAGTCATCATAATTTGTATCGTCATAGTCCGTATCATCTTTTTTAGGCGCCGTAGTCGGAGCTTTGGTTGTAGTTACGGGAACTGTTATAGAGTTTTTGTTATCGTAATCCGTGTCGTCTTTTTTATCATCTTTTTTATCGTCTTTTTTGTCGTCATAATCGGTACTGTCGTCTTTTTTATCATCTTTTTTATCATCATAATCGGTAGCATTGTCTTTTTTATCGTCTTTTTTATCATCATAATCGGTAGCATCGTCTTTTTTATTGTCTTTGTCGTCATAATTACTATCAGCTTCAATATCTACTTCGATGTCTAAATCTTTTACTTTTTCTTCAATGGCTTTTCCGATTTTGAGCATGAAATCTTCACTTGGTAGGAAGGAACCTTCTTTTAATTCCAAAGTGATAGTTCTGCCTGATCCTTCAACTTCCTCAATAAAATATCCGGCATCATTGAGTTTTTCAACTAATTCTTGCAGAACTACGGTTGAATCTTTACCTATAAAATCATCATATTCTTTTATAATTTCTAAACCGTCTTTGTTTGCACCACGTACATCGGTTACTTTACCGTCTTTATCATATTCAATTTCGATTTCCGGATTTACGGAGAGTACAATAACACCTGTTTCGGAGTCTTTCTTAGCCATTTCGGTGTCGTTTTTTGCTTTACCTCCGCAACTGGTGAGCAAAAGTGCCAATATTAGTGAAAAGATTGCTAATACACTCAGTTTTTTATTCATTTTTTGTTCTCCTTTATTTTTGATGTATAAACCTGTATTTTTGGTCTATAGTAATAGACTTCGTAAGTGGTTTATTTAAACCGGGGTCGTTTCAAAATATTTTTCTGAAAAGAGAATATCATCTTAAAACCACATTTCTTTTGAAACAAATCACGACTTATCTTAAAGTTTTGTTATAAGGGTGTCAAAATATCAACTACTCACACGATAGTTACCGTGTGAGTAGGAATATTTATCTTACCGGAAAATTTTTCCGGTTCTTACATGTTTTAAGTTTTCTATTAGTTTTTTGCCTGTGATAATTAAAACTTAGTCATCGTAATCTGAATCATCGTAATCTGAATCATCGTAATCCGAATCATCGTAATCCGAATCATCATAGTTAGAGTCGTCGTAATCTGAATCATCAACTGTCGGAGCAACTGTCGGAGCCTTCGTCGGGGCTGTGGTCGGTGCATAATCTGAATCATCATCATAATCGGTGTCATCTTTGGTCGGAGCTGCTGTTGGAGCTTTGGTCGGAGCAGCGGTCGGAGCTTTTGTCGGAGCCTTCGTCGGGGCTGTGGTCGGTGTATAATCCGAATCATCATCATAATCGGTGTCATCTTTGGTCGGAGCTGCTGTTGGAGCTTTGGTCGGAGCTGCTGTCGGTTTGGTTGTTCCGTAGTCGGAGTCATCATAATTTGTATCGTCATAGTCCGTATCATCTTTTTTAGGTGCCGTGGTCGGAGCTATGGTTGTTCCATAATCGGAGTCATCGTAATTTTTGTCATCATGGTCGGTAACATCTTTTTTGTCATCATAGTCGGTAGCATCGTCTTTTTTATTGTCTTTGTCGTCATAGTCAGTACTGTCGTCTTTTTTATCATCCTTTTTGTCGTCTTTTTTGTCGTCATAATCGGTACTGTCATCTTTTTTATCATCTTTTTTGTCGTCATAATCGGTACTGTCATCTTTTTTATCATCTTTTTTGTCACCATAGTCGGTAGCATCGTCTTTTTTATTGTCTTTGTCGTCATAATTACTATCAGCTTCAATATCTACTTCGATGTCTAAGTCTTTTGCTTTTTCTTCAATGGCTTTTCCGATTTTGAGCATGAAATCTTCACTTGGTAAGAAGGAACCTTCTTTTAATTCCAAAGTGATAGTTCTGCCTGATCCTTCAACTTCCTCAATAAAATATCCGGCATCATTGAGTTTTTCAACTAATTCTTGCAGAACTACGGTTGAATCTTTACCTACAAAATCATCATATTCTTTTACAATTTCCGAACCGTCTTTGTTTGCACCACGCACATTGGTTACTTTACCGTCTTTATCATATTCAATTTCGATTTCCGGATTTACGGAAAGTACAATAACACCTGTTTCAGAATTATTCTTAGCCATTTCGGTGTCGTTTTTTGCTTTACCTCCGCAACTGGTGAGCAAAAGTGCCAATATTAGTGAAAAGATTGCTAATACGCTCAGTTTTTTATTCATTTTTTTGTTCTCCTTATTTTCTGATTTTATAAACCTGTTTTTCGTTTTTGGTCTATAGTGATAGACTACGGAAGAGATTTATCAGAATCGGGGTCGTTTCGAAAAACTTTTAATTATTTTGATTTAATAAATCTTTTCTTGTTTTGGTTTATAGTAATAGTATTCGTAAGGAAATTATCAAAATGGAGTTCGTTTGAAAAATTAAATTATTGTATTATTTCTATAAAAAAGACTATTTCAAAATTTAATTTTTTGAAATAGTCCGCTCTTGAATGGCGCGCCCAAGAGGACTTGAACCCCTAGCCTTCTGATCCGTAGTCAGACGCTCTATCCAATTGAGCTATGGGCGCACTTTTAATTGCTTTGAAATTGTAGGAAATTAAAATTAATCTGTCAAGCATTTAAGCTAAAACAATAGCAAACAATATTGTTTTATTTGTATGTTAATAAAAAACTGATAAGTAAATTTTAAATGTTTTGACATTGCTGCAGTTTTAATAGAAAATTAAACAGCTTATATTAAAGACCATATTAAACATATTATATGTAATTCTAAAATGGAGTTGACAGTTTCATGCCGATACAAATTGTTGAAGGTTTACCTGTAATTAAAAAACTGGAGGAAGAGAGAGTCTATACGATTGAAAAATCGCGTGCCTTAACTCAAGATATTCGTCCGCTTAAAATTCTGATTCTGAACTTAATGCCGAAAAAAGAAGAGACTGAATTACAGCTTTTACGCTTGTTGGGAAATACTCCCTTACAGATAGAAGTAGATTTTATGTATGCGGCAACTCATGAAAGTGTCAATACCAGGATGAGTTATTTACAAAAATATTATGTTACATTAGATGAAGTTAAAGATCGTTTCTTTGACGGATTAATCATAACGGGAGCTCCGGTTGAACATTTGGAATTTGAAGATGTGGATTATATTGATGAGCTTGATCAAATTATGGAATGGGCTCAAACTCATGTGTATGCCCGCATGTTTGTTTGCTGGGGTGCACAATATGCCATCCATTATTACTATGGAATTAACAAAGTAGATTTGCCTGCAAAATTTTTCGGGATTTTTGAATATGAAAAAATAATGAAAACAAATCCTCTGTTGAGAGGGTTCGATGAATTTTATCGAGTCCCGCAATCACGTCATACCAGAATAGAGCATGAAAAATTATCTGAAGTTGAGGAATTGGATATTTTAACCAAACATCCGGAGTATGGTCCGGATATTGTAGCAACCAAAGATTTGCGCGATCTTTTTGTCTTCGGTCATTTGGAATATGATCGTAATACTCTTAATAATGAATATATAAGAGATCTGGAACGGGGTGATGAAATTCAAATTCCGAAAAATTACTTCCCGAATGATGATCCTAACCAAAAACCGATTTTTATTTGGAAAAGTCATGCATATATATTATTTAACAATTGGATTAATGAAACATACCAAAATACACCGTATAATTTAACTGAAATAAAGAAAATTTACAAAACGCGGAACAAACCGCCAAGAAGGAAATGACAATTGCAGAAACTTGTGTGATATGGTACTCTTTTTTATCGGATAAGTAAGATAATATAATACGTAATTCCGTAAAGATTAATTACAACACACACTATCTATCCGGATACGTTAATAAATAGCAGGAGGAAGTTTATGGCTTCACAAATAGAACATTTAGATAACAGCATGGTAAAAGTAACGATTGAAGTGCCGCAAGATGATTTTAAGAGTGCGTTAGAACAAGCTTTTAGAAAAAATGCGAAAAGATTTACTATTCCGGGATTCCGCAAGGGGAAAGCGCCGATGAAATTAGTCACCAATTACTATGGTGAAGGAATTCTTTATGATGATGCAATTGATATTGCAATTCAGCCTGCTTATGATAAAGCTTTAGCAGAACTTGATATAGAGCCTTTTTCGCAACCTGACATGCAAATTGAAGAGATCGGTTCAGATAAGGGTATGACTTTCAATTGCATTTTTGCGATCAGACCGGAAGTGAAATTGGGTGATTACAAAGGCGTAGTAGCTTATAAGCCTGATGCAACGGTTGATGAGGATTTGATCGACAAAGAAATTGAACGAGCCAGAGAGCAAGTTTCTCGTTTGGTACCTGTAACGGATCGTGCGGTAGAAGACGGTGATACGGTAATAATTGACTATTCCGGTTCGAAAGACGGTGAATTATTCGAAGGCGGCCAAGCAGAAAATCATGAACTGGTTATTGGAAGTAAATCTTTCATTCCCGGTTTTGAAGAAAAATTAATCGGTCATGAGATCGGTGATGAATTTGATATTGACTTAACTTTCCCTGAAGAATACCATTCTGAAGATTTAGCCGGTCAAGACGTTGTTTTTGCAATCAAACTTCATGAGATTAAAGTGCGAGAATTGCCTGAATTAGATGATGATTTTGTCAAAGATGTAACCGAAGACTGTGATACTGTTGAAGAGTATCGTGACAGCATCAGAAAACGTTTGACTGAATCAAGTGAAAAACATGCGAATGAAGCTTTCAAAGGCAATGCAATTAATGAAGTCGTGAAAAATGCTGAAATTGATATACCACATGTTGTGATTCATGAAGAAATGAATCGTATGTATGAAGATCAAGCACGTCAAATGCAAATGCAAGGTTTCAGTATGGAGCAGTATCTGCAAATGTTGGGTCTGGAAAAACAGTCTGTCATGGCTCAATTACATGGTCCCGCTGAACAAAAGGTTAAAACCGGCTTAGTTCTTGATGCGATTTATGAGACGGAAAATCTTGAAATTACGGATGAAGCACGTGATGAGCAGATACAAAAAATTGCAGATATGTATGGAATGCAATTTGAAGATCTTAAAAAGAACTTTGATTCTGATGTTGGACGTGAAATGCTGGATTCCGATCTGAAAAAAGAAATTGCAATGAATTTTATTACAGAGCATGCAGAAGCAACAGACGTTGAACCGGAACCGGAAATTGATGAACATGTCCATGAACACGGTCCGGACTGCGGTTGCGGACACGACCATGGCCATGATCACGAATCTGATGTAGAAGTTGATTCAGATGATGAAACTGACAATGCGGAAAATACCGATAATGAAGAAGATACCAAATAAGTATAATAACAAAAAAATGATGTAGAAGAGGTTCAAAAAAGAGTTGAATGATTGTAAATTTGCAATCAAGAAAGGAACCAAAAAGAAATGCAAAATAACTTAGTACCGATGGTAATCGAACAAACCAATCGCGGTGAGCGCTCTTACGATATTTTTTCCAGATTGTTGAAAGAAAGAATTATTATTTTGAGCAATCAGGTAGATCATGCTTCAGCCAGTTTGATTATGGCACAATTATTGTTTTTAGAAGCTGAAGATCCGAGCAAGGATATACAATTTTATATTAACAGTCCCGGCGGCGAAGTTTCTTCCGGATTAATGGTTTATGATACAATTCAGTATATTAAATGTGATGTTCAGACAATTTGTATGGGGATGGCGGCAAGTATGGGTGCCGTACTGTTATCTGCAGGTACCAAAGGAAAAAGATTCATTTTACCGAATGCCGAAGTGATGATTCATCAACCGTCAGGTGGTGTACAAGGTCAAGCTTCAGATATTGAAATTACAGCTGAACACATTATTAAGACCAGAAATCGTCTTAATCAAATCTTAGCTGAGCGAACCGGTCAGCCGCTTGAAATCATTGAGACGGATACCGATCGAGACAGATGGCTTGATGCACAAGAAGCTGTTGAATACGGGATAGTTGACCATGTTATGGAGAGTAGGGTTTAGAAAAAATGTCTGATTTCGATGATAAATTTAATAGTGACTCGAAATTCGGAGAGCATCTTCCTCCGTTAAGATGTTCTTTTTGTGGTAAAGACCAATCACAAGTCAGCAGATTATTTGCGGGACCCGGTGTTTTTATCTGTAATGAATGTGTCAGAGTATGTGATGAAGTACTGGAAGAAGAAATCTTCTTTCCTGATCAATCTGAACATGCTGATTCTAAAGAAAAAGTATTGTTGAGTCCGGCTGAAATTAAAGCTGAATTGGATAAATACGTAATCGGACAAGAATTAGCAAAAAAGACCTTGGCTGTTTCAGTTTACAATCATTATAAGAGAGTTTTCAGACCTTTAGATATCGATCCGGATGATGATGTTGAACTATCTAAAAGCAATATTTTAATGTTGGGACCTACCGGCAGCGGGAAAACCCTGTTGGCGCAAACTTTAGCCAGAATTCTTGATGTGCCTTTTGCTATCTCGGATGCAACGGCTCTTACTGAAGCCGGTTATGTCGGCGAAGATGTTGAGAATATTCTGCTGCGTTTAATTCAGAATGCGGACTATGACATTGAAGAAGCTGAACAAGGTATCATTTACATCGATGAAATCGATAAAATTACCCGTCGCTCGGATAATCCCTCAATTACCCGAGATGTCAGCGGTGAAGGAGTTCAACAATCTCTGCTCAAAATAATTGAAAGTACCATAGCCAATGTTCCTCCCCAAGGTGGTCGCAAGCATCCGCATCAGGATTTTATACAAATAGATACAACCAATATTTTATTTATTTTGGGTGGAGCTTTTGCCGGTTTAGAAAAAACAGTTATGGATCGAATCGGCAGAAAATCGATTGGTTTCGGTGCGAATATAGAAGGTCATGAAGCTAAAGAATCCGGAGAAATTTTGTCTCATGTAATGCCGGAAGATCTCTTGCGGTTTGGCCTGATTCCGGAATTTGTCGGTCGTGTTCCGGTAATTGTGACACTTGAAGGTTTGGATAAAATAGCATTGATCAAAATTCTCCAAGAACCGCGGAATGCTCTCCTTAAACAATATCAAAAGCTATTGCATTATGATGGTGTAAGTTTGGAATTTACCGAAAAAGCGATTGAAGCTATCGCCGATAAAGCACTTGAACTGAAAACAGGTGCCCGCGGCCTGCGTTCGGTTATGGAAACGATGATGCTTGATATAATGTACGAAGTTCCCTCAAAAGGTAATATTAAAAAAGTTATTATCGAAGAAGATACGGTTTTAAAAGGGAAAAAACCGAAATATATTTATAAAAAAGACGAACAAACAGCATAAGTTGTAACGTTGTTACTTTTGATAAACTTAATTATTCAGATAATCCAATAAATATTGATAAAGATCTTCAACTACGATATCGGCATCAGCTTGAACTTCCGGAGCTGAATCTGCCATCGCGGCAGAAAAACCGGCAAGTCTCAGCATTGTTTGATCATTAGAATTATCACCGAAAGCCATAACATCATCCATGTCAAAATTTTTCAAAGCGGATAATTTGCTTAAAGCAGCACCTTTGTCACTGTTGGTGAAATCAACCCAGCCATAACCCGATCTTTCGACTTGGCAAAGATGTCCCCACTTTTCTTTGAAACAATGTAAATATTCATCAGCTCCGTTTTCGTGATTGGATTGCAGAGAGACCTTAACAATTGAATCTTTAATATTTTCGAGATCTTCGATCTTATCAATAAATATAGAGCCTGGGACCTCAGACATCCAGTCCCGAGTTTCTTGGTCACGTGGATTAGCATAAAAATTATTGACAGTTGAAACAAAATAATCGGTATCATCAAATTGATTAATATCGTGACAGATTAGTAGCGGATCGGGGTTGGTTAACGGAATTTCCGTTATTATTTCATCCTTTTCGATAACTACACTGCCGTTTGCGGCAACAAAAATAATTTCCTGATTTGAGTCAGGAGCAAGAGAAGTTAAATCACGATATTGCCTGCCGGAGACAAAGCTGAATAGGATTCCTTTTTCCTGCATTAAACGGAATATTTCAAAAAAACGAGGATCAAGCTCGTTTTCACCTTCAGGAACTAAAGTTCCGTCAACATCACAGGCAATCAGTTTGAATTTTCTTTCAGTCCATTTCATAAAATCTGCTATTTCCTCTCGGTTATCTTTTTTTATAGCCTATCCTTTATAGCCTATCCTATGATATACAAACTTTGTTAAATTTAAAGTATTTGATGTATAAGCTGTAAACTTGAACAATTGTGTTCTGAGATTGCTTCTCTTTATTAAGACAAATGAATTAATAATAGTGAAAATACAGTTTTTGTTATTGTTTACCAAAAACATTATCAAAACCGGATAAGCGGTGAGATAAAATTAAGGTAAAAACAGGAGAAAAAAGTGAACTTACCGCAACTTGAAGTTTATGCAATTGAAAAAATCGGTCGTAATTCTGCATATGGCTATTTGGAACAAGATGGTACCAGAGTTGTTTTGAAGCCGAAACAAGAATTTTCCGATCGACAAGTAATCCGCTATCTTTACGAAATTCAGATGCAGGGAATACCGCATATTTGGGGAGAGACTGAATATGAGGAAGAAACCTATCTGATTTTCTCCTGGCTTGCGGGTGAACATATAACTGAAGCGAATTTGTCTAATGAACAAATAAATCAAGCAATTTTTGCTGTGCTGGCTTTAATTGATCGATTACATGTGATTACGGGAATGCATTGGTTTTTTCTTGATATGAAACCCCAACATATAATTATCGATTCAGACGGACGGGTCAGCTTAATAGACTTTGAGCATGTTGTTGTGAATAAGATTAATCAAGTATCATACACCGGTTTTAATCAGCTGGGTCTTTCTCCGATTTATTGCTCTGCAGAATGCAGAACGGGACAATTTACCCGGCTGCACCATGAATATGCCTTAGCTTTGATTTGGCTCAGCTTATTGAGTAAAACACCGATTGAGAATCTTAATGCTCGAAATAGGAATAAATTATTACGCAAACTGGATCTGCAAATTAAGTTAAGGATAGAATCCGGTTTAAGAGGTGAAGGTATTCGGATAAAATCAAAATGCTCAAATGATAATTTGAAAAATACTGAAAAACAACTGAATAAAGAATTGTCGGAAAAGACGTCACATAACACAAACGATAAAGCAAACATCGAAGAAGAAACAGTGCAAAATCATTCATATTCTACACTGCAAAGCACGCTTCGGGCGGATACATTACAAACTGTACAAAAGCATATGCAGATGACTCTGTTAAAACCGTCAAATAATTTGATTTGCGGATATAAAGAACAGAGAGTTTTTGAATGTCATAATTCTGAAAAACAAGAATTGGTAATTCTCTCCGGCATAAAAACAATTATACTCTGTAAGTGCCATGTTCTGCCTGTTTTAGTTGATTTGCATTTAGCATATTTTGGTTGTGATCATGCTGCTTCTGTCGGATCAGAAATATTACAAGAAATTAATAAATTTTCCGGGGAATTACATAGCCTGAATCTATTGACTAAGAATTTAGCTTCTCATATAGTTAAAAAGTACGTTATTAACGATTTATATATCTCGAATGAATATCTGAATTTATGTGGATTTACGATGAATGGAACCTTTGCTGCCCGACAAATTCAAGAATATAAATCAGGAAAATTTGCAACAAATTCGAAATTGAGTAATCAAGTTTCAGGGTTAAAACACAAATTTTGGAGGTGAATTTATGCACCAAATTATTCTCAAAGATCTTCAATTTAAATCGCATATCGGTGTATTTGATTTTGAAAAAGAACAAGGTCAATTATTCATTGTTGATCTGATTCTGGATTTGGGCTATATAGAAGCTGCAGAGCAGGATGATCTGGAAAAAACAATTAATTATGGAGAAATTTTTCAATTATTGAAAAATTATTTTAGCAAATCAAAAGTTGACTTGCTGGAATTTGCCTGTGCGGAAATTATTAAAGAAATTTTAGAATTCGATTCAAGAATTCTGAGTGTGGATCTGACGTTGAAGAAGCCGCAAGCTCCGATTGAAGGAGATTTTGCTTATATGGCAGTCAGACAGCAAAGAAAACGTTATAATCTGGTTTATTTAAGTTTAGGCAGTAATTTGAATGATCCGGTTAAACAACTGGATGATGCGGTGGAGTTTTTACAGCAAATTCCGGGAATCAGTCATTTCAGATGTTCAAGTTATATAGCGACAAAACCATGGGGCAAAACAGATCAGCCGGATTTCGTCAATGCCGCGACGGAATTTATTTACGAAGGCTCACCGTTTGAACTATTAGGAGCTTGCCAGAATATTGAGAATAAAATGGGCAGAAACCGAATTGAAAAATGGGGACCGCGTTTGATTGATATTGATATTATCTTTTTCGGTGATTTGGAAATCAATCATCCCGATTTAATAATTCCACATCCATATTTTCGGGAAAGAGATTTTGTGATGGATCCGATTATGGAGTTGAAACGACAATCGAGATATGTTCAAGAAACATAATAAAGGTGATAAACTATTACATAAATTTAGTTGGGGGTAAAATTATTGAGCGAAAAAATTACGTTGTATGGTTTTAATAATCTTACAAAAAGCCTGAGCTTTAATATTTATGATGTATGTTATGCCGCTACCAAACAGGAAAAAGAGGATTATACAGCTTATATAGATGAACAATATAATTCCGAACGCCTGACTTCAATCTTGTTAAAAGTAACTGAAATGATCGGAGCCCATGTTTTGAATATTTCAAAGCAGGATTATGATCCTTTAGGTGCATCTGTGAATGTTTTGATTGCAGATGATAAATTGGATCATGATTTGATTGACAGTTCGAATAATTTGGGATTTGTTGACGGTCAAAATTTAATTCATGCTCATTTAGATAAAAGTCATCTGACGGTACATACTTTTCCTGAAAGTCATCCGAACAAAAATGTCTCTACTTTCAGAGTGGATATTGATGTTGCAACTTGCGGTAAAGTATCGCCGCTTAATACTTTAGATTTTTTAATTTCGCAATTTGAATCTGATATTATGACTTTAGATTATCGAGTCAGAGGTTTTACGCGTGATAAAGACGGTCAGAAAATTTTTATAGATCACAGTATTACCTCAATTCAAGATTATATCAGCGATCAGACTTTGGAAGCTTATGATGCTACCGATATTAATGTATATCAGGCGAATATATTTCATACTAAGATGAAAATTAAAGACATCGATTTACCGCATTATTTATTTAATAAAAATTATGAAAATTTATCCGCAACAAAAAAAGAATCGATATATAAGTCTTTGCTAAAGGAAATGATTGAAATCTATAGTGGAATGAACATCTACGGTTAGATTTTTTAACTTGGTGCCAAGCGGCTGAATGCAGTTTGAATTTATAAAGTTATAGTGGAATGAATATTAATGATCAGAGAATATAAATTAAATCAAGAAGAAACACCTTTGTATGATGCTTTGTTAGAGTATCGCAAGCAGAGAATGGTTTCATTTGATGTGCCGGGGCATAAGCAGGGCAGAGGCAATCCCGAGCTGACTGAGTTTTTAGGCAAATATGCGATGTCGGTTGATGTCAATTCAATGAAAATGCTCGATAATCTTATTCATCCGGTCGGAGTAATTAAAGAAGCTCAGGAATTGGCTGCTGATGCATTCGGGGCTTATTCGGCATTTTTTATGACTAACGGAACTACTTCCGCAGTTCAAGCCATGGTATTAGCTACGGTAAATCCTGGTGAGAAAATCATTATGCCGCGTAATGTGCATCGTTCGGCAATAAATGCTTTGATCTTGTCACGGGCAATACCGGTTTATGTCGATCCCGGAGTTAATGAAAGATTAGGTATTCCTTTGGGAATGTCAATCGAAAATATTGAAAAAGCGATTCGGGAAAATCCCGAGGCTAAGGCGATCCTGGTTAATAATCCGACATATTACGGAATTTGTCCCAATCTGAAAGCGATTGTTGAGTTGGCACATCAAGCCGGTATGAAAGTATTGGTAGATGAAGCTCACGGAACGCACTTTTATTTTGAAAGGAAAGGCCCGATTTCCGCGATGGCTGCAGGAGCGGACCTGGCTGCGATCAGTACCCATAAGACAGGAGGATCATTAACTCAGAGCTCTATTTTATTGAGCGGACCGGGGATGGCTGAGGAACAAGGTTATTTGAGACAGATTATCAATTTAACGCTGACCACAAGTTCCTCTTATCTCTTATTATCATCGCTTGACATTACAAGGAAGTATCTTGCCCTTCAAGGAGAGAATATTTATCAAAGAGTATTGGAATATGCGAATTACGCCAGAAAAGAAATCAATAATATAGGCGGTTTTTATGCTTTCGGCAAAGCTGAAATTGATCATGATGCATTTTTTGATTTTGATCAGACCAAACTGTCGATTCATACTCGGGATATAGGTTTGGCGGGAATTGAAGTCTATGATATCTTGCGTGATGAATATCAAATTCAAATTGAATTCGGTGATTTAGGGAATGTTTTGGCAATTCTCTCGATCGGTGATCGACCGGTGGCAATAGAAAGACTTCTCGGTGCATTATCCGATATAAAAAGACGTTATGGTAAAAAAGCGGATCAAATTGCAGTTAATGAATATAATCAGCCGAAGGTTGTGATGTCTCCTGCAGAGGCTTTTTACGCAAAGTCGAAACAAATTCCTTTAGATCAGACTATCGGCAAAGTTTGTACTGAGTTTGTTATGTGCTATCCGCCCGGAATTCCGATTTTAGCACCGGGTGAAGAGATAACTGCGGAAGTACTCGAATATATTGATTATGCTAAAGAAAAAGGCAGCTCAATGACAGGTGCCGAAGATCTTGCAACAGAAAAGCTCAACGTAATTGATTAACTGCAGCCTGAGATTTCAGGGAGGATTTTATGACTATGTGGTTTACCGAAAATCATACAAAGGATGTCTATTTTGCGTTTAAAGTAAAACAGCTATACTCAACCGAAAGTGATTTTCAACAAATTGATATTTATCAGACTAAAGATTTCGGCAGAGTACTCGTCATGGATGAACGAATTATGCTGACCGAAAAAGACGAAAAAATC
The DNA here is from genome assembly GCA_012838795.1 of Clostridiaceae bacterium. Classification (GTDB taxonomy): domain Bacteria; phylum Bacillota; class Clostridia; order Saccharofermentanales; family DTU023; genus UBA5436. Next base: position 21,019 of record DUOO01000020.1, on the reverse strand, counting down.
TATCATGAGATGATTGTTCATGTAGCAATGGCTGTTCATATGGATGCGGAAGATGTGTTAATTATCGGTGGCGGTGACGGCGGTGCATTACGAGAATTACAACGTTATCCCGGTATCAAAAGTATCGATATGGTCGAAATAGACTCGGTGGTTCCGGAAGTAGCACAACGTTTTTTGCCCGAAATAGCGGGAGACTTTCTGGATTCGCGTTTTACGTTGGTGATTGCTGACGGTTTGAAATACGTCAGAACAACTAAGAAAAAATATGATTTAATAATTGTAGATTCAACTGATCCGTTTGGACCGGGAGAAAGCTTATTTACTCGAGAATTTTACGGAAATTGTTTCGAAATTTTGCGTGCGGACGGTTTGTTAGTAAATCAACATGAAAGTCCTTATTACAGATCAGATGCTCGAGAAGTTAAATCAACATTTGAAAAAACCAGCAAGATTTTTCCGATTGATAAATTATTCCAGGCACATATTCCGACTTACCCGTCAGGTCATTGGTTATTCGGTTTTCTTTCAAAAGAATATGATCCACTGGATAATTTACAAGCTGAGAGATGGTCGAAGCTGGGTCTTGATACATATTATTATAATTTAGCTTTACATTGCGGGAGTTTTGCTTTGCCTAATTATGTGCTGGAATTAATTGGCAAAAAACAAAATATCAAGCGCAGATAACCTTATTGATAAAGAGTTGATCAATTAACAAGAAACTAAAATACAATAATTAACGGAGAGAATATGTTAACGAATCATGCAACATTTTTCGGATATGCGTATAGTATGGAACAAGCTGAAATTGTAATATTCGGTGCACCTTTTGACAGTACAACTTCGAACAGACCCGGAACACGCTTTGCCCCTGCTGTGATGCGGCTGGACTCAATTAATTTGGAAACATACAGTCCTTATCAAGAAGTTGATCTTTCAGAGTTGAAAGTAGCAGATATAGGAGATTTAGAATTAGCTTTCGGCAATGCCAGGAGAGTTTTAGAGGATATTTATATTCAAACAAGAAATATATTGGATGCTGACAAAATACCGGTAATGCTTGGTGGCGAACATTTACTGACATTGGGTGCCGTTAAGGCTGTCTGTGAAGTATTTCCTGATTTGAATTTAATTCATCTTGATGCCCATACTGATTTGCGAGAAGAATATCTGGGAGAAAAATTGTCACATGCTACAGTAATTCGCCATTGTTGTAATCTTTTAGAGCCAAAAGCGATTCATTCTTTCGGAGTCCGATCCGGATTGCGTGAAGAATTTGAATTTGCTGCGGCAAATTTGAACTTTTATGCTTTTGATTTGGATCAAATGCAAGAATTGAAAAGTACAATTGGTGACAAGCCGGTTTATGTGACCATTGATCTTGATGTTTTAGATCCTGCATTTTTCCCGGGAACCGGAACTCCTGAACCGGGTGGAATAACTTTTAAGGAATTGCTCCGGAATCTTCTACACTTAAAGAACTTGAATATTGTCGGTTTTGATATTGTTGAATTATGCCCTCCTGAAGATCTTACCGGAATTTCTTCTGCAGCAGCCTGTAAAGTTTTACGTGAAATGTTGTTAATTGCAGGAAAGGCTGAAAATATCATATAATATAGTATTGTGATTGAAGCTGATATGAAGAGGAGCTCGAATGACAACTCTTATTTATCAACATTTGTTCCTATTCGCTGTGAATAAAGCTTACTAATGAGGAGGTCATTGTGACTAAACAAACATTTTATATTACTACACCCATTTATTATCCGAGTGGACGTCTGACTATCGGCAACTCGTATACTACGGTAGCTGCTGATGCCATTGCCCGTTATCACAGGCTGTGCGGCTCAGAAGTGATGTTTTTGACCGGAACCGATGAACACGGTCAAAAATTGCAGCAAGCTGCTGAGGATAATGGTCTTAAACCCCAAGAATATGTAGACCGGATGGTTGTAGGAATAAAAGACTTATGGAAACTCTTGAATATTTCATATGATGAGTTCATCCGCACAACAGATGAACATCATGTTAAAGCTGTACAAAAAATCTTCACCCAATTATATGAACAGGGCGATATATATTTAGATGAATATGAAGGTAATTATTGTACACCTTGTGAATCTTTTTGGACTGATTCTCAATTAGTTGAAGGTAAATGTCCGGATTGCGGGCGTGAAGTTCATAAGATGAAAGAAGAATCATATTTCTTTAAAATGTCAAAATATCAAGATCAACTCTTGGCCCATATCGAATCACATCCTGATTTTATCCAACCGGCAACCAGAGCAAAAGAAATGGTCAATAACTTCTTGAAGCCGGGCCTTGAGGATCTTGCTGTCTCAAGAACATCTTTTGATTGGGGTGTACCTGTTCCGTTTAATGATAAACATGTAATTTATGTCTGGTTTGATGCGGTATGTAATTACATTACCGCAATGGGTTATCCGGATAATCCGGATAACATGAATAAATTCTGGCCGGCGGATATTCATTTGGTCGGCAAAGATATTGTCAGATTTCATACAATTATTTGGCCGATTATTTTGTTGGCATTAGGTGTCGAACTTCCGAAACAAGTTTTTGGACATGGGTGGCTTTTAATGAAGGGCGGCAAGCTTTCCAAATCAAAATTAAGCGACAGTGAGGAACGTTATATTGTTGATCCGGTTGTGTTAAGTGAATTATACGGAGTTGATGCAATTCGTTATTTCTTATTACGCGAAATTACTTTCGGTGCTGACGGTAATTTTTCCAATGAAGCTTTGATCTTAAGAATCAACAGTGACTTGGCGAACGATCTGGGTAATTTATTGTCACGAACAATAAGCATGATTCTTAAATATTTTCCTGAAGGTTTGCCCGAAACAGGTGAAGCTGATCCGCTGGATCAGGAAATCAGAGACTTGGCAGACCGGGTACACAAAAATGTTGCTGATAGTTTTTCCAAATTGTTTTTATCCGATGCCTTAACTGCGATTTGGGAGCTGATTGGACGTTGTAATAAGTATATTGATCAAACAATGCCTTGGGTTCTGGCAAAAGATGAAACCAAGCGAGCTCGTTTGGCTGAGGTTCTTTATACTTTGGCTGATACTCTGCAACGTGTTGCGATCATGATTGCACCTTTCATGCCGCAAACTGCAGATAAAATGTTTGCAGGTTTAGGGTGTGGTTTACAATATGGTAATGATTGCAATATTACTTGGGATATGGCAGGAAAAGCCGCACAATATCCGCGCGGAATTAAAACTGAAAAAATTGATGTTTTGTTCCCGCGAATTGATGAAGCGGAAAGCATGGAGAAATTCAGGAAATTGTCCGCCGATCTTGATGCCAAGTTGGCAAATGAATCGATGTAAGGATAAAATTTTGCTGATGTCAGCTATTGAGGCAGGTGTTAAAAATGTCAAAGCTAACGTGGTTTGATACACATTGTCATTTACAGGACAGATCTTTTACCGAAGATCGTGTTCAAACGTTCCAAAGAGCAAAAGAAGCAGGTGTTAAATATATTTTGCTGTCAACTTCTTATTTGGAAGACTCAAGAGAGGCGGCAGAAATTGCATTGCAAAACGAAAATGTATACTGCTCAATGGGTTTTCATCCGCATGATGCAAAAAGATGGAATGCAAATTCCGCTCAGAAACTGAAAAAACTTTATCAGAAAACAGAAATTCAGGCCAAAAAAGCGGGCAGAGCAAATCCGATCGTTGCTGTAGGTGAAATGGGATTAGATTATTATCGTGATCTCTCACCCCGTAATGTTCAGAAGCAAGTATTTCGTGAACAATTATTATTAGCTTATGAATTGCAGTTGCCGGTTATTATTCATGAAAGAGAAGCTTTTCAAGACAGTTATGAGATTTTGCGCCGGGCATATGAACAGGGCTTTTTGCAAAAAGAAGCCGGTGTAGCACATTGTTTTTCCGGCAGCTGGGAGAGTGCACAATTGATAATGGCTTTAGGTTTTGTAATTGGATTGGACGGTCCTGTAACTTATAAGAACGCTAAACGTCCGAAAGACATTGCCCGGAGAATTCCCTTGGACAAATTATTGTTGGAAACCGATGCTCCTTATCTGACACCGGAACCTAAGCGCGGCCGGCGTAATGAGTCTGCTTATTTACCTTACATAGGACAGGAAATTGCTGCATTGCGTTCTGAAGATCTGCAGGTAATTGCTGAGCAGACAACTGCAAATGGGAAAAGAGTATTTAACATCAAATAAGAATGGAATATTTATGAGTAATCAAGAAAGAAAAAAAGAGTATAGTGTTACAGCAACACCTGTAACTGAAGTTAAGCAATATACGTTCGGTTCGGAAGCCGAACCGAAAAAGAGGAATCAAGTAAAACGAAATCGGCAAAACAGAAATCGAAGATCACAAAGAAAGCGTAATGTGATCAATAAAAAACAGATTGCCAAACAAAATACCGGAGGTCAAACGCCGAAAACAGATAACAGTCAACCCGCAAGAAAAACAGTCGGTGTTCAGCAAACAGTAATAATATCAGACAAAACACAATCAGATAAGCGACAAACATTTAAGACTCAACAGAAAAAAAATAAAAACAAAAGAAATCTGCAAAGTAATATTCCGGTGAAACTAGTTAAAACGGCAGCTGATGTAAAAAAAGATAATCAGAGAATCGAAAAAGAGATCATCTTGGATATTAAAGAAATCAGCAGAATTGAAATTTGATTTTTGTATAATTAATATTCAGCAGATTTCGAAAATAAGATATAAAAATTCTTGAAAACTGTCAATTGTTATATTTGACTTGCATGTAGCCAGCTTGTATAATCTTAAAGCTGAACGAACAAGACTTTGGGAGGTGATTACAAATGCCAAAAAGAACATATCAGCCCAAAAAACGCAAACGTAAACGTGTTCATGGTTTCCGTAAACGCATGAGCACTTCCGGCGGCAGAAGAGTACTCAAAAGCAGACGTGCCAAAGGCAGAAGAAAGCTCTCCGCATAATACCTTACTATGTGAGGCTTTCTTCATATTTATGTACTTGAATAATATTTCAGAATTAAAGTGATCCGATGTTAAGGTGGTCAGCATGAAACGAACAGAGATGCTGAAGATGAATTATGAATTTAATCGTGTGTTTCGTAAAGGAACATATTATAATACAAAACATCTTACTCTCTATGTCAGACCACGTAATGATAACCGTTTGATGTTAGGAATAACTGTTTCCAAACAAGTTAAAGGAAGTGTGAAACGAAATCAAGTTAAACGTTGGTTGCGTGAAATATATAGGGCAACCGAGCTTGAAATATGTCCGGGGTATGACTTAGTTATTGTTGGCAGATTTTTGCCGCAAGATACTAATTATCACAATTTACTGCTTGCTTGGAACAGAATGATCAGAGAAGCCAAGATATTTTGTCCGAATTCTGCATATGTTTAATAAGTGAACCTGAACTATGTTGGGAAAATGGGCAATAAAATTAATAAGATTATACCAGAGAAGTATTTCTCCTAATATGCCGCCGCGTTGCAGATATTCTCCAACTTGCTCACAATATGCAATAGAAGCAATTCAAACTTGGGGATTTATCAGAGGAATATTTCTATCGATTTGGCGTATACTGAGATGTAATCCGTTTAGTCGGGGAGGATATGATCCTGTTCCGACCAGAAAAAAATAAAAATAGTGATACTTAAAGGAGTATGTTAATGCCAACTCTACCTGTTATGATGGGGATTATGGATCCGCTGTATAATTTATTCGGTTGGATTCTCCGGAATTTGTATGCCTGGTTAGAAAACTATGGTTTAGTAATCATAGTTTTTACTATTTTATTAAATGTTATCTTAATTCCGTTCTCAGTTAAATCTCAAAAGAGTATGCTGAAGCAACAAGGTTTGCAAGATGAGATTAATGAAATTAAACGCTTGTACCCTGATGATCCTCAAATGCAGCAACAACTGCAAGCCGAATTATTTAAGCAAAATGGTGTTTCACTTGCCGGAGGTTGTTTGCCTTCAATTTTGAGATTGCTTTTCATCTTGCCGGTTTTCAGAATATTTCAACAACCATTACATTATATCGGTGGCGTAAGTCTTGAGAACATTGCGAAAATCGGTGAATATATAACTAATAATAATTTAGTCAGTGAAACTGCCGCGAAAATGATGCAGCGTTCGGACATTCCGATTCTATCTGTTCTGCAAAACAACGCCGGAGCTTTGGGAGATGTCGTTGATAAAGGCTACCTCAAAGTTAATCAATTGATTAGTTTGGATTTTTTCGGTATAAATCTCGGCATGACACCATCATGGAAACCGGCTCAGATTTTCGGCAGTGATTGGCCAGTGTATTTACCGCTATTGATTTTACCGATACTCACAATCATCGCTATGATTATTCAGATGGCTTTAACTCGTAAAACATCACAAGTCAAGATCGTCGATAAAGCTGAAATTGAACGTGCAAAACAGAATCCTGCGAGAGCAGCCCAAACTCCGAAAGATAATTCCAATCCGGGAATGATGAAGGGCATGAATATCTTTATGATCGTGATCATGATTTGGACGATGTTTACCTTGCCATCGGCAATGGGGATTTACTGGGTTATTAATAGCATTATGGGTATAGCCCAATCATTATTTATTTACTGTTTTTATACCAAACCTTTCAGACTTGCTATGGAAAAGAACAATCAGAGTTACAATAAAAGGAGAAGTTCAAGATGACACAAGCAATAGAAGTTTCTGCACGCACTGTTGAAGATGCGATAAAAAAAGGAATAGCAGAACTTGGCATCTCGGAAGCGGATGCGAAAATTGAAATTTTAGATGAAGGAGACAGTGGCGGATTATTCGGTTTTGGCCGCAAAGATGCAATCGTACGTATTTCCGCAATTGAAGAAACAGAATCATCGGAAGTTGATTCAATGATTGAAGATGAATTTGTGGATGATGAAACAACCGAAGTTGTTGAAATGACCATAGAAGAACAAGAAGAGATTGAGCAATCTGCGGTGAAATTTATTGCTTCAATTATGCAAAATCTCGGTATTCACGGCAAAATGTCATCTTATTTTGACGAAGAAGGTACTTTACATCTGAATATTGTTGGCGAGAATGTAGGCGGAGCAATCGGTCGCAGAGGAGAAACGCTTGACGCTTTACAATATTTGACGATTTTAGCTGTTAATAAAAATCGTGAAGAATATACCAGAGTTTCCTTGGATATCGGTGGTTATCGTGAACGCAGAATTAAAAACATGGCACACAATGCCAGACGTTCTGCAGATCGTGTTTTGCGTACAGGCAAAAGATTTACTTTGAAGCCGATGTCACCGGCTGAGCGCAGACAAGTACATATTGCTTTACAAGATTATCAAGGTGTTAAAACATATAGTGAAGGAAAAGAGCCGGAACGTTGTGTAGTAATCGCTCCTGATGATAACGAATAAGCAAACTGAGAATAGTAAAAACGATCAATGAATAATTTGAATAACAAAACTCAAACAACAGCGGCCACAATAGCCGCTGTTTCTACACCTGCAGGAGTCAGCGGTCTTGCTGTAATCAGGCTGAGCGGAAAGGAATCAGGTCGAATTTGCGATCACCTTTTTAAACCCCTGAGCAAACGATTTAAAACTGCTTTGGAAATGAAACCTTATACAGTTGGTGTAGGTTATTGGTATGATTCTGAACAATGTAATATTATTGATCAAGTAGTTCTCACTTATTTTGCTGCACCAAACTCATATACCGGTGAGGATCTCTATGAAATTTCCTGCCACGGCGGTCACTATGTTAAACAAGCCATCTTGGAGAGTGTTTTTGCTCTCGGGGCTGTGCCCGCCGGACCCGGTGAATTCTCACGACGTGCATTTATCAACGGAAAATTAGATTTGACCGAGGCAGAAGGTGTAATGGACATGATTTCAGCGGAATCAAGCCGTCAAAATCAAGTTGCATTACAACAATTGCGTGGTATGCTTGCAAAGGAAATTCAGGATGTGCGAAAAAATCTGTATCAGATTATGGCTCAAATCGAGATGATTATTGAATTTCCGGAAAATGAAGATACACCTGAACAAAGAGCGGATATTTTATCTGCACTCAATCAAGTCGATCGGACTTTAAATAGTGCTGTTGCCAGTTTTACCCAAGGCAGAATTGTACGTGAAGGCCTGCATGTTGTAATTGCCGGCCGTCCGAATGTAGGTAAATCTTCATTGCTCAATCTGATCGTAGGCGAAGAAAAAGCGATTGTAACAGCAATTCCCGGCACAACCCGGGATATTATTGAGGCACAAATTGTTTTGCAAGGTTTATCAGTTGTGATTACCGATACGGCAGGTTTGAGAGCTACTGATGATATTGTTGAAAAAGAAGGTATTGAACGTGCATATCAGGCAATTGAAAAATCAGATTTGATTATTTACATTTTTTCGCCGGAAAACGAAGAGTTGTGGTTTGAAGATTTGAAAGAAATTAAGAGTTTACTTGAGCAAAACAAAAAAATTGTCTTGATTGCCGGCAAACAAGATTTACCGGATCATCAAAAACTATCTGCTTGGCTTAATCAGCATGTTTCTACTTTAGATCATAAATTAGATATTTTGGATTTTTCTAAATTCAAAGATCAAAATGCTGAATCTATAAAAAAATATATTTTATATTTCTTTGAAAGTCTGGGAGATTCGGAAGGTGATTCAATTATGATTACTCATTTGCGTCATCATCGCATCTTACAAAAAACTCTGGAACAAGTTCGTCAAGCAGAGCAAGCTTTTGAGCTGGAAATTCCTTTGGATTTAATTTCCGGCTTATTGCAAGCTGCTGCAGAAGAATTGGCGGAGTTGACCGGAGATCAAGTATCTGAAGAATTGATTGAAACCATATTTTCTGCTTTTTGTGTAGGAAAATAACTGATGAAAAGGTGAAACATCAGGTTAATATTAATACAGACTAGCTCATCAACGGAGATTCAAGGTAAAACTTTTTATGAAAAAATCAGATTTAAAATCGGATATTTGGTATGCAGGTAAATATGATGTAATTGTAGTAGGAGCCGGTCATGCCGGAGTAGAAGCAGCTTTTGCCGCTTCGAGATTAGGCATGAAAACCGCTCTTTTCACTATGACTTTGGAAAGTATAGCCAACTTGCCCTGCAATCCCAATATCGGCGGAACGGCTAAAGGTCAGCTGGTGCGTGAGATAGATGCTTTAGGCGGAGAAATGGGCAAAGCGGCAGATCTGCATACGATTCAGTTCCGTTTACTCAATTCTTCAAAAGGTCCGGCCGTTATTTCTTCAAGGGCACAAATTGACCGTAAAGCCTATCAGGCTGAAATAAAACATCGTTTGGAGCAACAGCCGAACCTGTATTTGATTCAAGCTGAAATTGTTGATCTGATATATGAAATTCCTGAGGCGGACCAAAAAGTTAAAATATGTGGTGCAATAGCTAAAGACGGTATGCACTATCTGGCACATAAAGTAATTATAGCCAGCGGTACATTTTTAGACAGTAAAGTTATTATCGGTGATGCAATCTATGATAGCGGTCCGGACGGCTTGTCAGCCGCACACGGTTTGAGTGATACTTTACGCGAATTGCAAATTCCGCTGAAACGTTTTAAAACCGGTACTCCGGTCAGAATTAACGGACGTTCAATTGATTATAGTCAATGCGATATTCAGGGTAACGATGAAATATCCTTGCCTTTCAGTTTTGAAAATGAAGCTGATCCGAATTGGGAACCGAAAGCTAAATTACCTTGCTACATGACGTGGACCAGTAAAGCAACTCAAGAGCTTTTCATGGATAATATTGATCGTTCACCGCTTTACAGCGGAGTTATCAAAGGACCAGGTCCGCGCTATTGCCCTTCTTTAGAAGATAAGTATGTAAAATTTCCGCATCATGAAACGCATCACGTTTTTCTTGAGCCTACCGGACTGGGCACAGATGAATATTATGCTGCCGGACTTTCCAGTTCAATGCCGCAAGATGTGCAACATAAAATGTTAAAAACAATTCCCGGTTTGGAAAAAGCTGAAATTATGAGGATAGGATATGCAATTGAATATGATTTGATAGATCCTACTTCTTTACAATTATCTTTGGAGTCTAAAACAGTTGAAGGACTATATTTCGCCGGACAGGTCAACGGATCTTCCGGTTATGAAGAAGCTGCGGCAATGGGTTTGATTGCCGGAATCAATGCTGCCAGGGCAATTATTGACCGGGAGCCTGTTATTTTAAAACGTTCTGATGCTTATATCGGAGTTTTGATTGATGACTTGGTTACGAAAGGAACGAATGAACCTTATCGTATGATGACCGGCCGTGCCGAGTATCGTTTAATTTTACGTCAAGATAATGCGGATCGACGTTTAACCGAAATAGGATATCAAATCGGCTTGATCTCCGAAGAGCGTTATCGTGAATTTCAAGCAAAAATAAATCGGGTCGATGCCGAGATTGAACGTTTTCATAAAACAAGAATTCCGTATACCGGAGAGTTGAGAGAACTATTGGCGAACAAAAACAGTGCAATTAAAACCGGTAATGTGAGTTTGGCGGAACTATTACGCAGACCGGAAATCAATTATGAAGATTTGGCATCTGTTGATCCGGGAAGACCTGATCTAAATTATGCTGAAAGATTCAGTGTTGAAGTTGAGATCAAATATGAGGGTTATATCAAAGTTGAGCAGGAAAGAATTGAACGTTTTCAAAGAATGGAAAAACGCAAAATTCCTGCAAATATGGATTTTATGGCAATTTCAGGCTTGCGAGAAGAAGCAAAACAAAAATTGACTGCTTTAAGGCCTCTATCGGTGGGTCAAGCCGGTCGTATTTCCGGAGTTTCACCTGCAGATATTTCCGTCTTATTAGTGGCACTTGAAGAGCAATCTCGCAGACAAAATTAATATTAATACAGGTCAATTGATTTCAGTACAGATAAATACTTTCTGAGACATAATGAAAAACAAATCGGAGTTAAATAGTGGCAGAACAACTAAGAGAAAATTTACGCAGAGAATTTCAAAACATTTTAGACTATAGTGAGTTTACTTTTTCACAACAGACTAAAAGAGCTTTTCGTACAATATTTTTATGATTTACTTAAAAAAAACGAAGTGATGAATCTGACTGCAATTACCGATCCCCCATCAGTTGCCGAACTACATTTATTTGACAGTTTGACCCTGTTGTCGGTTTTACCGCCGGATTCCGATTTGAAATTAATAGATGTCGGTACGGGAGCCGGTTTGCCGGGAATTCCCTTAAAGATAGCTCGGCCGGAAATAAATCTTTGTTTACTTGATGCAACAAAAAAACGTCTGAATTTTTTAGATGATTGTTTGACCGGATTGAACTTACAAAGGAAAACTCAGATGGTCCATGCCAGAGCGGAAGATGCTGCCCGGAAACCTGAATTACGTGAGAAATTTGATATTGCAACAGCCAGAGCAGTTGCACCGCTTAATGTTTTAGCAGAATACTGCCTTCCCTTCGTCAAACTTGACGGATATTTTATTGCGATGAAGGGGCAGGCTGATTCGGAAATCGAACAAGCTGAAAAAGCGATTAATATTTTAGGCGGTGATATTGCTGATCTTTGGAAATTAAGGCTGCCGGTCAGCGGTGCAGAGTGCTGCCTGATATTAATTCAAAAAATATCTTCAACACCGAAACGCTTTCCGCGTAAAGCCGGTACACCAAAAGCCGATCCGATAATCTAAATTCAAATTAATATAATACTTAACTTATGACATCGTTGATATCGTTAAATTATTCGTTCTGTTAAAATATTTAATTTATTGTGATTTGAATCACTGCAAAACTTTTTTATAATCACTAAACTAAGCCTGAAACCGTAAGAATTAAAAGCCATTTTATAAACCGGCTGATTAAATTTTTGTTTAAGAAGAATGGGTATCTTTTATTACTTACAATTAATAATACTTATATTGTTTCGTATTGGTAATCTCCCCCGATTATCTCAACGTCAGAAAGTCGTAGAAATATTCTGCGGCTTTCGCTTTTTAAATTTTAATCTCTGATAAATTATTCGGACTTTGTATCAAATAATTTATTTCAGCAAATAGAGCTTTGCTTTGCAGACCGAAACTTTTAAGAAAAAACCCGCAGGCTCATAATTTTGGACACATCTGTACTCCTCTCAGATGATTCTGTGTCAAAAAAGCCGTTCCGGTAAAACTTTATCCTTCTAAAGTCTGCCGTGTCCGGAGTTTTCGAAGAATTTAGTTAAAATCATCAATTCACAACGAAGCTGATGGAGATTGTTTTCCATGTTAGTTCAGCATGTCGGAAGCAAACAAAACGAAAAATAATAAAGTTTTTTTGGTCAACAGTATGTATAATATATAGGTAGAAAAAATTGCGTATTGCTTATAGTTGAATAACTTTTCTTAGTTGAATGTTTCTTCTTCAAAGGGGAAATTCTATTAGGAGGTTCTGTTAAGCAAACAGATAATAGGAGGAATCAGCTTCATGGCTGAAGATAACAATAATAAAGAACAGTTCGATAATCGTACTCTGCAAGAAAAACGTGAAGCGGAGGTCGATGCTGCTTTTCAAAATCCGAACAATGTAATTATTCCGGGAGATCTCGAACAGGAAATGAAGAAAGCATTCATTGATTATGCAATGAGTGTTATTACGGACAGAGCAATTCCCGATGCGCGTGACGGTTTGAAGCCGGTCCATCGCAGAATATTGTATTCAATGTATACTCAGGGTTTTACCCATGATAAGCCTTTTCGTAAATGTGCTACTACGGTGGGTGATGTTTTAGGCAGATTTCATCCGCATGGTGATGCCGCTGTATATGACAGCTTAGTAAGGATGGCTCAATCTTTCTCAATGCGTCATATTTTAGTTGACGGTCACGGCAACTTCGGTTCGCGAGACGGAGATCCGCCTGCAGCCTATCGTTATACTGAAGCTCGTCTGCCCAGGCTTTCAAGTGAGATGATGAACAATATCAACAAAGATACGGTCAATTTCCAGCCTAATTTTGATGAGCATGAGATGGAGCCTGAAGTATTACCTGCTCCGTTCCCTAATTTATTAGTCAATGGTTCAACCGGTATTGCTGTAGGTATGGCAACGAATATTCCACCACATAATATGGGTGAAGCAATTGATGCGACAATCCATTTGATTAGAAATCCTGAAGCTGATGCAGACGAATTGATGAAAATTATTCCGGGTCCGGATTTTCCTACTGCAGGAATAATTATGGGTACTGCCGGAATCAAATCTGCTTATCGTACAGGTAAAGGTCGTATTGTAGTCAGAGCAAAAACGGAAACCGAAGAAATGCGTAATGGCCGCTATCGAATTGTAGTACATGAATTACCGTATATGGTAAATAAAGCACGTTTAATTGAGCGGATTGCTGATCTGATGAAAGATAGACGGATCGACGGTATTTCCGATGTAAGAGATGAATCCGACCGCAATCAGGAAGTGCGTATCGTGATTGAACTGAAAAGAGATGCAACTCCAAATGTTGTATTGAATCAGTTATTCCGTTTTACCCAGATGCAAGATACTTTCAGTGCAAATATTTTGGCATTGGTTAAAGATGAAGACAATAATTATGTACCGCGGATTCTCAATCTGCCTGAAGCTTTACAACAATTTATTGATTTCCGCCGCGACGTAATTACCAGACGGACAAAATTTGATAAGGAAAGAGCCGAAGCCAGAAAGCATATTGTTGAAGGGTTACAATTGGCAATCGACCATATTGATGAAGTTATCAATATTATTCGTGCCTCAGCCAGTGAAGCACATGCCAAACAAAATTTAGTTGAGCGTTTTGCTTTGTCGGAAAAACAAGCTCAGCATGTCGTAGATATGCGTTTGGGAAGATTATCGGGTCTGGAACGCGACAAATTACAGGCCGAGGCTGATGATTTAGAAGAAAAAATTGCCTACTATACTTCAGTACTGACTGATTCCGGTCTTTTAGATCAAATAGTAATTGATGAATTGGAAGATACGAAAAAAAGATATGCCGATGAACGTAGAAGTTATATTGATCCGGCACATAATTTCCAACTCGATATCGAAGATGAATCATTGATCGAAGAGGCTCAAATTGTTATTACAATGACTAACAAAGGCTATATTAAAGGTTCATCAGTTGAGACTTACTCGGCTCAACGAAGAGGAGGGCGAGGAATTACCGGAGTTCAAGCAAGGGATGAAGATTTTGCTGATACGATCATTACAACCAGTACACATGATATTCTGTTATTTTTCACAAATAAAGGCAATGTATATCATTTGAAAGGCTATCAAGTTCCTGAGGCTGGACGATATGCCAGAGGAACAGCAATTGTCAATTTATTGAGGCTGGGTCCGGATGAAAAGGTTTCCGGTTTGATTCCAATCGAAACTTTTGACCAAGATGTATACTTATTAATGTCAACCAAAAACGGTTTGATCAAGAAAACGGAATTGCGTGATTATCGTAACATTCATCGTGGTGGTCTGATAGCGATTAATTTGCGAGAAGATGATGAATTGGTTGGTGTCCAGCTTGTAGCAGATAAAGATGATGTTGTTTTAGCAACTAACCAAGGAAAAGCGATTCGATTTAAACAAAGTGATGTGCGTGCTACTGCTCGCAATACAATGGGTGTAAAAGGAATTACCTTGTCGAAAAATGATTTTGTAATCGGTATGGTCACGACTGAAGCGAACGGTAATTTGTTAATAGTTACGGAAAACGGTTTCGGTAAAGCAACCGATTTGAATGAGTATCGTGTACAAAATCGTGGAGGCAAAGGGATTATTACCTATAAGATAACCAAACGTACCGGCAAGGCGGTAAAAATTGCTTTAATCGAAAAAGATGACAATTGCGATTTGCTTTTAATTAATGACCAAGGCATCGTAATTCGCATTGCGACTTCAGAGGTTCCGTTGATTTCACGTAATACCCAGGGAGTAACTTTAATGCGTTCGAAAAAAGGCGAAGGTAAAGTTGTCGATTTGGCAATTGTTTATCCGGAAGAAGATGATGAAGATGCAGAAAACTCTGAAGATATTGAGGAGTTGGATAATTCTGAAGATCTTGAAGAATCAGATGATTTTGAAAATGCTGAAGATTCTGAAGATTTAGATAATTTTGAAGAAGTTGAAAACAATTAATACACAAACTAAAGGAGATTTATATGTTAAATTTTAATTTTTGCAGTCCCACCTTTTTTGAATTTGGTAAGGATACAGAAGAAAAAGTCGGTGAATTAACTAAAAAATTCGGTGGCACGAAAGTTTTGATTCATTATGGACAAGGCTCCGTTGAACGCAGCGGTTTATTGAACAAAGTCAGAAAATCTCTTCAACAAAGCAATGTTGAATTTGTTGAATTAGGAGGTGTCAAGCCAAATCCAAGAGCTGGTTTAGTTTATGAAGGAATCGAATTATGCCGTAAAGAGAATGTGGATTTCATTCTCGGAGTAGGTGGCGGCAGTGCTATCGATTCTGCTAAAGCGATTGCTGCAGGAGTACCGTACGACGGAGATTTCTGGGAGCTTTATGAGCAAAGACCGGAAATAGAAAAAGCAATTCCTGTAGGGACGATTATAACCTTGGCTGCTACCGGTACGGAAGCATCGTATTCATCAGTTATAACCAATGAAAAGGGCTGGAAAAAATACGGTTTCAAATCTGAATTAATTCGTCCGGTTTTCAGTATTATGAATCCGGAGTTAATGTATACTTTACCGCCTTATCAGACAGCTTGCGGTATTGTAGATATGCTTTCTCATATCTTGGAACGTTATTTCAGCAATACTCCGGAAGTTGATTTGACAGACAGAATGTCGGAAGCTGTTATGAAATCAATTATTGATAATGCCTTTAAGGTTATGAATAATCCAAAAGATTATGGTGCCAGAGCAAATTTAATGTGGGCAGGTACTGTGGCTCATAATGATATTTTGGGTGTCGGGAAAGAACAGGACTGGTCATCACATCAAATAGAGCATGAGTTATCAGCTTTATATGATGTTGCACACGGTGCAGGCTTAGCTGTTGTTTTACCCGCTTATATGAAATTTACCATGCCTAAACATGTCATGCGTTATGCTCAGTTAGCGAATAGAGTCTGGAATCTGGATATTAATTTTGAAAATCCGCAAGAAACTGCCAGCAAAGGGATTGCTGCTTTCGAAACATTTTTCAAGATGATCGGTATGCCGACTACTTTCGCCGAAATAGGTGCCAAGGAAGAAGATATTCCCCAATTGTCTGCTAAAGTCAATATTAAAGGCAATGGAGATGTTTTAGGTTCATTTGAACCGTTGACACGTGACGATATCAGCAGTATTTATCATCTGTGCTTGTAATTTTTTTAGTTAGTTATGAGTTTCTTAAGTGAAAGGTTTTAAAATGCAATATAAATTAATGATTCAAGATATGAATCAATTTGATTACAGTAAGAATTGGCAACGTTCGGAAATACCGGAGCAAGCGACATGGGATTTAACTGTACTTTTTGCATCGGATGAAGCTTGGGAAAAAGCTTTCACGGATTTCAAGGGAAAAATAACTGATGCAGATCGTTATGCCGGGAAACTGGCAGAATCTGCCGGACAAGTTCTTGCCGCATTGCGACATGCCGAACAGTTATCACGTGAAGCGGGGAAACTAATATTATATGCTCGGTTGAAACATGATCAGGATCAAGCAGATTCGAATTATTCGGCAATGTATTCCCGAATAAGCCAGAGTTACTCACAACTATCAGGAAAGTTGGCATTTTTAACACCGGAATTAACAGCAATTGATTCTGAAATTATTGATAATTTTTTACAAGAGAATTCAGAACTTCAAGTGTATGAACAGTTTTTCAAAGATATTGCAAGAAATAAAGCACATACTTTGAGTGAAAAAGAAGAAACTTTGATAGCCAAAGCAGGTGATGTATTTGATGCGGGATCTGATATATTCGCTATTTTCAGCAATGCTGATCTTAAATTTCCCGGGGTCAAAATAAGAAAAGGACATAAAGTCAGAATAACTCAGTCGAACTATACTTCGTTGATGGAAAGCAGAGAACGGAGAATACGCAAAAAAACATTTAAAAAATATTACGGAACCTATCGGAAGTTTGAGAATACTTTAGCCTTAACTTTACAGAACCAAATTAAACAACATAATTATCTGGCTGAAGTTCGCGGCTATGACAATGCCAGAGCGGCTGCTTTATTCGTCAATGCAATTCCTGAGGCTGTTTATGATCAATTGCTTGATACTGTAACAAAAAACATCAATTTGTTGCATCGTTATGTGAGAATTCGCAAGAAAGCTTTAGGATTAAAATATTTACATTGTTATGATTTGTATACACCAATGGTTGCAGATGTTGATTTCAAATTTACACCTGCTGAAGCTCAAGATTTAGCGATAGAAGCTTTACAACCTTTAGGTGAAGAATATATTCAAGTTATCGAAAAAGCTTTTGCCGAAAGATGGATCGACTGGTTCCCGAGTCAAGGTAAATACTCTGGCGGTTATAGTTCCGGAAACTATGATTCAAATCCGTATATCCTCTTAAATTGGCAAGGGTCACTTGATTCAGTTTATACTTTAATTCATGAATTAGGTCATTCAGCACATACTTACTTTTCGAAGGAAACACAACCTTATCCGTATAGTGGTTACTCAATTTTTTTAGCTGAAATTGCTTCCACAACAAATGAAAATTTATTAACGGATTATCTGTTAAATCATGAGACCGATCCTGAGCGTCGACGCTATATAATCAACCACTATTTAAACGGTTTTAAAGCTACTGTGTTTCGTCAAACTCAGTTTGCTAAATTTGAACATTTAATTCATCAAGCTGAACAACAAGGAGTACCGTTGACAGCAGAATATCTGAATCAGGAATATCTGAGAATCAACTATGAATTTTACGGTCCGTCACTTGTTTCGGATCCGGAAATCAGTCTGGAGTGGATGCGTATTCCGCATTTTTACTATAATTATTATGTGTATCAATACGCTACGGGATTCAGTGCAGCAACTTTATTTGCTAAGAAAATATTGATCGGTGATCAGGAAGTTCTTAACAACTATCTGGATTTCTTGAAATCAGGAAGTTCCGACTATCCGATTGAAACATTGGCTGCAGCCGGCATTGATATGACAAAAGCAGAGCCGATTGAACAAGCATTGGAAACGTTCGCTTATTACATGGATTTGTTTGAAAAGTAGACAAATCCGTATAAAATTATAATGGAGAAGAACTTAAGAATAGAAGATATTTAGCTAAATCTTAAAAAACTTTTAATTAATATAATTTACATTTCATTTTATAGCTATTATCATTGATAAAATAGTAGAATAAAATAATGGCTCTGTAGGTTAAAAGCATTTGTGTTTTGAATACAAGTATTTTAAAATCATTTGTTGAAAAACCATTCATTAATTAAATTTCGTGTTTCAGATTAGCAGAGCAGAAAAAATTGCGAGGTGAAAAAATGAATGATTCATATAATAAACCGGGTGATAGCTCTTCGGTTGATCCGCAAAATAATGAATTAATGCAAAATCCGGAAGTGAACCATAATCAAGGTGTGAACCAACCTCAAGAACTATATGATCCGGATACCGGTGAATATATCGGTCCTACTGTCCAAATGCCGTTTGACGGATCCGACACTTCGATATATAAACCGTTTGTTGATTCTGATATGTCAGGATATGATTCGTTTGCAGCTTCGGATACTTCAGGTGATGGCTATACGGAATCCTCTATGAACGTCTATCGAGAAAGAATCCAGGAAAATGCTTCGGATACTTCAGGTGTTGGCTATACGGAATCATCTCAACAATACTATGATCCGAATATAGGCCAATATTATGATTCTTACGATTCCCAATCAACTGAATATCATCCTGATTATCAATCTGATAACCCATATGACTATCAATATGGTTATCAATATGATTATCAAGCGGATGAAGATTCATATGGATCATATATGCCGGATTACGATCCGAATATTTATGATAATGATTCGAATTATGAACCGCTGGATTCGGGAATGTACTATGTGGAAGAAGAACTTGAAGCTGAAGCGAGAAAGAAGAGAAGACTATGGATTGCCATTGGTTCCGCAGCAGCAGTACTTCTAATAGTAGTTTTGTATTTTGGTGTAAGAGCTTTAATAAAATCAGATGATAATGAAAACATATCATTTGAGAAAAAAAATTCAAGTATACCCAGTAAAGAGATTAAGTTACCTGAGCCGGGAGATTCCACTTTGCCGGAGGTAACTACTTCGGAAGAAAATAAAGATAAGAGCAAGGCAAAACATTTGCCCAGTAATACGGTGAGTATGACGACGCCTACCCGTCGTGCTACAACTGCTACAACGAAAAAAGATATTGAAGTTAGTGAAGTAACTAATACAACTACGACACCTACTACAACCAAAGCACCGACAACAGCCGCTACTACAACCAAAGCACCGACAACAGCCGCTACCACAACGGTTGCGACCACAACCAAAGCACCGACAACAGCCGCTACAACAACGGCTGCACCGACAACGGTTGCGACCACAACCAAAGCACCGACAACAGCCGCTACAACAACGGCTGCACCGACAACGGTTGCTACTACAACGGAAGCACCGACAACGGCCGGTACAACAACGGCTGCACCGACAACGGATGCTACCACAACGAAAGAACCGACAACGGCGGCTACTACAACGGAAGCACCGACAACGGCTGCCACTACAACGGAAGAACCGACTACAGCGGTTACCACAACGGAAGCGACAGAGCCGGAAGCGCCTGAAGTACCTTGGCCGCCACCGGCAGAAGAAGTGAACTATCCCGGATTGCCGGCTGGAGTTGATCCGAATCTTGATTTGCCGAGATTAATCAAGGAATTACCGGAGAATACGGCTCTTTCAGGTGATGGTAAAGTAACTGCAGCCAAAGTTGATGATAATTCGATAACAGTTACCGGTGAAACAGGCACATCTGAGTTGACTGAACTGGAGCAACCTGTAGATAAAGTATTGGCAGTAAGTGCTAAAGCAGTATTCTATCAATCAGGAGAAAAACTATATCGAGTACTCATTGAGGACTCAGCTATTTCTGAGATTACTGATGCGGACAAATATACAAGTGATACTATTAAGACCGATATCAAAGGCAATCTCATTTTCTGGAAAGAAAATACGCCTGATAATACGGGCAATACACTATATGTATTAAAAGCAGATAAAACAGAGCCTGAAGCAATTTCAAATGTAGCAAATGATATCAGGATTCAAAGTGATTTATTGGCTTTTATCAATGATTCAAAGAAAGTTCAGTATCTCAATTTGTCAGGGGAACTAAGTACAGATAGTTTAAAGACATTGCCGAAAGATAAGGCTGTAGATAATTTCGCGATTGCAGTCGATGGTTCTGCGATTGTTTATCAACAAGACAAAGATCTTTTTGCTTATGCAGATGGTAAAGAATATAAATTATCTGAAGATTGTGCCGGTTTCTTTGTAACCGATTCAATTGATCCGATAAAAATTGCAGTTTTGAAGAACGATTCCGTTGTTGAAGTTTATCAAATAGGTACGGATTTTAAGATTATCAGTACTCATGAAAATGCAGATAGTGAAAAATTTTACGATAATCAAAATGTAGATTACGGAGGATTTTATCTATATGGTAAAGCGGATGATCTGAATTTCTAAACGGATACGGATAAATTTTCTAGCTATTAACTAATAATACAAAGACCTCTTTGTCAGGTAATACTGAAAGAGGTCTTTTACAATTATCATAAATTACATAATAAAGAATTTATTGAAATTCAGGACGACACATTTCTGAGACTAAGTTCATCTATTCCAGTAAAGCGTCAGAAATAGTGAGAAATAACGTTATATGAAAGTAAAGTAAAAGAAGGCAGCGAATGAGAAAAGGAAGTAAAGCTGATGCGAGCAAGTGCAAACGCCCGGGTT
>DUOO01000005.1 GCA_012838795.1 Clostridiaceae bacterium | reverse complement strand
GAGTGCTGGCATTAAGTTGTTTAAACAAATTTGCAGCTTCAATAAATTTCGCTTCCGACGGTATCAGAGCCAAAATCTTTTCTGTATGTTTTCCGTGATCGTGTGGCAATTTGTTAGTCATTAAATTCCCCCCCTTTTAATAAATCCATTATACAAAAATATTAAAGATTGTTTGCTACAAAAATCAACCAACAACAGAAAAATAGCTTTTTCAAATTCTGAAAAAGCCATCCTAGTATTATAGATATAGAAAATTTTTAAAAATGGATTGAGATTGTCGGAGTCGCCATAGGCGGTTGAAGACAATTAGCAAGCAAATATTTATATCAATGTATATTCGTAAATTCTATAAAGGCAAAAATTACTTAAATGATATGTTACTATGTGCCTATAATTGTAAGTTATATATGATTGATTTGTTGCTAATCGTATATAACTTATTGATATAGGAAATCATATGATTTAGATTCCGGTGATTCTCAATTTAGATTTTATTTAAAAGTAAAGGAGGAATGCGTGAAAAGAAAACAAGTATTTTCATTAATTTTAATTTTTGCAATATTAATCCAAACAGTTATTGGTTGTGCAACAAAAAACATTGAAAAGAAATTAACTGATGCCAGTCAAGAGATTGAAAAGAGCCAAAAGAGTCAAACTGATGAAACTAAATCAAATGATGATAACGAACAGCAGCAAACAGATCATGTAAAAACCGAGCAGGTAACACTTTCTAAAGAAAAAACATCTGCAGAAATATGTGACATCAAGGTTGATGTCGGAGAATACGTTTTGGACGGTGATGAAGAGTTAGTTGTTACCGTACTTGAACAAGAAGTTTTTGAAGAAGAAGATAGACAAATTGATGTTTATGAAATTTCAATAGGGGATAAAAGTGAACTTAATGATTTCATAACAATTAGAATGCCTTATAGAACAGATTTTTGTGATGAAGGTGAGGATCCGGCAGAATGTGTTCAAGGGCAGTATAAAAATGAAGAAACCGGATTATGGGAAACAATTCCTTACTCAGTAGATAAAGAAAATCAAGAAGTAGTAATATTGACAGACCATCTTTCAAAATTTGGGGTATGCTACGTAAGAAATGCCGGTGCTAGAAATGCATATGTTTCTATAGACACCGATTCAATAGGATTTAATGATCTTGAGCTAGACGGATTAATTGAAGATTATTTAGAAAGTACTAATAAGAGTTTAGTGTTGCAAGAGGCCGGTGCTACTATATTAGATGATTTATTTAGTGCAAATGATGCTTATGATAAATATGTTAAAGGATATGCTGATAATTTAGCAAAAATATTTACAATAGGTGAAAAAGATTTTGGTGGACTATTTAATGAAAAAGTTTCAGCTGCTATGGAAGGATTAGGGTATGCAGTTCTTGCGTTAAAAACAGTTAATCTTATTGTAAATGACGGCAGCGATAAACAAAAATTAGATTTAGTGAGTGAAGTCTATTCTACTACTGTTACTTTCCTTATGAAAAAATTAACTTCAGCCGGGACAGCAGCTTTCAATAGTGCTATGGTTGCAGTGTGGATACTTGGTAAAGGTATCGAATATGCCTATAATGAAAGCTATGAAATGACAATGGATAAAATGGGTAGAGTTTATGCTTTTTATAATGATAAATTCAGTTATTCTCCAGCTGATCACACAGCGAGAACTGATGAAGATTGGCGAATGGAAATTATCAAAATAATTGAAGATAACAAAGATACCCCGGAAAATATTTCAGCACTTATTGATAAGAATATTGATGATTATTTAGCTGGATTTTGGAAACTTGGAGATTCTGACCAACATACAGTAGCTAATGAAGAATACTTTTCTAGAACGGGTCACAGCATCAACCATAGACAACTAATTATTAACACAACACAAGCCCAAAAAGATAAAATAACTGCAGATTATAAACACAACTTATTAATTAGACTAGTTGATATACAAGAGTCAGTAGTAGAATATTTTCAAAATAAAGCAATCCAAGAGTATCAAAACATGTTAAATGAAGTTGAATATTATTTCAACACGCCAATAGAAACTTTAGTTTATGAAATAATAGATAAAGAAACACAAACCTATAAATATCCGGGATATATAGTTCAATTCGGTCCTTTATCTGAAGATGCTGATATTGAAGCGTGGACTACCGGAACCATTGATGAAAATGGACAACATAAAACATCATTTACAATTTTAGGTTATCTTATTTCCGGGTCTCCAACCGAAGTGTATCTTTATAAACCGGATGCCGACTTATCTGAAGATGAACCGGCAGAAACACTTCAATTAAATTTTTCTGAAACAGATAATAAAGCATATGCCCGTATTGAAGGTGGATTAGAAGGCAGGTTTACAGGAACATATACTAATGTAGGTAGTCAAATTGAATTAAATTCCACCAAAGTTAGTGACACGTTATATGATAAAATTAAAAGTTTAGGACATTGGACATCAAAATCTCAATGGGAAACTTGGTTAACTGATAAATTTTATTATGAACTTGGTATTAGTAAATTTATAGATGTAGATAAATGTTTGCCAAATGATCCAGGAAATAATTATTATGATATATATTTTACAATTGGTACAGTTATTAATAACACTTCACAAGAGTTTCATTTTGTGAATACTGCAACATTAGAGAATGATCAATTTATCATAGAAGAAGGAAATGTTAGAGGAACATTAGATGTTACAATAGATGAAGAACAAGAACTGGTACGAATTACAGGAAATGATTTAGAATTCGCTTTCACCGGTAATGAATTACATGAAATAGTTGGAGAATTAG
>DUOO01000019.1 GCA_012838795.1 Clostridiaceae bacterium | reverse complement strand
GGTATATAAAAAGCAAATCGTAAATATATTTGTAGAGTGAATTATCCTATCGTTGCATAATAACCGATTTTTTCTTCAGTCGCCTCTTTTATCGATAAATTTGCTGAGACTTTCCCATCCCGAAGCACCATAACCTGATCACATATTCCAAGTATTTCAGGAATTTCTGAAGAGACTACAACAATAGTTACACCTTCTCGGGCTAATTTTTTAAGAAGAGCATAAATTTCTGATTTAGCTGCAATATCAATACCTCTAGTGGGCTCATCAATTAATAATATTTTCGGTTCAGTCATTAACCATTTAGAAAGCAACACTTTCTGTTGATTTCCACCACTCAATGTTTTTACAGGATTATCTATATCGCTTATTTTAATATCTAATAAGTCTACCATTTTCAAGCATTCTTCTGCTTCTTTTGTATGGCTGATAATTGATGATTTATTGCTTTTGGCTAAATAAGCCAAACTACTATTTATCGTTATGCTCAAATCTTGTATTAGACCCTCTGATTTTCTATCTTCAGAAACAAAGCCAAGCCCTAAATTCATGGCATCTTTTATGTTGTTTTTAACTTCTTGACCAAATACTTTGACTTTGCCATTTTTTCTTTTGTCTAAGCCAAAGATATTCCTTAATAATTCAGTTCGGCCAGCACCTACTAAGCCAGCAATACCAAAAATTTCGCCTTGGTGAACTTTAAAACTGATATCTGACAAAAAGTCTTCCGGATCGGATAAATGCTCTACTTCTAATGCAAATTCTTCCTGAATGGAAGCATCCCGTTCTCTACCACCATATAAATCTGTTATATTACGACCTACCATTGCCTTAATTAAGTCGTTTTGATCTAATGAATGAGTTTCTTGTCCGTTTATCACCATTTTCCCATCACGTAAAACCGAAATTCTGTCAGAAATCTCATAAATCTCATTAATTCTATGTGAGACTATTATAAAACTTACATCTTGGGCTTTAAGCTGACGCATCGTATTAAATAATATCTCAACTTCATTAGGAGACAAGCTTGCTGTAGGCTCATCCAAAATAATAATTTTCGACTCATGATAAACCGCTTTTAAAATTTCAATAATCTGCTTTTGTGCAACAGATAAATTTTCAATAATATCATGCGGATCAATAGATTGATCCATTTTAAACATAGACAATAGTTGTTTCGCCTTTTGAACCATTAATTTGCTATTGACAACACCGCTCTTGGAATAAAAGGTTTCATCCATCAAGAATAGATTTTCTGCTACCGAAAGGTCAGGAAATAAATTAAACTCTTGGAATACCATGGATATACCAGCTTCTTTTGATTGACGTGTATTTTTGAAATTAATTAATTTTTCTTCAAATTTAATAATTCCGGAACTAGCTTCATAAACACCGACAATAATCTTTGCTAATGTTGATTTCCCTGCACCATTTTCACCCATCAAAGCATGAATTTCACCCTTTTTCAAATTAAAATTTACATTATTTAAAACTTCAACTTTATCAAAGGATTTTGAAAGATTTTCAATTTCTAAAATCGGCATATTCACTCCCTAATCTGTATAAATATTATGTTTATATCATAACATATTTCATTGGTTTATTAATTGTTTTTTATACACATGGGCGTTCATTATTTGTTTGTTAAATATTTAGCAAGCACTTACGATAAGCCCTCAAGTTTTTCAGCATCTTCGTATTTGCCTAGCAAAACCAGATGGTCATCGTCTTGAATTTTTAATTTTGCTATATCGGAAAGAATAGTTTCACCATTTCTTCTAAAGGCTACTACCATCAAATTGTACTTATTAGCAAAATTAAGTTCAATTAAGTCCTTACCAACCCATGAATTTGCAGCTTGAATTTCCATTATGGTATATTCATCACTAAAATGGAGATATTCCATAAAATTACTGCCGGATAAACTGCGAGCAAGACGCTCGCCCATATCAATTTCCGGAAAGATAATTTGAGTTGCTCCCAGTTTTTCCAAGATTCTGGCTTGCATATGTGAATTAGCCTTAGCAATTATCCGCGGTATATTGTGATCTTTAGCAGCCAGAGTGGCAATAATTGATGATTCCAAATCATCACCGATTCCGATTATTGCAACATCAAAATTGGATAACCCTAACTCCTCAACAGCTTTTTCATCAAACAAATCACATTGCACAGCAGCTGTTACTTCATTTGCAAGTTCATTAATAACGTCATAATCACTGTCGACTGCCATCACCTCAACATCGAGTTCAAACAGTTTCTTGGCTAATGATGACCCGAACATACCGGCACCAAGTACAACAACTGATAAATTTGCATTCATAAAAATAATCCTCTCATTTAGAAAAATCATATTTAAAATTCATAAAAGAATCTTTTACTCATGTAAAAAACATATTTTGTATTAACATTAACTATTCAACCAAATGTCGATTCTAATTGCTCAATATCGCCAATAATCGAGCAAATACCTGTATTAACCAATTGCAATATTTGCTTCCGGATAACTTAATTTGCTCGGATTAGTACGATTGCTGATCGCAAAACCTAAGGTCAGCGGGCCGACTCTACCCGCATACATAGTTAATGTAATCATCACTTTACCAAAAGTGGTTAAATCGGGGGAAATCCCTTTAGATAAGCCTACTGTTCCATATGCCGACACTGTTTCAAAAACCAAATCAATAAATGACGCTTTTTCGGTAACAGTTAATAAAAACGAAACTGAGATGACCAAAAGCAAACCGACTACAACTAATGCCAAAGCTTTACGAATAGTACTTAAACCGATTTTTTTATGAAAGGCAACCGGATCCTTTTCTCCCTTTATGGTTGAAATGGTTGAAAGAATCAACACTCCGAAAGTAGTGGTTTTTAAGCCGCCTGCGGTGGATCCGGGCGAACCGCCGATAAACATCAGGATAATCAAGAGAAATGCCGAAGAATCTCTCAAACTTCCCATCGGAACTGAATAAAATCCCGCTGTTCTGGCAATGACCGACTGAAAGAACGATTGACCAACCTGTACACCAAAACTTTCATTACCTAAAGTTTCCGGATTTGAGTATTCCAAAATAAAAAAGAAAAGGGCACCAAAAAATATTAAAAGTCCGGTAATAGTTAAAACTAATTTTCCATGGACGGAAAGAGTCTTTAATTTCCGTTTTTGCAAAATTTCCTTTGTTACCAAAAATCCCAAACCGCCAATTACTACCAATGCCATAATAGTAATATTAACTACAGGATCTTCACGCCAAGGATAAATTGAGTCACCCAGATTATCAAAACCGGCATTACAAAAAGCGGAAATCGCTTGAAATATTGAATACCAAATACCTTTAATCCAGCCGAAGCGCGGAACAAACCGCGTTGCTAAAAACAAAGCACCGATTCCCTCAACAGAAAAAGTAAAAGCGATAACATATTTCAATAAGCGGATAATACCGCTAAATGTATCTAAGTTTAATTGTTCTTTAAGTATTTGTCTGCTTT
>DUOO01000018.1 GCA_012838795.1 Clostridiaceae bacterium | reverse complement strand
TTCCCTCAACAGAAAAAGTAAAAGCGATAACATATTTCAATAAGCGGATAATACCGCTAAATGTATCTAAGTTTAATTGTTCTTTAAGTATTTGTCTGCTTTGCAAACCGATTCTTTTGCGCAATATCAGCGGAAACATCGTTGCCAAAGTCATGATACCCAGACCGCCGATTTGAATTAATATTATTATTATTATTTGTCCGGCAAGATTCCAATGATAAGCGGTATTTACAACAACTAATCCTGTAACACAAGATGCCGAACCTGCCGTAAATAAAGCATTGACGAAGCCTATCGATTCACCGGATCTGGTTACAGCACCAAGATTAAGTAAACAAGCTCCGCTCAAAATCAGCAAGGCAAATCCGATCAATAAAACCAAAGGTGGATTTAAACCTAAATTGCCGATTCTCTCAGACACATTCTTGAAAATGTTTTTCATATCGCATTAATAACCGAAAAGTATATAATCCTTCCAATTAAAGATTTTCGAAAATTTAGACTCTTGATTCATCTTTTTTTGCCAAGAGATCACGGATTTCTTCTAATAAGAGAATTTCATCTGTTTTCGTTTCTTCTTCAGCTTGTTCAGGCTCTTCTTCTTTCTTCGCAAACAGTGCTCTCATTTTATTGATGCTCTTAACAACAAAGAACACACATAAAGCGATGATCAGAAAATTGACAATCATTTGAATCAGATTACCGTAATTCAATGCCAACTCAGGTTCTACAACTTCACCTGATACAACAACTGCCGGCTTAAATACATATTTCATGTCGGCTAAAGAAACATTATTGAGTAATAAGCCGACTATCGGCATAATAATATCTGCAACTAAACTATCAATAATCGCTTTGAATGCGGTACCTAAGACAATACCTACTGCCATGTCGATTACATTGCCTCTGGCAATAAATTCTTTAAATTCTTTCCACATAATACTCCTCTAAAAAACTAATTGTTCCAGCCAAGCTTTCTATATGCGGCCGGTGCATAATCAGCTAATTTGCCGGGCAATACTCCTCTAACACCTAGGTCAGCAACAGCTAAATCTGCCAACATGCCATGAAAAAATACAGCAAGTGCAACAGCATCCGTCTGATTTGGCATTTGGGCCGTGAAGCCGCTGAGCAAACCGGTTAACACGTCACCCGATCCGGCTTTTGCCAAACTCTGATTTCCGCTTGAATTAATATATACCTCACCTGAAGGCAATGCAAGTACAGTTGCATGACCTTTTAAAACCACAAAAGTTGAACTGCGTTTAGCCAGTTCAACAGCCGCAACTTGACGATCTTGATTCAATAAATCTGTCAAATCAGGTGCCAAACGTTTAAATTCTCCCGGATGCGGGGTCAAAATAGCAGGCTGCATCCCTCCGTCAAGTCTGTCACGGCATAATTGCTCCCAATCTTCGATTTTTGCTAAATAATTTAACCCGTCGGCATCAATAATCAGCTTTTTGGCAGTGGAACAAATATCAATAAAATAATCTGTTAACCACTCCGCCTTGCCTGCTCCGGGTCCTAATCCAACACTATCGACTTCAGCAATCAAATTTTTCCATTTAAGAATTGGATCAGTATTGTCTGCAGGCCGAGAATTGTCCGAGGGATTAACATTATTCATCGTATCAGCATTATTGGTCGGAGAAATTCCGGGTATTTCAGCTATCAGGCTTTCCGGCGAAACTTTAAGCAGATCGGCTACAACCGTTTGGGGTGTTCTGACATAAGCATATCCGATACCTGTTGCATGGGCAGCTTGAAGAGCCAGAATCATTGCTCCGCTCATTCCTTCCGAACCGCCGATTAATAATGTTTTGCCATGCTTGCCTTTATGAGATAGTTTTGAACGTTCTGTTTCAAAACTGCTGATGGTATCAAGAGTTAACACACGAGGTAACGAGAATCCCGAATCAGATTCTTTAATAAATTCACTCAATTTTGATTCAAGCCAAGACTTTTGCATGCTGAGCGGTGCCACAAATATTTCACCACAATATACACAACCCGGTTCTGCTGCCATGCCTGTTTTGAGCGCACTGAACGTAACAGTATAGTCGGCAAGAAAAACTTCCTGATCACAAGCACCGGTGACACTGTCTATGCCCGTAGGAATATCTATTGCAATCCGGCAAGTGCTTTTACACGAATTAACAATTTTTAACAAATCTAAAATATCCCGGGATAAAGGTCTCCGCAAATTGAAACCTGTACCCATAATTCCATCAACAATATAATCAAAAGATATTACATGTTCTTGAAAAGAATCGGGATCGAAATGGAATACTTGACCATTTACATAATCAAGAGATTTCAGATAAGCGGTTTTATTTTGTGCAGCATCTGCCGGCAATGATTTATCCGGGAATAAATCTAAAACACTGACTTCAAAGCCATAGGCTGCAAGTTGTCTGGCACTTGCCCAAGCATCACCGCCATTATTTCCGGCTCCTGCCAAAAACAATACTTTATTTCCGGTTTTTTCCAAGCGGATAATTAATTCGGTTACAGCAGCTGCGGCTTGTTCCATTAAAATGATACCGGGCAAATCAAATTCCTTAACAAAAGCTTGATCTAAATACTTTTGGCTTGCCGAATTAATTGTAGGTAATGAATTCTCTAAAATTTCCATTTAATTACACAAAAATAAAGAGGCTGTCCTGCAGTCAAGAAACAAACTCCTGAATTATTCAGACAACCTCTGATGCAAAATTAATTAAAGATGTTTATCCAAAGCTGCCGTTAATTCTTCATAAGGTCTTGCTCCGACCATTTTTTCAACGATTTCTCCATCTTTGAAAATATAGATTGTCGGAATTGACAATACCCGGAAACGTTCTGCTAATGCACCTTGCTCATCAACATTGATTTTACATACTTTCGCTTTGCCTTGATATGTTTCTCCGATTTTATCAACAACCGGTCCTACCATACGACATGGACCACACCATGCAGCCCAAAAATCTACCAACACCGGGAATTCACTTTCAAGTACTTCTTTTTCAAAATTATCTACTGTAACTTCTAAAGCCATAATACACCTCCAAAATGTATTTATAATTTTTTGCTGTATTTATTATATGTCATAAATATATACTTATTTGTAACAGATGACACCTATTTTATTTTAAGCATATTTAGATAAATTCCTGCAAGATTGAATCTTCGGGTACCACAATCGGGTCAACCCGCGGAATCTTGTTGCACGCCCTGATCAGACGCTTTGCCTGTTTGATTGCCAGATTCAAGTCAGCGTAGAATAATCCCGCTTTAACATTATCAGAAGGAGGTAATTCACCTTCCATGTATTGATTAATCGATATTTTTAACTGTTCTCTGGCTTTCGGCACAATTACGGAATATTCATATTCCAAAGCAGAATTCACATAAAAGTCTGCCGATTTCAAATAGGGAGGAACAAATTCTTTTTCCGCCTTGGCAATCATCGGCCAGAAATCAATTGTAGACAATGCGGTGGCACCGCGATGAAAAACGTCTCTGCTCAAGCGTCTCAATATTCTCATATCCACATGATCAAGGATTCTGTTATCCGCCAACAAGCTGGCATACGGCATAATAAATATTCCGACCGAACGTTCTTTATCTAAATTCTTTCTCAATTCTTCAGATAAACCGTGCAATCCTTCAATCATGTAGGTATCCCCGGGCTGAGGCTGAATTATCTTATGCTTTTCTATTATCCGGGATCTGGTCTTGAAATCAAAAGTCGGAATATTTACTGCTTGCATTGTTTCCAATGCTTTTAAATCGCTTTGTAACAAATCCAAATCCAACGCATCAATACTTTCAAAATCCGGACGGCCTTGTTCATCATATGCAGGTTCTTTGTTGCTGTAATAGTCATCCATTGAGATCAAATGAGTTCGCTTGCCGCTTTTTGTCAGTTTTTCAGAAAACAAAGTTGAAAAAGTAGTTTTGCCGGAAGAAGTGGGCCCCGATAAAAATACAAAAGAAATTTCTTTATGCGCTAAAACATAATCCGCAATCTCTTGAACTTGTGCTTTAAATCCTTGTTCGCATTCTTCAATAAATCGAGGAAATTTGGTACTACCCATCTTTCTTTCCAAATCACCAATTGTAATCAGTTTAATTTTTCCTAATTCAGCCATTGTTTGTCCTTAAAAATCTATAATTTAATACCTGACATCTACTCAACTTCGTATCTCATAATGTTATTGCGCAACCCGATTGTTTGAGTTGCCATCTTGCCGTTACCATTACCGCAGCACTTCAGTTAAACACTATACTATCGCCGGGATTTTCCGCGTAGGATAAGATTATACTATTATTAGAAAATTTTTGCTTGGTAAAAGATGTAAAAGTTGTGATTTCAACTTGATTATCAGTCAATCTCTGTTGCATTTCTTCAGCAAATGATTTATAGAAATGTTCATATCCGAATCCGTGCATCGGGATAACAATTTGCGGTTTCATCAGCTCGATCAAATCTTTTGATCCGTTCAGCAAAGGTTCTTCTTGATAACCATCACTTGTACCACAAGGTAAGAATGCTATTTTAACCGGAGAGAAGTTTGCAACTTGTTCTTTTAACCAGACAAATTCCTTGTCAAAGCCATCGTAAAATTCAGGCAAATCATCCCATACTGCCAAATCTCCACCGAAATATATTGAAAAGTTTTCATTATGATCTTGTAAGAGGACTGCACCGCCTTGATCGGTAGAACCGGCATTAGCAAAATGCAAGATATCTATATTTATTGTTGTTTGCGGAAATATTCGGAAAAAATTTGTATTGTCCATGTATTCTTCAAATTCTAATTCATGTTCATCAGAAAGAATATAGAGCAATTCGTCAGCTAAAAACTGTTGCACCATACCCGGATCATAATGATCTTCATGACGATGTGAAGAATATCCGATTAATTTGGAATACTTCGATTTTTGTCTTGCCAGTTCAAAAACACCTTCCGAAATTTCTCCCCGTTTTGCTCTTACCGGCAGTTCACCATAATCAATCAAAATCGCTTTGTCACTATACTCGAAAAAAAATGAACTATGGTTCATATAGGTTACTTTCATGAAATCCTCCTTCTAAAAGTCAATAGAAATCATGTGTTTAAACACTCTTTCTGCTACCATTTTTGTCATCTAAACGGAACAGGCTCAATTTGCAGGTTTATTTTTTACTGACCATAACCGGCATATTTCCCATGTTTATGAAAATAATGCTCATCTAATAAACTCTGTTCTATTCCGGATATTTCAGGATTAATCACTTCTGCTCTATATGCCATCTTACAGCACTCTTCAAGAACTCTTGCATTCTCAACAGCTTTCATCGAATCAGGTCCCCAAATGAAAGGACCATGTCCGGCAACTAAAACTGCGGGTACAGCATCCGGATCAATTTGATTTTTCTCAAATGTTTCCACTATTACTAATCCGGTATTTTTTTCGTAAGCCTCCTTGAGTTCCTGATCAGTCAATTTTCTGGTACAAGGTACATTGCCATAAAAGTAATCAGCATGACTTGTACTGTATGCCGGCAATGCTCTTTCAGCTTGTGCCCAACTGACTGCCCAAGGCGAATGTGTATGAACTATACCGCCGATATTCGCAAATTTTTGATAAAGCACAAGATGAGTTGCTGTATCTCTTGAAGGTTTCAATTTACCCGCAACAGTTTCACCGGTTTCCAGAGATACAACCACGATGTCGTTCGGTTCTAATTTATCGTATGCGACACCACTGGGTTTTATTGCAAATACTCCTGCCTCACGATCTGCTTCACTCACATTTCCCCATGTAAAAATTGCCAAATCCAATTTAGGTAAAAGTCTATTTGTTTCACATACTTTTTGTCTTAATTCTTTATGTTTCATATTTTCCTCTTTTTTCTAAACTTAACCAAAGGCTAAAATCAAATTTAACTTTAGCCTTTGATATTATTCTAATCTAATACTTAATCTGTTATTTCTCTTAAAAATTCGGCTGTGAAATCAATATCTTCACGCCATTTTTCATGACCTGCATATCAGAATTCACCGACAAAAGAACGAAAAGCAAAATTCCTTTAAACACCTGAGGATTTGTTCTGCATAAACATGGATTATTCAACTGTATTCATAAAATAAGTTTCTATTGTCTCAAAAACCTGAAGCAACTTCTCGTGATGTTGTAAAAGATTTGATATCTTTGAGGGTTTCAGCAAAAAATTCTGTTTATTCCTTAACTATGTCTTCTAAAGGAATCATTTCTTCGCCGAATCCGCCATCAATTGCATCTATTATTGCTTGTAAATGCTCCTCTTCATTGGGGCCGTCAACTTTGATTAAAAGCTTTGAGCCTTGTTTAAGTCCTGCTCCTATTATCATCAAAACACTTTTAGGATTGATTGATTTTTCTTCGAAGATAATTTTAATCTCGGAATCCATTTTTGAACATAACTGAGATAACTCTGTTGCAGGTCTTAAGTGTAAACCTGTTTTATTTCTTAGATAAATTGTTGCTTCAACCATGATTTTTCTCCTGTTTATTATCTTTGTTTTTATAATTTTCTTTCATTAATAAAATTATTTCTAATTTTCTTAATAATTATATTCCGGATATCGAGGCTGTTAATTATTCAATGCCCAACAACTCATATACTTCTTCAGTAGTTGCACAAGCCAATACTTTGTCAGCCAGTTCCTGAGCTTTTGCATAATTCAGATTTCTGATTTTTTCTTTGATGATCGGAGTTTCACCGGCAGCCATGCTGTATTCGTCCATACCGAATCCAAGCAGTACTTCTGTAATATTTGCATCCGAAGCGAATTCACCGCACATACCCACTTCTATACCGGCATTGTTAGCAGCTTTGATTACTTGATTAACAGCTCTTAAAACAGCAGGATTGTATGAATTGTATAAATGTTCAATCCGTTCATTACCGCGATCAACCGCCAAGACATACTGAGTCAGATCATTAGTGCCGATACTGAAGAAGTCAACAACTTCAGCCAAAGCATCCGCCATCATTACTGCTGCAGGTGTTTCGATCATAATTCCTACCGGAACATCATCTGCATAATCAACGCCTGCAGCTTTAAGTTCTGCTTTACATTCTTCTACCAATTCTTTTACTTGGTTTACTTCGTTGACTGAAATGATCATCGGAATCATTATTTTGATCGGTCCGTATACCGCTGCTCTCAATAATGCTTTAAGTTGTGTTTTGAAAATATCTGCTTTTTCCAAACACATTCTGACTGCACGCCAACCCAAGAACGGATTTTCTTCAACATCAAATTCAAAATATGGCAAGGATTTATCTCCGCCGATATCAAGAGTACGAATAATCAATTCTCCGTTTAATGCCTCAACTGCATCTTTATAGGCGTTGAACTGTTCTTCTTCAGAGGGGAAATCAGTATTATCCATAAAAAGAAATTCTGTGCGGAACAGACCGACACCATCGATTTTATATTTCATCGCTTGTTTGATTTCTTCAGCACCGCCTACATTGGCATAAACTTTTAAAGTCTTACCGTCTTCAGTTGTCGCCGGCATATCCATTTTAGCTTCAATTCTGGCCTTTAATTCAGCATCTGCTTTTGATTTTTCGATCAAATTATCTCTGGTTTGTTGATCAGGATTAACATAAACATCACCACTTGCAGCATCAAATAAAATTTTATCTCCTGTATTTACATTTTCCAGAATTGTTGCAGCTCCGACCAAGGCAGGTAAACCCAGGCTTCTGGCTATAATCGAAACATGGGAAGTAACTCCGCCTCTTTCTGTAATAAAACCTTTGACATAATCAAAATTCATGCTTGATGTGTCCGACGGTGTAAGATCATCAGCAATGATAATAACTTCTTTTTTAATATGATCCAAACCTGCAAATTCTTTGCCCTGGAGAGCAGCCATGAAACGAGAACCGACGTCCAGAATGTCAGTAGCTCTTTCCTTCATATATGCATCATCAATTGCCGCCATCATCGCACTTAATTCCGTTATGGAATTCTCTACTGCCAACTCAACGTTTTGCTTTTCATCTTTAATCTTACTGAGAACCATCTCTTTAAGAGCAATATCATTCGCAATGCTGAGATGACCTGCAAAAATGGCAGAATCTTTTGCCAGCTCACTTAAGTCTTCCGAAACTGCTTCTACTGCTTTCTCAAACAACTCGATATGTTCAGCAATTTCTTTTTCGCCGTTAATCAGATATTTCGCAGCTGTCAATTCTTCTTTTTCATAGACGAATGCTTCCGCTTCCGCTATACCACGAGTAAAAGTTCTCGCAACTTTAATGTGTTTCATATACTGACTCCTCTTTAGTGTTTTAAAGAATTTAAATAACCGTTCAGGTATCCTAATTGTACATCAAAACAGACATATTTGATATTGTAATTAAATATTATAATTAAATCAAAAATTACTTTTTTTATTATTGTTTTAACTAATATAATTGATTTGAATATGATTGACTTGCACTTATAACAGACCGGATAAATACTCAATTATTTTTCACTGATTATTTCGTCGAAAACTTCCTATACAATTGGCGTTCCAATATACTGCCTTTGGCAGGAGAGCCAAAGGGTGAGAAATCCGGAATATTCGTTATAAACTCAGCCCGCGCTGCAGATAATTCCGGAGTTTCAAGATCTTCATAATAAAAAGACAATTGCCGAGCATCAATCTCAATGTTTTTGATTGCCGGATATTCCAATTCACAAGCTGACTGTAAATAAGTCCACTGTCCCGAATGCAAAATTGAATCACAATGATTATGAGCACTGACATAGAACGCAGTCCCCTTTTTCTTGGCCAAAACCGCTTCTAAATTGCAGTCTTCATCAACATACATCATTTTTCGCCAGGATATACGAGATGTATTCTTAAGCGGATGATGGGCAAAGACAAGCAACGGTTGATCACCGGTTTGTTCAATGGTGTCTGCTACCCATGAAATAGTCTCGGCAGAAATGTATCCGCCATAATTCGCTCTGTTCTTAATACGTGATGTTTCTAAATACAAAATATGAAAACCGGCAAAAGATTGGAAATAGTTACCTTTATAATATGTGTCAGGCCATTCTGAACGATCATAGAGTAATAAATCATGATTACCGGATAAATGATGAAATTTTGCAGCAGCTTCCGGATGTTCAGCAATCCAGGCATATGCATTTTTTATTTCCAACTCGCTTCCCGTATTAATTAAATCTCCCATAGAAATATAAAGATCTGCCGGTTTACTAAATAATTGATCTAATACAAACTTTACATAAAAATCATGGGCTTTCGCTTGAGACTCTGATAATAATCTCGGATCAGTATAATGTATATCGGAAATAAAACGTATCTTCATATTTTATCCTTTCAATAATTTATCTTTTTCTTTTGTATATATGTATGTATGAATTCCGTCATAAATCATTCATCCTCTCATCCATCATCTCATCAAAATCCGACAAACATACCAGGACTTTGTCTACTCGGTATTCATCAATAGCCAGAACTTCTATGTAAATATTTTCGATTTTGAAAGCTTCTCCTACTTCAGGAATCCCGTTAAATCTGTCAATCAACCAGCCGCTGACAGTATTAAATTCACTATCCACTAATTTGCGATCAATATCAAGTTCCAGAGCAAATTCTCTGAGACCTAAATCCCCGCTCACTTCATAAGTACCGTCCCCTATTTCTCGGATGTAGTTACGAACAGTATCATATTCATCCCAGATGTCTCCTACCAGTTCTTCAACTATATCTTCTACAGTCAAACAACCGGTCGTACCGCCGTATTCATCTACAATTATTGCCAGCGGTGTTTTTTTTGTGTTGAGCATATTAAATGTTTCAGGTAATTTTTTGGATTCAAAAATAAATACCGGTTTTCTCATCAACTCCATAATCAGTTTGTCTATTTCCGAGTAATCATCATCTTTATCAATCAATTTCTCGAGAATACGGCCGACGTGAATTATACCGATGATATTATCTATATTGTCTTTATATACGGGAATTCTGGTAAAAGGGGTATCAAGTAAAAGATCCATAATTTCATCTTTATCATCATCTATGTCTATGGCCACCAAATCACGTCTTGGCGTAATAATCTCGGAGGCGCTGATATCAGAAAATTCCAGAGTCAATTGCAACAGATCCGACTTTTCTTTGTCAATAATACCATCATCTTCAATATGTTCTATGATTGTGGTCAATTCCTCTACCGTCATTTTTTCATCGTCGTCGTTTTTCCATCTTTTAGAGAACAGTCCTACTATTGCCACAACAACTTTTATTACAGGAGAAAGAATCAGCATCAAAACTCTGACGGGCAAAGAGGCAAACAATGCAAATTGGAAAGGTATTTTTTTTGCTATGATTTTCGGAGTAATTTCTCCGAATATCAGTATGATCACTGTAATTACAAGGGTAGCTAAAAAGGTTCCTTTTTCACCAACTAAAGCAATCACTAAAACTGTTGAAATAGAGGTAGCTGCAATATTAACCAGATTATTTCCGATCAAGATGGTTGACAGTGTATTGTCAAAATTTTCGACTATATAAACCGCTAAACGTGCCGGCACATTTCCTTTTTCCGCTTTGCTTTTCAGCCTCATCAGATTCACGGAAGAAAAAGCTATTTCCGAAGCGGAGAAAAATGCTGAAAACAGGATACAGATTGCTATGCCTATGTAATGAAAAATACTTGCTTCCGGCATATCTAGATCCCTTCTCTTTCCGGGTTTTCTCCCGGCTTATCTTTTATTTCTCCGATGAGCTCTTCCAAAATATCAGTCAGTGTCACGATACCTATTTTCTTGCCTGATTCATCTACTACTATGGAAAAATGTATTTTGTTGATACTCAATTCGTTCATTAAATCGTCAATCAGTATATCCGGATCTGCATAATAGGGTTTTAGTAGTATGCTTTTCAGATTAAAGTTTCGATTTTTAAAACTATTCTTATAGAATTCCTTCGTTTGCAGGATTCCTATTATATTCTTCTCATCTTTATCATATACGGGATATCTGGAAAAACCGGAATCTTTAATAATTCCGGCTATTTCTTTTTTATCACTGTAAATATCGAGAGAGATTACATTGTCTATTGGCGTGTAAATGTCAATTGCTTTTTTTCGATCAAAGTTTAACGCGGAAGACATCAGTTTATGGTCTCTCTCATTAATAACTCCTTCTTCACCGACATTTTTGACAATTTGAAAAAATTCTTCCTCATTTATTTCAGGTTCGTTTTGTTCAGGGAAAAATTTAGATACTATAGTTGAAATGCCCATAAAAAATAAACCAATCGGTCTTAAAATATTCATCAGAAATTTCAAAAAGGACGCAACATTTAATGCATAATTGAAATTAGACTTGCCATAGCTTTTAGGAATCATTTCACTAAACAAAAAAACTATCAGTGTGGAAATAATTGTTGTAACGGTTAAATATTCGGCTCCAAAATGCCTTGTAACAAGCAAGGTTGCAATTGCTGCAAATCCGTTATGAGTAAGATTATTGCCTATTAACAAGGTCACCAGCGCGCTGTCAAAATTATCCAAAATATATGTTGCAGTTAACGCTCTTTTATCTCTGTTGTCAGCATAATTTTTAAGTTTGATTTTATTTATGGAAGAATAGCTGATTTCCGTAGCCGCACAAAAAGAAGCTCCTATTAACAGTAAAAGCAAAACGAATATTAACATTCAACCAGACTCTCCATACAACAAATCCTCTCAATGTTGGAATTCCATCGGTTTTTTCAATTTCAATATTGTAATCTTACACACTATTTCGCAAAGTATACAGTAAAAATACAATTATCTCTATTATAAATTCGCTTTATTTAAGATGGAATACAATTCCTTTGAAATTAATTGGTCTTAAATTATCGGTTGACTCCAAGTTCACAATGAAATAAACATTTCTACCGCCACAGTATTATCCAACTTTTACTTTAGGCTTCTTCGATCATAAAAAACAAGAACCGCGTTATAAATTTTTAAGAAAATCAAGAATAACAGATGTAGACGGCGGACATCCGCCTACATTTTTGCATATGCCTGATGTGCATTGTCCTACACCAATGCCACTGCCTTCTTCAGTCTTGTAACCCTGCCCGATCAGGATCGGATTGTTCTTAAACCGGTATAGTAAACCTTCATCTTCAAGTCTTGCCAGAGCTCGAATCAGATTGGCATAGCATGCGGAACATGCATCTTTTGCATTTACATATTGTGCAAGTTTTTTTACTTTTCGTGAAGATGACGGTTTTGCAATGCTATCATCCTTACTAAGTACAATAATCTCGGCATTATCTATATCAGAGCTTCCGACTCCAATATCTTCAGCAATGCTTATATATTCAACATCATATGGTTTATAGCCTATATTTTCCGCTATATATGCATCAATCAATACCGGATCCGTGCCGCAGAAAATACGATTCATTTGGACCGGGTTT
Organism: Clostridiaceae bacterium; assembly: GCA_012838795.1. Classification (GTDB taxonomy): domain Bacteria; phylum Bacillota; class Clostridia; order Saccharofermentanales; family DTU023; genus UBA5436. The sequence continues at coordinate 11,188 of DUOO01000018.1, read as the reverse complement.
CCTCCTTCTTCAAAATCAAGGTCACCACATATACCGTCAACTAAAATAAAATCCTGCTTAATTATCTTGTTTAAATATGCAATAGGTTTGTGAAGACCACGGGCATGAAATCTTCGTTTTTCTCTATCCGAAAGACATCCTTTCATATTCTTCAGAGCTCCTGTCACTAATGTCTGACAGTGACCCTTTAGTACAGGTATGTTAATTAGAAAATCCAGCGAAAGCAGCTTATCACTTATTTCCATATCCATGCCGTTAAAAGATTTTATGGTATATGTGTCCTGCTTAATATCAAAAAGCGGTACATTATATTTTTTAGAGACATCTTCGTAACCGCAAACTTTAAAAGATCTTTTTGTACTGTCCCCGATCCACGAACTCTCTAAAATAACAATGTTGTTATGTCCGTGCTCATTCAGGTATTCAATCAATGCTGAAACAATGACCGGAGAGGTTGTTGCGCCCGAAGATGAAGGCTTGGCCAGCACCAGATTCGGCTTTATTCCGATATAAGAGCCTTTCGGTATGATTTTTCCTAATTCTGACTTATTCAGAACATCCTTTGTCATTTTCGATAAATCCTGACCGTAAGTTATTATTATTTTGTTGTTCATATGCATTCTTTCTCAAATCATTTGTTTTACTATTAATATTATGAATTGGTAATACTTCAAATTCAATTTCAGATATTTATTATAATATTAACCAGTTTTTTTGATTTTTGCCATATAATGTTAGAATACAGTATCCGTCAGGGTTTTCTAGTAAGATCACAAATATCATGGAGTAAATCACGGTGTCTGTAACAGGCGACCAAAAAGCAAACCGCGTACAACCATCTTCAGGAAAGGAATCGTAAAATGCGACTGTTCATAGCCATAAACTTCAATGCAGAAACACGATCGCGCTTAGTCACATTACGCGATGAGCTGCGTAGCGATTCAACCAAAGGACGATTCAGTGCGCCCGAAAACTTACACTTGACACTCGTCTTTTTAGGAGAGTGCAATGAAAAACAAGCTGCATCTGCAAAGGCAGCTATGGATGCAGTCGAATTCAAACCGTTTACAATTAATATCGGTTCTGTCGGTCGATTCAGACGAAGTGGCGGTGACATCTGGTGGGCAGGTGTAAATGACAGTTTACAGTTAATAATACTGTACAACAAATTGACAAAAAAATTGACTGAATTCGGCTTTCAAATTGAAAAACGTAAATTCAGTCCGCACATTACACTGGGAAGAGAGATCATTACAAAAGCTTCTCCTCGCAGATTCAAAGAATTCGGGCAGACGATTGACAAAATCGAACTCATGAAATCAGAACGAATTGCCGGCAAATTGACATACACGGCGATCCATGATACAAAAGCCTATTCAAGTCCATAGCATTATTGGCTTTAGTGACTTCTTATAAATTCTGTCCATCGTTCATAAACTTCGATCAGTGGCTTATCTAGGAAAGATAACGATTTTTCCTTTATTTTATCGGGGATATCATAGGCAGCCTCCGCAATGCTTCCTGTGATTGCTGCAAGCGTGTCGCTGTCTCCTCCGAGAGAGATCGCATTTCGGATAGCATCCTCAAAATCCGTACTTTCAAGAAAGGCAACTATAGCTTGAGGTACACTACCTTGACAACTTACATCGAAAAAGTAAGTTGGACGAATTTTATCAAGAGTCTGACTCAAATTGTAGCCATATTCTTTCTCTATGTGCCTTTTGATTTGCATCTTATACTCATTCAAAGTATATCGCTCGTTTATCGGATTGCCCACATCATCACCGTAACCATCGGAATAAAAACGGCACATAAATATCGCATCTGTCACTGCCAACGCACCCTTAATTCCCTCAGGATGATTATGGGTTACTTCAGCCGACAGCTTTGCTATTTCTCTTTCCGGCAACATTCCTGTTCGGGCATATAATTTGCAGTTCAAAATCCATGCACAAGGTGAGACTCGCATCGCCGAGCCATTACCCCAGGAATTGTAAGGTTCACGATCTTCCGAGCATATCCAACGACGAAATTTACCTCCGTACCCCGCATTCGGGTAAAGTCGCCCCCATTTCTTATAGGCATCAATGAAATCATCGGTCTTGCCGCCATTCATTATTGCATCTGCCGTGGCAACAGTCATAACCGTATCATCTGTAAAAGCACAATCCTCCCGAAAAAGTGGAAACTCTTTTGTTTTGATGTTGTTCCATTCGTATATTGAACCGATAATATCACCGATTATTGCTCCTAACATTATCTCCTGCCTCCTCTGCGTTTCACATCTTTACGGATTTCCTCAAAGGATTCCTCGTCAATAGTCCCTGAATCACGAAATGCAGCTACGGCTTCTGTCATTATCCTGAAATTGAGTTCCGTACCTTCACTATCCGCAAGATAATCTATAGCCCTATTAGAAGAAATACCATATCTTCCTGCGGTTTCAACCGCATCGATATTGGCTCCCAGGAAGACAAACTCCCAGGCATACTTCTCTTTTTGCCGTTCGATCAGATTTCGGATATTTGCAGCAGTATATTCGCGACTGGAATTCTCTTCACCATCAGTGATTATCACAAACATTACTTTTTCCGCACGATAATCCTCGGCAATATGTTTTTGAGCATTGGTAATTTTGTTAATTGTTCTGCCGATTGCATCAAGCAGGGCCGTAGAGCCTCCGACTTGATATTCTTTTTCCGTAATCGGACTGATTGCTTTCAGGTCGGTACGATCATGTATAAGTTCATAGTTATGGTCAAAAAAGACTGTTGTAACATAGCACTCTCCATCTATTGCTTTCTGTTTGGTAAGCATCGAATTGAAACCGCCGATGGTATCATTTTCCAATCCGCTCATGGAACCGCTTTTGTCGAGAATAAATACCAGCTCTGTTAATCCTTTTTTCATTTTTGCAGCCTCCTTAGATTTCTAATGAATTATTGTAATCTCAGGATACTACTTCATTTGTAATCTATGGTCGCTTCAAAAGCGACAAATTACCGGCTTCACAACAGCGGTTGATCATATTCGAACAGAACTTCATTGATTGCAAAAATATCATATATACCGTTTACGATAAAGTATTCCACAATAACATCGAATTTTACAGCACGAGATAATGCAAAACCTGCTCGTTCCAAGAAAGCATCGGTTTCATCAAGTGATAATCCCAGTGCCAAAGCGAGAGCAATCGCAGTACGCTTACTTGGCGTATAATCTTTTGTACTTCTTATTTTCGAAAACAGCTTTCTGTCCAAGTTTGCTCGTTTATAAACCTCAACATCTGTCATACACTTGGCATCAATAAGGCGAAGAAGCATTTCCGAGAACGGCTCATCTAAGTTCCCAACCAAGTCTTCGAGCGGAGCAGCTGCGTCAGCAGGTTCAGCCGTTATTTCAAAACTGACTTCACTTAAGTATACCGCTGCATCACGCATGGCTTGACGTTCAACGGCAAGCAACTTGCTTCTTTTTGCTTCGTGCAGTTCGACATAATGCTCATCTATATAGCTTTTGACATCACCCAGCAGCTTATTACTGATCACAAAGGAAGATTTATCAAACAGTACCAGAAATACTGCAATATCATGTTCATGCAGAAAATCTCGAATTGCAGAAGTAGCAACTTGAAGGGCTTCATCTTTAGGATAACCGTAAATTCCGCTTGAAATGAGCGGAAAAGCAATACTTTCACATTCATTTTCGATTGCAACCCTGAGAGATTCAGTATAGGCGGACCGCAAAAGTCTTTCACTCTCCTCGGGATTCTGTTTATTATAAACAGGACCTGCCGTATGAATAACAAACCTGGCAGGAAGGTTGAATCCCGAAGTGATAACCGCTTCCCCTGTTTTAATCGGTGCAAGCTTGTCACAGGCTGCTTGAAGTTTAGCTGCTCCGGCTGCTCTGAAAATAGCTCCGCAAACACCGCCGCCCATTCTCAGTTCGGTGTTGGCAGCATTGACTATGGCATCAACTTCCATTTTTGTTATGTCTTGACGAATTATGGTAAACGGCATGATAAATCCCTTCTTTCAATCATCTATGGATTTATCCTTTAATTCTAACATTAGATCGGCAAATTTGCATTGCTGTAAACACGCTAAAATTACATTAGGAACTTTATACTCGAATCCATGCCGGATAAATATCCAACATCTTTGCAAAAAGTACAGAGCAGCCCGTCTGCTGTCTCTTATTTTTCCTTGAATAGCGATGCCTTAATAACACCCTTAGGATCCTTCACAAACAGAATGATCAGCCGGATGATAAGACCGAGAGCCACAACGGACAATCCAAGATAAAATCATTAAGCATATCAACCGGATCCGGAGTGAAATACTCAGCTCCAAGTTCGGCATATTCAAAAACCGCATTAATAAACCACATAAGAGAAGCACACCAATACATCCAGCAGTTTCGCCAATTTTGACCGCAGTCAGGAACGGGAAAACATGCCATAATTATGTACCTCCTATTAGTTCAGGCAACAGTGCCTGACGTCAGCTTAAAGCCTTATTCCGGGTTCGATGAATCTGTTGATTATAAAGATTCTATCTAAATCTCATGCTCCGGGTTAGTAAGAGAGATTGATAATCTTTACGATTCCATTTTCAACGATAAAATCCAACGATACACTCTCATCTCCGAACACAATCTTCCCTTCTTCTGAAAGTTTTACGTTAATACCGTCACCGTATAATTCTCGAACTTCCTCTTCGGTACTGCCTATGCCAATACCTCTTGCAGTCTTTCCGACAGCCGGAGGCATCGCACTCACAGTAGTGACTAGCTTATTGGAATTAAGATAGCTTATAATATATCCCTGTGAAAAATAAAACAACTGCATGTTTTCCATAATTACCGCCGGGAAATCATCTTCCTCGCCGAGCATTTCCCTGATGTCACAGATCACTACGCCGGGTTTCATTCCATCAATGGACTCTTCAATTTTTATATACTCAACTGCTGCTGCAATATCGACATTTGCTTCTACAGGAGGACTATTCGCTTGGGATTTATCTTGTTTTGTGCATGCGACAGTATATTTGAAGCTCCTGCCGGATGAAAAATCCGTCTTAATATGCAATGTCAGTATGCCGTCAGCATAGTCATATGTGCCGCCGCATTTTGATATGCCGAGCGTGTTATTTGCGGGGATATTGACGGTAAAGCTGTTGTTGTTCTGTTCAAGTGTAAATGGATAACTTTCCCTATATCCCGCCTGTTCAAATGTATAATCACCCGTTGCATCTGCGTTGACGGTTACTTCTAATTTAATGGGGCTTCCGCCACCTTCAGGCTCTCCGGTTCCCTCCCAGTTTCCGACAAGTTCTTCTGATAAAGGTTCATCAGATTCTTCGGAAGGCTCTGCGGAAGGTACAGTGGAAGGTTCCGTCGAAACTTCTGTTGCAGGCTCAGCGGACGGTTCTGTTGAAGCTTTTGTTGAGGCTTCGGCAGAAGGTTTTGCGGAAGCCTTTGCAGAAGGCTTAGCGGTTTTTTTCGGCTCACTTTCAGATTGTTTTGGTAATGTGCTGCTGTTACCGGCATCTGTCTTTTTCTCTTTTTTTGACATACAGCCGCATAGCACCATCGTGCACAAAATTAATGTAATTACTGTAGTTAAAATCTTTTTCATATTTATAATCCTTTCTTAAAACTGATATAATCAAACACTTTTATTTCTTGACAAAATCCCAATATCCTTCAAAATCCTCAGCATATAATGAAGGCGTATCGCTATATAACTGTCTCCCTTTAGCTGCATTCAACATAGAGGTATATACGCTCTCATTGGTATATGTAGCATATGCGTTTTTAACATCGGATTGGATAACCTCACCCGTCACAAGATTTACTAAATCCGCCCACAAATTGCCGTGATACTGGCTTATTATTGAACCGTCTGAGAATCTGAAAGTCCCGATATTGTCCGTATAACTGAAATGTAAAACGAGTGCAAAAGTTGCCTGATTCGGATCATCCGTTAATGTCAATCCGCTATCCTTCAGCTTTCCTGCTCGGCGAATTAAGTCATCTGTACTAATGGGAAAATGGCGTACATAATCATGGATATATCCTCCCTCGGATTCTGTGCCGGTAACCGGGTCATATACCCCATCGGCAGATACTATATAATGCATTGGTTGAGGATCATTAGGAGTAAAAGCGAACAGACTGTCTACTCCATAAGCTTCTTGCATAGCCTGATCATTCCAATTTTTTAAGATATCCCAGTCAAATTCCGTGTAGGTCTGATCTGTAGTGGTAGCTGTTGTGGTATCTGCTTCCGTCATTTCACTTGTTGTCACTTCAGTAAGAGCCGGTTCAGTTCCTTCAATATAATCCTCGGCATATAAATCAATCCAAGTTGATCCGAAAGGTATTTCTGTCTTCTGTGCATCTATACCCGCACTATTATGAACATATGTATAATCCAACTCCATATGAGCAGTTCCGCCATCAAAATACAGGCTGATTATTTTACTTTGGCCAAGCAGGATATTTGTAGTTGTTCCATAAAAATCAATCGAGTACGAGCCGGGAAACATTTGTGTAGATTTGGATATAGAAAGATCTGTTTGCACATTTCCTGATGCAAAACTTGTATTAAGATTTGTTACTTGGATGGAAACATCGTGGATAAAAGTTTTATCTGCAGAAAGAATGAAACTCAACTCCAAATCATCAATATCAAAATAAGAGGTATTGCCTACATATAGATACTCACCTTCTTCCGGCTTAACAGCTTCCGTCTCTTGTAACATCTTTTGTATCGACTCTTGTACCGAATCTTTGCTGTCTGTAGAAGTTTTTGTAGTTGAAGATTCTTTGCTTGGCAGGGAAACTCCTATATTAGAAGGAGTTTTATTATCGGATAACTTTTTGACGGAACGTATGCCGAGCCAAGCTATCAGGAGTATTATCAGGCAGCCCACAATACTAAGTACGATAATAACCCATTTTGGTATACGTCGCTTCTTTGAAACCTCTCCATTTCCTGCCGGAAGATTAAGTGGAATATCTGACTGCGGATAATATAGATTGTTTGCGGAACTGGCTTCGGCAATCAGCATATCCTCTCTTTTAATTTTTTCTCCGCAGAAAGGGCAAAATTCTGCATCTTCCGGTATCTGTCTGCCACAAATTAAACAATACATATTCATACCTCCTTCGGATTTGGTGTGTCATATCCACTCTCTTCCATATCTGCTTGCACTGCACCGTCAGCTTGCCTGACCGCTTCTGCTATATTTCTATCAATAATTATAAATTTACGGTGATACGCATTTGTCTGCTCTGTGCATACAAATGAGTTTTTTCTTCTAAATAAAAAAGACCGCTTTTTGCAGTCTTTCATTCATTACCGGCAACATTAGCTCCTGTAATCATTTGCCGGTCTTTATATCTTGCGGGACTGAAATAGTTGATTCGCCCGGAGTTGAGCGAACTGTCTTTTTCTTTTAGCCATTTTAAAACAGCCTTCTATCTTTTTTTGTTTGCCTTGACAGAAAGCCGTTTACTTGTTTTGCTTTATAACAGATGAAGTTTATTATTAATATCCCCAATAGTCATCCAAAGTTAGATCATTATAAGTGTCATTATAATAATTATAACGATACTTTACAATTTCACCGTCAACTTCAATAGTATATTCAAAATAAAAAGGTCTTAACACTCCTTCCCCAATCGGTACTGTTGCAAATAAAGTTGATTCTTCAGAAGTTTCTCCGGGTTTTAAATTTGAAGGTTTGAAAACTTTTAAATTAAATTGGTTTTCAACATTTGGTTTTAAATATAATAAATATTCTATTAATTCATATCTACTATTATTAGTAACACTTGCTTTCGGTTTATATGCTTGTGACTTTCCGGACCTTTCTGTAGCCGGTGTAACATTTACTTGAATTTCATTTGGAACATCAATTCTAAAATCGGTTCCTTGTTCTGTTTCTTTTACAGTAGTTGTTTCCTTTGGTTGCGTTGGTTGTGTTTCGATTAATTGTTTTTTAGTTCTTCTTGTTTTCATTATTTCTTTTTTGTCATTACACGAGACTAATGATAAAAACAACAAAGAAGCTAAAATTATACTCAATACTTTTTTCATACTTAATTCTTTTTTCATGCTTAATACTCCTTCTCCATTTTAAGCTTTTAATTAATTGCATATTGCCTTTTAAAAATTACCGGTATGAATAGATGTATAATTATCAACTTATTTAATAGAAATATTTAGTTTGTATTTTTTATTATTTTATATTGTTAATATCAGGTTTCAATAAATAGTATTATTTTATTACTTTTTATGTTGTTTTTAAGAATTAATCAGATGGAATTTTACATATGTAAAGGAATGATTAACAACAAACCTCTCATATATCGAACCTATAACTATAAGAAAATTGTAACATATCGTTTTGATCGTGTTGTAGCTTTATAGTAAATACAAATAGATATTAATATAAATATTTGCTTGCTGATTCTCTGCGTCTGTCTATGCAATCGACAATCTCAATCTATTTTCAAAAATTTTCTATATTTTAATATTAGGTGAAATATCACATGTTACTATGATTAAGTGGCGTGAGAGATTTGCTTCTCTATACTTCAAACTGCCGGATCATAGAAGGAACAGCTTAATCTTCGCATTGCAGAACTGTTGACACCAACCTTATCCGGCAAACCGACGCGGTCTTCCAGCTTGCTATAATCAAAAGTTCTCATAAAAACCTCTTTTGTCCGGCACATCTTTCTTTCGTCCATTATTAATTCATTTTGGATGAAAAACAAGATTTCGGATGAAAAATTGAATTCAAAATGAAAAAAGCTCTTAATTCATATAGCTCGAGTTGATGGAAGTCATGTCTGCGGCTAACATATCAATGGGTTAAAATCCCATTTCTTCTAGTATCAATACAGCTGTTTCAATTGCTTTGGGACAAATCTGTTTTTGTCTATCCGGAAACTTAGCTTTAGCTTCCGGATCACGGACATCATAACCAAGCAATTCACGACAAAGGACAGTTCCTTTTCTTTTTAAGAATTCTTCCATAAATGCCGATGTAATTTCATAACATTTTTTCTTGGAATCTTGATCATTCGCAATAGATTGCCCATACTTAAGCCCCACTGCCATAACTGCACCGGATACTGCACCACATACTTCACCGCACCGTAAACCGCCGCCAAATCCTGAGGCAAGTTTCATCAAAAGCTGCTCATTAATTCCAAACTGATCGCAAAATGAACCAAGAACAGATTGTGAACAGTTAAAACCGCTGTCATGTAGTTCTAGTGCTTTTTGTGCTTTTTTACTCATTTTTTTACCTCCCGGAAAAACATATCATCCATATAGCGTTATTATTCAGTTACACTATTATTTATTTTACTTAACTACTGCCTGTTGGCCGAGCTTGTCTTCGTCCGTTTGAAGTTGCAAACTTCCGTCACTTCCATTGCAGCCAAACTTACAACCTTCAATATGACCTTTGCCGTAATATCATCTGCCATACCTATATCCGAAATGGTCCGGACAATTAATACAATCACCGTCAGATATGCCATTATTCTCATGTAATTTATTACTTTATGATCCCGGACCGAAAATTAAAACAAAATTCGCAGGTAATCTTTCAACAATCGTAATCAGTAAAGAAACTCAGTAACATTCTTATTGATGCCGAAGCAGATGGTACCATAGGCAAAAAAGTTTCTTTACAAGAATTAAAGAAACCATTTATATAATCATAATCAAAAACAGCACCCTCCGGTACTTGGATACCATTCTCTTCAAATACTGTTTCTATTAAGTCATCTTTTTTTATCCAAACAAGCTTTGAGCCGTCTTCTAATACTTTTTGTTCTGCAACTTGTCTTTTTTTCTCTCTATTGCTTATTTTTTTCTTGGTTCTTTGTACTATACTCTTCGTTTTTTCATAAAAATTCTTTGATATTTCTTTTGCGTTTACGTCCGTCTTTGCATAAAAAAGAATCTGAGGTTTTCCTATCTCGACTGCATCTCTGTAAATTCCTATAAGATTTACCGTTGAACAATTCTTTAAATCAATTTTTAACTCATCCATTATCTCCTGTAATACTGCATTAATAAGGCCCTCACCGGTAAAAAAACCATCCTTATTCAACGCATATTTTGCTTTTATAGATGCACCAACACTATCTCCATATGTCCTCTTCCCAATAGAAACTTTTCCGCTTCGTTTCACAAAAACTACATATCCATCCGACGACTCAACAAATCCATTGATTCCAAGATGATTCGATAGTTCAGACAATTCCAGAGGTTGTAACCGAGGGCCGGGCTCAAACAATTCACGCACAGTTATACCATCCCACTCATAGTCAGGAGCTCTGTTTGTGACCAGAGAATAGTAAAAAAATGTTCTCTCAGTTGTTAAAAACAATTGATTCTCATGAATCTCCATTTTTATTACACGAATATTCTTGTTGTTAAACAGAGTTGATGTATCGTGTGCAGCCATTAATACCGAGAAATTATTTTCAATGATTCTCGGCAGCTTGTACATGTTTTGAGAATCCTCGATATGAATATGATCCACTCCAAGCATTCTTTGTCCGTCATAAATTCGAAGGTTAAAACTACCCATCTTTACAACAGGATAATAATATCCGTTTGACCGACTTATTAAAACTTCCGCATTGTATTTTTTTGCCAACATATCATAATCGCTGCGCAGTTTTTCTTTGTCTTCACCCCGACTTTTCAGCCACTTCTCGAAAATATAAAAGAAGAAAATAAAAACTACCACAAAATAATCACTGATAACATTCTCTACAATGCCCTCCAATGTTGTACGGTTCTTTAAATGCAACAATCCCTCGAAAAATAAGAGATAACAAACAATAAGCACTGCCAAGCAGGAATATACAGCAATGTGTTTTGTTGCGTATTGAAATGATCCTTTCTTCTTTAAAAAAAGAATATTGAAAATTATTATACAAACTATAAGCAGTATTCCAATGATAATTTCAAGCACTTTATTTCCTCTTTCCTATTTTGACATCAACACCACCGTCTCTATATGCGTGGAGGTCGTAGGATTGATGTCTGTTTGATTTCCTTGCTTTTGCTCGTGTTGGGAAAGACAACAATGAATTTCACTCATCTTTGGTAATAATTCATAAGTTTCTACTCGTCTTGGGAAAC
>DUOO01000004.1 GCA_012838795.1 Clostridiaceae bacterium | reverse complement strand
CTCTGATAATAATTTCTACTTATGTAGATGGAATTGTGAAAGAGATCAGGAGGAAAGATTAATCTCTGATAATAATTTCTACTTATGTAGATTACAAGAATTGAAAGCAAATGCATAATAGGATTAATCTCTGATAATAATTTCTACTTATGTAGATCACTTCTTTGGTCAGTTTTGTGTTTTTCGATTAATCTCTGATAATAATTTCTACTTATGTAGATGTCGGCCTAAGCTGAATTACGCAATCAGATTAATCTCTGATAATAATTTCTACTTATGTAGATTTAGGCACTTTAGCCTCAGCGACTTTTCGATTAATCTCTGATAATAATTTCTACTTATGTAGATTTCAAAGCACTTTCATAACCGTCTACAAGGATTAATCTCTGATAATAATTTCTACTTATGTAGATATATTGTGCCAGCTGTCAATTACTATTGATTAATCTCTGATAATAATTTCTACTTATGTAGATATGGCAGAGAAATGACAATAGTCAACAGATTAATCTCTGATAATAATTTCTACTTATGTAGATCAAGAATGGGGTGGGGAGTTAAGAACTAGGATTAATCTCTGATAATAATTTCTACTTATGTAGATATTCGGGGTCTGTCGCTTTAGCTTTTAGGATTAATCTCTGATAATAATTTCTACTTATGTAGATCGCAATTGAGGACTGATTTAGATGCAAGATTAATCTCTGATAATAATTTCTACTTATGTAGATGGAATTGTGAAAGAGATCAGGAGGAAAGATTAATCTCTGATAATAATTTCTACTTATGTAGATTCTCCTTTATTTGTATTAATCTTTTTAGATTAATCTCTGATAATAATTTCTACTTATGTAGATCGAAATAGACACTATGGTTTGTGAGTATTGCGGATTAATCTCTGATAATAATTTCTACTTATGTAGATTTAAAGACGACATAATCCATTGCGGCAGATTAATCTCTGATAATAATTTCTACTTATGTAGATAAAACCGTATGACTTCCTGCCTAACTGCAGATTAATCTCTGATAATAATTTCTACTTATGTAGATTGAAAGGAAATTTGAAATGACTAAATAGATTAATCTCTGATAATAATTTCTACTTATGTAGATTAGCCTCTTGGTCTTGGAGTGATCGAGTGATTAATCTCTGATAATTATTTATTATTACTATCATAGATTAAAGTAAGGTTCCGTAAGATTGATCCCAACTGTTTAATAGAGTCGCTCTTGCTTGGAATACGTGGATTGAAGTTTCGTATCTTAATAAATATTTATCTTCTTTGCAGTTTTTCCGATTACAGACCCTATTCCCCGAGAGGGGCCAGAACTATATTTGAACAATAGAGGGGTCTAAGATTATCTTTTTTCTTAAAACGGGACGTCTGCTTCCAATTTGTACATTTTTGATAATTAGAAAATTTGTCATTAAACTAAGATTATGCTATTTTATACACATAATTAACTGACATGTAAATATATATGCATAATTAATAAAAATGCTAATAATCATGCATATATTAGGTGTAGGATAAACCGTAAAACTGCTAGCAGGAGGTTATATGAATAATTATATTGCTTTAATAGCCGACATAAAAAAATCCAGGCAGAGTCGCAACGGAACATTTACTCAAGAAAAATTTTTAGAGATTATAGATAAGATCAACAAAAAGTACGAAAACTCAATATCTTCTAATTTTACAATAAATTCAGGTGATTCATTTCAGGGATTACTTCATAATGGAAATGAAATAATGGAGATTTTAATTGACTTAGAATTAGAATTGCATCCTTTGAAAATTAGATTTGGTATGGGAATAGGCTCCATATATACTGCTATATATAAAGAAAATTCAAACTTAATTGATGGAGAAGCATATCATATAGCAAGAAATAATTTGGAGCAAATAAAAGAATCTGAAAAGAAAAAGGAAAGAGTAATTACTAATTATAAAATAGGAAAAATGAATAATGATTTATCTTTAATAAATTCACTGTTCTCATTAATAAGTATCATCAAAGAAAGATGGTCAGAGAATCAAGTTCAGGTTATTAAAGCCTATATTGAGAATAATTATCAGCAACAAAAGACTGCGGAACAATTAGGCAAAGCACAATCAACGATTAGCAGATCCCTTGAAAGCAGTCAATTTTATTCTTTGAAAAATTCTTTTAAAGTATTAAATGAATATATAGAAAAGGAAAGAAAATAATATGAATAATATACAAAGTCTCATTCTGATATTATTGATTTCACATTTCCTGGGCGATTATTATTTACAAACGAAACAAATGTCTGAATTAAAAGGACACAAGCTGAAAGAATTGATTCTACACTTTTTTATTCATTTAATCTTGAACGTAGGCTTGGTTTATATTTCTTTTGGAAGTAGATTATTGATAATTCCACTTTTAATATCTTTAAGCCATTTATTAATTGATTTTATAAAAGGAAAAATGAACTCAAAATATGAAAATCATAAATTTACAATTTATATGCTGGATCAATTTTTTCATATATGTTTAATTGTTTTAGTTACTTATTTATTTACAGATATATCTTATCTGATATTTAATTCTAATATAAACAGAGTCTTAAATCGCTTTTCGATAAATCCTGTTGCTTTATTAAAAAACATATTGGTAATTGTGATTATTATCAAACCTGCAAGTATCAGTATAAAATTATTTTTAGAAAAATTTAATTTTGAAGATAAACAGTTAACAAGTTCAGCCGAATCCGATAATGCAGAAGAAAACATAAAAAGTTTAACGAATGCAGGCAGTACTATAGGAATTTTAGAAAGAATTATTATTTATATTCTGGCTAGAATGAGTCAATTTGCGGCGATAGGATTTGTCTTGACAGCTAAATCAATTACAAGATATGAAAAAATAACAAAAAGTCCGGCTTTTGGAGAGTATTATTTAATAGGGACTTTATTTAGCTTTCTGATAGTAATTTTATTAGTCGTTATTCTATAAGCAAGAACAAAATAACAGGGAGCATAACACAATAACATGTTGCTTAAATATGCAAAAAAATATTCAAAATGGATTATCGGGCAACTGTTTTTTGCAACCGTCTGGGTAGCTTCACAGCTTGCGATTCCAAGACTGATGGTTGATATTATCGACTACGGAATTTTGTTCCGGAATATGAATCAAATCATGAACCGCGGCTTGCTGATGTTGCTGGCAACCGGTGTGAATATTATTTCTTTGTTAATCTCTTTGTTTTTTTTAACAAGGGTAACTGCCGGAATTTCGAGAGATTTAAGAGGTGATTTGTTTGAGAAAATCATCGATTGGTCAAAGGAAACCAGAGGTAGTTTCTCCAACTCCACTTTGATTACCAGAACAGTAAATGATGTCAAACAAGTTTCGATTCTGATCGATATGTCTTTGCGCAAAATTTATACTTTATCGATTACAGTGATCGGTGCAATTATTATTTCCTTTTTGATAGATGTTAAAATGGCTGCGATCATCTTGGTGATTATTCCTGTTATCTTCTTTCTGGCAGTGAAGTTAACAACAAAAGCTCTGCCCAAGTATAGCCGTATTCGCAAGGCGATTGACCAAATGAATCAACGATTCAGAGAAAATGTGACAGGCATTCGTGTGGTTAAAGCTTTCAACAAATCTGATTATGAAACGAATATGTTCCGAAAAGCGACAAAAGAAGCATGTGAGGCAAATGTTGAGGCAGAATCGACCATGATGTTATTAAGTCCTTTGATTTTGTTTTTTACTAATATTCTGATTTTGATCATGTTATATGCCGGAGGCGTGAGAGCTGAATCTGCAACCATTACGATCGGTGCTTTAGTCGGTCTGATTGAATACGCCATCATGGCTTTGAATAACATCCAGCAATTTGCCGCTATTATCACAATTTTTCCACGCTCGAAAGTGTCAATCGACAGAATCCGGGAAGTTTTAACTAAAGAAGAAGTATTACAAATAAAAGAAGCGCTTTCTGCTTTAACGGAAAAATCAACTGAAAAAGCCATACGCTTTGAAAATGTAGGTTTTTGTTATCCGCCTTCATGTATGGGTCTCTTTGAGAATATTAATTTCGAATTAAATAAAGGCGAGATTAAGGCAATGATCGGTTCTACCGGCAGCGGTAAATCAACGATTGTGCGTTTGATGATGCGAGATTATGATGTTCGCCAGGGTCAAATTAATTGTAACGGTCAAAACATTAAAAGCTTATCTAATGAAAAAATTAATCAAATCATTACACATATTCCGCAAACGACTTTTTTGTTTTCCGGTACTATTCGGGAAAACATTCAAACCGGTAAAAAAGATGCGACGGATGATGAGATTTGGGCAGTTCTGGATATGATTCAAATGGGTGATTTCTTTCGTCAAGCTGAGGAAGGTTTGGATTTTCACATTGCGCAAAATGCCGTCAATCTCTCAGGCGGTCAAAAGCAAAGGATTTCTATCGCCCGCGGCTTGATCAGAGAGTCGGATTTTTATGTTTTTGATGACTGTTTTTCCGCCCTGGACTATTCGACCGAGCAGAAAGTTCGCCGGGCAATTAAGGAAAAATTGTTTGATAAAGGTATTTTAGTGATTGCCCAGCGTGTGGCAACGGTCAGAGATGCGGATGAAATTCTGGTCATTGATAATGGAAGCATTGTAGGCAGGGGAAGCCACCAAGAACTTGAACGAATCTGTAAGGTATATCAGGAAATCATTACTTCGCAAAAAAGTCTGAATGAAAGGGAAGCCAAATGATACAAGAACCAGACCGGACAAAAGAAAAGAAAGAAGAAGGTTTACCCGGCATTTCCAGAGGAGCGGGCGGTGCAGGCCGTGTTGCCGGTTTTTTGGCATCAGGCAGTGCAATAGACAATAAAGGCACTTTGTTGAGATTGCTCAAGTATATTCGTCCTTTTAAATGGTTTTTTATTACGGCGATCGTTTTGACTCTGCTGGCTTCAGGCGCACAAATTTTCATTCCCCGGATGATCGGTAATATTATTAATATCATTACTTCAACTTTTCAGAAGAATATCACGCTTGATTGGCTGACTTTCCGGAATTCAGCAATAATTCTGATTGTTTTATTTATTGTTCAATTTTTATCGACCTATTTTTCCAATGTGTTATTGGTTAAAATGACCCAAAAGTTAATCCGCTCCATGCGCAATCAAATGCAGGAGAAATTAATTCGTCTGACTTTGAAATACTTTGATCGTTCCTCAACCGGTGACATGGTCTCGCTCTTGACCAATGATCTGGACAATGTCGCGAATACTTTGCAAACCGGTTTGACCAGCTCTTTGACTGCTGTCGTTATTCTGATCGGTGTAGTAATTATGATGTTCAGCATCCATGATGTTTTAGCTTTGCTCGCGATGGTTGTTATTCCGATTTCTTATCTGTTGGTCAAGTACCTGGTAAAAAAAGCCAAGCCTATATTCCAAAGGAACGCAAAATTTACCGGCCATTTCAGCGGACAAGTCGAAGAAATCTATAATGGTGAAGATATAGTTAAACATTATAATCTGGGTGATGACCTGAAAGCGGAAATGTCTGTGCTCAATGAAGGCCTTTATGAAAGTGAGTGGAAATCATCCCTGGTTTCTTTTCTCACCAGACCCGCAGGTGATTTAATCTTAAATGCGAATTATGTGTTGGTGGCAATTTTAGGCGGATACTATGTAATCAGCGGTGCTTTGACGTTAGGCTCATTCCAGGCTTTCATTCAATATACGCAAATGTTGCGTGCTCCTTTCAATCAAGTTTTAGGGATTCTTAATACAATCATGTCTGCTTTGGCTTCGGCAGAACGTATCTTTTCATTCTTAGATGCGAAAGAAACGATTCAAGCAGGCACAGGCGAAATCGACATTAGCAAAACACTTGGCAGGATTGAATTTGAACAAGTTGATTTCGGCTATACGGATGAATTGTTATTCAAAAATGTCAATTTAAAAGTGAATCCCGGTGAGCAATTGGCAATTGTCGGTACAACCGGTGCAGGTAAAACGACGCTCGTAAATCTACTGATGCGGTTTTATGAAATTAATGACGGAAAGATAATTCTGGATGACCGTGATACAAAACAATATCATACTGATGAATTGAGAAAAGCATATGCCATGGTTTTACAGGACACCTGGCTTTTTTCCGGAACAATCCGCGACAATATTGCTTATGGTGCTGCCGTCTCAGATGGAAAAGATCTATCCGAGGTGTCTTTAGAAGATATTAAAGCTGCTGCCGAATTAGCACGTGCCGATTCATTTATTGAACGTCTGCCTGCAGGATATGACACGGTGTTAACAGAAGGAGCAGCCAATATCAGCCAAGGTGAACGCCAATTACTGACAATTGCCCGGGCGATGATTAAAAAAGCTCCGATCATTATTCTGGATGAAGCCACATCTTCGGTTGACACTCGAACGGAACTGTTTATTCAAAATGCTATGCAAGAATTAACTTCAAACACCACCAGTTTTGTTATAGCACACAGACTATCGACGATTCATGATGCGGATCGCATCATCGTCATGGATCAGGGTGCGATTGTTGAAATAGGTACACATGCCGAATTGATTGGAAAAGGCGGCCGCTACGCAGAAATGTACACCGCCGGTCAGTTATAGAATGTATATTG
Source organism: Clostridiaceae bacterium (assembly GCA_012838795.1). GTDB lineage: Bacteria > Bacillota > Clostridia > Saccharofermentanales > DTU023 > UBA5436. The sequence continues at coordinate 17,931 of DUOO01000004.1, read as the reverse complement.
GTAGAAAATTATAAAGGTTCAGGTCAAGAAATAATGTAGCAGATGAGTTATTATATTGTAGATAAGTGATAATATTGCAGGTAAGTTATTATACTGTAGATAAGTTATAATGTAGCCGATAAAGTCATGAGGATTACAAAATGAAAAATACTATATGCGCATTAAAAATTCAATTAGTTGGAGCAAAAAAACCACCTGTTTGGCGAAAAATTCATATTCCTATCAGATTGACATTTTATGAATTCCATCTTGTTATACAAGAAGCGATGAGTTGGTTTGATTATCATTTATTTCAATTTGATTTTGACGAATATATAGTTCCGGGATCTGTTGACATGGATTCTATTCCATGGAGAGAAAAATCAGTTTTAAATCCCTTCACAACAATTGTTTTTCCTTATCTTCTTATGTTTGAAAAGATGGATTATTATTATGATTTTGGTGATGGTTGGCATATAAAAATTACAATGGAAGATTTTGTTGAATCTGAAGAGTATGCACCAAAAATAATAGCTTATAAAGGAATCTCTCCTCCGGAAGATTGTGGAGGGATTGGAGGATATTATAATCTCCTTCAAATCTTGAATGATCCTACTCATGAAGAATATGAAATGATGACTGATTGGGCAGAGATGCAATCCTTTAATACTTTTGACAAGGAAGAGACCAATCTATATTTCGAAGAAATTTTTTCTGATTTCGGTCAAATCTATTTTGAAAATCCTATTCGCATTGCACAAGATTTTTACGAGGAAATGGAAGAATTTGAAATGGAAGAATTTGAAGAATAATAATGATAACAGTTGTTCTTGATTTTGACATCTGCCAGTACGACTTTCAAATGATCCCGTGTCAAAATTCACGATTCTTCAAACATTAACGAAAATCTGCACAGCTCCAAATTCTGAGCAGAAGCCTGAACTTCAAACATATTCTGAGCAGAAACGGGAGCTTCAAACGTTAAAACGGCCCAAAAACAGAAGCTCTACAAATGCAAATTTGCAGAGCCTCGAATTCTGAGCCAAATGCCACATTAATTTGATATATATTATCTCAGTTTAAGCATTCTTTATTTTGCTGCAGCATAACGTTCTGCTACTACATCCCAATTTACTACTGCCCACCAAGCTTTGAGATAACTCGGACGAGCATTTTTGTAGGTTAAGTAATATGCATGTTCCCAAACGTCATTGCCTAATAACGGAACAAGACCGTCCATTACGGGATTGTTTTGATTTGGAGTGCTGGTTACTTTTAATTCACCATTATCCAAAACTAACCATGCCCAGCCACTACCGAATTGACCTGCACCTTTTGCTTCAAAGGCTGCCTTGAATTCATCGAAACTGCCGAAAGCTTTATTAATTGAATCAGCTAATTCACCTTGCGGTTCATTTGCACCACCGGGAGTCATACTTTCCCAGAACATTTTGTGATTTAAGTGTCCGCCGCCATTATTGATGACTGCTTGTCTTTTTCCTTCAGGAACTTGATTTAAATTTGATAAAAGTTCACGAATAGGTTGATCTTCAATGTCTAATCCTTCAAGAGCTGCATTTAAGTTATTTACGTAAGCTTGATGATGTTTATCATGATGTAAATGCATTGTTTCTTCATCGATTGTCGGGACTAATGCGTCATATGCGTATGCCAGATCGTCTAATTTGTAAGTTGCCATAAGTATTTCCTCCTAAATATTGAATACTGTTATTATCATTTTTTGAATTATTCTTTGAACTGTTTCCAGGATATACTAATACTAATTTGCAAGTTGTAACTTTTGTTCCGAAATCAGCAAGAGTATCCTTGGTGTATCATTTGTTACATAATTAGATTATATAAGGAATTTAGATTAAACAAGGAGGTTCCAGTAAGATTTGAAATGGTTTATAAACTCATATTTATGATAAAACTTCTTTCTGTCCTTAAATTTAGTAAAAAATACGATTTGCTGTTTGGCGATTTTATCCGGAACAAGTTATAGTGTTAATAATTGGAGAAAACGAATTAATATAGTCACATAGTTATAATAGAAAGTATATTGTATGAATGTGCTGGTAATAGATTCTCAAGGCGGTGGAATAGGTAAAGAGGTGGTGAGAGCGATTAAGCAATCATTGCCTGAAGTTACAATTACTGCTGTCGGCACGAATGGAGTAGCAACATCCGCAATGTTGAAAGCCGGTGCTGATCAAGCTGCGACAGGGGAAAATGCCGTAATGGTGTGTTGTAAAAAAGCTGACTATATTGTGGGACCGATCGGAATAGTGGTTGCTGATATATGTAAGTTGTAATCTGAAATTTCATATTAATATGCAATTGATCTTAATAAACAAAGAGATGACACAAAGAGTTGGCACAGAGAGATTACATACATGAATTATTTTGTGAAATGTAAGGGTGTGTTTTTAAAAATAAATATTTCGAAAATTCTGTACAAGTCATGCTTTTAGAAAGAAACAAATATGGATCAGAATAAATTATGGACAAAAGCAGTTGAATTTCACGGACATGAATGTGGCGGTTTGGCAATTGGCTTTAAGGCCGCTTTATATGCGATTGAGTTGCTGGATTTAAAATTTTCAGCGGATGAACAAGTTGTTTGCATTTCGGAAAATGATGCTTGCGGAGTAGATGCTATTCAAGTGTTGTTAGGTTGTAGCGTAGGGAAGGGCAATTTACTTTTCCATATGGCAGGTAAACAAGCATTTTCTTTCTATAATCGGAATAACGGTAAATCAGTTAGACTGATATTGAAAAAGCGTCCGCACGAAATGACCCGTGAAGAATCTTTAGTATATTACAAAAACTTGGAACCGAAAGAGATGTTTGATGTGATGGACGTCAGAATTGAATTACCGGAACAAGCACGCTTTTTTGATTCTTATAACTGTGAAAGTTGTGGTGAAACAACCGGTTCAAATTGGATTCGCATCCAACAAGGCAAAAAACTCTGCATAGATTGTTATGCCGCGTATGACCGTTTTAAAGTCTAGAATGTTATGCTTCAGGCAATCACTTTTAAGTAAAGTTTGTTAAGTTGTAGATTATTGCTTTGTTAAGCTGTTGATTATTACTTCAAAATATGATGAACAATCCTTGTAAAATAAGACAAATGACAGTTTGTTATTTATAATGGGTACAAATATAAATTCATAGCAATAACAAAATAACAAGAAAATATAAGATATGAAATTATCAGATTTTTTCAAAGATAATCCAAAAGTTGCTCTGGCGTTTTCCGGTGGTGTAGATTCGACCTATTTATTATATGCGGCAAAACAATATGCTGAAGATGTGATAGCCTATTATGTGAAGTCTGATTTTCAACCACAGTTTGAACTTGATGATGCTGAGTTGATCGCTGATCATTTAAATGTCAATCTGAAAATAATTGAGTTGGATCATTTTGCGAATCCTGATGTGATTAAAAACGGACCGGATCGTTGTTATTATTGCAAATTAATGTTTTTCTCAACGATTCTTAAGCAGGCTCAAATTGACGGCTATTCGATTTTGTTAGATGGAACCAATGCATCCGACGATTCTGCCGAACGTCCGGGTATGCAGGCTTTGACTGAACTAAAAATAATATCACCTTTGCGCGAATGTGGCTTGACGAAATCTGATATAAGGAATTTATCGGCAAAGGCAGGTTTGACGACAGCCAACAAACCGGCATATTCGTGCCTTGCTACCAGGATTCCTCAAGGCATGCAAATAACTAAAGAAAAATTACAAGCTACCGAGAAAGCTGAGAGTTTTTTATTTGAATTAGGGTTTATGAATTTCAGGATAAGGCATATGGGCGAGCATGCTAAAATTCAATTGGCTTCTAATGAATTTACGAAGTTTTTTGAGCAAAGAGAAAGAATTTTTGCGGAATTGAAAAAATATTATCCGGAAGTTTTGCCAGATCCGGAACCACGTAATTTAATTGAATTTCCCCGGTTGGAAAATTGTTTTGGAGGAAAAACAATGAATCAGGATATAATCGATATTCTGCACGCAGTAAAAAATCAAGAATTATCGGTTGAAGAAGCATTACTGAAAATTAGACAAAAACCTTTTGCCGATATCGGATATGCGAAAGTTGATTTACATCGCAACACGCGTCAGGGAGCGGCGGAAGTCATTTTCGGTGCCGGCAAAACTCCGGAACAAATCTGTGGAATTATTGCAACAATGTTTGAACACGGTCAGGATTCGATTTTGATTACCAGACTTAAACCGGAATTTGCAGAAATTATTGGCGAAAAATATAATTTAGAATATTTTTCCGAGGCTAAATTAGGGTATGTGGGAGAGCCTGGAAAATCTGCGGATAAATCTTCCGGCATCGGCAACATTGTCGTTGCCACAGGCGGTACCAGTGATATTCCGATTGCCGAAGAAGCAGCCTTGACTGCCGAGTTTTACGGTAATAATGTAATTCGGCTTTACGATGTCGGAGTTGCCGGCTTACATCGTTTGCTCTCACATTTGGATGAAATCATGAGTGCCGGTGTAATTATTGCTGTCGCAGGTATGGAAGGTGCTTTAGCATCAGTCATCGGCGGTTTGGTTGATTGTCCGGTAATTGCTGTTCCGACCAGTGTCGGATATGGAGCATCATTTTCCGGTTTGACCGCATTATTATCGATGTTGAATTCTTGTTCGAGCGGAGTTTCTGTTGTAAATATCGACAATGGATTTGGAGCAGGATATCTGGCAAATATGATTAATCATATGGGAAGATAAAATGAATAAAGCTTATGTAATTTTGAATCTGAAACCTGTTTCATATTTGTGAGCTGAAAAATATAGGAAAACTATCCTATCTTACAAGAACGGACAGGTTCACTTAAGTTTCATTTTCGTGAGCTGAAGTAATATATGAAAACAGAGGAAACTAATATGCGTATTTTATATTTTGATTGTGGCATGGGGGCTGCCGGCGATATGATAGCCGGAGCTTTATATGATTTACTTGAAGACAAACGGAAACAAGAATTTCTTGAAATTTTTAATTCTCTTAATCTGCCCGGTGTCGAAATAATTCCGGAAGTTAAATCAAAATGTGGAATTAACGGAATCGATTTCATCGTGAAAGTATACGATGAAATCGAAGGTGAACATGAAAGCCATCATACTCACCATAATGATCATCATCACGCACACGATCACCATCAAGACCACGAGTATGATTACCATCTTAACCACGATTGCGAACATGACCATGATGATCATCATAACCACCATGATCACGATCATCATAACTCTCCTCATCACCACCACGTTCATTACCATGACCACGATAATCACCATCATGACCACGATCATAACCACCATGACCACGATAATCACCATCACTATCATGATCACGATCATGAACACAAGCATTATCATCATGTTCATCGCAGCATGCAAGAAATAGAAAATATTATTTATGGCTTTAATCTAAATGAAGATGTGAAAAAAGACATAATTAATGTCTACAGAATAATTGCTGAAGCTGAGAGCGAATCACATGGAGTTCCCGTAACCGAGATTCATTTTCATGAAGTGGGAACAATGGATGCAATTGCTGATATTACTGCAGTTTGCATTTTGCTCAAAATGCTTGATGTTGACAGAATTATCGCATCTCCAATCCATGTCGGAAGTGGTTTTGTACGTTGTGCCCATGGAATTTTGCCTGTTCCGGCACCGGCAACTGCGAATATTCTGCGAGATGTACCAATTTACGGTGGAGAGATTAAAGCTGAATTATGTACACCGACCGGTGCAGCTTTATTGAAATATTTTGCAGATAGCTTTGAAATCATGCCGACTATAAAAATAAAGAAAATCGGTTATGGCCATGGCAAAAAAGATTTTGCTGTAATGAATAGCCTTCGAGTTCTGTTGGCAGATGCCGAGGATGATTTAGATTTTGCAGCAAAAACCGATTTGACTGATTCAGTCTGTGTATTAAGCTGCAATGTTGATGACATGACTGCTGAAGAGATTTCTTTCGCGACGGATTGCTTTTTCTCGGCAGGTGCTTTGGATGTTTATACAATTCCTCTTGGTATGAAAAAGTCTCGTCCAGGCACTCTAATTTCTTTGATTTGTTATGAAGAATCGAAAGATGAACTTATCCAATTAATGTTTAAACATACATCAACCATCGGTATTCGCGAAAACATATGTAATCGTTATGTGTTAAATCGTTCATTCGAAACAGTTGAAACACCATATGGCAATATCAGAAAAAAGATTGCTGTGGGCTACGATATTATCAAAGAAAAACCAGAATATTCTGATCTTGCTGCAATTGCAAAACAACAAAATCTCAGTTTGGCTGAATTGAAAGAATTATTGGATAAGCAATAGAAGTGAATTTCAATTTTCAGGCCGGCTTTTTTGGCACAACCTCCTCTGACAACCGGCCTGAAGTGTCAGAATATGCGGTCCTGTGGGTGTACGTCCGATTACGACACACAGAGCCGGCTTTTTTGGCACAACCTCCTCTGACAACCGGCCTGAAGTGTCAGAATATGCGGTCCTGTGGGTGTGCATCCGATTACAACACACAGAGCCGGCTTTTTTGGCACAACCTCCTCTGATAACCTGCCTGAAGTGTCAGAATATGCGGTCCTGTGGGTGTACATCCGATTACGACACACAGAGCCGGCTTTTTTGGTTTATCGATTAATCTTAGTTATATACTCTGATGATATTATTCAGTTTCGGCGACTTCGACTTGTTTCGCTTGTTCAGCTTTTGCTCTGTCCAGTTCTTGAAATCTTTTATAATTGGTTCTCAATGCTTCAACGATGAAGTCAACGTCTTGTCCATGTACGGCACAGGCTTGTTCTACTGATTCGAATTGTGCAGCAGGACATCCTAAGCAATGCATTCCCATTTTCATGAAAATAGGTGCTAACCTGATGTCTATTCTTAAAATATCACTGATTAACATATCTTTATTAATAATTTGCTCACTCATATTGCAGCTCCTTTATTGTATTTATTATATTTAAATAAATTTACTCTTTTATACAATTTATTATATATGATATGTCTAATTGACAAACGTTGCAAATGTAACATTTTCAGCGTTATACTAATTGCGGTTTCAATTATTAGGTTGCGGTTTCAATTATTAGGTTTAACGATTAATGTTTATGGTTGGAAATATTTAAAAGATATTGATTTATCCAGAAGGAATAGTTCTTTATCAGAGAGAATAGTTCTTTATTAGAGAAAAATCGTTCTTTATCAGAGAGAATAGTTCTTTATCAGAGAAAAATAGTTTTTTATCAGAAAAGAATAGTTTTTTATCAGAGACAAATATTTAGAAAAAATTGGTTAGCTAGATGTGGTTGGTTCTATCGTTATTAGCTCTATTTTTATGGAGCGGCTCAGATCTGTTTTCAAAGCTTGGCTGTCAGAATAGATCAGAAAAACATTCTCCGTTAAAAATGGTGATGGCTGTCGGATTGATTATGGGTCTGCATGCCGGATATGAGGTAGTTATTAACGATGTCATATTTTCATGGCAGGTTATTTGGGCGTATTTGCCGATTTCCGCATTATATATTATTTCAATGGCGATTGGTTATTTCGGCCTGAGATATATTGAATTGTCTGTTTCTTCACCTATATGCAATACTTCGGGTGCTTTAGTCGTTGTGTTTTACATGTTGATGGGGGCAAGACCTGAAGGTGTGATCTTAGTCGGAGTAGGATTTACTTTGATTGGTATTATAGGATTGGGTATTGCAGAATATACAGAAGACGAAGTGGCCAGAGCGGAACGGCAAAAAGCTTCAAACATGAAATATCATAAGAGTTTTCTGGCGATTGCTTTGCCGATAGTCTACAGTTTGATTGATGCCGGCGGAACTTTTGCTGACAGTCTGATTTTAGAAAATCTGGATGAAGCCCAAGCAAATGTAGCTTATGAATTTACTTTTTTCGTTACCGGATTGGTCGTATTTATTATTCTTTTAATACGTGGTGAATTTGAGCTGACAAAATCCGACAGACCGAAAATGATTGCTTCAGTTTTTGAAACCGGCGGTCAAGTTGCATATATTTATGCAATTGGCGCAAATCCGATTACGGCAGCTCCGATCATTTCCTGTTATTGTCTGCTGACTGTAATCTGGGGCAGAATTTTTCTTAAAGAAAAATTATCGTGGAAACATTATACTTCAATCGGTTTGGCGATTACCGGAATTATATTATTGGCAATTTTTGATCAGTAAACATTTTACATTTATTTTATGTATTAACTTTTAATGCATAGCATAATATACTAAATATGCTAAAATAATCCGGGTATTTTGCGGAAATAATTATTTGAAATTTATTAGCAGAAAAAAATTAAATGAAATTAAACACATCAAAGGAACAGTATGAAATTAACATTAAATAATATTAATAAATCATTTGGCAAAGTTCATGTTTTACATGATGTTTCTTTTGCAGTTGATTCCGGACGGGCAATGGGCTTTCTGGGCCGTAACGGCTCGGGCAAAACAACGTCAATTCGTTGCATTATGGATATTTTTAAACCGGATAGCGGTGAAATACTTTTGGATGATCAGCCATTTAAACCGCGTGAACTCAAAGTCGGTTATTTGCCTGAAGAAAGAGGGATGTATGCTAAAGAGCCGATTCTTGAACAATTGATTTATTTCGGTCAACTCAAAGGTGGCGGTAAAGCGGAGAGCAAGAAGTCGGCTGAAGCATGGCTTGAACGTTTTGAATTGTCGGAATATGCCAATAAAAAACTTGAAGTTTTGTCCAAGGGAAATCAGCAAAAGATACAGATTATTCAAGCTTTTCTTAACGATCCGGAAATGATTATTCTGGATGAGCCTTTTAGCGGTCTGGATCCGGTAAATGCGGAGCTGTTTAAGGATGCGATCAGAGATGCAATTAAGAAAGATAAATTAGTCATTTTTTCTTCACATCAAATGGGATATGTTGAGGAATTTTGTGATGATATAACCTTGATTGATAAAGGTGAAATATTAATCAATGGTTCATTAGCAGATGTCAAAGCTGAAATGAGCCACGATAAATATCGTTTAGAATCAGAAAATCTGAATCGCGAACAATTAAAACAACTGCTCAAGCTATTTGAGGCCGAGTATAACAATGAACAAATTTTATTGGCGAGTGAAGATAAAATTTCCTTAATTCTTGATTTGAGCAATATTGTACCAAACGATTTCTTGCAAAAAATCATTGCGGCAAATGTTCAAATAAAAAACTTTTCGATATATTTACCTACTTTGACCGATGTATTTTTACATTATGTAAAAGAGCATGATTTAGCGACTAATGAAATGGATAAGCAAGACAAGGAGGGAAACTCCAATGCGCAATAGTGGTCTGGTTTTCAGTTTTGAATTAAAATCTATTTTGAGAAAAAAATCTTATTTGGTAACAACGATTATCTTGTGTTTAATAGTTGTTGCCGCTGTGGTAATTCCAACTGTATTAGCAAAAAAAGAAAAGCAACCGGAAGATGTTTTAATTATTGACGGAAATGTACCGTCAAGTGTTTTAGAAGATTTTCCGGACGAAGATATAAACGATACAATAGCTAATGGTGGCTATTTTATGGCAACCGATGAATTAAAAGATTTTCCTCTGATAAAAAACATCAAGCAGGAATACACCGATGAAGATTCCTTAAAAACTGCATTGTCAAATGATGAAATTTCTTATGGTGTCGTTTTTAATTCAGCAAATGATTTTGTCTTTATGGTAAATGGTGAAAGCAATCCTGTTGCCAGTTCTTTATTTGAACAACAATTATTGAATTTCAACCGAATGAATTACTTTGAGGCAAATCAGATTAACCCTGGATTAATTGATGAAATATACGGTGTACAAGTTAATGCGACAAATGTTGATATTTCTCAAAAAGGTATCGGGAACTTCGCTTTAGCCATGATTTATACTTTTCTTTTATACATGTTGATCATCATGTACGGAACGACTGTATCAACCTCTGTAGCCAGAGAAAAAGATAATCGTACGATGGAATTGTTGATTGCGAATACTAAAGCGGATTATTTAATTATCGGTAAAACATTTGCTGCAGGATTAGCCGGAATTCTTCAGGTTTTAGCCTTAATCGTAACCCTGCTGATTTCACTCAAATTCACCGGACAGGATATTGTAGGTTTGATTGGCGGTTTTCTTGAGTTGAATATGACAACGATCGTTACCATGATTATTTTCAGTCTGACCGGCTATATCTCATACTTGTTTATTTATGCAGCTTTGGGAGCATTGGTTTCTAAAGTTGAAGATGTAAACTATGCGGTTACACCGGTGATGCTGATTTTTATTGCGGCATATCTGATTACTATGCTGGGAATGGAAAATCCGCACAACACTTTGCTGAAAGTAGCGTCATATTTCCCCTTGACATCGGTTCTGGCTATGCCTGTACGGACAATTTTGCTCAACATTTCTCCTGTTGAAATACTTATCAGTACGGCAATAATGCTGTTAAGCATTGTAGTTTTTTCGATTCTCGCAATTCGGATTTATCGTTTGGGATCGCTTAATTATGGCAATAGAATGAAATTTGGCAAAACGCTGAAAATGATTATTCGTGGCGAAGGCAGTTAACCCCTAACACGTTGCAAACTGAAAGTAGTTATTTCTTCATATCTATTTCATTTTTTTTGCGAGAATAAGGGGGCAAAGCCCAGTTGACCAAATATGCAACCAAGATTCCGACAACCGTGTATGCGAAACGATAGATTGACATTATGAAAGCGTATTCCCGCGGATCAGTCGCTTGATTTGAAGATTCGCCCAAGGCGATTAATATGAAAACGATAGCTGCAAGAGCGGTCATTTCAGTAGCTTTAAATAAGACAGTAATCCAAATTGTTAAAAATAAAAGACATGTAATAATTACATAGTTTTGTATGGAATGATTTGGCAAATCGAAGCTGATTCTAATTTGGACTGATAACAATCCCATTAAAGCACCGAAGCCGGTTGAACCCAGACGGTACAAACCTGCTATCCATGTTTGTTTCAAATTGGATTTCAAGGTGATTATTGCAGCAATACAAGCTTGAAATGCATGAAACACTCCGGAATTGTCGCCGATATCGATCAGTGAAAGCATCAGACAGATAAAAACTGCGATGGCAGTTTTGAGGATTCTCCATCCCGGCTTATGGAAACTAAACAATTCATCCGGAACTAAATGCGGATTGTATGATTTTTCATTGCTGCGTTGTTCGGCATACATTTTCATGAAAAGCTCATTGTTCAGAAAATAGTCATAAACGTATTCAGGGTCATTAATGTCATATGAAATATCTTTTAATGTAAAGTCCGCAGACCGGTCCGGCTTATTTGTATTATTTGTGAGTATTTTATCTTCAGAATCAGATGCAAGATTTGAATCGGAATCTTGCTTGTTTATCTGCTGAAAATTATTTTCATCTGTATTTGTCATAAAAACCTTTAAATTTCTCCTTATCTTACTTAATATTATTTTTACTTACTTTCTCTTACCTCAAATGGTGTAATAGTTGCTTGATTTTGCTAAATGTAACATATGTAACTTAGGTTTTACAAAGAGAAAATCAAGCTGTAAGATAACATAGTAAACATAAGATTACATATCAAATGCCAGCAGATTAATTGTACATAAAGGGAGGTTATTATGAAAAAAGTAGATACTTATTTGGCAGATTTATTAGTCGGAAACGTTAAACTTCATAATTTACACTGGAACGTAGTAGGTCTTACTTTTAAACAAGTTCATGAATATCTTGAAGATCTATACGATTCATTTTTTGAAAAATTTGATGAAGTTGCTGAATATCAAAAACAAGTCGGTGTATATCCGAAAAGTTCCGTAAAAGAATATATGGAATTAACAACAATCGAAGAATTGGGTGATAATGACATTGCTGCAAAAGATGCATTGTCCGTAGCATTAGACCTTATTAAACATATGAAAGCCAGTGCATTGGCGATTCGAGAAGAAGTAGAAGATTTTGGACTTTCCAATATGATGGAAGATCATGTAGCAGAATATACGAAAGCAATTTGGTTCATGGAATCAATGTTGAGATAATTAATCAGATACCTCATAATATTAAACACACTAAATAAAAAGGGATCCGCTTCAAAATAAGATAAAGCGGATCCCGTTTTTTGATTTTTTAATATATATAATATTTAATAATCAACTAAAATGAGTATAATTAGATAAAATACAAAATATTAATACATAATAGAATTGAGATTTTTATAAATATAAATGAAAAGATTTTTCAGCAAAATATGGGGATACATTATTTTTGGAATAGCCAAATTTTTTGATGTGATTTTAGGTGGCTTGAATAAAGGCGTCTCCTTTTTAGTAAACATTACAAAACGCATAAGAAACGTTCTTGCCCCAATTACCATCGGAGTATTGTTCTTCAGCCCGTTTTTATTCCGCCTGATACCGATTTGGTTATGGATACCGTTACTGATAATTTTTATTTTTCCGTTCTTAGGATCCGGTTTTGTGTCTTTTCTCGAATATTGGAAATATGTTCTTTGCGAATTTTTATATGACAAATCGGAAGATTTGATTAAAGGAACTTCAAAAGGTCAGATTTTCGGTTCTTATGGTGACAAGTATAAAAAGCAAAAAGCTGCCGAAGAGGAAGCGGAACGCAGAAGAAAATATGCGGAGGAAGCGGCAGCTCGTGAAAAAAGAAGACAGCAGCAACAGGAACAATGGGCAAGAATCTTCGAACAATTCTTCGGCGGCTTTACCGGCGGAACCGGGAGCTATGGTCCGTTCAGCGGTTACGGCACCGGTACGGGCAGTTACGGCCAAGGTCAAGGGCGCTACTATAATCCTGCAGCCGATTTCAATCAGCAATATCGCAAACATTGTGATGTCTTGGAAATTCCGTATGATACGGATGAATATCAGGTTAAGCTGGCTTACCGCAAAAAAGCCAAACAATATCATCCGGATATTAATAAGGCGGCAAACGCCACACAAAAATTCCAAGAAGTCAGCAGTGCGTATGAATTTTTATCGCAAGAAAATATTGATCGTTATAAAAGATTGAATAATATGTAAAATCTGAAAAATGTTAAATTAAACCGGCAAACTGTCAAAACTATCCAAGTATCGTTTAAAGTAATCCAATACTATCTAGAAATGCCACATCTGATTTCTGCCCGTGTACTGCGATAAAACAATTCTGATTATTATTCATTATCTTTTTTATTAGGTAGAGATTTTTCATATGCAACACGACAATTGGCAATAATCTCGTTTGCAACCTCACGCCCGTCAATTTGTAAAATATCCGTTTTGATATTTTCTAAATCTTTATAGACTTCAAAAAAATGCATTATTTCATTATAAACATGATCCGGCAAATCAGTCAGATTTTGATAATAACTCATCTGCGGATCATCAAAAGGCACAGCAATAATTTTCTCGTCAATATGATCATCATCGGTCATTTTAATTGCTCCGATGGGATAACAACGAACCATGCACAAAGGGGTTAAACTCTCTGAACATAAAACTAATACATCTAATGGATCGCCGTCATCTGAAGTTGTCTGTGGGATAAAACCGTAATTTTGCGGATAATGAGTCGATGTATATAGAATACGGTCTAATCTTAAGAGACCGGTTTGATTGTCAACTTCATATTTTTGTTTGCTGCCTTTCGGTATCTCGATTACAGCAAGAAAATCATCAGGTAATATTCTTTCCTTAGGCAGATTATTCCAAGGATTCATTGCAACCTCCAGCTTCAATAATAAAATACAACGTGCCAGCCCTTCAGGATTGAGGTAATTGGTGAGTGAAAGGCTGGCAGTTAGTAGCAGATAGCTTATTTTGCCTATACTATAGCATAAAAACAATTAAACATCATTCTTTCCGATACAAGTTAGTTGCAATATTGGAAAATTGTATTTTAGTCAGGCTGATTCGCAATTCTATATTCCAGAATATCTCCCGGTTGACATTCCAATACTTCACAAATTTTTTCCAAAGTAGAGAAACGGATCGCTCTTGCCTTGCCGGTTTTAAGAACAGACAAATTATTCAAGCTGAGATCTATTTGTTCCGAAAGCTCGGTCAAAGTCATTTTTCGCTTAGCAAGCATCACATCTAAATTCACAATAATAGACATAAAAATTCCTTTCTAGATCGTAAGCTCATTTTCTTCTTTATATTTAAGTCCTTGCTCAACTAGATTTGAGATTAAGGCAAAAATACATGCAGCAACAAAGCTGATGACAATGCCGAAGTTAACCCAAAGATTAGTTATTGAACCGTCAACATTTTGCATTGTGTAAATTATTAAAACAACACAAGGGATAATAATCAATGCAAAACAAAGACTCATTATTCGTAAAAGAACTACTGAGCTTTTACTGAAAATGCGATTTTTCCAATAATTGAATAATACTCCAAAGGATAAAATACAAGCTATTAGGAATAATCCGATAATTAATTCAGAAATAATCAATACCGGAATTCTCATATATGCTACCTCCGGATTTTCTTTTGCCACTTCATGACTGAAAAAGATTAAATTGTAACTGATTAGCATGGTAATCAGCACGATTCCTAACATTCCTAAACTAAGAAAGCCGATTAAAACTTTGGAAAATCTATTTGTTTTAATTAGATGATTTTGCATAACAACACCTCCGAAAAATTAATTGACATTAATATCGCGATTGGATCATGTCAATGTTTATAGATGAATATTACACGTTTATCGTGTAAAATTCAATTATAATAATTGAATTTTAAAGAAAAACATATAATCTTAATAGGATATTAAAACAATCTGAGGGAGCAATCTGAAACGTCCGTTTAACTTGACGAAAATAATGAACTGGGGTATGCTTTGAAAGCATAAAACAGACAAGGGTGGTTAGCTCAGCTGGTTAGAGTACCTGCGTGACATGCAGGGGGTCGGTGGTTCAAGTCCACTACCACCCACCATAATTTCCATAAAGCGAACCGGTTTAGTATTATATATTGGACCGGTTTTTCTTTGATGTTTTACTGATACTTATTCTAAACTATCAATTGTCACGGAGCGTAACAAGGTTGTCACAGGTAGTTTATTGTTTAACTAAGCCCGGCATGTAAAATTAAAAGCAATAAATCTACCGGAGGTATTAAAAATGACATTAGGTGAAAAAATTAAAGAAGCAAGGAAACAATGCAGCCTGACCCAGGAAGAATTGGCTGAGAAAATGGCAGTTTCAAGATCTGCAATTGCAAAATGGGAGTCAAATAAAGGTCTCCCGGATGTGGAGAATTTGAAAGCATTGTCACAACTCTTAAATGTGAGTATTGATTATCTCCTGGCCAATGGAGATACAATTGATGAATTTGTATTGCGCGAAGCATATAATCTTTCAGACTACGGAAAGGGAAGCAAGAAAAAGAAAAAAGATCGAGTCATTCGTGAAAAGTTTCCTGATGCTGAAATTTATCCGTTACTTGGAGAGCAGAAATTAACAAAAGGTGAAAAAATAGCTGATAACATGATTGGTTTTTTGACCGATGCACCGTTTGGTATTCCCGGTATTCTCAATAACATTAAGAATGTAGATAAAGAATTTTATTTGGTGGAAAAAGAAGACCGACAAATATTTGTATCAGTAACAGATGAATTTATAGAAAGCCGCCGACTCGCTAAACGAATAACAACAAACAAATTTGAAATAGGCAATTGGAAATTTACAAAATGCTCATACAAAGTTAATTAATCTTAAGATACGTGATTGCTTCTTAATATTTACAAGATGTTATTTATCTTAATTTTATTTTATAATGTTATAAGAATTTCTTGATAGAAATCTACTCGGAAATATTTATGATTAATAAAGATATTAATTTCCGGAGTATTGTTGAGTAAAGTTAAGAAAGAAAACAGGAGGCACTTATGGTATATACATTAAAACACAATATACATGGCGGGAATTTACCGGTAGCAATTTGCTATCCTGATGCCGGCCAAACAGTTTATGCGGAATCCGGAGCAATGGGATGGATGTCACCTAATATGCAAATGGAAACTTCTGCAGGTGGCATCGGTAAAGCTTTTTCAAGGATGCTGACCAGTGAGAGTATGTTTTTGAATTATTATACGCCGCAAAACGGACCGGGCTTATTAGCGATTCCGACTAATTTTCCGGGCAGCATCTTGGCAATTGAAATGGACGGAACACGTGGTTTTGTTCTGCAAAAATCAAGTTTTCTTGCAGCAACATTAGGTGTAGAACATGAACTATATTTTCAGAAGAAATTAGGAGCCGGCTTTTTCGGTGGTGAAGGATTTATCTTACAACGTTTTTACGGAAGAGGAACCCTTTTAGTAGAAATTGACGGTTCGTCCTGGAGTTATTATTTGCAACCGGGAGAAGAAATGATCATTGATACAGGTTATATGGCAATGATGGATGATACTTGCAGAATGGATATACGACAAGTACCGGGTTTAAAGAACAAACTTCTGGGCGGTGAGGGCTTCTTTAATACAGTTGTAACCGGACCGGGCAATGTAACCATTCAGTCGCATCCGATTAGCAGAATAGCAGCAAGTTTAACATTAAAATAATTTAACTATTTAATTTGAATCGTAAGTATTTAAATAAGATTTAACACGTCGGTTTAACCACCGAGAATTTAATCTGAATAATATCAAGACAACGCAGCCATATATTGAGTAATTCTGAAAAAGCGGCGTTGTCTTTTTTTGTCTGCAAACTCAATGCGATTCAACAACTTGTACACAACATGCACACAAATTAAGGTTGTTCAAAAATTTTAATGTGTCAAAAAAGCCATCGCTGTGGCTCGCAATCCCCAGGAGCGTGATTTTTGGCACCTCAGACTTAATTTACAGCGGTTTCCGGCATGATTTGTGTCAAAAAAGCCGTCGCTGTGGCTCGCAATCCCCAGGAGTGTGATTTTTGGCACCTCAGACTTAATTTACATCGGTTTCCGACATGATTTGTGTCAAAAAAGCCATCGCTGTGGTTCGCAATCCCCAGGAGCGTGATTTTTGACACCTCAGACTTAATTTACAGCGGTTTCCGGCATGATTTGTGTCAAAAAAGCCATCGCTGTGGCTCGCAATCCCCAGGAGCGTGATTTTTGGCACTTCGATATATGAGATAAAGTTTTCAAGAAATTTGCTTCCCATAATCATCTGTATCAAAAATAAATATATTTTAATAAGATTGTTGTCTTTTAATAAAGTTAAAGCAATATTTAATATAATTGAAATCAAATTGAATATTGACTTTAATAAAGTTAAATTATAGTATATATATCAAGTCGTGTGGAGATTTTTATGAATATCGACCAAATTCCGAGATGGCTGACCGAATTAAGTGAAGATGAGTTGCATTTTATTAAGTTATTTGTACTGGCCTCAGGTTCCTTAAAAGAGTTAGCTAAACATTATGAGATTACCTATCCGACTATCAGGCTCAAATTGGACCGGCTTATTCAAAAAATTGAAATTTCTGACCAGCATCAACCTGACGGCATGATCGACTTGATCAAAGAGCTGACTTTGCAAAATAAATTAGATCTCGCTACGGCAAAACAGTTGCTCGAGATGTATGAAAAAGAGGACAACAGCAAATGATAACAATTTTATATTTGATCTTATTAGTTTCGTTTTTAATCTTGGAGAGAATAGTATCGGAGAAAGAACAGTATCGCGGGATCATATTTGCTTTGGGAGTAGCTGTCTTAAGTTTTGTGTTCAGTACGAAGTTCATTTGGTTGGCTTTGATTTTGGTCTGTGCCAATGTCGGAAGATTGATAATTCAGGAATTACAATTAATAAAGCTCACTTCGTTGAAAGATCGACTGGCCGATGTCTTGCATTTCCAAACCAGGTT
>DUOO01000017.1 GCA_012838795.1 Clostridiaceae bacterium | reverse complement strand
GTTCCCTCGGCATCAACTTCCAGAAATGTTTTATGTAAGATGCGGCTAATTACAATCGGATTAACACTTTCAAAACCGTTTGAAAAATCAGAATAATCAGCATTAAAAGCATCTGTCATTCCTAAGGTTTTGAAATTTTCACTCAATTCAGTTGAACACTCGGTTTTGAATTGGGGAATTCCTACTAAAACCGGTTCTTCAGATACTGAATCCAGCAATTTGCTAAAAGCATCAGCATCAAGATTTTCAATATAGTCCTCTAATTTAACATCAAAGTCCGGCAATATTGCCATAAATGCATAGCGCGGATTTTTATAGGGCTTCAAGAAACCTTGAGCATATTCATCTGCCAAATAATAGTTTTCTTCCGACTTCATCATCTGTACTTCTTGGTATGAATCTTCATTCGGATAAAAATAGTTCGGTTCAATGTCTTCCGGTTCGTATTTGTTTTGCCATTCACCTTCAAATGCCAAAGCATTGACTAAATACATCATTGTATCTTTCGGAATCTCATCAATTATTTCCGGAATCATCTCTTTGGTATTTTCATTTACCCATGAATTAATAATGTCTTTTGCGGTATCATCAAATTTAAGCTCACGTAAAGCTGCATTATAAAAATCGGCATTTGTTTGGAGGAAATCAGGCTTCACTTGAATTCTCTCCTCTGTGTCGGTGTTGAACCAGATTGAATTTGCCAAGTTTAACTTTACATTATCGTCTTGCTGTTGTAACAGAGAATCGTAGGAAAACAGGTATTGATTTAAGGTTGCCGGATCACTGTGCAATACATCTGCCATTTGTTGCAAAGTCTTGTTAGCCGCTGCATTTTGGGTCATACCTAAAGCATAATAAATCGATAAGGGTGAAAACAGAACATTTTCATCTGAATCTTTGGTCAAGTTTTGCAACATTTCAACTGAGAATTCTTGCATAAAATCTGCTTTTTGCAAATCACTGTCGGGTTGAATATCTTGTGCTTTCACATCAGCCATTAAATCGATGCTTGTATCCTTAACATTCTTATTGACTTGTTTGGTATCATCGGAATCTCCGTCTTCTGTGTTATTGGCAGCATTAGCTTGGCTATCAGTTGTTTTTGGATCAGAACTATTTGAGCCATTTTTCTCTGAGCAAGCAGCCATATTTAATAACAAAATTAAACTGATGCTCAAGAGTATTATTCTGATAATCTTTGCTTTCTTATTCATGTAAACCTCCAATGCTTGTTAGAACTCCTATTTACTTGTTGTTATTCTCCGATGTTTCTGATTAATTATGTTGTTTTCAAGAGAAATACTATTTAGTAAATCTTCAATATTATTTTGAATTTGTTGTTTTTTAAATAGAACTGTTAATAATATGGTCTCAAATAACATTTCCAACTTCAATAGAAAATTTGACAGATTTGTTTAATAAAACATTAAGTTTAGTTTTGGATTTTTCTTGACCACATGTATCAATCAAAATCTTATTTTGATTAAACAAGATCAAACTGACCACCAAATCTATTATCACAATTAAAAACAATATTCTCTGTAGACAATCGCCTACATATGATGTATTTTATTTTGTAGGCATATGTCTACAGAGAAACGTTATATCTCGTACATGTGCTTCATTATTCGCAAGGAGATATTAACGATGTTTTCAAAACTAAGAAACAATGAAATAGTTGCAAATGAAAATATACTAAAGAGTAAAAATAAGATTAAGGATAAAAATTTTAAAAAAGCACAATATTTCTTAAGTTTTTTATGTCCTTTGATAATTCTGTTTATATGTTTTATATGTATTGAATTGAGTCCGTTCGGTAATAACAATCTCATGGCAATGGATGCATATGCCCAGTATTATCCGATGTTAAGGCAAGCGATGAGACTGAACTTGTTTGTAAAATCTGATTGGTCCTTTGCCGGTGCCCTTGGCTTTAATCAACTAACTCAATCAGCATATTATACGAATAGCCCGCTCTGGTTGATACTGCATCTTATACCGGAAAAATATAGTATAACGGGCATTCATTTTATTGTTCTATTGCGTTTCGGTTTAGCCGGTTTAACTTTTTCCTATTTCATTAAACAATATTTAGCTAAACTTTCTCGCTATACTTTTATTTTTGCAACTGCCTATGCTCTATCTTCCTACACTCTAGCGTTTATTAATCAATTCATGTGGCTGGACATTGTTATTCTGTTGCCTCTTTTGGCAGCTGCTCTCGTACGCTTATGGCGAAAGGGTCATTTTCTGCTTTATGTTATAAGCTTGGCAACAGCTTTGTATACAAATTTTTATTTAGCTTATTCATTATGTATATTTGCTTGTCTTTGGTCACTTTATCTGATGTTCAGAGAAAAAATTTCATGGACAGAACGTTTCAGCTATTTAATAAAATTTATATTCGCTTCTTTGCTGGCTGCAGGTCTGACAGCTTTTTCTTTGATTCCTGCATATTTGGCTTTGCAAAAGACTATTGCCTCTGATTTAGGTCATCCTCAGAAAATAAAATTTTATCATTCGCTTGGCGATTATTTACAAAAGTTATTACCATTTCAAAAAATCTCATTGGCATATGAAGCAGCAAATATTTATTTCGGTTTTAGCAATGTTGTTTTAATTATTCTGTTCCATTTAAGCAATAAGAAAAAACGAGAAAGCATTATCTTGATTGCAGTTCTCCTATTCGCTTACTTGAGTTTCAATTGCAATGTTTTTGATTATATGTGGCATGGTCTGCATTTTCCCAATCAACTACCGGCAAGACAAAGTTATTTATTCATTTTTATCATGTTGCTTTTTGCTTATCGAGCTTTTACGAATAACAATCTTTGTTTTAAAAGAAAACATCTAAAAAAACTTCAATGGCTAAAGAATATATTTGCAATTATTTTACTGGCTGAACTTTTTCTTAATGCTTTATACACTTTACATATTTATACTTGGAAAGCAAATCATGAAAATTATATTAAACATGAAGAGGGAATGCAGTATCTGGTTGAAAAATATGCTCCACGGGAAAATGAATTTTATCGCATGGAATTTTTATTGCCTCAACATAATCAGGGATTACGCTACGGTTATAACGGTATTGGCTATTACTCATCATTGATGTCTAAATCTTGTTATGATTTCTTTCAAAATATCGGTATGGAAGTATATGCTAAAAATGTGAGTGTAAATTATGTCCCGAATCAACATTTGAATAATCTGTTCAGCGTACGTTATCTGATTCAAAAAGAAGATGAGCCTGTTCCGATCGAGCATCTTAATCTAAGAAAAATTGAAAGTTATGATAAATTAACTTTATATGAAAATCCAAATTATTTACCTTTAGGATTTGCACTTGAAGATGTCGATCTCATGAATACACAAGCAAAAGACTTAAGGAGTTTTTCGCTTACGGCAAAAGATTTACATGAACATCCTATTACAGCAAAGTATAATCCCGGCAAAGAAAAATCGCTCATTCCTCTGCAAATAACACATTTCACATCAGACAGAATTAAGGGTGAAATAATCTTATCTGACGATGCACAATTGCTTACCGGTATTGCGGCTGAAGAAGGTTGGGAAATCCGGGTGGATAATAAATCAATCACGCCATTTACCGCTTTTGATTATCTGCTGGCAGCTCCGCTCAAAACAGGGAAACATAGTATAGAGCTGATTTATCATACCCCGGGTAAAAATCTTGGCATAGGAATTATGATTATTAGTATTTGTTGTTTGAGCCTCTGGCTTTATGTAGACAATTGCCGACGGAATAAGTATATTATTAATAGAAATCCCGGTATTATTAAGAAAGGCAAAGCTAACGATGAATATAACAGATGCAGAATGGAAAGTAATGGAATGTCTGTGGCAAGAGGCACCGCAAAGCGTACGGCAATTAACTGAAAAGTTACAAACCGAAACTTCATGGAAAAGGCATACTGTCATCAGTTTTTTAAATCGCCTGGAAGCCAAAGGAGCCATTAAGAAATGTGAGGATTCTGATATCTATCAATATATTCCTCTTATTTCCAAAAAAGAAGCATCTCAGGCAGAAGCTAAAACTTTTTATGACAAAGTGAAACCCAATTCTTTATTGCAGCTCATCAGTTATTTTTCTCCTGAACAAGCATTATCTGAAGAAGAACAGCAAGCTTTGCTCGAGCTGGTTGAATCATTAGAAGAGAAGGGAAGAAAGTAAGAATGGCACAACAATTACTGGAGTTTTGGTGGCAGGTTGTTGTTTTAATCGTTCTGGTGTCTGTCATTCGCAAAATCAAATTTCTGCGCATGTCTGCCAAAACCAGATACGCTTTATGGTTGATTCCGCTGATTCGCTTATTAATCCCGATCCGTTTTATACCGTTACCTATCGTACATGAATATGAACAATCCGGTGTCATTTCTGTACAAGAAATAACAACTTTAGCACATTCATCTTCAGCTAACCAAATCAACTTTCTAGTTTTAATTCTATATCTTTTCATTGCTATTTCTATATTTGTTGTTGCTATATGCACTAATTACCGGCAGAGCAAACAAATTAAGCAAAATAGCTATTGGCTGAAAGATAATATCTTCATTACACCTCATTGTATGAGTGCTGCCGGCACAGGTATCGGAAAAAATAGTAAAATCTATATTTCTGAGAATATATATCGAAATTATCCTCAAGAAGAAATTGATATGATCATTGCTCATGAACAAGGTCATATTGCTCATTTTGATTTTTTATGGAACTTATTACGATGCATAATTCTTGCTCTTTTTTGGTACAATCCTTTTATTATCTGGGCAATCAAACTCTCGAAAATTGATGCGGAACATGCTGCTGATGAGTATGCTTTACAAAAGATAGCTACACCTTGTTACAAAAAATATGCTGCGTTGTTAGTCAAAACACCATGTCAAAATCAGAGTCCTGTTATTTTACAGCATTTGATTTTTCAAACGGAATATTCAAGTACTTTTAAAGAAATAAAAAAACGGATTAATAATATTGCACGATCTCTGGAAAACAAAGAAACAAGACAAGCAAAAAAATATTTAACATATGCCACAACTTTCATTTTCATTCTGTTTTTTATAGGTATCGGCTTTTCCTATCCTAAAATCACTTATGCTCAAAAAACTAAATTCGATCGGCCTCTGCCAACCGAAACAAGCTATACTACGGCTACAAGAGTATTTGAAGAGAATTCTGAAATTGCTCCAACGGAGTCCGAATCTGAGAATGATGACTATCCAATTGCTGAAACAACAAGAGTATTTGCAGAAAATACAACCGTTCAAAATTTTTCTAATATAGAGACATTTCCCGATCCTAATATTACAATGATTCCTAATCCTGAGTACACAACAATTCATGATCCTGAACACACAACAATTATTTTCGAAGAAGATAGTGATAATCAAATTGTTGCAACAGGTGTATCCTACCCTTAATTATATAATCTATGAAGATAAGAAAACATATGTAGCATTTATTTCTTTAAGAGTGCTAAAGGCATTCCGATTTAATTTACATCAAGATGTTGTTTTAATCGAAAGTTTTTTGTCTTCTAAGTGTAGTAAAAGCAAGGTTAAATTGAGATTTACATCAATAAATTATTTTTAAATATGTACTGTAAGCTTTGCAGGTATACTAATTGCCTGATGTGTTATGACTAACAGAAAACGATTATCTTCTTCTGTCAAAACTTCTTCCAGGAGTTGAATAGATTCGGGATCCAGATTAGCAAGCGGTTCATCTAAGATTATAATTTCAGATTGCCTCAAAAGGGCACGGAGAACCATTAATCGCCTGGCCTCACCACCGGAATATTCACTGAGCGGCGCATGTAATACTTCCGCTTTTGCTAAATGTGTCAGTCCAAGACGTTGTAATCCCTGAATAAGTACTTCATCAGATACAGGACGATACATGGTAAGATTATCAGCCAGGCTACCATCAAAAAAGATGCTTTCTTGTCGCATGATTGTAACAAGCTCGTTGAGATTAGCAATCTGTTGTAAAGGAATATCTGACAACTTAATTTGTCCCTTATCTACAGGATAGTACCCGCAAAGCAGACTAAGAAGCGTGGATTTACCCTTACCGCTTTCTCCCTGAATTTGGGTTATTCCACGTTCGTTTATTTGCAAAGAGAAGTTTTCTAATATTTCTTTATCATTGTCGGGATAACTGAAAGTAATATTATCGAAATGGATATGATCTATCTTGTTTAAAAAAACAGCATCTTTTACTGTAGTCTCTTCTTCATAGCTAAGTGTTTCATTAATGTAGTTGAGATTCTCTTTTGCTGCCTTAAATTGCTGCAGATAATAACTGGTATAAGGCAAATTATCCGTGAAATTGAAGAGTATTCCTAATACGGCAATGTAGTCTCCTATGCTTAAAATACCATCTGAAACTACCATGGCTATGATAAATAGTGATGCTACACTGTAAATATTGAGAATAAGTTGTGCTATATCAAATCCTGCAGCCATGTTACGGAACCATTTTTTACGTAATTGATTATACTGTTTTGTACTTGCTTTAAAGCGCCCGATAAAGAATTTTTCTCGAGAAAAATTAACAATTGTCTCAATACCGTTCAAAAATTCGTTTAATAAAGAAAGATTCTTTTCATCGGCTTTGATAGCTTCTTTTTCCAGTCTGACAATTTTTTTCTTTAGCAGCTCCGGCAATGCCACTGCCAAAACGATCCCGATGAAACTGACAATAAGTAATGGTGGATATATAGTGTAAATTAAAAATAGCCCCGGAATACTTGTACCTACTATTTGCAAAAAGCCGAATACGCTCTGAAAAAATGAGCCTTCCAGAATATTGATCTGATTCGTATAGGCATTAAGATATCGGCCTTCATTATGTTTTATAAATTGCGAATATGACCTTTTTAAGATACTGTCAAAGATTGCTTTTCTTAGATTTTTTACACATAAGGCGCTAATCCGAAGATAAACTTTCGAGTATAAATAAAACGAAATCGGAATGATCAACACTAACGCCACAAATTTGAAAAGTTCCGTTCTTAAAGCATTACTATTTCCTGTTATAGCCAGCTCCACCATAGCACCTTTTACAAATTGAAAAATATGGATTGCTCCCTCGGAAATAAAAATCAATAAAAGGGCAAGCAGAAATAAATACTTCTGCGCAAAAATCAGAGAAAAGAAAGTAAATTTTTTTGTCTTACGTTTCACAATAACCTCCTTGCATTATTGCCGATTCTGCTTGTATTTGTGTTAGTGTCCTTGATCAATGTCAAAAATGGCTGCATAAGAATCGACATAAGAATATAGACTTTTGTAAATGAACTTGCATCAGAATTCTCCCGGTTTCAGGCATCTGAGTTTTCCTGAGTTTAGTTCATATACTGTATCCATACCGCTATAAAGGTAATCAGATACTTGGTGACTGATCAGAATAACTGTCCTGTTTTTTATGCCCAGAATGAGTTTTTCGATACGTTCAATATTGTCAGCATCAACATTAGCAAGCGGTTCATCCAAGATAAGAATTTCTGTATTTTTTAAAAAACCGCGTGCCAAAGCAAGTCTCTTACGTTCACCTCCGGAAAGATTTCGCCCGCGTTGGTCGACAGTTTGACCTTCTTTCCAAAGATTGGATAAGCCAAGTTTGTCAATTAGCTTTGTTATTTCTTCATCATTTTGCGGATCACTTGTCTTCGTTTCTTCTCGTTCTGCCACATTATTGAGTAAGATATTATTCTCTAATGTGCCGCGAAATATGAAAGCATCTTGCTCTACCAAAGTTATTAGTTCACTTCTATTCGTTTTATCAAGATAAATTTCCCCGGCATCAGGCACAAGATAACCTGTTATCAGAGACATTAAACTGCTTTTACCTGTGCCGCTTGCTCCCAAAATAAGTACTTTTTCACCTTTTTTTACACTTAGATTAAGGTCGTTCAGAATCTGATGTTCGCCATAGCTAAAGGATAAGTTGTTTATTTGAAGTGCCAGGGAGTCATCTTTTGTTTGATTAACAGGTAATGATGAAGAATTGTTATTTGAGAAATCTATATATTCGAGTACTGATTTTACTGCCGGTCTGGCTGAGAGTACTGATTCTACACTTCTTGCCAACCAATATATTTGCGAGCTAATAGCGGAACTTAGAGCAAAGATACTGACAAAGTCCCCTGCACTTATCTCTCCTCTAAATACAAGATAAACGGAATAACCCGCAATAATAGCCTGCGAAACGTAGGTTAGAGCAGAGCTGATACCGTTTGTTCCGGCACGCGTTTCGGCTCGTTTAATATCTTCGTTTACCAATGTATCAAGTGAGGAATTAAAAAGATTGAAAATCTTATCTTCAATATGGTAGTTTTTGATTGCTTCTATACCTTTTAATTTTTGCAGAAAACTGTCTGTATGACGGTCATTTTCCGCTTGAAATTTTTTCTGCGCTTTGCTTAATTTATTTTGCTGCGTCTTGGTAAAAAAAATTGGCAGAACATAGGCTAATAGTGATACTATCGCCATGTGTGGGGCAATTAATGCAATTGAAGTAAGAGTTATAATAATACCCACTATATATTCAAAAAGATTGCCTCCCATACGGAGGAATTGGTTATCAACAACATTTATCTCTGCAGTATAACTGCTAACTGCTTTAGAAATATCAAGCTTACGAATACTTACCCTGTCCCGTAACAGTGAGGAAGCAAAAAAATCATCTTGCAGATCTTTCATGATATTCATCTTCACCGCATAACGAGTGATACCCAAAAGATAACTGGCCAATAAATAAAATAATAAAGAAAAAGTAAAAAGAAATACTACCTCGCTTAAGGTCATTGCTGTTTTTCCGATAGCTGTATCAATAAGTTGCCCTTTTAAAACACTGACACGATTCAGGAAAAAGACTTTCAGCAGAATAAATATTATTAATCCTAAAATACTCGGGATCTGCCTTTTAAAGTAACGGCACATATTACCTCCTGAAATAATATTAGAGTAACGCGGTTAAAAGCAACAAGCATAGTTAGCATATGCTAACTATGCTTGAAAGATAGTATCACGATGAGTTCAAAATATCAAGCAGAGTCTGGATTCTTTCTTACGATTTATTGCAAGTTAATCTGAAATTACAGAAAGTTATTATTTTTGCCTTATGTGTCAAATTCGCAATTATTATTTTAGCAGTATTGGGAATTGCCACATGTGGCTGGCTGTTTTTGGCGACGTGGGGGTCACGATTATTGCAGTATTTAATGCAATGCGTGCTCTGAATCCCGGAGGCTTTATATCTAAAAAATTATCGTAATTCCTGATGATAGTGGCGTTTGGTCGGACAAACCATATTGAAATAGCTGTCAATCATCTGATGGATTAGATCTGCCAAATCGGTTTCTGCTAATTTATAATAAACTTCTTTACCGTCACGACGACTTGTAATTAAACCATGAAGCTTCAG
>DUOO01000016.1 GCA_012838795.1 Clostridiaceae bacterium | reverse complement strand
GTCAGTAGCGTGAGTGCTGATGCCCTATACCAAATCCTGGCAGAGGAAGGTTACACAGTCCAAGAAATAACCTTTGCCATTGAAGATTACGGTGCAGAAGACTATGTTTTCGAAAATCCGGAATGGGATGAATAATTAGGCTTTATAGGTTGTTAAGTCACTCGCTTGTTGATCCACCAGACCTCGTTTTAGTTCTCTGCTTAAGGTTGCTTCGCTCCAGCTTAACTGTTTCGCTAATGCCTTTTGTGTTAAGAGTTCTTTTTTGCTTCGCTTTAGATTTTGATTGTACAGATATTCCAATATTTTCCGATCTTCCAAATCTAAATGCTGACCTGATTTTCTTTTCCTAATACAATATAATTGACTCAAAACGATTCTCCTTTGTTCGTATTTTCCAATAACATTGGACAGAATTGTCGCGAGCCTTTTAAATTTCATTTCATTTTACAACTCGCCATTCAGGTTAAGATCCGTTTTCTACGTTGCTATCTGCTATTTCACGAATTTATTGATAATTGATCATCTGTTTCTTCTTTTCCGATTCCAATTAAAACGATTATCTTTTTCTCGATTTTTGACGCATATTCCATGCAAAGTTAAATAACTTATATTTAAAGGATAACGGAATATCGAATTCACCAATATATTCAACTATATCAGGACTGAATTTCGCTTTAAAAAAGGTGAGTCCGTCATCAAGACTACCCTCTACACCACCCATATCAACGTATTGATTTCCTTTTTCAATTGACTCTTTGATGATATGGTCGTAAATAAATTCTTGCGGAGAAAATTTTGAGAATTTAACATCAGTACCTGCATATAAAAGATTAACAATATTCCCAAAATCAATCTTAAGCATAGAACCGATGACTGTTTTTTCTTCATCCTTTACATCTTCCAATTCTTCAATAAGTAATTTTAATGAATCAATCTGCTCGTTAAGACGATGCGCTTTTTTGGGAGATTTATCTTTTATCTGATCTAATTCCGATTGTAAATCATCCATCTTCTCTGTGAAAACTTCAATGTTTTTTTTAGGAGTCAAATAAGCTAAATATATTTTCGCAGTTTCAGGATAAACATTCAGCAGCAGTTTGAAATACTCTCTATCCCTCAAGTTCACATTTTTGCGTGATTCAGTCAGCTTAATCATTGAAGACATTTCATCCAGAAATTGATAAGTACCTGATTCAATTTTCGTTCCTCTTTTTTGAATTCTGCGCAACGAGCTTTTTAATCTGGTTTGATAATTATTTACGGTGTTATCGTCCAATCTGACTATCGCAACAAAACGCGGCTGAAAAGAATCGTGCATTTTAAGAGGTAATCCACGATGAATATAGCCATTGTTTTTTAATGTATCTATAACATTTTTACCGTATTCCGATACTTCCGCCTGCTCTTTTTCTTCAACTTTATAAGTTTTATATGCAATACCGGGATCCATTCTAATCATAAAACAACCGTTGTCTTTTGCAATTTTCTTAAGATTGTCACTAAAAAATTTGAGTAAATCCTGATTGGTAAAATCAATCAACGGACCTCTTGGTATATAAGCAAATTTTTGTCCCAAAGGTAATGAGCGAATCAATATTAAAGCTGTTGCAACTAATCTCCCCTCTTGTTTGACTCCCACATATAAAGGTTTATATGCGTCTTTAACTTGTGCCCATTGATAAGATTGCAGCAGATGAGTATTTATATGATTAGCAGCAAATTCATTAAATTCAAATTCCGGGATATTATCGACAAATGTATACATTTTCATTCCTTTATATTTTGTTAGGATTTGCAAATTCTTATTCATCAAGTTTCAGCACACTCATGAATGCTTCTTGCGGTATCTCTACGCTACCTACTTGACGCATGCGTTTTTTACCCTCTTTTTGTTTTTCCAATAATTTTCTTTTGCGGGAAATGTCACCACCATAACACTTGGCAGTAACGTCTTTGCGGTATGCTCTAATAGTTTCACGTGCAATTATTTTGCCGCCGATAGCTGCTTGAACCGGTATTTCAAATTGTTGGCGCGGAATTTGTTCCCTCAATTTTTCTACCATGCGACGACCTCGGGCATATGCTTTGTCTTTATGAATAATAAAAGACAGAGCATCAACAACTTCACCGTTAATCAAGATATCCAGTTTGACCATTTGAGAACTTTTATAACCTTTTAATTCATAATCAAGAGAAGCATACCCTCTGCTCCTTGATTTAAGGGCATCAAAGAAATCATAAATAATTTCATTTAACGGCATTTCATAATGCAAGTTTACTCGTGTAGCTTCCAGATATTCCATCGTTTGATAAATTCCGCGACGTTCTTGGCATAAATCCATAATATTACCGATATACTCATCCGGCATGACAATCGAAACATTGACAATCGGCTCTTCAATAAAATCAATTTCTTCAGTTGCCGGCATATTGGTCGGATTATCTAATTTGATAATTGAACCGTCGGTTAAATGTAATTTAAATACTACTGAAGGAGCAGTCGAAATGATATTCAGTTCAAATTCACGCTCAATTCTTTCTTGAATAATTTCATAGTGTAATAATCCAAGAAATCCGCAACGAAAGCCGAAACCTAACGCAGCAGAAGTTTCCGGTTCAAAAGACAAAGCAGCATCATTCAGCTGAACTTTTTCCAGAGCATCGCGTAAATTATTATAATCAGCACCGTCTACCGGATACAAACCGCAAAACACCATTTGTTGTACCGGCTTATATCCCGGCAAAGGGTTATCTGCCGGATTGTTTTTCAAGGTTATCGTATCACCGACCCTTGTATCTTTGACATTTTTAATGCTTGCTACGAGATAACCGACATCGCCGGCAACCAGCTCTTTAACCGATGTACCTCCATTTGCCTTGAAATAACCCAATTCCGTCACTTCAAATGCTTTTTGGGTATTCATCATCATAATCTGATCTCCGACCTTTACAGATCCCTGTTTAACGTTAATATGAGCAATAACTCCTTTGTAGGTATCGTATTCAGAATCAAAGATCAACGCTTGGAGAGGTTTTGCCGAGTCACCTTGAGGCGCAGGCAAACGTTCAATAATCTGATCCAGTACTGATTGGATATTGATATGATTCTTAGCGGAAATTCTTGGTGCATCACGGGCTTCAATACCGATAATATCTTCAACTTCTTGCACAATCTCTTCCGGTCTGGCTGAAGGTAAGTCAATCTTATTGATTACCGGCATTATTTCCAGGTCCGCTTCTAATGCCAGGTAAACATTCGCCAAAGTCTGAGCTTCAATACCCTGAGCAGCATCAACAACAAGAATCGCACCGTCACAAGCTTCAAGAGTTCGTGATACTTCATAATTAAAGTCAACGTGACCCGGTGTATCGATCAGATTTAAAATATATGTTTCTCCGTCAGAATGTTTATATTCCATTCTGATTGCACGTGCTTTAATTGTTATGCCACGCTCTTTTTCCAAATCCATATTGTCCAAAACCTGATCTTGCATTTCACGCAAGGTTAGTGTACCGGTTTCTTGTATCAGACAATCAGCAAGAGTTGACTTGCCATGATCAATATGGGCTATAATACAAAAATTTCGAACATTTTTTTGCCGAATTTGCGACATGATACCTCCACTGGAAAATTCTATTTGGGTTTACCTATGCTGTCGAAAGGATAAAATCTGATCAAAAGCTTTCCGATAATTTGATCTTTTTTTACGGGTCCGATCCGTCTGCTGTCTTTACTTACAGGTCTATTATCACCTAAAACATAATACTCATTTTCACCTAAGGTCACAACTTCTTCATTGCGTACCGGATCAACCAGTGTTTCTACTCCTTGAGCCAAATAATCCTCTTGCAACATTTGATCGTTAACAAAAACCTTACCGTCTTTCAACTCAATTCTTTCTCCGGGTAAACCAATAATTCTTTTTATCAATAAGTTATCAGGATGTTCGTCATCGGTTTCATCAATCGTAACAATATCGCCTCGATTGATACTGAAATGTTTGCTGATTTTTTCTACAATAATTTGATCTTTATTATGTAATGTCGGTTCCATCGAAGGACCTGAAATCGTATTGCGCTGTACAACAAATAATGTTATAAACAAGCCGATCAAAATAACAAGCAGAAAAGATTTAAGCCAATCTAAAAACTGCAATAGTTTATCTGAGCCCGAACTATTGCGAGATCTGTCATTATTTTGCTCATCGGATTGTTCATACTCACTTTTCGAATTTTTTCTCACAAGCAAACTCCTAATGTTATTTGATACTTTATGAATCGGTCAATTCAATTCCCAATTCCGCCAATTGATCTCCTGCAACCGAACTAGGAGCATTACTCATCAGGCAAGATGAGTTTTGAACTTTGGGAAATGCTATAACATCACGAATACTGGTACTGCCGGTCAATAACATAACCAAGCGATCCAGGCCGAAAGCCAAACCTCCATGCGGCGGGACACCGTATTGAAAAGCTTTCAATAAAAAACCGAAACGATCGGAACTCTCTTCTTTGGATAAACCGAGCAAATCAAAAACTTTATTTTGTAAATTCTCATCATGAATTCTGATACTTCCGCCGCCGATTTCATTGCCGTTAAGTACAATATCATATGCTTTCGCACGACATTGTTCAGGATTTGTTTCCAACAAATGTAAATCTTCATCCATCGGAGAAGTGAAAGGATGATGTACTGCGACGTAACGATCTTCATCCTCATTATATTCAAACATCGGAAATTCTGTAATCCACACAAAACTCCATTTGTTTTGATCAATCAAATTCAATCTGTCAGCAACTTCTTCACGCAAATGACCTAAAGCATCATATACTACGTTAGTTTGATCAGCAACAAATAACAGCAAGTCTCCCGTTTCTGCCGAAACTTGTGTTTTGACTTGTTCAATCCATGTCTTGTCGACAAATTTCAAGAAAGAACCACGCGGTTCTTTTTCCAAGGCCAACCAAGCCAAACCTTTTGCCCGATAATCTTTTACATAATCGGTCAAGCTGTCAATTTCCCGACGAGTCATGCCGGAACCTTGCGGTACAACTATTAATTGTACGGAACCGCCTGCTTCGATCGCTCCGCTAAACACTCTGAAATCAGTCAGGGATGCCAATTTCGAAACATCATGTAATTCCATTCCAAATCGCAGATCGGGATTATCCAAACCGAATCTTCTTAAAGCTTCAGTATACGTCAGACGCGGTATCGGTAATTCTATTTGGCAGTTCTCGCTTTTATCCCATAAATAAACCAAATACTTTTCAATAATTTCCATAACATCTTCAGCTTGGACAAATGACATTTCCAAGTCAATTTGGGTAAACTCCGGTTGTCTGTCAGCACGCAGGTCTTCATCTCTGAAACATTTGGCTATTTGCATATATCGATCATAGCCACTGAGCATTAACAATTGCTTATAAAGCTGCGGTGATTGCGGCAAAGCGAAAAACTTACCGGGAAAGACTCTTGAAGGTACTAAATAATCTCTGGCTCCTTCAGGTGTGCTCTTAATCAACATCGGAGTTTCTATCTCGATAAAACCTTGTTGCTCAAAAAAATCACGTGTCCATTTAGTAATCTGGTGCCTTTTAATAATTTTTCTCTGCAGATCCGGTCTGCGTAAATCCAGATAACGATACTCAAGCCTTAAAGCTTCTCCCGTATCGATATTCTCCTCAATATAAAAAGGCGGTGTTTTCGCTTTGGATAGAATTCTCAATTCCTGAACATGTAATTCCCATTCACCGGTCGGCATATCCGGATTTATATCTTGTCTTTTGCGTAAAGTTCCTCTGCAAGCCAAAACAAATTCACTTCTCACCTGACGAGCAATATCCAGAATTCCCGCCGGACTTCGATCATCAATCACAAGTTGCAACTCACCGCTTCGATCGCGCAGAGTTATAAACACCAGGTTACCAATGTCCCTTTGTCTGTGGCACCATCCCATTAACGTTAATTCTGAACCTTGTTGTTCAGGTGTAAATTCTGCAACTAAGCAACTGCGTTTCATACCTTTAATTGTATTCATTTGTATTATCCTCTGTAAAATTAAAATATTTGTTATTCACTCTTCGACGATTTTCGTTATTCTTTGTCCTTGCGTTAAAAATCATGTTTCAAAGAACAAATTAATTCCCTTTGATATAATTAGTCAGATCAGCCAATCCCAGCTCAACTTCATAACCGTCGGACATTCGTTTCAGTTTCACTGTTTTAGATTTTAATTCATCTTCACCTAAAACAACAATATATTTTGCTCCGATTCGATCCGCATATTTCATTTGCGCTCTAAAACTACGAGCAGTTATATTATTTTCTGCTGTAATGTTTGAATTGCGCAAATCAAAACAAATCTTGGCTGCCTGATGAACTGTCTCAGGAAAAGATACAATATAAATATCAGGACCTGTTATTGAGGGCAACTTCACATGCTGACTGTTAATTTCCATCAATAATCTCTCAACACCTAAAGCAAAACCAACTGCCGGAGTTGCTTGTCCGCCCAATTCTTCAATCAAACCGTCATATCTGCCACCGCCGCAAATTGTACCTTGTGTACCTACATTATCTGAAACAAATTCAAAAACTGTTCGCGTATAATAATCTAAACCGCGTACAATATGACCGTCTATTTCGTATGCAAAGCCTAAGTTATTCAATTCGGTACACAAATCCGAGAAATGCTCTTGGCAATCTTTACATAGATGATCAATCTGTAAAGGTGTATTTTTCACAATATCATTTTCCGCATCGTCCTTACAATCTAAAATTCGCATCGGATTACGTTCAAATCTATCTTGACAATTATCACATAAGCCATTCAGGTGAGGTCTGAGATAATCTTTGAGTAATTCTAAATATGCAGGTCGACACTGCGGACAACCGATACTGTTGATTTTTAAATTAATTTCTTGTAAACCTAATTCGCGAAAAAATAAAAACAATAAACTAATAACTTCTGCATCAGCCGTTGATTCTGCTGAACCGAAAAGTTCACATCCCATTTGATTAAATTCACGGTAACGACCTTTTCCCATTTTTTCATAACGAAAATTATTCAGAATATAGTATAACTTCTGAGGAGATGGTTCCGAACCCAGGCCGTTCTCTAAGTATGCCCTGACAACTCCTGCAGTACCTTCCGGCCTTAAAGTCATACTTCTGCCACCTTTATCATTAAATGTATACATCTCTTTTTGCACTATATCCGTCGTATCACCAACTCCTCTTTGGAACAATTCCGTCTGTTCAAAAGTCGGTATTCTAATCTCTTGAAAATTAAAACGAGCACACACTGAACTAAATTTTTGTTCAACATATTGCCAAGCAGGTGTTTCTGCGGGCAGTATATCTCGTGTTCCCTTCGGTGCTTTAATTGTCATATGGCTATCCTCTCAATTTCTCCGCTTCGGCATTTCTTTAATCCGCTTCAGAAAGCATTATATCTATTTCAGCAGTATTATATTATACATCAGGAATCTTTCTAAGCAAAAAACTATGTTCACTATATATCTCGTTTGATATATATATCTGAAAAACTGTAATAAAATAGATTATTATGCTAATATTTATTTAATAATAAGTATAATACTTTATTGTTTGATTGTGTGTTTTTATATTAGATTGTACGTATTTGTATCAGTAATTTTTTCAAATGATTATATGAAAAGGAGATTGAACATGGGTTTACTGGAGTCTGGTCAAAACTATTTGGAAAATATTTACATCCTGCAACAAAAACAAGGATTTGTGCGCTCGGTAGATTTAGCCAATGCAATGGGATTTTCCAAACCTTCCGTCAGCAGGGCGGTACATCTCCTGGCAGATGACGGCTACCTTGAATTCTCCGATAGCGGGAATTTAATTCTAACTGAGTCAGGTCAAAAACTTGCCAAGAACATATATGAAAGACATATGTTCTTAGCAGAATACTTTATGGCAATGGGTGTCAGTGAGGAAACAGCTTATGACGATGCCTGTCGTTTGGAATATCATATAAGTGAAGAAACCATGGAAAGATTAAGATTACACACAATTAATTGTGCTCTCAATTGTCCAAAAGCATCCTCTGAAAAATTCTTTAACTTCAACAAAGAAAAAATTCAGGATTTAGAAAATTTTGATCCGGGCAAAATCACCGGTTCATAAGGATTAAGTATAATAATCCAAAAACAAATCTGCTCAGAATTTCGCCCTCGCAAAATTTTCTGTCACTTTGTTATTATTATTTTGAATTTTATTTAATAGTATTCTTATTTGTTTTTGTTTTTTTTGGTCAGAAACAGTCTGAAAGCAACTACTAAAATTAATAATATTATCAGAACAATAATTAACCAGGTATATGTTGTTTCACCTGTGCAAGGAATACAAAACATTCTTTCACTCCTATTTCACTGCATTGGAAATCGCCTTAAACTGCGGAGCTTTGGCATCTTTTAATAAATCAAAGGCAATCGTTTCACTATTGGAAATAACTGCACCCATATTTGACATTAAATCGAGAGCATTCTTCTTGTTTTCAGGATCACGTGAACCTAAGGCGTCTTCTGCCAAATAAACGTTATATCCCATTTGCAGAAGATCCCGTGTCGTTTGGTAAACACAAACATGAGTCTCGGCACCGGCAATAATCAAAGTATTTATTCCATCCGCTTTAAGTTTATCCATAATTTCCGGAATACAAGCAGTGAAACTGGTTTTTTCCCAAAAATTCGCTTCAATCTTTTCTAACTCCTCTTTATGTTCCGGAATGGTTGGTCCTAAACCTTTCGGATACTGTTCAGTTACATAAACCTGCAGGTTAAACAATTCAGCGGTTTTAATTAGAGTATTTGTTGGTTTAACCAGAGATTCGTGCATATAAATTGCAGGCATCATTTTGGTTTGAATATCAATTAAGAGTAATCCGGTTGTTTTTGGATCAAGATAGTATTTATTCATAACAATCCTCCTTCGGTTTAATATTTTTAATAAGGAATATTAAGTCGATCAATATAATCAGATAATTGTTCGGTCAGCGGAAGGCTGAATTTCCATTTGGAACCTTCTTTGATCATAGCTATAACATCTGTTTCCATAAAACTTGAATTTGCCGGATCAACAAAAAATTGTAATTCAGGCGGAATGTTTATCAATGAAGCACTAACAGACAAAACAACCACACATTGTTCCTTCGGAAGTCCCGCATCATAAACTTGTAAAATATCAAAATCCACTTGCAAATATTTTTTTATATCAAGTCCCGGAACCATTGTTACTAAATCTTTAATATCTAAATCCATATAACTTAAAACAGAGCCCATTCTATATAAAGAAGCAGCATCAAAACAATCACGAGCTAACATCTCATCTCCGTTCAATACTGCTTTTTCTAATTGTTTTGCAGTTTTTTGCGGTGATCTTCCCGGGAGTACAAACACAAATAAAACTACAGCCAACAATACAAATATCGCCACAGCACTCGCAATACCTATTACTTTTTTATTAGTCTTTTTCTTGCCTTGATATCCTATCATTGCAGAATTATCGGGTTGTTGTGCCGGGTATTGACTCATATATTGTTGTTTGTAATAATTCGCCTGTTCCGGATATCCATATTTCTGTTGATGCGGCTGTGATTCACTATAATTTTTAGTACCGGTTGCATCGTGTATTTGAGGATATGACCGGGATTGATCGTAGGATTGACTTTGTTCATGATATTGATTTTGACTCTGATTCAGTTCTTGTTGAACAGGTTGTCCGCAATATTTACAAAACTTTTTCGTACCGTCTATCGAATTATTACATCTGCTGCATATTACCATATTTTCCATACTAGCCTCCTAGATATTTATTTGTGCTTCAAACAATTTGAATTGAATGTAATAATTATTTCCAGAACATGTTACCAAGAAAATCACCATCCCTATACCATTTATTACGTAATCATCAATTTAACATATCTATATAATCAGATAATCGTTCGGTCAAAGGAATGCTGAATTTCCATTTATTACCTTCTTTTACCATCGCCAGGTGTTCTCTCGTTTTTAAAATGCCGTTACTTATAGTCATATTCTCTTCTAAGTTTATAAATTGTTGAAATTTTTCCAATTCACGAATTTCATCAGACGAAAGATATAAGTCCAACGTAACTATACATTGATTTTTCGAAAGTCCCGTATCATAGACTTGTAGTACTATAATATCAACATACGTGTATTTATATTTAGAAGGATTTTCCATATAATCCGCAAGTCCGACATATAGTTCCGGCAAACTGGCAGCATCATAACAATCATACACTGATTCCATATCCCCGGTTAGTATGGCATTTTTTAATTGTTCCGCAGTTTTCTCCGGTGATCTGACCAGACCAGGCAGAATAAAAACGAAAAAAACTACTGCAAACACAACAACTGCTGTTACGGTACTTATGATGATAATCTTCTTTTTATTTGATTTTTTCTTACTGTGATTATCACCCAATGAAGATTCTCCACCTAAATTCATGGGCTGTCGTATCAGATAT
Source organism: Clostridiaceae bacterium (assembly GCA_012838795.1). GTDB lineage: Bacteria > Bacillota > Clostridia > Saccharofermentanales > DTU023 > UBA5436. The sequence goes on along the minus strand of DUOO01000016.1, from coordinate 57,134 downwards.
TGACCTGCATGTTGCTGATCAGGATGATTTACAGAAACCGGAGTACCATATTTAAACTGATAATGCGGTTGAGGATTTGACCGGTTTTTACCTGGATATTGATTTTGACTCTGATTCAGTTCTTGTTGAACAGGTTGCCCGCAATATTTGCAAAATCTTAGCGTACTCTCTATCGGATTATTACATCTGCTGCATATTATCTCATTTGTCATACTTGCCTCATATATATTAACAATTAGGAGTTGAATGTCATTAAATATTTCCTGCGGATTCAGGTCAAGAAAATATCCATCCCAATACCGTTAATTACTCAATCATTCATTTATCATGTCAATATAATCAGATAATTGTTCGGTTAGAGGATAGCTGAATTTCCATTTCGAGCCATCTTTAATCATTGCCACAGCCTGTTTTTCCGTATGACTTCCACCTGACAAATCTACTAAATACTGTAATTCCTGCGGCATATTTTCAAATGCTAAACCAAACTCTACAACAACTACACACTGATCTTTCGGAAGTCCAGAATCATAAACTTGCAACACATCAAATTTAATCTTTATATATTTGTCCAAATCGAGCCCCTGAGCCATCGACTCCATATAATCCATGTCAATATCCATTGATCCTAAAATAGATCCTGAAAACATCTGTAAAGTAGCATCATCAAAACAATCCCGTGCTAATTCTTCATCTCCGGTCATAATTGCTTTTTTCATTTGCTCTGCAGTTTTCTCCGGTGATCTACCGAGATTAGGAAGGATAAAGACAAAGAACACCACAGCTAACACAGCAATAACAGCTATAGTACTTACAATGCCGATTGCTTTTTTATTCGATTTTTTCTTAACTTGATTATCTCCCCATGCAGAAGTTACAGGTTGTTGCGACGGATATTGTCGATTATCATAATATACAGGAACCTGATTACCGTATGCCTGCTGATACAATTGAGGATTATTATAAGTTTGAGTTTGACCAAAAGCTTGGGGCGGAGCCTGAGTCCCGGATGTACCGTATCCCTGAGGAAATGAGCCGGATTGAGCATATTGACCATATGGGCCATATTGTTGATTTTGGCTTGGATACTGGTTCTGATATTGAAATTGATATTGATTCTGATTTAAATTTTGGTTTTGATTCTGATTAATGTTTTGGTTTGTTTCTTGCTGAACAGGTTGTCCGCAATATCTGCAAAATTTTTGTGTACTCTCAATCAAATTATTACATTTGCTGCATATTACCATATTTTCCATATTCATCTCCTAAAAAGCCAAACAACTCTTTAACTCATGTTGTCGGTTAAGCTGAAATTTATTTAACTTGAACTTATTATTACCTTGTCTCAAACTCTACATTTTTATCAAGTTAAAATTTCAAAAGTATGTTAATGATTCTAAACAAATTATATCTATATTTTAATATTAAAACAATTAAGAAATAGCATATTAACCTATTTCATAATCAATCCAATAGCCGTATTCTCTAACTTGAGGTGTCGGCCCTGAAGTTATTGTTTCACTTGGAGATTCTTCAGCCGAGTTATTATCGGTTGATAAATGTTCAGCTGTAGAATTATCCGTTATACTCTTTTCACTTTGTGACTCAGTAACTCTCTCTTCTGAATTATTCTTACAAACAGCTAAAAGCAAACTAAATCCCAGCACTAAAACTAAAATCAGAGATAATTTTTTTCATGTTTTTCTCCATTATGTGTTTGCTCTCTTTGAAATCTGATTTTGCCGGGGAAAGAATAATCTTCATAATATACCTAAATTTCTGCAAGCATTTGCGCCGGATTGTCTGCAGCATTTACGTTAGAAAAAGCTTTTTCTATGATACCGTTTTCATCAATTAAATATGTAGTACGCACAACACCTAAACCGGTTTTTCCAAATACTGTTTTCTCTTTCCATACGTCATATGCTTCAATCACCTGATGCTTCGGATCAGCAAGCAATGGAAAAGGTAAACCGTATTTTTCTTCAAATTTTTTATGTGAAGCTACACTATCTTTACTGACACCTAAAACAACAGCGTCCTTTTCACGAAATTGAGGATATAATTCGGCAAAATTACAAGCTTGTTTTGTACAACCCGGCGTATTATCCTTCGGATAAAAATAAAGTATTACCTTTTTGCCTCTGTATTGTTCCAAAGTACGTGATTCACCGTTTTGATCCGGCAATTCAAAATCAGGAGCTTTACTGCCAATTGCTAACATAATAATAATTCTCCATTTCTTGTTGTCGTTTACATATTATAATATTTTATTAGTAAAGTTGTATATTACATTTAATTAATTAAACGATTATTCTCCGTTTCATAATACTTTCTTTCGACTTCAGCTTAATTTTTCTCTGCCAGTGATTTTTTTGCCGCTAATTCAATCCGTACACGTCTGGCCACGCGAATATCTTCATCTTCATGTTTTAGTTTCCAATCAAGATACTCTTCATCTTCCGCAAACTTGCCGCCGCAATTCGGACATTCTGTTTTTGTTTCAATATCAATACTTGAACCGCATTGATCACATATAATAAAATAAGTCACTCACGAACTCCTCATAATTACTAAATATTATTTGATTTTAGTATAACATTTTTAATGTTTTGAAATCTCTATGTTATAATTATGGCGAATTTAAGGGAAAGTGATAAAAAAATGTCAGTAGCGAAGAAAATGTTAGATTTAGGTAAACAAAGTTCTGTTATTCGCGAAATATTCGAATACGGTCTGAAACGCAAAGCGGAAATCGGTGCTGAAAATGTCTTTGATTTCAGTCTGGGCAATCCCAGTGTTCCCGCACCTCCACAATTAAACGATATTATAAAACAACTGATTGATTCAGTACCGGCAGAAAAATTGCATGGTTATACTTCTGCTCCGGGAGACCAAAGTGTCAGAGAAGCAGTCGCCGATTATATTCAGGAAACTTTCCGTTTTCCTGCTACAGCTGAGCTGATCTATATGACTTGCGGTGCTGCATCAGGACTTGCTATATGCCTTAACGCCTTAACTACCCAAGACGATGAGGTAATCGTATTCGCTCCGTTTTTTCCGGAATATCGGATTTACGTTGAACATAGTAATGCCAAATTGATCATTGTTCCGTGTAATGAGCATGACTTCCAACCAGATCTTGCTGGTTTAGAGCAAGCCATCACTGCTAATACTAAAGCAATCATCGTTAATTCACCGAACAATCCGACCGGAACTTGTTATCGTGAAGATACTATTCAAAAACTGGCAGAAATCTTGAAGCAAAAACAATTAGAATTTAAAAAACCGATCTATATTTTAAGTGACGGCCCATATCGGGAATTAATTTACGATATTGAACTTCCCTACTTGCCTCATTATTACGACAATACAATTATTATCTACTCTTATAGTAAGTCGATTTCATTGGCAGGAGCACGTATCGGGTATATTTTTGTTTCACCTTTAGCTGAAAACGCAAATGATCTTTTTGTCGCAATTTGCGGAGCCGGACGTTCTTTAGGCTATGTCTGCGCTCCATCTTTATTTCAATTTTTGATTAAAGAATGTATCGGCATGACCGCTGATTTATCCATTTATAAAAAGAATCGCGATATACTATACAACGGATTAAAAGATTTAGGTTTCACTGCTGTCTATCCGAGCGGTGCTTTTTATTTATTTGTAAAATCACCGATTCAAGATGCTGAAAAATTTTGTGAACTGGCAAAAAAATATGAATTATTATTAGTTCCCAGTGACAGTTTCGGTTATGCCGGTTTTGTCAGAATTGCCTATTGTGTATCGACCGAACAAATTATTAACTCGCTGCCTGCTTTTAAACAATTGGCAAAAGAATATAACCTTTTACCATAATTTAGAATAAAATTCATCTCACGAACATTTTCACTTTATAAAAAGAGTATAAAGCTGTATATTAATACAATTACATTAACAAAATTAATTAATAACAATAGGTTTACTATTAGTAAGCTATACAAAGATATGAGGGAAATTATGAATAATGATTTAAAACTATCCAGAGAAAAAATAAATCAAATTGACAGCCAAATGGCTGATCTTTTCGAACAACGTATGAAATTAGCGGAAGGAATTGCTGCCTACAAACAAGAACACGGTCTGCAAATCTATGATCGGGAACGCGAAGAAGAAATGATTCGAAATAATTCTGATTGGATTGAAGATGAATTATTGAAAGGTTATTATGCAGATTTTTTACGTCAAACAATGCGCATTTCGAGGTCCTATCAGAACAGATTATTGAACGGAATGAAAATAGGATACAGCGGTATTGAAGGTGCTTATGCTCATATAGCGGCACGCAAACTATTTCCGACAGCCCTCAAAGAATCTTACAGCGGTTTCAAAGCAACTTATGATGCTGTGGTCAAAGGAGAATGTGATATTGCCGTTTTACCTCTGGAAAACAGTTCCGCAGGCGAAGTCGGTCAAGTAACTGATTTACTGTTTTCCGGTCCATTGTTCATTAATGCAACCTATGAATTAACAATTACACATGATCTGATCGGTTTACCCGGGACAAAATTCAAAGATGTTAAAACGGTAATCAGTCATCCTCAAGCGCTCGATCAATGTACTAAATTCATCCGGGACAATAACCTGAAACAAATTTCTGCTGATAACACAGCTCTTGCAGCTCAATATGTAGCAAAACAAAATGATCCGGCTATTGCTGCAATTGCCAGCAAAGACAGTGCAGATCTTTACGGTTTGGAAACCTTGGCTGCCGGTATAAATACCGCCAAAACGAATACAACCCGCTTTGCAATTCTCAGTGCCTCAGAAAACCGCTCGATCAGTGATAAACACGACGTGCATTTTGCTTTAATGTTTACAGTTACCCATGAAGCCGGTTCATTGGCCAGAGCATTGAATATCATCGGCGCTCATGGTTATAATTTGAGAACTTTGCGGAGCAGGCCGATGCCGGAACTGATGTGGCAATACTATTTTTATGCTGAAGCAGACGGCAATATTTACACACCTGACGGTCAGGACATGCTTGAAGCACTCCAAGTATGCTGTAATCAAGTGAAAATGATAGGTTCGTTCGTAGAACAAAAGGCGGTAGAATAAATGCGTTTGAATGTCGATTTAGGCGAGAACAGTTATGAAATATTAATAAAAAAAGGTTGTTTAAACCAAGCATCATCTGAGCTTAATTTAAATCGTAAAATATTAGTTATAAGTGATTCCGGCATTCCTGCCCAATATATTGAAACTATTGCAGAACAATGTGAAAATTATTTAGTCGAAATAATCCCCCAAGGTGAAAATAATAAAAACATTGAGCAATTTACGAATTTGTGTCATGTTTTGATCAGGAACAATTTTACCAGAACAGATGCGATAATAGGTTTAGGCGGCGGTGTCGTTGGTGACCTTGCAGGTTTTGTCGCTGCCAGTTATATGCGAGGTATCGACTTTTACAATATTCCGACTACTTTACTCTCACAAATTGATTCATCAGTAGGCGGAAAAACTGCGATCAATATGCAACAAGTCAAAAACATTGTCGGAGCATTTTACCAACCGAAAAAGGTGCTAATAGATCCTGATGTACTGACAACTTTGCCGGAACGTCAAAAAGCCAGCGGTATCGCAGAAGCGATCAAAATGGCAGCTACTTCAAACTCTGACTTTTTTGATTTTCTCATGTATCAAGATGCTTGGCAAAACATCGAAAAAGTTATTGCGGAAAGCCTGAAAATCAAAATTTCTGTTGTTGAACAAGATGAAAGAGAAGCAGGTCTGAGGCAAGTTCTCAATTTCGGACATACGATCGGTCATGCTATTGAAGCCAATTGTTCAGATAATTATTATCACGGAGAATGTATTGCACTTGGCATGTTATATTTTTCCGGTGGGCAAGTGAAACAAACTTTAATAAAAGTTCTGCAGAAATATTGTTTGCCAATTGAAGTCGCCTTGGATCCCGAGCTTATTTTTCGTTCAATCTTACATGATAAAAAAGCCGACGGAAATCAAATAACTATAGTTTCAGTTCCGGAAATAGGCAGCTATGAATTAAACAAAATTTCAATTTCCGATTTGAAAACTTTGTTAGTTAATCGCTGAAATTATATGGGAGAATAAAATGAAAAATACTTTTGGACAAAGTGTCGCCATTACCCTGTTCGGAGAAAGTCACGGTCAAGCCATCGGTGCCGTACTTGACGGATTGGCCCCGGGCATCAAAATAGATGAGGACTATATCAGAACCAGATTGTCATTACGTTCTGCAAGAAGTAATATCTCAACTCCGAGAAGTGAAACTGATCAATTCAAATTTGTCAGTGGTATTCACAATGGAGTAACTACCGGAACGCCAATCGGGATTATCATTCCCAATATGGATATCAGAAGCAAAGACTATCAAAGAACTGAACATCTCTTACGTCCCGGACATGCAGATTATGCTGCATATACCAAATATCACGGCTATCAGGATATCCGCGGCGGCGGACATTTTTCCGGAAGAATAACCGCAGCTTTAGTATGTGCCGGTGCCATATGCATGTATGCTCTTGAACAAAAAAACATCTTTATCGGAACTCATATCAAAGAATGTGCCGGTATTTCCGATGACACTTTTGTTGATTTCCGACAAAATGCTTCTGCATTGAAGCAACAGGTAAAAGATGTTTCAACAAAACTCTTCCCCGTTCTGAATAATGCCAAGGGCGAACTTATGCAACAAGCTATTCTGAATGCAAAAAAAGAATCGGATAGTGTCGGTGGAATTTTAGAAACATGTGTACTCGGAATTGATGCCGGTCTGGGCGAACCATGGTTTGATACTCTGGAAAGTATAATAGCACATGGACTATTCTCAATTCCTGCGGTCAAGGGTGTTTCTTTTGGTTTGGGCTTTGATTTTGCGGTTAGAAAAGGCAGTCAGGTTAATGATTCCCCTGTCATGCTTGATGGCAAAATTACTTTTTTATCCAATTACAACGGCGGAATAAACGGTGGAATTTCCAACGGGATGCCTCTGCTCTATCAAACAGTAATTAAGCCTACTTCTTCTATTTCCAAACCGCAACCTACAGTCGACATTTTACAAAAGAAAAATGCCATTTTAGAAATACACGGACGCCACGATCCGGCAATAGTTCATCGTGCCCGGGAAGTTGTCAATGCAATGACTGCTTTGATTTTATGCGATGTTTATGCATTACGTTACGGTACTGATTGGATTGTAAATGAAATCTGAACAGTAATTGATTTCTTAGATAAACAGTAAAGAGGGATTTTATGAAATTATTAGTCTTAAACGGACCAAATCTGAACATGCTCGGTATTCGTGAACCGGACCAATACGGTTCAGACACCTATAGTAATTTAGTCAATCGTATCAATGAATACTGCAGCCAAAATAATTATGAAGTTCTGGTTTTGCAATCAAATCACGAGGGCGATTTAATAGATAAAATTCAAGACTCATATTTTGAAAAAATCGATGGAATTGTATTCAATCCTGGAGGTTATACACATACAAGTATCGCTTTGTTGGATGCGATCAAAGCTGTATCGATTCCCACTGTTGAAGTACACATTTCAAAAATTGAAGAACGTGAAGATTATCGTCAAATCAGCTATATCAGAGAAGCCTGCATAGCTACCATATCCGGCAAAGGAATAGAGGGATATATTGAAGCGATTGATTTGCTGGCTGCACAGGTCAAAGCTTCCGGCGATTAACATTGAAGTGATCATTGTTATTATTAATTAAGATATAGGTTAGTATTATTCCAATGAAAGTCAAAATAATACCATCATCAGCTAAAGGTTGCATAACGGCTCCCCCTTCCAAAAGCATGGCGCACCGCTTATTGATTTGTGCGGGTTTAGCCGAAGGGCGAAGTCAAGTAAATAATGTTGTTTTGAGCGAAGATATTTCTGCAACTTTAGATTGTTTGCAAGCTCTGGGTGCTAAGTGGCAATTAGACGACAAAACTATATTAATTGACGGTACGAATCCCAAAAAATGTAAACCTCAGACAGAGTTAAATTGCCGCGAAAGCGGAAGCACTTTACGTTTCTTGATCCCTTTAGCTTTAATAAACGGTAATATAGTCAACTTATCAGGAAGTGAATATTTGTTTAAGCGGCCATTGGGTGTGTATCACGATATTGCTCAAGAGAGAAATCTGCTGTTTGAACATCAAATAAACGGTATAACCGTACAAGGACCTTTAATTAATGGATATTATTCAATTCCCGGAAATATCAGCAGTCAATTTGCAACCGGATTACTCTATGCACTTCCCCTGCTGTCCGGAAACAGTATTTTGCAAATTACACCACCGGTTGAAAGTTTCTCCTATATATTAATGACCATCGAAGCATTAAGAGAATTCGGGATAGATGTTTCTTTTGATATCTCAACAATAGAGAATGCGCAAACAGTAAACAACAGATGGACAGCAAAAAAAATAGAAAATGTACAAAACACAGGGATCAGGTTTACAATTCAAGGTAATCAAAAATTCAAATCCGGGAACAGAACCGTTGAAGGTGATTATTCCAATGCGGCATTCCTGGCAGCATTCAATTTGTTCGGCGGAAAAGTTGAAGTAAAAGGGCTAAAAACCGATAGTTTACAAGGCGATGCCGTTTATCCCGAATTATTTAAACAATTAACCGAAAGCAGTCCGCAAATTTCTCTGAAAAACTGCCCTGATTTAGGCCCGATTTTATTTGCTATAGCCGCAGCTTATAATGGCGCAACATTTACCGATACTCAAAGACTGGCAATCAAAGAAAGTAACCGAGCTAATGCCATGGCAAAAGAATTGGCGAAATTCGGCAGCAGAGTAATTCTTAAGCCAAACTCAGTACAAATCATTCCCGGTATATTGAATACTCCTAAGGAAATCTTATTCGGACACAATGATCATCGAATTGTTATGTCTTTGGCAATATTATGTTCAATTACCGGCGGGATTATCGAAGGTGCAGCTGCTGTATCAAAAAGTTTTCCCGACTTTTTTACGGTAATGGAGCAATTAGGAATAGAGCTGGAATATATCAAATGAAATTAACTAAAGACACAAAAATTCTAATTGTCGGACTGGGCCTGATCGGCGGTAGTTATGCAATGGCATTAACTAAACAAGGATATAAAGTAAGGGCAATTACTACAAGCCAAAAATCTATCGACTATGCTGTTGAACACAACTTAATCGAATCAGGAACAATTACTCCGGATCCTCAATTAATATCTGATTCAGATTTAATTATCTTTGCACTCTACCCCCATACTTTTTTGGAATGGATGGAACAAAACGGACAAAACATTTCAAAAGGTACTTTAATCACCGATGTTACAGGAGTTAAATTGCCAATTATTTATAAAATAGAATCGCTTTTACCTGAAGGTATTGAATTTATCGCGGCACATCCCATGGCAGGTCGTGAAGTCTACGGGGTTGAAAATGCTACAGATGAAATTTTCAAAGATGCTAATTACATTGTAACACCTACAGAAAATAATTCTCCACAAGCAATTGAGGTTTGCGAACAACTTGGTCGTGTCTTAGGTTTTGCTTCAGTTTCCAAATTATCTCCGGAAGAACATGACGATATGATCGGATTTTTATCCCAATTAACTCATTGTATTGCCATTGCATTGATGACCTGCAATGATTCACCTCATCTCGAAAATTACACAGGAGATTCTTTTCGCGATCTCACTCGAATTGCCAAAATCAATTATGCAATGTGGTCTGAATTATTTATTTTAAATAAAAAGAATCTGATCAAACATATGGAAAAATTTGAATTAGAATTCACTAAATTAAAACAAGCTCTGCAAAATGATGATATTGCAACCATGCGCAAAATAATGCGCAAATCTACCGAACGCCGTTCAAGATTTGATAAGTACCCGTGTGATAATTAATTTGTTTTCAGCTCTTAGCGTTAAACTTTTGTTTTTTTTACCAAATAATCTTACATATCAGTTATGGTATATTATTTTTGTAACTGAAATATTTTTAGATTTCCGCTAAATTTGCAAGATTATTTTATGTCTATACAATTTTTATTATAAAATATTATTTACTCATAATTTGGAGTTCTGTGAAAATAATTTTGCACAGTTCGAAATTCTGAGGAGAAATAGAGATTTTAATAATAATATTGGAGATTAAAGATGGAATTTATCAGCAAACTTCCACTACCTAAAGAAATCAAAGCCCAATTTCCGGTGCCGAAAAAGGCATTGGAAATAAAAAAACAACGTCAACAAGAAATCGAAGATATTTTCACGGGCAAAGACGACCGTCTTATTTTGATAATCGGTCCATGCTCGGCGGATAATGAAACTTCTGTTTTAGATTATCTTTCCCGGTTACATAAAATAGAAGATAAAGTCAAGGATAAGATTCTGTTTGTCCCTCGTATATATACTAACAAACCCCGTACTTTGGGTATCGGATACAAAGGAATGTCCTATTCACCTGATCCCGGTGAGAAACCTAATTTAACCAAAGGTTTAATTACTATTCGCAAATTGCATATGCGTGCATTGACAGAATATGGCTTCAGTTGTGCTGATGAAATGCTCTATCCGCAAAATCACAGTTATCTTGATGATTTATTGGTATATGTAGCTGTCGGCGCTCGTTCAGTTGAAAATCAACAACATCGTTTAACCTCAAGCGGTGTCGGTATTCCGGTCGGAATGAAAAATCCGACCAGTGGTGATATTACAGTTATGATGAACGCAATCTATGCCGCTCAACAACCGCAAATGTTCGAATATCGAGGTTGGGAATGTAAAAGTAACGGCAATCCTCTCGCACATGCTATTTTGCGCGGATTCGTCAATCGTTACGGGCAATCAACACCCAATTATCATTACGAAGATTTGATTTCCCTATATGAAGCGTATGCGGAATCAAACTTAAAAAATCCCGCAGTGATTGTTGACACCAACCATTCTAATTCAGGCAAAAAATATCTTGAGCAAATTCGTATTGCCAAAGAAGTTCTGCATAGTTGCCGCTATTCTAAAGACGTCAATAGTATCGTTAAAGGCTTTATGATTGAAAGCTATATTGAAGACGGCAGTCAAAGTATCGGTGAAAATGTTTATGGCAAATCTATTACCGATCCTTGTCTTGGCTGGAAAAAATCCGAGCAATTAATTTATGAAATCGCCGATCTGCTTGAATAATTTTGCTAAAATTTCAAGAGTAACAATCCAACAGCTTAATCTGCCAAAAATCAATTCTAAAAAAATCCAATTAACGGATAAGAGTGACAAAATAGTAACTTATGCCAAACGTTCAGGTAAAACCTGTGATATTGTTGCTTTTGGATTTTACATAACTATTTTAAACTACAAGAAGTTCATGAGTTTTTGCTCTGGCAAGTAACAAGATACTTCATTAAAGAATTTTGTTAGCCGCACTTGACAACAATTATAAATACACTTAACATTAAAATAATTAGGCACACCTAACAATCATAATTGTATTAAATTTAAAATATATATTTTATCCCGGGAGAATCTACTTTAGATAAATTGACAGTAAATTTCCATGCGAATTAATTATTTAAGGAAGCAATTATATGACAGAAAATATATCATTATCAGAATTACCGGTCGGATCCAAAGCAAGTATAACCGGTTTGTGTGTGGAAGACGGAATGCGTCGTCGTTTGCAAGATTTAGGATTTGTGGAAGGTGTAGAAGTTGATTGTGTCAGCAGAAGCCCATTAGGTGATCCGACAGCATACCGAATAAGCAGTACGATTATTGCTCTGCGCAGGGAAGATGCAGATACAATTAAAGTAAGAATAACAAAGTGCCATTAAGATTTGAAATAGTTGATTAATAAAAAACTTATATACTCTATCGAGATTTTAGATAAACGGAAAAATAATGAATTCATCAAATTTAGATACTAATCATTTTAATATTTTAGGTGGCCTTTCTGTAAAAAAACAATCAGACTCAGATTATGTAATAGCTTTAGCCGGTAATCCAAACGTTGGTAAATCCACCATTTTTAATGCTCTGACCGGTATGAAACAACACACCGGTAATTGGCCGGGTAAAACCGTAGAAAATACTCAAGGCTACTATAAATTAAATGATCAAGGCTACATTTTAGTGGATATACCGGGCAGTTATTCATTAATGGCACGTTCTGCAGATGAAGAAGCTGCCCGGGATTTTATCTGTTTCGGTAATCCTGACGCGGTAATTGTTGTTTGTGATGCCACCAGTTTGCAGCGCAATTTAAATTTAGTCTTACAAATCATTGAAACCGGCAAGAAAACTGTCGTCTGTGTCAATCTTCTGGATGAAGCTAACCAACGAAAAATTGAATTAAATCTTGATTTGCTGGAAAAAAGATTAGGGGTGGCGGTTGTTGGTACAACCGCACGTTCAAATCAAGGTTTAGATCAATTAATGATTACGTTGGCTGAAACACTGGCAAAATCCGCACCTGAATCTATAATCAAATATCCGGAACGCGTGCAACAAAGCATTTCAAAACTTGCACCGCTTATCAGGCCATATACAGGAAATCATTTGAGTGCCGAATGGATCGCAGCTCGTCTTTTAGATGGTGATCAAAGTTTTTATCAGTCTCTGACGGATTTTCTCGGGTTAGATCTCAAAGAACAAAGTACTGTTAAAAGTACATTAAAAGAGATTAAAGATGATTTTATGAAATCAGGCATTACTCAATTGGAATTAGAAGATGCGATGGCAGAAGTTTTCATTTTGAAATCGATTGAAATTTTTCAAGGTGTTGTCAAAGAACCTGCGATACCAAGTGATGAAAGAGATCGCAAGCTCGACAAATTATTTACCAGTAAAATTACAGGCTTCCCGATCATGTTTTTGATGCTTTTATTGGTATTCTGGATTACTATCACCGGTGCAAATTATCCTTCTTCATTACTCGCAGAAACTTTATTCGGCATAGAAGGATGGCTTGCAAGTGCTGCCGGCTCAATCGGTGTGCCTCAAATCTTGATAGATATGTTAGTTCATGGTGTTTTCAATGTCATCGCCTGGGTCGTCAGTGTCATGTTGCCTCCTATGGCAATCTTCTTCCCCATGTTTACTTTACTGGAAGATTTCGGATATTTACCGAGGGTTGCCTTTAACTTAGATCGCATATTCAAATCTTGTGATGCATGCGGTAAACAAGCTCTTACCATGTGCATGGGATTTGGCTGTAATGCAGTCGGTGTCACCGGCAGTAAAATAATTGATTCGACACGCGAAAGATTTATTGCAATAATTACCAATAATTTTGTACCTTGTAACGGCAGATTCCCGATTCTGATTTCTATTATCAGTATTTTTCTTGTCGGATCTTCCGCAGGTTCACTTAAAACTATTTGGGGTGCTTTGATCTTGGTTGCGACAATTCTTTTCGGTATCGGTATGACATTTTTGATTTCAAAAATTCTATCTTTGACTATCTTAAAAGGTCTTCCCTCTTCGTTTACTCTGGAACTGCCACCTTATCGCAAACCGCAAGTAGGCAGAGTAATTGTCCGCAGTATCTTTGACCGTACTTTGAAAGTTTTAGGGCGTGCGATAACAGCAGCAGCTCCTGCCGGTTTAATTATCTGGGTTCTGAATAATTTACAAATGGGCGACACTACTCTGTTACATTCAATCACTAATTTACTTGATCCTTTTGGCAAAGCTTTAGGAATGGATGGTGCAATCATCATCGGTTTCATCTTAGGATTTCCCGCGAATGAAATCGTAATGCCGATTATAATCATGGTCTACACTGCACAAAGTGGTCTGTTCGAATTAGAAGGTGCAGCATTAGGTCAATTGTTAATTCAAAATAATTGGACCTGGGTTACCGCAATCAGTACATTGCTCTTTACTTTAATGCATTGGCCTTGTGCAACTACTTTATTAACAATTCGCAAGGAAACACAAAGTTTGAAATGGACAGTTATTTCATTCTTAGTTCCGACTCTTTCCGGAATTATTTTAACTTTTATTTTTAACAGTCTGGTTTCTCTATTTATTTAGTTTTTCAAATAATTAATCATTAGTCAGGGCACGGAATTATCAAGCTGCATACTTTTTTAATCATTATGTTGAAAAAACCGCAAAAAACAAACAGTTCTGGCTTGGCCAGAACTGTTCAAACATTGGAGGAGAAAAGTATGAATAAGAAATAACTTACTCTTTGATTAAATTATTGCAAAAACAATTGTATAAACTAAAACGTAAATGTAACAAAATTAAAAACAAGTTTTACAATTAGATAACTGTTTCGTAAAATGCATTTTTTAAAGTTAAGAAATTGTAAATTTATAATATCAACATCAATCTTTGACAGTATAAAAGTTTAATACATATATTATTTCAAGATAATGTTTTTACAGGAAATTGTATTTGAAGAACAAAAATATTCTCTTCTATTTCAACATTCAACTTGCCGTTCATTTTTTCAGTAAGATTTTTAGCAATAGCTAAACCGAGACCTGTAGAACTATTGTGTCTGCTGGGATTGCCTTTATAAAATTTATCAAATACTTGTTCTGTGTGTAACGTACTGTCAGGACGCATTCGATTAGAGAAAGATAAACAAAGCTTCGGTTCGGATTCTTCATCTTTTCCTGCTTCTATTATGCTTAATGAAATATTTAAATCTCCTGCACCATGTAATAAAACATTTCGCAAAACATTTTGCAGCACACGTTCTAAAGCATTGGTATTTGCTTGAATCATTACATTTTCTTTTTTATAATTAATCTCCGGCTCAATATTATGTCGCTTAAAATCTTCATAAAACATCAGAATATTTTGGGTCAGAACTTCATTGATATTGATCGTTTCCAATTCTAACAAATAGTCTGCTTGCTGCAATTTTGCATAGATAAATAATTCATCGAGAATTTTTCTCAGACTTTTTACTCGTTCCTGCATAATGACAAGATAAGCTTGTTGTTTGACCGGATCATCCGTTTGTTTTAAGAGCTGTAAATAACCATCCAATGAAGTAAGTGGCGTTCTGATATCATGAGAAAGACCGGCAATGGTATCTTCACTTGTAACTTTTTCATTTTTCAGGTGTATCCTCAATTCGGCCATGTCCTTTATTTGAGAATTGATTAATGCTGTCAGCTTACTGATGGACTTATTATTGAATGAAGAAGTTAACTGCATACGACTTTCATGTTTAGCCAAAAACTCCAGTTGTTTCGATAAATTATTTATTTGACGCAAAATCAGCCATAAGTATATACCTATGGCTAAGCTTATAAGAATTAGAATAGCAATTATAATATATTGCAAAATGTTCTCCTTAACTTAATTTTTTGTAGTTTAATGTTTTTACTCAAATGTCCTTTTTTTGTAAAGTAAAACAGCTTGCCCCGATTGCAATAATCATAATCATCGTACAAACGAGTAACGGTTGTGTTAAGTTCTTTGCCTCGATATTCCTGGTAAACTGTGCAATGCTTCCCATTACCGTATACGTACGCAAATGCCAATCATCACCGAAATCCACAAAATTGTTAATCAACTTAGTCAATAAATCGAAGATTAATTTATGACCGATGAGATAATAGAGGAAGCTGGATATTAATACCGTAGACATCTTGCCGGATATAGTCGCAATAAACAATAGTATAGACAAAAAGGCAATATGGGCAAACAATTGGTAAATCAAAGTCTTAACCATTCCGCCTATATCTGAAAAGGGAAATTGATCAGCTAAAAATATATGTTGAGCAATTAGCAGAACAATTACCGACACGACAAATAACAATATAGTGTAAATAATACCGGTAAAAAATTGGGCAAAAACAAATTTAGAACGATTGCGAGTGGTTCCCAGAAAGTTTTTAACATAACCGTTTTGATAAGGTGCTGTAAAAAACAATGCTGCAAAAATAATCAAAAATATTAACATACTGTAACCACTGAAGTAATGAAGTAACAAATCCTCTCCGGTATCTTCTTTTACTAATGGTTCACCGTCTAAATGTTCCTCCAGAGATTCCGCAAAAATCTTTTCAGGATCCGGATTTTCATTTTTATCTACAGTCAAAGGAGTACTTGATTGTTGTTCCTCAAGGGATATTTCAAACGTAACCGGTCCTTTGTCCAGTGAATTATTTCGGGAATTATCTAAATTGCTTAAGGCTTTTAGGCTAATATTTAACATTAATGTCAATCCAAATAATAAGATTGCGGCTGTCAATAAAATAATATAAGTCGATTTTTGTTTATTTAAGCGCCTTAATTCCATACATGTATAATTGAACATCTATTCATCCTCCCATGTTTTTTATTTGAGCATAGCCGGTTAAACTCAGATAATAATCTTCTAAGGTATTTTGATGAATGCTTAAGGATTCAACCGGAATATTATGCTTTGCTAAAACTAATGAAATATCACCTGTACGTTCGCCAGAATCGTAGATATAGATCAGGTTATCTGAAATTAATTTATAGTCTTTTATCTGAATTTGATCTAAAAGCGGTAAAGCATTCGCAGCTGCAGATGTTTGTAATTCAATACGATCACTACTTTTCTCCATAAGCGATGCACGATCAATTTCTTCTAATATTTGTCCTCGCTCGATAATACCGAAGCGAGTTCCTATTTTTGCCAATTCATCCAGAATGTGACTGGAAATGATAAATGTAATCCCTTCTTCTTTATTTAATCTTTCAATGATGCTGCGAACTTCGACGATTCCCTGCGGATCTAAACCGTTAATCGGTTCGTCTAAAATAACTAAATCCGGATATCCGATTAAAGCCAAAGCTATACCCAGCCTCTGTTTCATTCCCAAAGAAAACTGTTTCACTTTTTTCTTACCTGTATCAGCCAATCCGACTAAATCAAGTAATTTATTTTCTATTCCTTTTTCTTTGATTCCAACAGCTAACTTTTTTAAATATAAATGTTCAAATGCAGTCAGATTCGGATAAATTCCCGTGTTTTCAATCAGACAACCGATTCTTGTTAAAGAAGTCTTATCATCTGATTCTCCGAACACTTTATATGCTCCTGAACTCGGTCTTGCCAAGCCGGAAACAATTCGCATCAGTGTGGTTTTACCTGCTCCGTTTCTCCCGATCAGGCCATAAATATCGCCTTGTTTAATCGAGATTGATACATTGTCAACAGCTTTTTGTGTACCGTATATTTTTGTGAGATTACTTGTTTCTAAAATTATTGTCATCCCGAAACCTCCATCATCATATTACAGCAATTATTTGCTTATATTCATGATGCCGAATCTTATTTAATATATCGCAAAGAAAAGGTAAAGAAAGATTAAAGATTATCGGGTATTTAATTTGAAGCCAATTCCCCATACTGTTTCGATATATTCTTCATTGGTGTAACGTTTAATTTTTTTACGTATGTTAGAAATATGTACGTTGATTGTTTTATCTCCACCGATATAATAATCATCCCAAACAAGATCATAAATATCTTGTTTGGAAAAGACACGATTAGGATTTTTTATTAATATTTCCAAAATTTTTAATTCTAAAACCGTTAGATTGAGATCTTGATCAGCAAGTGATGCTGTATAATTCTTCGAATCCAGCTTCAGATCTTTATATTGATAAAAATGAGAATCAGGCACATTTTGTCTGCTTTTTGCCAAAATATTCACTCTGGCAATTAATTCCTCGACGGAAAAAGGTTTGGTCAGATAGTCATCCGCACCACTCGTTAATAAGCGCAATTTGGAATCCAATGCATCCTTAGCGGAAAGAATGATAACAGGAGACGTTTGAATTTCTTTAATTTTAGGCAAAAGTTCTTCGCCGGATAATCCGGGCAACATTAAGTCAAGAATAACAACTGTAAAGTTCGTATCTTTAGCTAACAATAATGCTTCTGTTCCTGAAAACGATTGTACACACTGATAATTAGCCTGTTCCAGAGCTTCTTTTATTAAGTTGTTAATATGTGTATCGTCTTCTACGATCAGTACCGTATTAACCATAAATACTCCTATATTTTATCTTTGCTACTAATATAACAAAAGTCCGAAGTTATGGCATTACTTCAGACTATTATAAAAAATTAAAATGAAACATTAAAAAAATTTCATTTGTTCGTTTTTTCTGTAATATCACGGTAATACTTCAATTGAATCCAAATTTTCCAAATCTTCAAGATTCGTATTTTGAATTAAATAACCGCCTTTACCCGGCATAGCAATTCTAATTGAAACATCAGAATATACTTTATCCGTATCTTCAAGGTCGATTTGATGAACATCAGCCCTGACTTTGCAATATGAAGCAAAAATATTACGTGCATCTTTTTTGGTCAGATCAGCATCACTAATCAAATCAACATGAGTATTATTCATGCGATAAATTGCAAATCCCTGATCGAAATTGATGGAATCATTATACGTTTCATCACTTAATGTTTTTTTAAACTCAGCTGTAATATCTGCCCGATGTTGATCACGTTTAACCGTTTGAGGCAAAGTTAACACGAGAAAAACTGCAACTACCGCTAAAACAATTCCCACGATTGTGAAAACCTGTTTTTTACTCAAATTTACATTCGGAATCTCTTTTTTCTCAATCGCATATTTGGGCTTGGATTTACCCTTTGATCTTTTCTCTCTTCGCTCAATCAATTGATCCAGATTGGCATTTACTTTTTTATGTTGGGGATTTATCTCTTCACCTGTGTATTCAGGTTGCTCTTCATTCGGAAACTCATAATTTTGCGGATTTCGTTTGATTTCCAGCGCTTCTTTAGCAGGGAAAACACAATCACAAAATAAACAATGACAATTTTCCTGATTCGGGTCCAAAAGAATAATCGAACCGCAATTTTTACACATTCCTTCTTGCATTAATAACCTCTTTGTGAATAAAAAAATAGTTTAGTTGATGTAATCTATGTTATTATAGTAATCATATAATTAATTTTCAAGTTATGAGGAAATATAGTGGCAATAGAAGATTTTTCCCGGTTTATGCAACAAGCTTTGTCGGAAGCCGACTTAGCGGAATTGAATGGAGATGTGCCGGTAGGAGCTGTTATTGTTAAATCAGGACAAATCATCGCTCGCGGACATAATCAAAGAGAATTTGCACATGATACAACCGCCCATGCTGAAATTGTCGCTATCCGAGAAGCTTGCAAAAAGCTGCAAAGATGGATACTTGATGATTGTGATTTATATGTAACTCTGGAACCATGTTTGATGTGTTTTGGTGCTATAATTCAAGCAAGGATTGCTAATGTTTATTTCGGGGCATACGATCCGAAAACCGGAGCTTGCGGTTCTGTAGCTGAAACAGCTGCACTCAAAGAATCTGCTCTAAATCATCACACAAGAATTGCCGGCGGTATGTTGGAAGAAGAATGTGCCCAAAAATTAAAAGGTTTTTTTCAAAACAAACGTGATTTAGCAAAATTAAAGCAAATCAATAAACAGGAGAGTAAAAACCATGAACAAAAAAAATAAAAAGAATGATAAAAAACCAAACTCTTCTTTACCCCGTAAGCGTAGCTTATCCGGGCGGATTTTTTCATGGTTCGGCATGACTGTCGCCAAAATGTGTGCAAACATCAATTATATAGGACAAGAAAATATCCCTGTAAAGAGTCCTTATGTCCTTGCACCGAATCATCAAACCTATGTTGACGGTTTACTGGTTGGCAAAGGGCTGTCCAAAGATCATTTTGAAAAATTCTCTGCATTGATCGGATCTGATCTTAAATCTAAACACGGTTTGATGGGGAAATTAATTATACCGGTATCCCGCGGTGTTGAGGTTGAAAGATACGGTAATCCGGTACGAGGTTTGGTTATGGCACGTCGTGCATGTAATGCCGGTAATATTCTGATGATACATCCCGAAGGCACACGTACCCATGACGGAACTTTGGCACCTTTACAGAATGGTGCGGCATATATTGCCAAAACCAGTAAAGTACCCTTGATTCCCGTGTATATCGAAGGAGCCTTCGAAGTTTTTTCACGCTATGACAAATGGCCGCGTTTCCGCAACCCGAAAACCGGGAAAAAATTCGATATTAACATCATTTTCGGCAAAGCCCTGATGCCTGAAAATTACTCCTCACCAGATGAAATGACATGTGCCTTGGAAGATTGGCTGTTAGAGAGAGAAAACGAATATTTAATCAAAAATAAAGGTCAGTTGCGAAAATTACCGAAAGGTATCAAGCGAAGAAAAAAACATAAAAGAATAAAGAAAAAGGCTATAAAATCAGAAATTTAATTTGAAGTTAGCGTCTAAAACTTTTTCCAGGAAAAAATATTTCTGACAAATTAATCTGAAATTATCGTGAGAATCTCTATTTTATTTGGAAAATATCCTTAAATACTATAGTGATTGTAAAAGCGGTTTGATTATTCCCAAATGCCCTTCATGAATGCGAAAACTGATTTTTGTACCATATTCGGTATACTCAACATTATCTATAAATGCAACATTACATAACTCAGAAACAATTTGACTTTGATCAAAAGGAATCATCAAATGAAACGGCAACATTTGAGCTTTCGGAATTTCATTAATTGCCTGTTTTAATTCTGTAATTCCTATTCCGTTACGTGCAGAAATAAAAACTTGTTTTATCGCATGACGATTGGTTTCTTTGATCTGGTCAATTCTATGAGTGTCAACCAAGTCAATTTTATTGAAAACATGAATTCTCGGTTTACTGTCTGCTTCTAAATTTTCCAATTGTCTTTCTACGGTATCCATCTGTACTTCAAATTCCGGATCGGAAATATCAGTTACCTGAACTATAAAGTCAGCATAGCTCACTTCTTCCAAAGTAGACTGAAATGCCTCAATTAATTGATGAGGTAACTTTCGAATAAAACCGACAGTATCAATTAATACAATCGGTATATTTGAATCCTTAATACGCCTTGCAGTAGGATCAAGCGTTGCAAAAACCTGATCCATCGTAAACAAATCAGATTCACATAAAGCGTTCATCAAGGTCGATTTTCCGGCATTCGTATAACCGACAATAGCTCCGGTTATTAATTGATTTTTCGTCCTGTTCTCACGCGTTAATTGCCTGCGCTTACTTAAATCATTAAGTCGCTGCTTTAAAGTTTTAATACGTCTTTGAATATGTCTGCGATCTGTTTCCAATTGTGTCTCGCCCGGACCTCTGGTTCCGATGCCTCCGCCTAAACGTGACAGAGCAAGACCGGCACCGACCAATCTGGTTGCACGATCATTTAATTGAGCAATCTCAACTTGAAGACGTCCCTCCATTGTAGTAGCCCGTAATGCAAAAATATCCAAAATAAGCAAAGTTCGATCAATTATTTTTAGTCCGGTTAATTCTGAAATATTCCGCATCTGTGAACCGCTTAAATTGAGATCCAATACTAGTGTTTCCACTTCCATGGCTTCTGCCATTTCGGAGATTTCATTTAATTTTCCTTTGCCTGCAGCATAGGTCGGATCAAGTTTTAATCTGCTTTGAAGTGATTCCGCTACAACTTCCAAACCTGCTGTCTCTGCCAATTCTGCTAATTCTGCTAACGAATATTCTGCAGTTTCTTTAGAATGACCTTCAGAAGTTAAATGAATTCCCAGAACGATTGCTCTATTATTTTCTTGCAAGTTATTCGGCTCCTTATTCGTCCGACATATTTAATTTAGTTATGCCGGATTTATTTTTACAAACTACTCTGCTCCTTCGTTTTTCAGCGTATTATTGATAATTTGCGTAAATTTATCTAACAATTGCGGATCATCTTTATCAAACATGATTTCCGGTTTTAATGCATTTTTATTAAATACTTCTTGATAAGCGACATGAAGTGCCGTAATCATATAATTGCGCCAAGTATAGTCGTTCATACCGAGCAAAGCCGAAATAATATCATTATAAACTTCTTTTGCAGCTTTGTATGCAATCTCATCATCTTTCAATCTGATTAAATTAAAGAACTTTGAACCATAGTGGCGGTCTTCAAGACAAGCGCTTTGATAAAGCAAAGCTGAATCTAAGATTTCAGCATAAAGTGCCTTTTGGGCTTCCTGCTTATTCTCTTCCAACAGTGTTATGATTTCTTGTTTCGAGAAAAAGTTATTTAATTGTTTTTCTTGGTTAATTATTGACCGCATTGATTGACTTTGCACAACCGAAATTTTTAACTCCAACCATAAACCAATGAACAAATCAGCTTTTCTTTGTTTTTTGCGATCAATATATGCAAAGCGAAGATCGCGAATTTTTTCTTGATAGAGATTAATTGACATTGAGTCCTCCTAATTCAGCAAATAAAATTTTGCTTTTAACTTTTAATAACTATTAATTGCTAATTTTGATTTTCAGTTTATTGCGCAAATCAATCACTTCATGTAAATTGATTGAAATGCCTGCAATATAATATACAACCAAGCCGATGATTAATTTAATCAGATAGACTACTGCTTGCAAAACTTTACCGGAAGGGTATATCGGAATCAAATTAATTGCCGAAAGAACTAAACCCATAATTATTAAGCAGTAAGCCAATCGCAACATAAAGGGAAAAATCCGATAAGGTTTAGCTTGGGGTTTATGCAGTTTATAAAGTGTATACACGATAAGTGCACTAAGCACACTATAAGCTGCATGAGCCATTGCGATACCTTTAACACCGTAATCAAAGACTTTTGTAAACAAAACACAAAATAACGGATTTAAGATCAATGTCATAATACCGTTAAACAAAGCAATTCTGGTAACTTTCCTTGCATAAAAAGCCTGATTAGTCATATAGACAATTGTTTGGGCAATTAAGCTGACACAAAGCCATTGTAAAACTTCTCCGGTTATTACTACATCACTATTCTTATACTTAGAGCTCCATTGAAAAATCAATTGAATTGTTTCAAAATCCAAGACAAAGAAAATCACAGCAATCGGTCCGGTCAAAAACAAAGCTCGTCTGATGCTTTTGGTAAATAATTGCTTGCATTGCTGATAATCACGTTTAGCATAAAAGCCGGTTAAATTAGGCAACATAACCGTTCCTATACCCACTGCTATTACACCGTATGGCAACATAAATGTTTGATTAGCCTGTATGATCGAAGTGATCGCACCGGTAAACTGATTAGTGAAAGCATTCATAATCAGACCATTCAAATGCAAGACCGACCCGGACAACAAAGTAGGAATTGCCAAACCAAGTAATTTTTTAAATCCGGAATCTTTATAGTCTAAATTAAACTTAAAATGCTTTAATTCTCTGCGTGCCAATACTAATTGAAACAAAAAATAGATTGCCGCAGAACCGACGACTCCCCAAGCAACTTTCTTTAATCCTGCCAAACTTTCTTCACCGAAAGTTATCAGGACAATCATAAAAAGAATATTATAAATCATTACGCCGAATGCGGCTAAACCGAAACGTTTATATGAAGTCAAAATTCCTTGAGTTAAAGCGATTAAAGTCATGAAAAAGCATTGAACGAGCAGTATTCTTGAAACGGGAATTGCCGCATTGATGACTTTTGCTAATCTGCCCGGATTAATTGCAGGTAACAACCATTGCATCAAAATTGCCGCCAAACCTAACACTGCCATCATGACTATGCCTGCAATACTGATGAAAATACTTACACTGCGCCAAGCTTCACGTTCGCGATTTTGCTCTATACCCTCTGATAGAGTTGGTGTAATTGCCGCAGCAACAGCTCCGCCGATTAATAGTGCAAACAGGAAATCGGGAATGGCAAATGCGATATAATAGGGATCGGAATACATTCCATAACCTAAAATCGGTACAACTAAGACTTCACGCAAAAAGCCGGTAATTTTCGCCATGAACAGACCGATCATCGAAATCAAGGTTGCCCTTGCTATCGTCCGTGAATCACCGGCTTTTATATTATGGTTTCTTTTCAAAAGACGGCCGGAGTCAAGTTGACGTCTTTTTCTATCTTGTTCAAAAGGGAATTCCAAATTTTACTCTCCTTGAAAACTCCTATAACAAAAAAATGTATTAATCTTCTAATAAAATATTTTATAATACTTAAATATTACTCAATAATAAACAAAAACATTACTAAACTATAATTTTAGCACATTTTGTAGTTTAATCCGAAATTGCTTCGTTTATTTTCCTCTGATTGCCAAAACTCTTTGCATTTCATTATAGGCAATTATGAAGGCTTCATCGACACCCATTCCCGGTTTTGCCAAAACTTGATCCGGACAAACACCCATTGTTACTTGCATACAGATTCTTGCGAAATATCGGTTTCATTACAAGTGCCGCCTATATAAGCTTTAATCCCATGTTTTTTACAATAGAGAACCGCTTCAATCATATTATCCAAACCGTCTAAATCAGGTGTTTTGATTTGAACCATATGACCTGCCTGATAATTGGCAAACAGTTTAATATCTTCCAAAGGATCTCTGCCATCTGCACCTGAATATCGCACCATTGCACCGCAGCACAATCGCCAGTCGTTATTTGACCATCCTCGAGAATAAAATTGAAAGAGAAATCAGTTTAAGTTTACCAATATAATAAATAATTAAAGAATAATATTACAATGTTCTTTACAGATTGCCATAATCGATCTATCGTTTTATTTTACCGGATTCTTTTGCAGTAAAGCAGCATATACATAACCCGTCTTGCCGTTATAAGTCGTCTTTACCATGTTTTCAAAAAGATTACCGCTTACCTTGCGACCTATCGGGATTGTTCCGATTATGGATCCGCCTGGTACATCTCTCATGTATAAGGTTTGTTTAGCATATCCGGTCATCCGGAGGGATTACATCAGTTTCTTCCGCTTCCTCGTTGTCTGATACAAAGGGAATATCACTGCTTTCAGATTCTTTGGCTACCTGTTCTAAATCATTTTGCTCATCCGAACTGTTCGCTGAAAGTGCAGAATCTAAATTTTCATTCGCTGATGTAGAATTATCCGCAACAACTTCCGCTGATTCTTCATCTCCGGCAATTATTGTTGCTGCTTTAATATGCTGAGGAGGAATAACAAGGGTAGTTAATATGATCAATAACATCAGGATAAAAGCCTGAATTTTCAAAAATAATTTTTTATTCATGATATTACTCCTTTTCGATTTTCTGTACGATAATTCTCCATTGATAATTTACAATGAAATATTTAATAGTTTGTATGTATAATGCATACAAACTTTATCGTGATTAAAGGAGTAAAAGAATAAGGAATTCAAAAAAGAAATATAATATGAGAAAATCGGTAAATAGAAATATTCATTGTGTTTTAATTAATCATTCAATTGATCAATTGTTATTAAGGTTTCGTACTCTATGTCGTTTCTGACAAATATAACTTTAACTACATCTCCGGTTTTTTTCTGATTACAAATATCGATCACATCGCGGATAGTTTCAATTTTCTGATCATCGAGAAACACAATTTGATCTCTTGCCGATAATCCTGCTTGGTCAGCCGGACCATCTTCAACAATCTGTTCGATAAACAATCCTTCTGACATGTTTTTATTAATAAAAAAACTACAGCCAAAAGGTTTTCCGATTTTATTGACAATGACATGACCTGCATCAATCATCTGCGATTGTTTCACGTCAGTTTGTCTGTTACTCTGATCGGCTCGATAGAGATTAAATTGATTAATCTGTTCTTTTGGGAAATAATCAGAAACGAATAATAATCCGCAGAACAAACTGACAAACAATACTGCACTGAAAACAATCCATAAAGTGTTATTATTTTTGTTATTTGTTTGATCATTTTTATTGATATTTGAATCTTGTTCAGGGTATGAATAATAATAGCTGCCATCTAAATTAACAGTCGGATATTTTTTAGGCTCCGGCTCTGAATTATTCAAAATATATTTATCAGAAATATTTGATTTAAAATGCTCTGTATCTTTCATATGATTACTCTGACATTCGGTAAACTATCCCGATACTTATTCGATAATAAAATAAGAATACGATTTTGATTTGTATTTTGAAATAATACAAATCAAACAAAAATGTATTAATATGAAAAAAATGTGAATTTGCAAAAATGATAAGGTTATGCTTGTTCCAAGAAAGCTTGGCTAAAGCCTGATTAGTATTCGCTGCAGCCAATAAATTCATTTCATATTTTTACACCATACCATTTATCATAAATTAATTTATCAATTAAACGCTGCAAAGCCCTGAATAACAAAATATATGCCAAGGGAATAAATATCGCTACAAACAAAAATAATACAGCGATCGAACCACCGATAATGATTCCGCCAAGTACCGATGCTATTGTACTTCCCAGACCACCCAAAAATGTAAACAGTTCACCGCTTAAAGACATCACTCGATCAAACATATTCAAGAAAAATGCAGGAATACTCTCTGTATCCAGGCCGACTTGACCTGAAATCATCTGAACAAATCCAAAAATCAGGAAAACATATTGAAGTAAATAACCAAGCAGGATAATGATTTTTATGAAAAAACTTAGTTTATGATAATGTGCTGCCGCAAAGGGTAATCCGACAAGCAAAATTAAGCCTGACAATAAATGAAGCCAAAATGGCATTATAAAGATTTTTTCAACAAGATCAGGAAACATGAAATTAGCGACACTAAATAGGCAAACAACAAATCCTATCAATAAGAAAAACGCCTTGCGTGGTTTATCCTCAAAATTAGAATCAGTCCAATATTTTCCTAAAAAGAAACCTTCCCAAAAATCCATTTTTTTCTCCAAATTACAATTTGAAATCTCGATGACCGGCTTTTTCAATGGCTTTAACTAATTCTTGCCATATTTCAGTATCAGTATCGTAACCGCTTATTTCAATAGTATTATTGTCATTACCTACCTGAACATTCCAGACATAATGTTGCGGAATATCAGTTGTTTTATATTCTTTATCGCGATTTTCTATAATGAATTGATATAAAACATCATATAACGGCTGCATTTGATTTTTGGGTAAACCACGAACAAAATTATTAAACCAACGATTACTATCTTTCCAAGATAATACATTTGTTTTAAAATCGAGCTTGACCAATATATAACCTTTACGATACGCAGCCAGCTCACATGTTGCCCAATTAAACATCAATTTTTCTTCCGCCATTAAAAATACCTATCTAAAATACTTGCACTTGTTTACCCTTTAGAAATCTAAAAATATACTCCGGATTACATACGTATTATAATATTTAAGTCAATTATACCCTGCATTATCTCAATTCAGGAAATCCTTGTTGACGTAAAGCTTCATATAATACGATCGAAACCGAATTCGCCAAATTCAATGAACGTTTATCATCCGCCATCGGTATTCTGATACATCGTTCCGGATGGGTAAACAATATCTCTTCCGGCAATCCCTTATCCTCCTTACCGAAAAACAAAACACAATTGTCCTTATATTGTACATCAGAATATAATTGTTTGCCTTTAGTTGTTACATAAAATATTTGCTGATCATTAAAAGCAGGCAGACAGTGATCAAGATCCGGCCACAGTTTTACATCCAGATCAAACCAATAGTCCAAACCGGCTCGTTTTAAAGCCCGATCTGACAAGGAAAAACCAAGCGGTTCAACTAAATGTAATTTCGAATTAGTCGCAACACAAGTACGCGCAATATTTCCTGTATTCGGAGGTATCACCGGTTCTACCAAGACAACATGTATCATTTACACTCCTTCATTATTATCCTGATGGATTTTTCTTATCCCTTATTCTGACGTAATTCATCAGCCAATTTGTCAAGTTTACTCAACCGATGATTTATACCTGATTTACCTAAAGGTGGCGTTGCCTGCTCACCTAATTCCCGCAAAGAATAATCCGGATATTTCAGGCGTAATTCTGCAGCTTCACGTAAGTCATCAGGTAAACTTGCCAAGCCCTTTTTTTCAATCAGAAAATTAATATTATAAATCTGTCTTGCCACTGAATTTGCAAGGCGTTGAGCATTGGCATTATCACAATTGACAATTCTGTTTACATGATTACGCATATCTTTCTCAACTCTGACTTCTTCAAATTTAATTAAATATTGATCTGCACCGACATAACGCAAGAAATCTGCAATCAGCTCACCTTCTTTTAGGTATAGCACTTCACTTCCTTGATGAACCGTACGTCCCGGTTCAAGATTCAATTCCGAGAGAAAAAGTCCATACCAAAGCGAAGTTGAACGTTTAGGGATATTAAATTCCAGATGATATCTTTCTTGTGGATTTGCCAAAAAACCACAGCCCAGATATAAGCCACGTAAAATTGCTCTGATTAACATATAGTAATCTTCAACAGAATATTGCTCGCTTAAACTTGCAGGATTTTGATGAAACAATTGATCTACATCATCAGCGATATCAGAAATTATTACCTGATCATTTACGGTACAGGTAATCAATTCTTTATGATATACGATTTTAGGTTCTGTCTGATATTCAATGCGCAATACTCTGCGGAAATAGTTAATCAAATTTTCGGAACGTGTTGCCAGCCTCAATCGTTTTTTTAATGACTTGAAACT
This sequence comes from Clostridiaceae bacterium, assembly GCA_012838795.1. Taxonomy (GTDB): domain Bacteria; phylum Bacillota; class Clostridia; order Saccharofermentanales; family DTU023; genus UBA5436. The sequence continues at coordinate 28,584 of DUOO01000016.1, read as the reverse complement.
GACGCTGCAAAATGCAACAAAACCGATTCGAAGATAATTAACATCCTGTTCAATCGAACCTAAAATTGATTCTCTTAATTGAGCGGAAAAAGATCTGTTCGATTCATCAGGTCTATCAATTATTTTTTGTACATCAGATTTATTCCGTACATTCAAAGTGCCGGATTTTTGTGCATCCGATGTTAGCTTAGGTACTTTTGCGTTTGATCTGTTATTGATCTTCGACATTAAAGTCCTCCGACCGGATCACGTTTAATATCCCGATGATCAACAAAAACCCGATAATCCATATCACGCAAAACAGATGCCAATTCTTCAGAAATCGTCACTGAACGATGCCTGCCCCCGGTACAACCCACACCTAAAGTTAAACGTACTTTCCCTTCTTTTTGATATAAAGGTAAAGAAAATTCAAAAAATCTGCGTGCAAATTGCATAAACTCTCGTACTTCAGGAAAATTCAAGACATATTCCTTCACCGGTGCATCGAGCCCTGATGACTCCCGTAATTCTTCAATATAAAACGGATTCGGCATAAATCGCACATCTGCCACCAGATCACAATCCAGTGGAATCCCATATTTAAACCCGAAGGATTGAACAAAAATTGTCATTAATTCTTCTTGTCCGTCTCCCGTCAAAAGGTCAAATAAGAAATCCTTTAATTCATAAAGCGACATTTCAGTAGTATCAATAATTAAATCAGACAAACCTCTTAATTCTTTGAGATTTTCCCGTTCTTTCCGGATCGCAGCAATCAAATTGTTCTTTGCTGCCAAAGGATGATTGCGTCTGCTCTGTTTATAACGTGAAACCAATGTATCATCCGAAGCTTCCATAAAAATAATTCGATGATTAACTTCATCAGGAAACATTTGCAAAAAATCCGAATTAATATTTCCAAAACGAACCAGACTTCTGATATCAATACCTATTGCCAATTTTTGATTGCGATTTGAATTCAGAACATCCATTTCTTTTTCTGTTTCCGCAAAAGATTGCAATAATCCGGGTAATAGGTTCGGCGGCAAATTATCTATGCAGAAATAGTCCATATCTTCCAAATGGTGCATTGCAGAACTTTTTCCGGCTCCTGACATACCTGTTATTACAATTACTTCCATAGAGTTATTTTCCCTTTGATAACATTGTTTATACGAATATCTTTGATACCGTGAGCACAATCACTGCCATTGAATTTCTTCTTCCGGCCAATCACCAATCCATTTTACTTCCGGCTCCAGACTAATGCCGTATTCTGCTTCAACTACCGATTTCACATGAGCAAAAACCCGATTAATATCCGAAGCGGATGCTCCTCCATAGTTAATGATAAATCCGGCATGTTTTGCTGAAACACCAACATCCATTTTACGATAACCTTTTAATCCCGCATCGGCTATCAGTTTGCTGGCATAATTGCCTTGCGGTCTTTTGAAAGCACTTCCCGCACTATATTTATCAATCGGCTGACTTGCTCTGCGCTTAATTTGAAATTCTTGAATTTTTCCATAAATTTCCAGCCTGTTACCTTCTTCTAAAACAAAATCCGCCTCTAAAATAATAGCAGGTATTTCTTGGTATACGCTGTTTCTATAATCAAATTGATGTTCCGCTCCATTCAAGGTGATGATCTCATCATGCGGGGTGAGATAAGATGAACTGATCAGCACATCTTTAATCTCACTGTCATAAGCACTTGCATTCATCAGCACTGCACCGCCAACTGATCCCGGTATACCTGCCGAAAACTCCAAGCCGCTCAGATTATTTCTGGCAGCTAATGCTGATATCGAGGCTAATGATGCACCGGATTGCGCCCGAATGTGATTACCTTCACAGGAAACTTTCGTAAAATTGTAACCTAAATATATTGTCAAACCACGAATGCCACGATCTGAAATTAAAATATTCGAGCCTCTGCCCAAAACTTGAAAAGGAATTGAATTAGCTCTGCAAATTGCAAGAACATCTTGAATTTCAGAAATATTTTCCGGCAAAAAAAGAACATCTGCTTTACCACCCACTTTAAAAGTCGAAAAATTTTTCATTTCGTAATCGAAAAACACTCTATTCTTCGGTAATTCTGCAAATAGCTCTTGATAAAACGAACCGCTTTTATTCATTATTACTCCTTACAATCTTAATTAGGACTCGCTTTGTTTAAGCAAGATTTACATATTATTTTACATTACTTTCAAAATGATTCAGTTAAATACTCTCTCTGTTAAAGCAAGAGCTGCATTATAACCCATGGTTTTCTGTCTGAAGTTAATCGCAGCTACTTCGACAATAACAGCCAGATTTCGGCCGGGGCGAACCGGTATTGTAATTGACGGTACATCAATCCCCAATATTTCAGTAGTTTCCTCGATCAAACCCATACGATCATAAACTTTTTCATCATTCCAGAACTCGAGATTGATTACAAATTGAATGTTTTCCTCCATTTTTACTGAAGAAACACCATATAACTCTTTAACGTCTAATATTCCAATACCTCTGATTTCAATCAGATGTCGAATAATTTCAGGTGCTCGGCCTAATAATGTCGTATCGGAAACTTTTCTGATTTCAACCAAATCATCAGCAATCAGGCGATGTCCACGTTTAACAATTTCCAAAGCTGTTTCAGATTTACCTACACCACTGTCTCCCAACATTAAAATACCTTCACCATAAACCTCGATGAAAACACCGTGAATAGAAATTCGTTCCGCCAATTCCACATTGAGATACTTAGTAACGCTGCTGTAAAATTCAGCAGTTCCTTCCGATGTCCCCAAGATCGGCGTTTTGTACTTAGCAGCTACCTCCAGCAACACAGGATCCGGTCGATGACTTCTGCTGATAATTAAACAAGGGATACCAGTCGCAAACAATGTATTATATTTATATCTGCGCTCTTCTTCAGTTAAAGACTTGAGATAAGCTATCTCCATATTACCGATCAATTGAATTCGATCAGGTCCGAAATGCATATAATTTCCGGCTAATTGCAAACCGGGTCGCGTAATATCAGGAATAAAGAGCTCGGTAGTGTCAATCATATCAAAACCGCGAATGACTTCCAACTCAAACTCTTTTATCAAATCGTTTAATTTAACAGAATCCATAAAAACCTCGTCATTCTTATTACCAATATTTACAATTGATCTCAATATTTCTATCCGAAAAACATAATTCTCTCATTGATTGATGTTTAATTCACTATCTTCGAAATTAATATTTTATAATACAAATAATGAATAGATTATAACATAAATAATCTTAAAGAATTCGCAATTCGAATCACATCTGAATTATTGACTTTTTTCAAAGATCGAAAAAAATGATACGCTATAACAGTAGGTAAATTTACAAATTCAAAAAATAAAACAAGCATTAGTAATAAATAAATTCAGAAGTTACAGGAATATAAAAACATGAAAAACACAAATAATAAAAACAACAAGAATAAACTCGAAAGTACAGATAATAGAAATAGCCTGAAGAAAATGAAAATCGGACAATTTACCGAATGGTCTTTCATACATACACCACAAGCAGATATTACCAATGATTCAGTTGTATTCCAGGTCAGCAAACCTGACCTCACCGCAAATAAATATCAAACAAATTTATGGACTTATAATCGACAAAACTCTACAATCAAGAAATTAACCAATTCCGATCAAGATAGTTCCGTTACATTTTTACACGATGGAAATTTATTGTTTACATCCGGCAGAACCGGTAAGCAACAGGATTCCACGGCATCTGCAAAGACTAAATCCTCTTCCAAAACTAAATTTTGGAAAATTAATCCCTCCGGCGGTGAAGCGGAATTCGAATTCGAAGTTGAACTTAATGTTAATCAGATATACGAATTAAAACCAAATTTATATCTGATTCACGGTTATCAAGATATGGATCGTAACTTGGATTGGATCGAAATCGAAGATTTGCCATTTTGGTTGAACGGTGCCGGTTACACAACCGGAATTCATTACGGGCTTTATTTGTTCGATGCTGAATTGGCAAAAAAGCAGACATTGGCCAAACAAATAGAATCAGAAGCAGCTCAATTGCCGAAAGCAACGCGCATTCTGCTTGAAGAGTCAATTGATTCCGAGAACTCTCCGGCAGTAATTGATGGTGAAATCTCTCAATCTGCCAATAACGAGCAAAGTCAACTTGAATCGGGTGTTCTCAGATTAATATCTTCCGCCGAAGAATCGGTCAACGGTTTAGAACTTTCTCCGGATAAGCAAAAGGCAATTTTCTTCAGCTCACCGATCACAAAAGTCAGCTTGCTTAAAGAAAATCTTGTTGCAATTGACTTAGGATCATTTGAACGACAAACAATCAGTCAGCTGGAATATCAGGTCTACTCCGTAAACTTCATTGCTGAGCAAAATAATTTGGCTTATTTGACAGCTTCAGACTGTAACAAAATCGGACTTAATCAGAATCCTCAAATTTATCTGATCAATTTAGCTGAAAATTCAATTACCCAAATCAGCCAATCTGATTTTGACACTTCGATCGGTTCAAGTGTCGGCAGTGATGCCAGATTTGGCGGAGGCAGCAGCATTGGTGTAAGAAACTCGGATTTATATTATATTGCAACTGTACGCGACAAAGCTATTATACAAAAAACAAATCCTAATGGTGAAATTTCCACGGTAATTGAAGGGAACGGCTCTGTCGACAGCTTTGCTATAATTGATGATGCAATTTATTTCGTAGCAATGTTCGATTTGAATTTGCCGGAACTTTATGTTTTACCGCTTAATAACAACAATCATTGCGGAAACGATATATTTCGTCAATTAACCCATTTCAGCGATCAATTAGCAGATACTGAACTTTTGCCCATTGAAAAATTTCAGTTTGAATCTAATAAAGCTCTGCTTGACGGTTTTGTTATCAAGCCCTCTGATTTTGATCAAAATAAATTGTATCCCGCTCTATTGGCAATTCACGGCGGACCGAAAACAGTTTACGGTACAGTCTTGCATCATGAAATGCAATATCTTGCAGCTCAAGGATATTTTGTATTCTTTACCAATCCGCATGGTTCAGACGGATACGGCGACTTTTTTTCCGATATCAGAGGCCAATATGGCACAATTGATTATCAAGATCTGATGAAGTTTACTGATTTAGTACTTGAAAATTATCCTCAAATCGACAATTCGCGTTTAGGTTGTATAGGTGGTTCATATGGCGGTTTCATGGTGAATTGGATTATCGGGCATACTGGTCGTTTTGCTGCCGCCAATTCACAACGTTCAATTTCTAACTGGACCAGCTTCTACGGAGTTTCAGATATCGGTTACTATTTCACTCAAGATCAAACTGCAGCCAATCCATGGCAAAATCCTGAAGATGCATGGAATCAATCACCTTTGAAATATGCCGATCAAGCAACGACTCCTACTTTATTCATCCATGCTGAACAGGATTATCGTTGTCCGCTGGAGCAAGGTATTCAGATGTACTCGGCCCTCCAAATTCATGATGTAGATACAAAATTAGTAGTCTTCAAAAATGAAACACATGAACTTTCAAGATCCGGTAAGCCTCAAGCCAGAATTAAACGTCTCGCGGAAATCATCAATTGGTTTAATAAGTATCTGAAATAAGAGAATTATCATTAGAGTTAATCGTCTGATTTTTATTTCAGCCAGAAAACAACCAATAAGACATAAACTAATACTATAAATATTATACCGACTAAAGCAAAAGCAAGATGTGCTCTGACAACTCCTCGCACAATTTGCTTTTTTTCTTCCTTTTCTAATTCAATCGAATTGTCTTTTTCTTCAATCGGATAACCTGCTTCGTCTATGCGCGGAACTTTTTTTCTGCGACCGCCGCCAAAAAGTGATCCGGCAGGGGTCATCTCATCAATCATGCTCATATCGGCATAAACTCTGCCGTCATCTTCAAAATCCTTTTTGGTGTTCTTATCTGACATTTGGTTTCGCTCAGCCATAATTTAAGATTAGTCTTGCGGATATAGGAAACAGGCAACTTCATGCTGCGATTCATATTCGATAAATTTCGGACAAGATTTTGCGCATCCTTCAGTTGCATATTGACAACGCGTTCTGAATTTGCACCCTGATGGCGGATTTACCGGACTGGGTATATCGCCTTCCAAAATAACACGTTGCATTTCAAAGTCCGGATCAGGTACCGGAACTGCAGATAATAAAGCTTGTGTATACGGATGCATCGGTTTGGCAAAGATTTTTTTCTTATCACCGAACTCTACCATTGAACCTAAATACATAACACCGATTGTATCGGAAATATACTCAACGACTGACAAGTCATGAGATATAAATAAATAAGTATATCCGAATTCATTTTGTAAATCTTGCAGCAAATTGATAATTTGAGCTTGAATTGAAACGTCCAAAGCGGAAACCGGCTCATCACAAACAATGAAATCAGGTTTTAAAGCTACTGCTCTGGCTATACAAATTCTTTGTCTTTGACCGCCGGAAAATTCATGCGGATAACGTCGGGCATATTGATAGGGTAAACCGCAATCATTCATGACTTTTGCTACATACTCGCTTAATTCGGCGTTTGGAACAATTTTATGTTCTCGTACTGCTTCACCGATGATTTCACCAACCGGCATTCTCGGAGAAAGACTGGAATATGGATCTTGAAATATCATCTGCATTCTGGGACGAAGTTTTCGCAAAGCACTCCTTGACAACTTATTAATATTTTGTCCGTCAAAATACACTTCACCGCTCGTCATGGAATATAGACGCAGCATAGTGCGTCCTACTGTGGTTTTGCCACAACCTGATTCACCGACCAGACCCATAGTTGTACCCTTAGCTATATTAAAAGAAATGTCATCCACCGCTTTAACATATTGGCGGGTTGTGCCTTTAAGTCCGGCAGGAAAATATTTTTTGAGATTTTTTACTTGTACAAGATAATCTTTTGCATTATTGAGATTACTATCAAGATTATCCTTATTAATTTCCACACCGCTTAATGTTTCCGTATTGTTTAATAGGGTTTCAGCAACTTGATTATTACTCATGTTCTTCTATCCTCCGAACCTATCTGTTTCAGATTCCAAAACAACTCTGCCTTGAGGGATTTTGCGAACCATTTTACTTTCAGAGTCATCAGCCATATTCCGTGGCAATTCCGGTTTGACTAAATCCAAATCTTTATATTTTTCATCATATAAGAAACAAGCTGCTCGATGATTGTCTTCAAAGTAATAGTCAGGCGGATATTGTTCCATACATATATCAAAGGAGTATTCACAACGGTTACAGAAATAGCAGTTATCCGGTAAATTTACCGGACTGGGTACCTGACCCGGAATAGAATAAAGACGGGATCCGGTTGCAACATGACTCAAGCTTGGCAAAGAACGCATCAAACCAACAGTATACGGATGTTTCGGATTTTTGAAAATATCATGTATATCGCCGGCTTCAACGATCTTTCCTGCATACATAACCACGACATAATCGGCCATTCCGGCAATAACACCCAGATCATGAGTAATTAACATGATACTGCCGTTAATTTTATTTTTAACTTCAAGCAACAGCTCTAAAATTTGAGCCTGAATCGTAACATCCAAGGCTGTAGTCGGCTCATCAGCAATAATTAAACGCGGATTACAAATCAGAGCCATAGCAATCATCACACGTTGTCTCATACCGCCTGACAGCTCATGCGGATAATTATTATAAATTTTTTTCTGATCAGCAATTCCAACCATTTCAAGCATCTCAATTGAACGGGCTTTGACTTCTTCTTTTGACATTTTCGGTTCAAAAATAGCTAAAGCTTCATCTAATTGCTCACCGATTTTAAATACGGGATTTAAAGAAGTCATCGGTTCTTGAAAAATCATTGCAATTTCTTTACCGCGAATACGACGCATCTCATCTCGCGGCATTTTTGCGATATCATAGCATTTACCCTCGCTTGTCGTATAACGAATACTACCGTCAACAATCTGTCCGACCGGTCCCTGAACTAATTGCATCACAGACAATGAAGTAACTGATTTACCACAACCGGACTCCCCTACTACGCCGACAATTTTACCTTCAGGTATCTTGAAACTAACACCGTTAACAGCTTTGGTCGTACCGACATCGGTATAAAAATAGGTATGCAAATTATCAATTTCTATAACATTACGCGGATCATGCATCTGAGTCGTAAATTCAGACTCATCAACATTTTTTCTGTTTTTAGTTCTTTCAAATTGCTTCATAATCTTGCGATTTGATTTTGCAATTTCACGCTCTTCTTTTATGGTTAGGTATTGAGTGTTTTTTGTATTTTTATTGTCTTTTGCCATATTAACTCCTACTTTTTCTGACGCGGATCAAATGCATCACGCAGACCGTCACCTACAAAGCTGAATGCGAGAACTGTCATCACAATCAAAATACCTGCAGGCAACCACATGTTAGGATAGTAAGCTAAGATTTCCTGTCCTTTGGAAGGATCCGCCAAAGCAATCATTGAGCCCCACGCCGCATTCGGAAACGGAACACCGATACCTAAATAGGATAGAGTTGATTCATAGAGAATAATTTGACCTAAACCCAAAGAAGCTGAAACGATTAATTGCGGCACGGTGTTGGGAATCAAATGCTTAAAAATTTTGCGTGAAGTTTTAATACCGGTAGTTTCAGCAGCCAGCATAAATTCTTGTTCACGTAATGATAATAGTTGCCCTCTGACCAAACGTGCCGTACCTGTCCAGCTGATCAAAGTCAAAAATCCCATCATATAATAAATTCGATGTTCAGCCGGAATTTCTTCGATTGATGTCAATACCGCCGACAAAATCAGGAGGATCGGCATCCCGGGCAAACAGGCAAAGATATCAACTATCCTCATAATCAGCTGGTCTACCCAGCCGCCGTAATAACCGGCAATACCTCCCAGAATTGTACCTAAAATCATCTCAAGGAAAATGGTCAAGAACGAAATCGTCAAAGAAATCCGCCCGCCATACATCAGACGGACAAAAATATCCAAACCGTTGGTATCAGTACCGAGCCAATGATCGGCAGAAGGCGGTGCTTTGGTCGTAACTGTACTGATTGATCTGTCATAGTACACATATTTGCGTCCATCCGCACCTTCAAAGTTAGCTTTCGTCAATAATTGTGATTGACGCGGAATTTTAAAAACTTCTGTTTGACCATAGCCCCAAGTTGCGTCAACTATTACCGGACCTAAAAAAGAGAATAGAAAAACAAAAAGAATAATACACAATCCTACAATTGAAAGACGACTTCGGAAAAAGCGCTTGGCTACCATCCTTGCCGGAGAAATCGATCTGAAATTCTTTGCGGTTTGTACAGCAAGTTCTTCTTCTTCTAAACGAGCCATTTCACCCTGTACAACAGGTGTTTTATTATTTACTTCAGAATTAAGATCGTGCTGATTGGTTAAGTTAATATTATTATCTGTCATTTCGCACCACCTTACTTGGATATTTGAACTCTCGGATCAACTACCGCATACATCAGGTCGGAGATTAAGTATCCAATTACGGTTAAAATTGCCAAATACATATTGTATCCCATAACGAAAGGAATATCACCCTGCTGAGTTGCCCGCATTGCCATACTGCCGATACCCGGAATAGAGAAAACCGTTTCGGTAATCATTGCACCGCTGAATAATCCGGGAAGCAAACCTGATAAAGTTGTAACCAGAGGAATGAATGTATTACGGAATGCATGTTTATTAATAACTGTTTTTTCCGGTAAACCTTTTGCTCTTGCTGTGCGAATATAATCCGAATTCATAACTTCAAGCATATTGGTCCTCGTATAACGCATCAAACCCCCGATACTTAAGAGAGTCAAAGTTACAATCGGTAATACCAAATGCCAGGCTTTGTCTAATAAAATTCCCCAGGTATCACTCGGATGGAATATTTTAGTTGCCGTGGTTAAGCCCTGTAAAGGAAACCAACCTAAATTAATACTGAAAAAATTCATCAGCAGTGCTGCCAGAAAGAACGACGGCAACGCTGTCGCCATCATAGAAAAGACTGAAACCGTATAGTCGTATCCGCTATACTGATTGACTGCTGCCCGTATCCCCATCGGGATGGCAATTATTATTTCTATAACATAAGCTATTAATGAAATAAAGAAAGATATCCAAACATATTCTTTAATAACTTGTGTTACAGGACGTCCATAAAGGAACGAAAAACCCAAGTCACCTTGTAAGGCATTACTGAACCATAGAGCATAGCCTTTCAGGATTCCCGGCAAGCTTTTATCTGCTAAACCATAGAGCTCTTTGAGCCTTAGTACATCTTCCGGTGTCATCTGACCACTCTGTACTGCAGCAGCAGTTTGATTATCAATGTAGTCAGCCGGCATTGCCATTGTCAGCATATAAATCAAGAGAGAGACACCTAATAAAATTATTACAGCAAGTCCAAGTCTTTTTAAGATATATTTTACCATTAGAACAAAACCACCTAGTTAAATGAAGTGCATCGACCGATTAATCCGGCCGATGCACCAATATTAATTGTCAGTTACTCATCAAATTCAACCTTAATCAAGATTTAATTCTACATTCCAGATTTCTTTGAGCGGGCCTTGGAACGGAGTTACTTGGTCGCCGCTGAACATAGTATCAGCATTGATAACTTCTTTATTGAATGCAAACATATTCTTACGTTGATATGTAGGAATTTCTGTTGCTAAGCTGGTCGCCAACTCTAATGCTTTGGCGTAGATAGGTTTACGCTCTTCCGGATCTAATGAGCTGCGTCCGGCAATAATATTTTCGTTTAATTCCACCAGAACTTCTTTTTGTTCATCAGTACCGTTTTCGAACAACCAATATAAACCGGAGCCGTTCGGTGAACCTGCTTGGTTAACTGCCGGGTCGGAGTACCAGATTTGGAACATGTCAGGATCAACACCACCTGAACCCCAAGCTGCTGTCCAAACTTGGATACCTGATTCATAAGCTGTTGAGAGTTTGCCTAATAAGTTCGGATCTTCTTCAATGTCAACTTTGACGCCTATTTTAGCCAAAAGTTCCTGTGCGGCTAAGAAGATGGAACCTGCGGGATGATCTTCAGCTGCTGACGGCAAAGTAAATTTAAAGGTTACTTGTTGACCGGATTTTTCATGATCTGCAGGATACTGCATTTCATTAGCTGCTTCATCATATACATATCCTTCTTCTAAGAACAGAGCTTTTGATGTTTCGCCTGTTTCATCAAATTCATACAAGCGTTCCGGATTGTCCGGATATGCCCATTGAACTTTTGTCATGGTACGGTTATTGATTGATGCCAATTCACCATAGTAATTGTCGATACATAATTGAATATTCATAGCATGAGCTAAAGCTTGACGAATTTTCCATTCCGGAACTGCTTGAGCATTGATTCCGATATAGCCGTAGCCGTCATTGTCAACTAAAATATAGTCTAATTTTGCGTAATCTCCTTCACCACTGGAAATATCACTTACAACTTGAGTTTGAGCGCTCGGTTCTGCAAAGTGTACTTGACCGGTTTTGAGTGCATCCATTTCTGAACCGGATTCAATTACTTGATAACGCAGAGTTTGAATTTTCGGTTTGCCCATAATGTAGTTCTCATTTGCAGTCATAGTTACAACGTTATCTTTGAATGATTCAAAGACATATGGACCGCCACCCATAGGTTTGTCGTTTTTGGTTTTCAAATGTTCAATTAATTCATTATTAGCTGGATTTACACCAAAGTCATTAAGTTCACCGGCAAAACCATCGAGATAGTATGCTTTCGGAGCAACATCGACACCCATTTTGAAAATAGCAACCGGATCAATTCCTTCTAATTTAATTTGAAGTGCTTCGTATTCTTCGCCGTCAACTTCAGCAGTTGTTTTGGTAATACCTGTAATTTCTTTAACGCCGCCTTCAATTCCGCCTTCATTTTGGTAGAACAGTTCTACAACGTAATCTTGAACATTCTTGTCACCGGCTTTTTCGCCATTGATACCTTCATCGCTTAAATCATAACCATATGCAACTTTAATATCATTCCAGAATTTTCCGGCGTTGAGTTCTACTGCAGGATCACTTAAATCAAATTTCTCTTCTTCACTGTCTATGTAAGTTGTTCCGTCAACATCACCAAAGCCCCATAAAGTCATGGCAAATCCTGCTCTCAGAGTTTCACTTGCAGTAATTTCATCAGCTGTGAAATCAGGAAATACCTGTGCTGCATAACCAATGTAATTATTAATTACATAATCTATAATCTCTTGAGCAAATTTTGTACCGGCTTCATCCAAGTAGGACCAGAAAGCTGCTTGTTGTTCAGCTGTAGCCACTGTCAAACCATCACCTAAAACAGGTTCGCCTTTACCGTCACCACTGATGCCGGCTGCTAAAATATCATCACCGACTTCAACCATTTCGGTTGATGTTTGCAAACGGTACTCTTTCAAACCTTCAATTGCTAATGAATAGAATGTTGAACTTCCGTCATAGTAAGGATCTGAGTATACATACATGCTGAATAACAGATCATCAATTGTTACCGGTGTTCCGTCCGAGAACAATACATCATTTTTCAATGCGAAAGTATAAGTTGTTTCACTGTTGTCATCTGCTACATCCATGGTGTAATCAATAGCATAGCTTGGAACATCCATATTGGCTAAAGGTTCACCGTTTTCGTCCGACCATAATAGGAATAATGATGTATTATCTGCAATAGCACGGTCATATGCCGATGTATTGAAGAAAGAAGTGAATTTTCCGTCCATAGTATATGAACCGATAACCAGCGGAGTATCCGCAGTTACTGCATCTGCAGGTTCTTCCGGCTCTTCTGTTTCTTCTGTTTCTTCCGGTTCTTCGGCTTTTTCGGTTTCTTCTGATTTTTCAGCCTCATCAGCCTTTTCAGAAGGTTCTTCCTTTTCTTCAGAATCTTTTTCATCAACTTTTTCGGTTTCTTCTGCAGTGTCTTTTTTATCATCGTCTTTTTTGTCACCGCTACAGGCTACAACACCCAAGATCATAACACCGATCAAGATTAATGCCATCAATTTCTTTAAGAAAGCATTTTTCATTTTTTTTCTCCTTTTTCTTTTGTTTTTCTATCAGCTATTAATTTTAAATAGAGATACAATGTTGTATATGTTATCATAAGACCGGATCACAACATAACTGAATATGCGGTAATGGCCGGACTTTTATGATTTAACCAATTGGATTATTCTGCAAAAAATCTTGTTACAACAGTATAATCCGATACTTCCCAAACAATATTTTCACCGATTACATTTTCTACTGACGTATTATCATTGTTCATAATAAAATCTGATACTTCATAGGTCGAACTGCCGTCATCTCTTGAACCTGTATTGATTGTCAAACCTTCAAATTTCACATTTTCAAGTTGACTGTTAATTGCATTTACAGCCAAAACCGCCGCTTTAACATCTGTTTTCGGTGGTGCACTGATGTTAATTACCATGTCTTTGAACGTAACATCCTTGATTATAGCACCTTCCAAATTAGTAAACAGAGCTCCTTCCGCACCTAAGAAAGTATCTTTTTTCGAAAAAGATATTTTTAAATTAATATTAGACAAAATATACCCCTGACCATCGAGAACACCCGTAAATTTGTCAACCGGTGAAAAGGTTCCGGATCCGAAATCAATATCCTGATTAATAATATATTCACCTTTTTCGCCTAAATCTTTAAAAACAAATTTCCCGTTTTCTTCAATATCTTGCGGTTCATTAATTTGTACTTTATTGCCCTCAGCAAAAACCAGATATACATTGTTATCCGCATTGTTTCTTTCATATTCCGAAATATATGATTCTATAATTTCATTTTTACGATAACGAATTTCTGCTAATTCTTCTTCTGTCGCTATCATGTCATAACCGAGATTATTCAAAAACAGCCATGGTGTTTCTTCCGCAATATTATCTGCTGAAGCCAGTTCTTCAATTTCTTCCCCTGACATTTCATCCGGAAAATTCGGATCAGTTGCATCTGCTGAAAGAGTTTCTTCACCACCACCCGATTTATTGGTCTGTTCTTCTTTTTGTTCTTCAGATTCCGATTCCTGTATTTCTGATTGTTCAGTTTCTTCTGCTTGCTCTGTTTCCTCTGATTCTTCTGCCAATTGTTCTGATTCTTCTGCTGATTCTTCCGACTCTTCTGCTTCCGCTTGTTCATCTGTTCCGGTTTCGCCATCCAGCTGCACTATGTTTTGTGGAAACTCTTCGGCTAACTGAGTATATAACTCTTTAGTTGTCGGTAATAACGGCGAGTACTTATATTGTGAAAAATCAAATTCTTCTTCTAAATCTTCATAATAATAACCTTGAAAAGTATAACCGGTTTTAGAAACCAAATTCAAAATTGAAGGAGATAAAGCCGATAACGGAGATTGCGCCGTAATGTTTTTGGCAAAAACAATTTCGTTAGTATCAGCATCAATGTAGTTCGCCTCTGCCTTTTTTGCCCATCTGGCATAAAGAGTAATATTTTCAGTTGCACGATCGATATCAAAATCCCAACGATCTTGAGGATCAAATTCATATTGAACATCTTCACCGTCCGCTGCGGGAATTTCTTTAACATCCGTATACCATCCTGCAATTATATAGCCGTCTTTTACCGGTTCGACCAATAAGTTTGTAGTTCCTGACGGTGCAAAAAGCAAAGAATTCTCAGCATAATTGGTGATACGAATTTCACGTTGATTAACAAGTCCGCCCAAAGCATTGTATGTTACTTCAATTTCATATCCTAAATCAGCAGGATCCAAATCTTCACCTATTCTTGAACAAGATGATGCCGTAATAATAATAACTAAAAATAAAGTAACTATACGCGTTAATTTTATTCTATTGTTTTTCAAATTTCCTCCTCCGGTTTGCAGAAAGATATCCAAACAACATAAATCAAAAACTTAATCAGTCCGGATAAATTAAAAATATTATACAATAATTCATCGTATTATACACTTTTTTTATTTTAATTAAAATAAAAAATCCCGATCTATTCATTCAATATTAAGTTATTTTCATTATCCGCAGTATTTTATTGACAAGCATTACTCCAAAAAAGTAACAATATCGACAAGCTGCTGGAAAACTAAATCAGGTCTCATTTCAGATGAATCAAGCATTTTCTGATCTGTTTCACCCGACATTACCAATACACTCAACAATCCATTATCTATTGCCGCTGCGATATCAGTGTAAAGTCGATCACCAACCATCGCAATATGTTCTTTTTTTTCATTCACCAGAGAAATTGCATCTTCAATTATATATTTATGAGGCTTACCTATAATAACATCAGGTTCTCTGCCCGTGCTAGCTGCAACATAGGCAATTGTCGCACCAATATCGGGAGCAAAGCCATATTCCACAGGGCAATTGAAATCCGGATGACTTGCTATATAGGGCAGACCTCCTCTGACAAAATGACAAAGTCTATCCAATTTTTTGTAATCTAATTCAGTATCATAAGTTATCAAAACATAATCCGGGCTATGCTCATCTATTTGCAGTCCGATCTTTTTCATTTCAGCAGTTACAATTGAATTTGCCAGAATAAAACCTTTTTGCGACGGATAATTTTTCAGAACATATCTGCCCGTAGTTTGTCCACTGGTTAACACATTGAGAAAAGGTGGTTGCACCCCCATATTTTTTAATTTTTCTACGTAATATTCTGCAGAACGTGAAGAATTGTTGGTTAAAAACAATATTTTAAGATCTCTTTCTGCAGCATCTCTTAAAAATTCCAAAGAACCGGGCAAAATTTGATTGCCTAAATAAAACGTTCCATCCATATCTAAAAACATACATTTTATGTCTTTCAATTTTTCCACATGTTTATTATTGTATTCCGTAAAATTATTCACTCTTCAACTCCTATTTAATTATGTTATCAGAAAAGAAACAGTATGGAGTTTTTTACTCCAACTTGATGTAATTGACGCTCAATTTTGATTCAGATTTATATCTCCCATTCATACAACAACCCTAAATCCCATAACAGTGAACTTGTGACATATTTATTTCTTACTTCGCGTGATCCGATTAAAGCATCTTGTTTGTCTTGTTCCGAATATCCGATTTCCTGAGGATTTAAGGGCAGATCATATTTCCGCATTATGTTAATTAAATCTTGATAACCGGGTAATTCTGATTTAACAATATTAATAATCTCATGCCATTTTTCTTTAATCATAGCCAAGCGTTCTGCATGTTTTTCTTTACTGTTACGACCCTCGGCATTTGCAGCAGCTATTACCTGTACCGCCGTTTTGTTACCGTAAATTCTGCGCACCATATTTTCCCACTGTATCTGATCAAAAGAATCAATAAACTGTTCAGCTTTGTTTATTGCAGCAGCAGATGATGCCGGATACACAAGTAATTTCTGCCATATTGCAACTGATAACAATGTACCTACCGCAACTTGCAAACCATGCAGTTGCGGAATTTTGCCACGTTGCAAAGACATCATTTCCCAAACATGAGAAAAATAATGCTCCAAACCGGAAGCAGGTCTGGAAATTTCGGCAAATCCCATTGCCAATCCTGTGATCAACAAACCTTCAAATAGATTTTCGATTGCCTGATAATATTGTGACCGATCCTTTTTTATGATTCGATTCTGTTCATCTGTTTTTTCCCGATCAATTATTTGTTCTTCTTTACTGTTTTTTTTCTGTTCATTTTCCTTGTGTTGCAATAATCCACCGGCCGAATCCAATATTTTCTTCAAAGCGGAACGAATCAAACTCGCAATATTTTCGCAATAATATTCACCGGTAATTAAGTTGCTGATTCGCCATTCACAGATTGAAACGTATTTAGCCAGCATATCACCCAATCCGGCTTGCAACATATGTACCGGTTCTTCCGCCAGAATTCGGGTATCGGCAATAATCGCTTGAGGACAAGCGTTATAAAGTGAAACTTTTAAGCCGTTTTGGATCATTGATGCATTATTTGAACCGTAACCGTCCATTGAAGCAGCTGTTGCTATTACCACTTGCGGTAATTTTACAGCATTGGCGAAAACTTTTCCGATATCATTCAATACACCGGAACCTATAACTATTATTCCGTCACAGCTGCGATCAAAGGCCATAGTTAAGCTGCCCACTGCATATTCATTCGGCTCCAAATGTTCTTCTTGATATACAAACTCACTGTATTCAATTTGTACTTCATGCAAAACAGGTTCGATATATTGCCAGGCAGCTCGATAAGTGTTTTGATCAGATATAAAAAACGGTTTTTTAATTGTTAAGTCTTGTAAAATTTCAGACAAAAACTCAATTGCATGTTCGCCGATTTTTACATGACGGATCGCCATGACATGATGTTTCCCGCAATCACAATCAAAACCTTGCGGACTGATCAATTCAGTCAAACTCAATTCAGTCAAATTTCGCATTTTTTCACCACGTTATTATTATTAATTTTATTAAAATATTTCCTGTTGTTAAACAATATTTTCGATTTTTTATTCGCATTTATTCGCATTTGATTTAATAAAATTTATTTAATTATCACATAAGATGCGTCTCTTGTGCAATAAATTTAGATCTATTACTTTTAATCAATAATGTTTCCGATAATTCTCAAATAAATATATACTGTGAATATATGAATAACAGTAAATCAACCTTACAAAGAAAGCGAGTCAATATTTTGAAGATTTTAGTAACAGGCGGTGCCGGATTTATCGGCAGCCACACTGTTGTCGAATTACTCGATCGCGGAGATCAAGTGGTAATTGTTGATGATTTATCGAATAGCCATCTTAAAGTAGTGGACCGTATAGAAAAAATTACCGGTAAACGTCCTGATTTTTTTCTGGCAAATATCTGTGATTTTTCGGCAATGGAAAAAGTATTTAAGCAATATGATTTTGATTTCGTAATTCATTTTGCCGGTTCCAAAGCTGTTGGCGAAAGCGTTGAAAAACCTTTGCTTTATTACCGTAACAATTTGGAGTCTACCTGGGTATTAATTGAACTCATGGCAAAATACAATGTTAAATCAATTATTTTCAGCTCCTCAGCAACCGTCTACGGTCAACCGGACGCAGTTCCAATTATTGAAACATCTCCATATTCTCCCACTAATCCTTATGGTGAAACAAAAATGATTAATGAATTGTTTTTAAAAGATGTTACTGCAGCCTATCCGGATATTTCCGTCATTTGTTTGCGTTACTTTAATCCGATCGGTGCTCATGAATCAGGCATAATTGGTGAAGATCCGCAAGGAATTCCAAATAATCTGATGCCCTTCATCACACAAGTCGCTATCGGTATACGAGAGGAACTTTTCGTTTTCGGAAATAATTTCGATACACATGACGGTACAGGTGTCAGAGACTATATTCATGTTGTAGATTTAGCCAAAGGACATTTGGCAGCAGTTGATTATTTAAAGGCAAATCCCGACGCTTCATTTCTAATAATTAATCTCGGAACCGGTCGTGGTTACAGTGTGTTGGATTTGGTAAAAACATTCTCTGAAGTAACCGGTATTGAGATTCCTTATCGTATAACCGAACGACGTGCCGGTGATATTGCCACATGCTATGCTGATGTATCTTTAGCAAAAGATTTATTAGGTTGGGAAGCAAAATTTGATCTAAAACGTATGTGTAAAGACAGCTGGCGGTGGCAAAGTCAAAATCCGAAAGGCTACTGTGGAAACTGCAGTCAAAAAGAATGAATATAACTAAAAATTCAAAACCCATACACAGGTGACAACGTTACAACTTATTCTGAAAAATCGTAGTAAAAGCTATTTTGTTGTGACTTTATAACTAAAAATCAGACTTATGGTCTCTATTACCAAAATGTTAATTGCATATGATAAACGTCAAATTGTTTCAGTTTTAGAAGCTTATGCAAAAAACGAAGGATTTTCTGTTACAAAAGCTTACGACGGGATGTCGGCTTTGGCTGCTTTTGAAGCGGATATTTTTGATATTATTTTGCTTGATGTAATGATGCCCGGAATGGACGGTTTTTCTCTTTGTCGTAAAATTCGCGAAAAAAGTCAGGTGCCGATCATTATGGTCACTGCACGCGGTGAAGATTTTGAACGAATCATGGGTCTGGATATAGGTGCGGATGATTATATCGTTAAACCATTTTCACCCGGTGAAGTCATGGCCAGAGTACGTGCCGTTTTACGCAGACTAGATCCTCATATGACAAATGAAAACGATGCCCCGGTCAAGACCATGACATATGATAATTTGACTCTCAATCCGGATTCATATCAAACTTCAATTTCTGAACAAGAAATCATTTTAACCAAAAAAGAGTTTGAAATCCTGTGGACACTGCTCACAAACAGTCCGAAAGTATTTACCAGAGACAATCTTCTAAACAGTCTTTGGGGTTTTGATTATGAGGGAGATTCACGTACTGTTGATTCCCATATCAAACGTTTGCGGGCAAAGCTGGATCAAGTGTCACATCCAAACTGGGAAATTAAAACTATTTGGGGTGTTGGCTATAAATTTGAGGAAAAAACAGATGATAATTAAAATCCGCGGACGTTTAATGTTATATTTCTCAATAGCATTAATAACGCTGTCATTTGTAATTAGTTCATTGTTTTTTGTTATTTTCTCACGTTTTAACTCAGAACATCATAGAGGCGAGCTTATTGAGTGTGCCAACAGAATCTCTGATATTGTAGCTCAGGTAGTTTTTGACAATCCTCAGACAGATCAAGTCATCGAAATTGATCAGAATAATCAAAACAATCTTACTAATTCCACTGACCCTGATAATTCTGACAATTCCAATAATCTTCATAAACCCAATAATCCCAATAGTTCATATCATAAGAATCAAAAATTAAATCCGGTCTCTTCGAATCAACAAAATGCTCAGATGAGAGGTCAATATAAAGCAGGCGGAATCGGTCATGGATTGGGAAATTACATGAATGTGCCGGACAATCTGATTCAAGGTGATTATTGGCTAGTTGATCAGGAAATGGCATTGATTACCCGCGGCAATGAGCAGTCTGAACTAAATCTCAGCGAACTGCCGGAGGGATCTATCCTGTTAATTCAACAGGCACTCGACGGTAATGAAGCTTATGGCGAGGATTTGAGTACATTTCTCGGGAATAGAACTATGACTGCAGCAGTTCCGATAATGATAAGTGACGGTTCAATTAAAGGTGCCGTTTTACTGCATGAACCGATTCAAAATATTAATGACACAAGCAGACAAGCTTTAGGAATACTGTTAATCAGTATGCCGACAGCTCTTTTGATCTCTTTTGTTTTAGCAGCAATCTTTTCCAAAAATTTAAGTGATCCCTTGCGCAAATTAGCAAAATCAGCCGATAAAATTGGAAAAGGAGATTATTTAGAAAGAAGTAATATTAAACGCAATGATGAAATCGGAGATCTAGCCACATCATTTGATCAAATGGCCTCTGATTTGCAAATAGCCAATCAAAATAAAATTGAAGCCGAGCAAAGACGTCAGAATTTTTTAGCTAACATCTCTCACGAACTGCGAACTCCGATCACAGTGATGCGAGCTTCATTAGAGGCTCTTGCCGATGGAATTGTCACAGAAGATAAAACTATTGATGAATATTATCGGCAGATGCTTAACGAAAGTAAATATCTTGAAAGATTAGTCAGTGATCTTCTGGAACTTTCGCGTTTACAAGATCCCGATTTTTCAATTCAATGTGAAAACATTGATCTGCGAGAAATATGTCAAGATGCTCTTAACGGAATGCGAACTCTTGCTGCTGAGAAATCAATCAAACTGAATTTTGAACAAAAAGGTTCGAATTTCAGCATGTCAGGTGATTATACCAGATTACGCCAGATGATTGTAATAATTCTTGATAATGCAATAAAGTTTTCCCCGGAAAATGAAACAATTGATTTGCTCCTGAATAGTACTGATCAAAAAATATCAATGAAGATTCAGGATCATGGATCAGGTATTCCCCCGGAAGATTTGCCGTTTATTTTTGAGAGATTTCATAAACAAACTTCTGAAGAAAATAAAAAAGGCAGCGGTCTCGGTTTAGCTATTGCTCAAGAAATTGCTAAACGTCATGGTTTAGAAATTAGTGCAGAAAGTTCAGCTGGCAAAGGCAGTCTCTTCATAATTGAAACTGCCTCTGAAAAACAACTGTAATTTAATTATTAAACTAATTTAATTCGCTTAAATTGATTACTCACAACTCATCCGATGTTTTACATATTTTAGTTGTACGATTATTCAATTAAGTCATCATCTTCAAGGTTTGAATCGCTCTCCTCAGTTTTCATTTTATCCTGGCTTTTTGCCAATTCGGCTGCTACATCAGGTACAAATGTCTGTTCCGTCAGAGGCGGTCTTATATATCCTCTGTGTTCTTCTATCGGCGGCAACTCTATAACAGGATGCTCTATTTTTTCATAAGGAATCATCGACAACAAATGTGATATACAGTTAATACGTGCATGTCTTTTTATATCGGAATGAACTACATACCAGGGAGACAATTTTGTATCAGTATAAGCAAACATAGTATCTTTGGCTATTGAATAATCTAACCAGCGTCTGCGAGATTCGAGGTCCATTTTGCTTATTTTCCAACGTCTTGCAGGATCATTAATCCTGCTTTGGAAACGACGTTCTTGCTCTTCGTCACTAACTGAGAACCAATATTTAATCAAAATAATTCCCGAACGAATCAGGATATTTTCAAATGACGGACAGCTACGTAAAAAATCATTATATTCTTCTTCGGTACAGAAGCCCATAACTTTGTCAACACCTGCACGATTGTACCAACTGCGGTCGAACAAAACCATTTCTCCGGCAGCCGGCAGATGAGCTACGTAACGTTGGAAAAACCACTGACTCTCTTCTCTTTCAGTCGGAACACCCAGAGCTACGACTTTACAGTAACGAGGATTGAGCGTCTCAGTAATTCTTTTGATTGCTCCGCCCTTACCTGCAGCATCACGTCCTTCGAATATAACCACAACTCTTAGACCTTTTGCTTTGATCCATTCTTGGAGATTAACTAATTCAATTTGCAGCTCTCTCAGTTTTTTCTCATAAAGTGATTTTTTCATCTTATAGACTTGTCCCATGATACGCTCCTTTCAAAAATTCCAATTACAATCATTAATATTGCTTTTGATAAAAATTAATTTACTATTGTCTAACCTTTCATGATTTTCATTTCAATTTTTTGTCTTTGTTTCAACAAATATTAATAAAATATAATAGATCAGAATTATAACCAAAATATATAGTGTATATTTTACACAATAATAATTGAGCTTTCAATGTATATCATGGTTGTTTTATCAATATTTGCATTTGTCAAATTGTTTTTTCAATTGGAAATTTTGTCAAGAATCAGTTCCTTGCGGGCACGCTGCAGATTTCGAATTTAAGCACAGTTTTTTGACACAGGTCTTTTGAAGTCAGGCCGATTAAATAATGTCTCAAAAATCATAGCATATCAAATTAATATTTGCAGACCTCGACTTTTGAGACAAAACCATATGAGCTTGTCATTACAGACAAGTAATCACAATCAAATAATTCAGTATTTACAGTGAGTCGCCGAAATCTTGGCGGAAGCGTTTAACAATCTTTTCTTGCCAATCAGAAACCGGTTTCAGTTCGCCTACGAAGAAACGTAATATTTTCGGTTCAAGTGTAAATTCCAAACCTTCGATTAATTCACGATTTTCCCAAAGCCAATGAATTCGATCAATCGCAAATTCAACTTGACTTAAAGTAAATACACGACGCGGCATCGCACAACGCAGCAATTCCATTGAAGCAAGACGTTCAGTTCCGTCAGGGTTACGATCTTCACTGAGTGTACCGCGTTCCATACCGCGGATACCGCCGGCTAAGTAGACGGCAGCAGCCAAGGCAGCAGCCGGATATTGATTTTGCGGAATATTCGGTACAAATCTCATTGCATCAAGGTGACAACCGAGTCCGCCCGGAGGTGTTACCACCGGAACACCACGTTTATCCAGCTCTTCAACCATATATTTGATAAAGAGCGGTCCCTGGGAGATCATTTCCATATCCATTGTTTCTTCTAAACCGACCGTAATCGCCGCAATGTCTTTTACCGACATACCGCCGTATGTATGGAAACCTTCATTCAAGACAATTAATTCTTTTAAGCGAACCACCAGCGGACCTTCACGCATTGCAATACCACCACCACGTGCAAAGCCTAATTTTCTGGCTGAAAAATAAATAATATCACAAAGATCACCGATTATCTTTGTGATTTCTCTTATCGTCAAATCTTGGCAAGCCGGATCGTCTTTTTTCATAAAGTAAAGATTATCTTGCAGTAAGGATGCATCTAACATCAAAGGTATCTCATACGAGCGACAGATTTCAGATGTTTGTTTTAAATTATCCAAAGAGAAGGGTTGACCGCCAATCAGGTTGGTACCTGCTTCAAGTCTGACAAATGGAATACGTTTATGATTTTTCTCAAAAACATCTTTTAACATACCGATGTCAATGTTACCCTTAAACTTCAAATCACTCTTGCATTCCAAGGATTCCGGCGGTAATAGTTCAACAACTTCACCACCGCATCGCACAATGTGTGACTTTGTAGTCGTAAAGTGATAATTCATCGGAACAATGTCACCCCGCTTAACTAAAAGATCAGACAACACTTTTTCGCAACCGCGACCTTGATGTGCCGGTAAAAAGTGATCCATACCAAACAGTTCTTTGACTTTGGCTTCTAACTGATAAAAAGACTCACTTCCTGCATAGGCATCATCCGCATTCATCATTGCCGCCAACTGATTATCACTCAATGCATTGACACCGCTATCAGTTAACATGTCGAGAAAAATGTCTTTATTATGCAATAAGTAAAGATTACTTTTTGCCTCTTGCAATTTTTGTAAACGCTCTTCAACCGGTAATAAATGTAATTTTCTAACTACATATACTCGATGACGTTCTAAGGGAACGTCTTTGCCACTAAAAAAACGAATTTCTTTCATGTTCTTCTCCTTAAATCAACTTTTTGTTCTGTTAACCTGTTTTTTAGTTAACATAGTATTTTGATTTCTGTAAACAAAACGCTTTTTCAGTTTATTTGCTGCAGAATCAAAATTCATTTTGAGGAATATTTCCTCTGTCTTCTTAACTCATTATGTGTTTCGTTTGATGGAGAAATAAAAAAACGCCCCATCTTGTATTAACACAAGAGGACGTTCAGAAAACGTGTTACCACCTCTTTTTATCTTAGTCTCACAACTAAGACCTCATCGGGTACGACTGACAATAAATTCCGTACAACAAAGACAATTAATCAGCTTATACCCTAACGCTGTTACGGGCGCACCCGTCGTCTCCTACTGTTAATTTCAGGACGCTGCTCTCAAGATGTATTCAATCAATTTCCGTTTTCTGCCTTGCACCAACCGGCATATCTCTCACAACTTCCATTGACCTACTTGTTCTCGGTCATCGCATTTAATAATAAAAATATCATGCCGGAATATTTTTGTAAACCCTCGTTATTAAAAATATTATAAATTTACGACATTAACAGTATTTCCGGTTTGAAACAGCTTAAGATTTCTAACTGCAAGATTTATCAGTCGTTGTCTTGCCTCTTTGGGTGCCCAAGCAATATGCGGAGTAATAATAGCATTTGGTGCTTTTAACAGCGGATTGTCGCCGGGTATCGGTTCTATTTCCGTTACATCTGCAGCATAATAACCGACTTTGCCTTCTTCTAAAGCTTTTGCCATTTCCGTTTCATTGACAAGAGGACCCCTGGCAGTATTGATAACAACTACTCCGTCTTTCATTTGATCAATTGTTTTTGCATTAATCAAATTCTTTGTTTCCGGAAATAACGGTAAATGAAGAGAAATTATATCCGCGGTTTCCAGAAGTTCATCCAAACTGACATATTCCGCTAATTTTGCTCCTTCATCAGATTGAGAACGATTATAAGCAATCGTATGCAGACCGAATGATCTTGCAATTTTTGCAGTTGCCTGGCCTATTTCACCAAAACCTATAAAACCAATTGTTTTACCTGACAATTCTATTAACGGATAATCCCAAAAACTAAAATCATTGCAGGATGTCCAACGGCCTTTTTTTACCTCATGACTGTGATGCCCCACATGATGGCAAATTTCTAATAATAAGGCAAAAACAAATTGAGCCACCGAATCAGTGCTGTAAGAGGGAATATTACATACCGGAATGGTTTTTTCCTTAGCAGCTTCTATGTCAACTATATTGTAGCCTGTAGCCAAAACACCGATAAATTCTAGATTAGAGCTTTGTTCAATAGTTTCTTTTGATAGAGGAGTCTTATTCGTGAAAACATAAGATGCATCTCCGATTCTTTCGATTATTTTATCAGACGGTGTGCGATCATACACTGTTAATTCTCCAAGCTTCTCTAACTCTTCCCATGATAAATCGCCCGGATTTGCTGTATATCCGTCTAATACAACTATTTTTTTAGCCATATGCCGGTCTCCTTTGCAAATTTTATTCCTTATGTTTTAATTTATACGAAAAAAATTTTGTAATATTTCTAATTATATAAAAATGACCTTAACGAAACACCTTTCAAATATTGAACAATGATATTCTTTAATGTATTTCCATTATTTAAATGAGAAGGAAGTATTTCAAAAATCCTCTAATAATGCCCATGCCCTATTGATCACACGTTTTGTATTTGCCACAACTAAATCCGCATCTTCATCACCAAACGGCTGGACTTCAAACGACATGACAATCGGATCATCGGCATCCAAAAATCCTTCAGCTTTACAGACACGGAAGAAATCCAATACATCATCAACTGTTACTTCACTGTTAGGGAATCCAAATCTCGGATGCAAGTCACCGTATCCCGGAGCTCCTTTTGTCATTACTGCATTTCCGATATGTAAATGTGTAATATATTGACGCAGCGTCCTAAAGACAAATTTGCTCGTTTCATATGTCAGCGGAAAATGTGATAAGTCAACAATATATCCAAAATTATTATGTGTTGTACACATATCTGCTGCAAATTTTGCAGCTAAAGGAGCCGGTCCGATTAAGGCTGCTTTATCGAAATTGAAATCGAAAATCTCCATTTCTATCATCATGTCCTTGGTTTTGGCATAATCACAAAGATTGCGTGTTGTTATCAATAGCTGTTGATATGCCTCTTTTTCTTTATCTTTTTCATATTTGCCCGCTAAGAAAGCAATACCTTTTGCTCCCAGATATTCAGCCTCATCAATAGCTGCAAGCAATACATCTTCTGCTTTTTTTCTTTCAGTCTCCTCCAAATGATTAGGATTAAAACCGGGTCCTAATAAACTCGGTTGTGCGCCATAACATACTTTAATACCTGATTCATCCAGCATTTTTTTAACAATTGCTCTTGTTTCATCATCTTCTACATGTTTTATTTCAACGGCAGTGAAAAAATCATCTAATAGAATTTTTCTCAATGATTCCACATATTCATGATGAGCTGTCGGATAACTCATAAAATGTACTGTTCCAACTTGGAAATATTTTTGAATAGGATCTTTCATACAAAACCTTTCTCATAATTTTTTACTAAGCAAGTGAAAAAACATTCTTTTAGCAGTGAATCGAGATTATACTAATATCTATTATAATATATATTAAATAATCTAGCTCAAATTGCTATTATTTTCAAAATACGCTTGAGCAAACGGTCTAATTTGAATATATAAATATGTATCAGAAAAGATATCAAAGACATAAATTATGATATTAAATACAAGCAATCAATTATCCGGTTTCATTATTAGTGTTAAAGAATGACTTGTCGGAAAAGAGCGAGGTTGGTGAAAAGTAAACGAATGGAAAAACTTAAAAACAACATTCACGATACAGCTTTAATATTCGAGGGTGGCGGCATGCGTGCCAGTTTCAGCTCCGGTGTGCTTAATGTATTATTAGAAGAAGAATATTACTTTGACTATGTTTGCGGGGTTTCAGCCGGAGCATCTTGTACCATTAATTATCTTTCGCGTGATCAAGAACGTGCCAGGAAGTCTTTTATTGATATAGCTAAGTACCCTGAATTTGGCGGCTGGGGGCATTTTGTCAAAGGTAACGGTTTTTTTAATGCTAAGTGGATCTATGAAGAAACCTGCAGGGATATTTTGCCTTTCGACATAGATACTTTCAATGCAAACCCTGCTCGTATGAAAATCAGCGCAATCGAAGCAGACTCAGCTTTACCGCGATTTTGGGATAAAACGCAGCTCACAAAACTTGAACAGTTGGTTCAAGCGGTAAGGGCTTCGTCTACTCTGCCTATTATGATGCCTCCCCTGACGATTGATGGAAAAATCTACTATGACGGCGGTTTACGAAACGGACTTGAGCTGGATACTGCAAGAAACGACGGAATGACACGTTTTGTTGTCGTATTGACCCGCGAAAAGAATTATCGCAAAACCATACAATCCCATCGACCATTGTTACGCTTTTATTTAAGACGTTATCCAAAATTGTTAAAGCTGCTTGCTCAACGTCATCTAAACTATAATAAAACTCTCGATGAATTATCGGCATTAGAAAATTCCGGTCATGCCTTATTAATCTACCCGGAAAAGATGGCAATTAACAGTAGCTGTCGAGATTTGGCTGCTTTGGAAGCCAACTATGAACAAGGTTATCGTCAGGCTCGGCAAATTCTGCCGAAATTAGAGAATTTTTTAAAATCTAATTAGAAATCCAATTAGATATTGAAAAAATAAAGATGTCTCAGATATTGAAGTTCTGCAAAACGGATTTTACCGAAATTGATATTCTGAGACATCTTTAAAATGTTATTAAGCCAATTAGAAATTAAATTTAATTTCTCGGATCTAAACCGCATTCATGAGCAAAGAAGTGAGCACCACGACGTATACCGTCTTCTGCATCATCCATCACTTTACTGTAATGAATAAATGCGTGTAATGCCCCTTTATATTCAATATACTCGGATTTTATGCCATGATTTTGCAAGATGGTATGGAGTAATAAACTGTCATCACAAAGCGGATCCAAATCCGCTGCCACAATGAAACAAGGAGGAATGCCGAAAGATAAATCATTAGTATAAATACTGTAGTACGGGCAATCGAGAGGATCCTGATCGCCTAAATATAATGTTCTGTAGTATATAAAATCTTCTTCTGTCAGACCATCCCATGCACCGCCATGTAATGCCATTGATATCGAGGTGCCTATTCCATAGGAACCGTAATATAAAATTGCAGCCTTGATTTTATCCATATCAAATCCTTCATCACGCAATTTGATAATCACGCCCATTGAGATGTTAGCTCCGCCTGAATCACCGGCAAAACCGATAGCATCCGGATCAATTTTGTATTCTTCCGCATTTTCCTGGAAATATTTGACTACAGCAAATGTTTCATCTACCGGTCTCGGATAAATTCCTTCCGGTGATAAAGTATACTCAATAC
>DUOO01000015.1 GCA_012838795.1 Clostridiaceae bacterium | reverse complement strand
TGGTGATTACACTGCCGTTCGGTTTGCTTCTGATTATCGAATTTGCTTTGATGTATCTGGTGACTTTGGCCGGATCATTAATTCTTCTTGTAATTCCCAAGTCTTCTGTTGAAGTTGTTTCAGGTGTATTCACATTTTCTGTAATTTGTATATCAGAGTTTGAATCCGTTGCTGTTGCTTCAGTGGGTTCTGCTAATGATTCAGTTCTGGTTTCTTGGGTAGATTCATCAATTATTGCTGCAGCTTCTGATGTTTCAGTCGATTCTGATGATTCATTTGTTTCTGATATTTCATTCGATTCATCTGTTAGTTCAGTTGATTCGGCATTTACATTTAACGAGAAAATATTTGTTAATATCAATGAAATTAATAGTACCCAAATGAAACTTTTGAGAACAACTTTTCTTGTCTTGATCATTTTCAGCCTCCCTGTTTAATATTAAATATTATTAATTGTTTGTGGTTTTATTTGTTATTTGCTCTGATGTTTTGTTGTTTGTTTTTAGATATTATATATCAGCTTCGCTATAAGGAAATGATCGGAAAACAAGCCGATCCTCAATATAAACTGTAACTATAGGCAAATTATAACATAATATTATGTTCCTTTTTATCAGAAACACAGATATACATTTGAACTCAGCGGACAATTAATAAATTAACATATTATGTTTCGAGCCTTGTTTAACTAAACAACAGTTTAATACTTAAGAAAAATTAAAAACGATAATGCTTTTGTTAATAAATTCCTAAAGTTTACCGATTGTTTGATTTGTCTTACCTAATTTATAATTGATGAATGTAAGCGAGGTACAATCATGACTGATTTTTCTGCAACTAATACTCAAACTAAGGTACTGACACAAGACAATTCTTTGAAATCAAATCAAAATACAACAAATAAAAAGCAAGATATTGTCATTAAAGTTAATGATCTGAAAAAAGTATATCGAGTTGGAAAACAACCCGTTTTTGCTTTAAACGGGGTTTCTTTCGAAATTGAACGTGGTGAGTTTTGCTCGATTGTCGGGACATCAGGTTCCGGAAAATCAACATTGCTCAATTTGCTGGCAGGTCTGGAACCACCGAGTAAGGGTAGTATATTCGTCAATAATTTGCCGATTGTCGGTTTAAGTGAAAAGAAATTAGTTGATTTCCGGCGGGATCAGGTGGGATTTATCTTTCAATCGTTTAATTTAATTCAGACCATGACTGCTTGGGAAAATGTAGCCTTACCGTTGATTTTTCGCGGCACACCGATCAGCAAACGCAAAAAAATTGCAATCAGAATTCTCCACAAACTGGGGCTGAAAACTCATATTTACCATAAGCCTAACGAATTATCCGGCGGTCAGCAACAACGCGTCGGTATAGCCAGAGCTTTGGTAGTAAATCCGGCAATTGTTTTCGCCGATGAGCCCACGGGGAATCTTGATTCGGCAACAAGTGCGGAAATCATGCAATTAATTCAGCAAATTTCAAGAGAAAATAATCAAACTTTAATAATGGTTACTCATGATGAACATTTAGCGCAATATGCGGATCGAATTTTTCGCATTTCAGACGGTAAAATAATAGGCATTGAGAAGGGATCTAAAAACTATGAATAATGCAAAATCACATAGCAAATTAATCAAAAACACAAAAACTATAACCGGCTCGCTCTTAGCAGTTTTTCTGTCAATTAATATTTATGTCTTCGGTTATAACAAAACTGCATTTGCCGGAGAAATTAATGATTCGGAAAAAACTCCTGAAGTAGTTTTACCGGATAACGATTCTTCAAATATCGATTCATCAGAAACCGGTTCGTCACCTTTAACTCCCGGAGAAACCCCGGAGCAGACACCTGATGAGACTCCTGAATCTACTCCTGAGCAGACACCCGAAGCTACACCTGAGCAGACACCGGAATCAACTCCTGATCAGACTCCTGAACAAACACCTGAACCAACTGCTAAGCCTACAGAGCCGATACGACAAGCTAAAAGAGCTCATATTTTGGTTGGAGAAAAACCGATGATTGACGGAAAAACAGGCGAAACTATTTTAGTAGAAATCCCTTTGATTAATGTAGGTTCCGGTTATGCATATGATGTTTCTGCAACATTAAAAATTGACAGCAAAGAAGATACTTTTCCTTTTAGAGTTGAAAAAACAGTATATAATGCTTCACTGACAAATAAATTTGCCAGCATTAGTGAATTAATCGATAAAGATAGTTTCACAAACATTTCTGCAGCTTCAAGGAATCTCAAATTCGGCAACTTGAAAATTAAAGAAGATTTAGTTTCCGGTTATTATCGTGTCAATTTCGAAATTACCTATAGTGATGAAAATGATTCCGGCAAAACTGCGGAACGTTATTTCTTTGTAAAAATTACAAATCCTGATAAACCTGATCCCAATATGAAGGAACCGGATCCTGATCCGGATAACAGCTTCGATCCCGGTTTAATTTCAGATGGTGGTTTTACGGGTGGCATTTCGGGTTTTGAAGAAGAAAACAGATCGATTCCCCGTGTTATGAGTACCGGTTTCACCACTAGTCCGGAAAATGTTATCGGCGGTACAGAGTTTACTGCTAAAATCAAATTAAAAAATACTTCAAAGACTTCCGATGTAAAAAATATCAGAGTGACTTTAAGCAGTTTCGGTGAAGATGCAGCTGTTTTCATGCCTGCCAGCGGTGCCTCCACTATTTATATCGAAAAAATCGAAAAAGATACGGAAATAGAACAGGAAGTTAAACTTAAAACAAATGCTACTGTTGAGCAAAAAGCCTACTCTCTTGAATTGAAATTTGAATATGAGGACGAAAAAGGCAATCCCTATTCTGCCGAAGAATCTATTTCAATTATGGTCTATCAGGAATTGCGTTTTGACTTAGGTAAAATAGAAATTATGCCTGATACACTGGTAGTCGGTGATGATGCCAATATAATGTTCAGTGTATTCAATAAAGGTAAAGCGACTCTTTACAACCTTACAATAGTCATTCCGGAAGGCTGTTTGGAAAAAAATGAAATTTTTATCGGTAACTTGGAATCTGGAAATTCTAAAGATGTTGATTTCATGGTAAAAGCCGGTCAAGCAAATTGGGGCGATGAAATTCCTTTTCAAATTACTTTTGAAGATGCTGTAGGCAAAGTAACTACAGTCGACAAAACCCTCGCATTAACTATCAATGAAGGTGGAGATTATATCGAAGAATTCCCCGGCGGTGAATTTCCCGGCGAAGAATTCCCGATAGACGATCCGGATATGATGGGCGAAAAATCGGCAAAATTGCCATGGTGGGGTTGGGTCGGAATCGGAGTAGGCGGACTTATTTTAATCGGTATAATTATAAAAATTGTACGAATCCGCAAAGCAAAGAAGGAACAGGCTGAAATCGATGAAATGGTATGATCTGCTTAGTTTAAGTTTAACTAATTTATGGCGTCGCAAATTACGTTCTGCTTTGACTTTGCTCGGAGTCATTATCGGTACCGCATCAATCGTAACCATGCTTTCGATCGGTCTGGGACAAAGTAAGGCAATGATGGATATGATTGATCAGTCCTCTGATCTGACTACTGTAAATGTCAGAAATGACGAAGGCGGTATGATGATTGATTCAAGCGGTAATGTCAGTGAAATTGAGTCATCCAAAAAGAAATTAAATTTGGAAACCGTAAATGAAATCAGGCAACTGCCAAATGTTAAATATGTATCACCTGTTCTCAATATTATGATTCGTGTCCAACAAGGTGTCTATGAGAATTATATTAATATTGAAGGCATGACTGCCGATGCACTCGCAACCAAGAAAATTCATATTATCGAAGGCGAATTGCCGGATTTTACAAAAAAACAAGATCATTTACCGTTAATTATCGGCAGAGACATTGCAAATCAATTCTATAATCCTAATTCTCAAAATTGGGAACCTGCGGAAGTTGATTTAATTAATAAGGTAAGTTTTGCAACTTGGGATATGGACTCTTATTATAATTCCGAAGGAGGCGAGAGTTCACCTCCTAAAAAACATCTATTACATGTTGACGGGATCATGGGATCACCTGATGAACAACAATGGTCACCAAATTTATATTCGGCATATACGGAAATCGGACAGTTGGAAGAACATTTACAGAAAACATTCAAAGGTAAAGCTTGGCCGGGACAACCAAAAACCAAAAGTGGCAAAGCTGTCGGTGAAGTCATCTATGATAGTATAATTGTCGGTTCAACCGATTTGCAACATACCAAAGAAGTCATGGAACAAATCCGTGAGATGGGTTTTCAGGTTGATTCAAATATTGAATTTATCGATTCAATGCGCAAGCAATCGGCTACCCAACAGATGGTTCTCGGCGGAATAGGAGGTATTTCACTCTTCGTTGCCGCAATCGGTATTGCCAATACCATGATGATGTCTGTTTACGAAAGAATAAAAGAAATCGGTATTTTCAAAGTTTTAGGATGCAGCCTCAAGAACATTCGCAATATCTTCTTAGCTGAAGCATGCCTAATAGGTCTGATCGGCGGTATTTTGGGAATAGGATTAAGTTTTATTGTTTCATCAATCTTAAACAATGCATCCGGACAGGGTATGGAAGCACTTGGTATATACGGTACAGGCTCAGATGGAAGTCCGCTTTCAATCATTCCGCTCTGGTTGGTTGCAAGTGCTATCGGATTTGCAACTGTTATCGGTATGTTAGCAGGTGTCATGCCTGCTCGCCGTGCTATGAAACTATCAGCATTAGAAGCATTAAGAAGCTGATGTTTCAGGCTAAATCAGGTTGATGTGTCAAAAAATTCGGTTATGCGGATCTGAATCGGAAGTAAACCCGCAGACACGTGATTTTTGACACAAATCTTTGAATATGCGGTTCCTTGGTGTCAGAAATTACAGTTATGGGGATTGCAATTCACAGAGCCGGCTTTTCTGACACAGAAACTATCTGAAAATGGGCTTTGGGGTCAAAAAATTCGGTTATGCGGATCTGAATCGGAAGCAAACCCGCAGACACGTGATTTTTGGCACAAAATCAATAAAGGCATCTCTATTTTACTACTGATGTTTATAAATCAAGTGTTGATCTGTATGATCTTGGCGATAGCTTTTCAAAAATCGTGCCAGTCTGCCGACTGCCTCTTCCAGCACTTGTGTTTCAGGCAAAAATACGATCCGGAAATGATCCGGTTCCGGCCAATGGAAACCGCCGCCTCTAACTAATAATACATGTTGTTCTCTGAGAAAATCAAAAACAAATCTTTCATCACTGGTAATTCCGAAACGCTCGATATCCAGTTTCGGGAATACGTAAAAAGCTGCCTGAGGGCGAACATAAGACAAACCTTCTACTCTGTCCAAGGCATTACATACAGCTTCTCTTTGTTCATATACTCTGCCGCCGGGACTGATCATCATTTTAGTTTCTTCCTCGTAAGCAAGCGCTGCAGATATGGCAAGCTGAGCCGGTACATTCGAACAAAGTCGCATTGACGACAACATATTTAAACCTTCAATATAACTTCTCACAGCAATTTTCGGACCGGAAAGGCACATCCAGCCGATACGAAACCCCGCTATCAAATGAGATTTAGAAAGTCCGTTCAAAGTAATACAAAACAAATCAGGAGCCAAGGAAGCTATTGATGTAAATTTTATATCATCCATTACCAGACGATCATAAATTTCATCAGAGAAAATAATTAATTCATGCTCTCTGGCCAATTCAACAATTTGCTTCAAAATTTCTTCAGAATAAACTACACCGGTCGGATTGTTAGGATTAATTACCACAATCGCTTTGGTTTTATCGTTAATTTTGGCACGCATATCAGCAATATCCGGCTGCCAATTTGATTTTTCATCACAAATATAATGTCTGACAGTACCACCGGCTAAAGTTGCCATCGCTGTCCATAACGGATAATCAGGTGCCGGAATTAAAATTTCATCACCATCATCTAAAAGACCCTGCATGCAAATTTGAATTAATTCCGAAACACCGTTACCGGTATAAACATCCTCAGCTGTGACACCCTCAATCCCCATTTTTAAATGGTAATTGGCAATTGCTTCTCTATCTTCATACAAACCCTTCGAATCTGAATACCCCTGAGCTTTTCTCAGCCCTTCAGCTACACTATCTAAAACTGCTTGTGGCGCCTGAAAACCGAAAGGTCCCGGATTTCCGATATTCAATTTTAATATTTCAATTCCCTCATTTTCCATGCGCATAGCTTCATCCAGCGCCGGTCCTCTTACATCATAAGCTACATTAAACAGCTTTGAAGATTTCTGAAAAGTTCTCATAAAAAACCTCCTATAAAACAAAAACGCCTAAACAGATACTTCTGTTTAGGGCGAACATAGTCCGTGTTACCACCTAAATTCGATTTACTTCACAATAAACCGCACTCACTAAGTATTTTCATACTATATCCTTATTTCGTCAGGACTAACGGCGGAGCTTACTTAGTCGATTACTGTTCGGTCCGCGGCTCAAAGGCGGCTCGTTTTTCCAAGTTGCATAAAAAATAAAATACTTTCATTCATCGTTTTCAGTTTCACATATTAACTGAAAACCAAATTTACTCAACCTCAGAATAAAAACTTCTTCCTTCTCACAGCCTTAAATATTAAATTGTCAAATGAACTATAACAAATAGTTTTAGCATTTGCAAATATAAATTTTGCAGGATTTTCAACACAACTTGTTGAGTTGTCACCTTTAAGTATTTTGGTCTTTCTTGCTTTTATCACGCTGAGATGTTTCAACCAGACCGGAAGCTTCCCAGTGAACCACAAAAGTAACAATTATGCGCAAAGCAGCCACGACCGCTAAGAGAATAAAGCTTTTTAAATTTTGCACAATAATTGTCTTTAATATTTCTGCAATTAACATGAATTGCAAACTTAATGCCAGACAATTTGCCAAAGTTAATCTTGCTTCTTTATTATCAAATTTCAGACCACCTTGGATAAATTGAAATAGTCCTTTCACAGCACCGACAACGGTAATTATAACAGCAATTAATTCCAGTCCTGCTGCTATGGGCGGAACAATTTGCAATAATATCTCTTCTAACATTATTAACTTTTTCCTTTCAATTCACATTGTTTTGTCTAATTAATTAAGCTATGTAACTTCGTCCATAAATTCATAAGCATTTTTCAAGAAATAATTAAAACAACTGTTTTTAAATTGCATGGTACAATTAGTTAAAAAGATGTAAAATGTTCTATGTAATTCATGCGGGATTAACTCAGTGGTAGAGTGTTAGCTTCCCAAGCTGAAAGTCGCGGGTTCGAATCCCGTATCCCGCTCCACAAGAAAATCAGTAAATTCATAAAAATTCAAACATAAACTCACAGAACAATCAATTCTTCTTGTGATGGATACGGGAAAACATTATAAGGAGTATATAACTCAATTTCACGTAAGAGAGTTGCCAGCTCTGCCATAGCAGGACGTAATTTATCAACCATACCTCGAATCACTTTATTCAAATCTTCCGGTTTTATTACTTCATCTATCATATTGTCAATTTCTTTGGTTTTTGCATCAAGACGATCCATTAAATCGGCATTAAACTCTGCACGTTCAACGGCAGATTTGCTATAACCTGCACCGGCTACTTGTTCAAGTTTTGCTTGATAATCAAGTAATGCCGGATAGACACCTTCTTGCCCCATTCTGGTAATAATTCTGGCTTGGGTTTTGACTGAATGAATAAAATCTTTAACCAAAACTTGATATCGGGCCTCAAGCTCTTGAGCATTCAAAACATCAAATTTCTCCAGTAAATTGATCGTCGAAGGATCACGTAAAATTGCTACCGTATCAATATAGTTTTCATAATGTTTCAGACCGCGTTTTTCGGCCTCCGCTTTCCAGCCTTGACCATAGCCGTTACCGGTGAACAAAATCGCATGATGCTCTTTCAAAATATCGTGCGTAACTTGCATAACTGTTTTATGTAAAAAATCCGACTCTGTTTTTTCTGAATTTCTTACTGCATAATCATTCAAATTATCCGGTTTTAATTTTTCTTCCAAACGGTCGGCAATATCTTTCAGACTTTCCGCCATACCTGCAAAAAGGAATGTATTGAGCGGAGATGCATTCAAAGATGCACCTAACGTTCTGATTTCAAACTTGTTTCCGCTGAAGCTGATCGGAGCCGTACGATTACGATCCGTAGCATCAATACTTTGAGCTGCAAGGCTGACCAGCGGAGCAGTTAAATGAGTCAGCTCAACCGGTGTGATCTCGGTTGTTTCCGATAATTGGATAAACAAATCATGCAGTTTGTCTCCAAGATAAATTGAAAGCACACTGGGCGGCGCTTCCTGTCTGCCCAAACGGTAATCATTTCCTTCGTTGGAAGATGCCATACGCAACAAAACCTGATATTTATCAATAGTTTGAATAAAGGCTGACAGAAATACGATAAACTGCAAGTCTTCCGGAGCACGATCACCCGGATCAAATAAATTGTCGCCATTTGATGCTTGTAAAGAAATATTGTTATGTTTACCTGAACCGTTCAGGCCACCAAACGGTTTTTCGGTTAATAAACATTCAAACCCGTGACGGCGGGCAACTTTTTTCAAAACATCCATAATCAGCATGTTTTGGTCGATGGTTGTAGTAACATCGGCAAACGATGATACCAGTTCATATTGACCGGGAGCAACCTCATTATGTTCAATTTCCGCATAAATGCCCAAAGCCCAGCATTCACGGTTAACTTCTTCCATGAAATCCTGAACATTTTCACTCATCGAGCTGAAATACGGATCTTCATAATCTCCGCCACGCGGCATCTCGGCTGAGAACAAAGTTTTTTCGCAAAATCTTAAATCGGGTCTTTGCATGGCTTTATCTTTATATACTAAAAAGTATTCTTGTTCCAAACCTACCATAGGACGCACAAATTCAACTTCAGTTTTACCCAGAAGATTCAATACTCTGGTGGCTTGTTCGCTCAAAGCTTCACGTGCATTGATTAAGGGCATTTTCATATCGAGTTTTGCACCTGTATAGCTGATAAAAACGCTCGGAATATAAAGAACATTTTTTCTGACAAAGGCCGATGAAGAAACATCCCAATATGTATAACCGCGAGCTTCAAAAGTATCGCGTAATCCGCCATGCGGGAAAGCTGACCCGTCGGTTTCACCACGCATTAAGGATTTTCCGGACAACCTTGAGATAGGTAATCCGTCTTTACCTTCTTGGAGAAATGAAACATGTTTTTCAGCAGTTTTACCGGTTAAAGGTTGAAACCAATGACAAAAATGTGTTGCTCCTCTTTCCATTGCCCAGACTTTCATGGCATGGGCAATTGCATCGGCAACTTCCCGATCAATCGGCTGATTTTGGAAAACTGCTTGCTCCCAAGCGTAATATACAGGTTTAGGTAAGCGATCTTTCATCACTGACTTACCGAATAAATTTTTACCAAATTCTTTGACCAATTCAAATCGAGTCATGGCTATGCCTCCTCTATCTGTTTTTTCAGAACGATATTAATTGTATTTTTCTCTCATGTTAGCGAGATTTATCAAAAACATGTAATTTGCAAAAATTAAATAATATTATTTAATAAATCTTCTGAATCTCTATTTGACAACAAGCCGAGCGGAATGTCAAAAATTGTTTTCGCACCATACTGTTCAGCTTTAAATAATCTATAGGTAGCTCTGGCAAAAGCTACACTGATTGCGGCAGTATACTGAGGATTGCTGTCAAGTTTTAAATTAAATTCAAAAATTGCTTTAGTTTCAGGAGAAGTTTCACCTTGCCGGATAACAGTACCTCCATGTGGCATTCCTTGATGATTTTGCAAAAACTCAGCTTGCGAAATAAAGTTTACTTCAGTCTGATAAGGCGCAAAATAATCAGGCATATTCTTAATTTGCGCTGCTATTTCATTTTGATCCGCATCAGGTTCCGCCACAACATAAACAACTCTTTGATGTGCTTTGGCAGAAGAATACTCAACAGCTATACCCGCTTTAATTTCAGAAATCATCGCCTGATCAGGAATTGTATATTGTACACCGTTTTTCACGCCGGGCACTCTGCGAACAGCATCACTATGCCCCTGGCTAAGCCCTTTTCCCCAAAATGTATACGTATTGCCAATCGGTAAAATCGCCTCAGAAATCATTCTTTGTAAAGAAAAAAGTCCGGGGTCCCAGCCGATTGCAATTGTTGAGACATGTTTGTATTTTAACGCTATGTGATTCATTTCAGCAAAATAATCAGCAATTGCAGAATGAGTATCAAAACAGTCAACTGTATTGAAATTTGCGGCCAGCTCAGGTCCTTGTTGCGGAATGTCTTTTTGCGAACCGCCGGCTAGAATTAAAACATCAATCTCATTTTTGAATTTGATCAGGTCATCATAGGATTCAACTCTTGAATCAGAAACCAGGGTTTGCGGATCACGACGTGTAAAAATAGCAAACAGCTCCATATCGGAACTGTTTGTTAATGCCGTTTCAATACCCCGGCCTAAATTACCATAACCTACAATACCTATTTTTATTTTCGTCATTTATATTCCTTAACATGATCATATTGTGAAATAATTTATATGCAATTATTGAAAATTTCAATCAACAGGAAACACTCTTTACTTCTGTAAAACATCATCCATGTCGTAAAAACCTGCCGCTTGCTCAACCACAAATTCAGCCGCCTGAATTGCTCCGTTAGCAAAAACTTTGCGTGAATTGGCAATATGTTTGATTTCAATTATTTCATCTTCGCCGGCAAAAATCACCGAATGCTCACCGACAATCGTGCCGCCTCTGATTGCCGAAATTCCAATTTCATTTTTGTCCCGACCCTCATATATACCTGCTCTGCCGTTCAATGCATGAAGAGAAGAGGCACGGCCTTTATTGGCAGCATCAAAAAGCATTTTTGCCGTTCCGCTCGGCGAGTCAACCTTATAACGATGATGTTTTTCGATAATTTCAATGTCAAAATTTTTCAACATTGAAGCTAATTGTTCTACCATAATTTCCATGACATTCACACCGAGACTCATGTTTTTTGCGTGTAGAATCGCAACTTTTTCAGACGCCGCTCTGATGGCAGTTTCTTGTTCATCTGAATAACCGGTTGAAGCAATCACCATCGGCAAATTGTTTTTGACTCCGAAATCCAGCAAAGCATTTAGGCTTGCCGGATTGGAAAAATCAATAATAACATCAATTTGTTCAGGATTATCGAGATCTGACAAATCAAGATAAACGGGATATGGCAAATCAGGACCCAATTCAGCTGCAAAACCGGCAACAATTTGATGTTGCTCTGAGCCTTTCAGCAAGTCGGTAATCATGTGGCCCATTTTGCCTGTAGCACCGGATAACAAAATTTTCATCTTCGTATCTTCCTTTGATTAATAACTTATATGCTAAGAATTGTTTAACAGCAAACATTTACTGAAAACCAACAATCATCTCGATTATGCAACATTGGGATTCTATAGATAGCCCAACGCCGTCAATTCTTTACGCAATAATTCAACTGTTGCTTCTGAAGCTCTGGTCAGCGGCAGACGCAAACCACCTGCCGGCAGACCTAATAATTCCATTGCACTTTTGATCGGAACGGGATTTACTTCGGCAAACATTGCTTTAATTAAAGGCAAAAATTTAACCTGCATCTCACCTGCTGTTTTGAAATCCCCGTCCAAACAAGCTTGAGTCATATTGTGCATTTCAAGCGGTAAAGCGTTGGCAAATACTGAAATAACCCCATGACCTCCAAGTGACATCAAAGGAACTACAACATCATCATTACCGGAATAGATGGCAAAATCTTCGGGCACAGCATGTTTCAAAGCAGCTGTATAAGCCAAATTACCGGTTGCATCTTTGATACCGGCAATATTATCAATTTCAGCCAATTCTTTAACCAAGTCCACCGGAATTTCGACCGAGGTACGACTGGGTACTGTATAAAGGATTAAAGGAATTTTTACGCTATTGGCAATGGTTTTAAAATGTTCATACAAACCACGCTTTGTAGCTTTATTGTAGTAAGGTGTAACAATTAACAAACCGTCAGCACCTGTTTTTTCCGCTTCAACACTAAGTTCAACAGCATGATCAGTATGATTGATGCCGGTACCGGCAATAACCGGAATCTTTCCGCCAACTCTTTTTACAACATAGTCAATCGCTTCAATTTGCTCCGGATCAGAAGTAGTTGAGGCTTCTCCTGTTGTTCCCATGACGATAATAGCATCGGTTTTGTTTTTTAAATGAAAATCGACCAATATATCGAAACTCGGATAATCAATTTCTCCATTTTCATTAAAAGGTGTGACAATAGCAACACCGGAACCAGTAAATAACATAGAAAATCCTCCTTGTATATTAATGCTGTATATTTATCGATCAAAATCAAACATATTCAAGTCTCTATTGCATCATTCAATACTTACCTAAAGTCCGACAAATTATCCAAGAACAATTTGAGTCCTTCAGAAGTTTGTTCAAAATCGATATGTCATTAATTATACACTAATTTGATTGTTTATGAATCAATTTCATAAGAAACTGATAAAATGTTAAGTAATATTCAGGCAAAAAGCGTGGCAAGGTATCCATTATTGATATATTATTATTCTAAAAAAGATGTTTATAAATCGAAAGCATCAGCTAAAGCATTAATGATTGTTATTTTGTCCTCGGCTTTTACTACATATGAAATACTTATATCAGAGGTTGAAACCATATAGAACGGGATATTATGTTCAATAAACACATTGAATGCTTTTGCCGCTACTCCAACTTGATTCCGCATTGCACTGCCGATGATTGAAACTTTATTCAAATTTTCTACAAGAGAATATTCGAGTCCCATCCGGTCTAAAACCTCAATGATTTCCTGTTTAGAGTCCATATCCGATGTAAAAGAAAATGCCGAATTATTTTGGTCGATCATTACTTGATTTAATATATCTACATTAACACCGGCAGCTGCCAATTCTGTAAAACATTTTGATGATTCAAAACTCAAATTGGGTAACCCCTGAATACTGACCAATAAAATATTCTCAATGGCAGAAACATTAGTTAACTTAAAATCTTCCATTTTTTTCTCTCCGGTTTGTTCTGTAAAATCTGAAACATAAGTTCCTTCTACTTCTCCTGTGTTCAATGCTATATATAGAGGAACATTGTACTTTGCTGCTAATTCAACACTGCGTGCCTCAATAACTCGCGCACCCTGATGAGCCATCTCAACAACTTCTTCATAATTGATTCGATCAATTTTCTTAGCTTGCGGACGAATTTTCGGGTCAGCACTATAAATACCATCTACATCCGTATAAATCTCACATTTCGCACCTAATTTTGCGGCTAATGCAACTGCCGAAGTATCAGAACCGCCACGACCTAAAGTAGTAATATCTCCGGCTTTATTCATGCCTTGGAATCCTGCAACCACAGCTACTTCACCGCGTTCAAGAGCAGACTTGATCAATTTCGGATCCAAATTTTCAATTTTGCTTTTACGATGTGAGCCACTGGTTCTGAATCCTGCCTGAAATCCGGTAAAACTTTCTGCAGAACAACCTAAATCATTCAAATGTAAAGCTAAAAGTGATGCAGATATCAATTCACCGCTTGATAATAAAACATCAACTTCTCTGGCAACCGGACGCGTGCTGACTTCATATGCCAAATTCAATAAATTATCCGTAGTTTTACCCATTGCTGAAACAACAACTACCAGATCATCATATTGTTCTCTTCGTCTTAATATCAACTGACAAACTTGTTTAATCTTATCAGTGGTAGCAACAGATGTACCACCGAATTTCATAACTAATCTCTTCATTTTCCTACCAATAAAATATTTATATTCTATTTTACCGCCATAATGTTATTTATACTACATTATAATTTCTGCATTGAATTGTCAGCAAAATATTTTTGATCATTACGAATCAAATCCTCATAAGTTTCTCTTTTGACCGCAAGATGACTTTGCCCGTTTTCGACAAAAACAACTGCCGGTCTGGGAATGCGATTATAGTTTGAACTCATCGCATAATTATAAGCTCCGGTTCCCGGAATCAACAATAAATCACCCGGTTCAGCTTGTGGCAAAGCTATATCTTGAATTAAAATATCTCCTGTTTCACAACATTTACCTGCAACTCGATAATTATCTGTTACCTCATCCTGCATTCGATTTGCCAAACATGCTTCATACTTCGCCTGATAAAGTGCAGGTCTGGGATTATCGGTCATACCGCCATCAACGAAAACAAAAGGTTTTCCCTGATACGGTTGCTTAACCGCTCCTACCGTATAGAGCGTACTGCCGCTCGCATTAATTAACGAACGTCCCGGTTCAATGCTGACAGTATCAATTGTTAAATCAAGTTCAGTTATTATTCGTTCAATTTCAACAATATATTCCGCCAAAAATTCAGCATAATCAAATGGCTGATCCTCTTTTGTATAGTAAACTCCGAAACCTCCGCCCAGATTAATTTCTCTAACTATAATCGAATAATCATCCAATAAATTACGGGCAAAAGAAAACATCGCAGCTGCTTCCCGGAAAAAGAATTCTTTGTCCAAAATCTGGGAACCTATGTGACAATGAATCCCCTCCAATTCAAGCCAGGGGTCCGAATTCATGTCTTTTAATAATACATAGGTTACAGGGTCAGCAATACTCATGCCGAATTTCGAATCTTTCCCGGTAGTTTGAATATACTTATGTGTATCCGCTTCAATTCCGGGATTAATTCGCAACAGTACTTTGACCTTTTTTTGTTTTTCCGCAGCCAACGCTGATAAAAGAGAGTATTCAGTATAGTGATCGACAATAATTCTGCCAATATCATTTGCCAAAACCATTTCCAATTCTTCCGGCAATTTGTTATTCCCGTGAAACGAAATTTTTTCCGGATTATAACCTGCAGAAAGTGCCGTATACAGTTCTCCTCCGCTGACAACATCTAAAAACAAACCGAGCTCTTTTGCCAAACCTAAAATATACAAATTGCTGAAAGCTTTTGATGCATAAGAAATGTGTGTTTGAAATTTTTCCGAACGAAAATTAGTCAGAAAAACATTTGCTTGCTCTGCAAAATGTGTTTGATCAATTATATACAAAGGAGTTCCATATTTCGCACGTAATTGTTCAACTGAAACATCACCGATCAGCAATTGATTGTTCTCAATTTTCATTGTGCCATGTAATTTCATTTTCAACCTCATTTCAAATACTATACTCGACACCAGTATTAAGTAAACTAAATTATTCCCATTTCAAAAACTATAACCGGCATCTGAAATTAATTGTTTAGTATACACATTTTGCGGATTTTGAAAAACATCTTCAACATTTCCCTGTTCAACAATAATACCTCTATCCAAAACGGCTACCGTATCACAAAGATGATAAATAACAGCTAAATCATGAGAAATAAATAAACATGAGAAATCATATTCTTTTCGCAAATCCATAATTAAATCAAGTACCTGTGCTTGAACCGAAACATCAAGAGATGACACCGGTTCATCGGCAATTAACAGACGAGGTTCAACAATCAAAGCACAACCCAGAGCAACTCTTTGTAATTGGCCGCCCGACAACTGGTGCGGATATCTTGAAAAGTAATCTGCGGACAGACCGACTTGTTCCAATACCTGACGTGCTTTTTCTTCAATTTCGGAGTCATTGAGAGATTTTTGAATTTCCAGAGGTTCCATTAACTGTTTACCGATTGTAATTTTAGGATTAAAAGAACTGTAAGGATCCTGGAAAACCATTTGAATACCGCAATTAAACTGTTTGATTCTTTGCCTTAAAGAAAAATTTTGAACCTCTTGTCC
Organism: Clostridiaceae bacterium; assembly: GCA_012838795.1. Classification (GTDB taxonomy): domain Bacteria; phylum Bacillota; class Clostridia; order Saccharofermentanales; family DTU023; genus UBA5436. The sequence continues at coordinate 75,769 of DUOO01000015.1, read as the reverse complement.
TTGAAAATAAATTTCGCCTGAAATCGGTCTGACAAAACCGGTAATTAAATTTGCCAAAGTTGTTTTACCGGAACCCGACTCTCCGACTATTCCTAAAAACTCTCCGGATTTCATTATCATAGATAATCCCGCTAAAACATACTCCGCTTTACGTAATGAAGTAGCATAACCGGCATAAACATTCTTTATTTCCAAGATATTATCTAAATTATCTTTCATTCGTCTCCGATTTCTTTTTCTTTTCCATACAATTATTATCAATTATATATCTGTTCCAAAAATTTCTCTGCATAATTATTTATCGAATAAAAAACAGGCTGCCTGATGACCATTGCATACTTCATACATATCCGGTACTTCTTGGCGGCAACGTTCAAATACTTTAGGACAACGATCAGCAAAGAGACAATTTGTCGCAGGTCCGCGATAATCTCTTGTTCGGGCTTTCATTGTCAATAAATGCCGTCCCCTTTTTTCCGGTGTCGGAATCGACTCCAGCAAGAGTTTTGTATACATATGTTGAGGTTGCTCTGTAATCTGCATCGTTTCTCCTACTTCAACCGGTATGCCCTGATACAAAACATAAACCCGATCACATAATTCTTTCACAGTTGAAAAATCATGAGAAATATATAAAACCGATGCTTTCCTGCTGAAATTAATCAATTTAATTAATTCAATAATCTGGGCTTTAACTGAAACATCAAGCGCAGTTGTCGGTTCATCGGCAATTAATAATTCAGGATTATTAATGATTGCCATCGCTATCAAAACTCTTTGTCTTTGACCACCGGATAATTCGTGCGGATAACGCTTCGCTAATTTTTTAACATCCGGTAAATTAACTGCCCGCATCGTGCCGTAGACTCTGTTCCGTCGCTCTTGCGGACTTAAATCAGTGTGGATCTTCAAAACTTCATCAATTTGTTTGCCGATGCGGATCAAAGGATTCAAAGACTGACTTGCATCCTGATAAATAATCCCGAGTTTATTGCCATTGATTTTGCACCTGTCCCGAGTGGAAATGTGAGTAATATCCTGACCGTTAAAATATATATTTCCTTGAGCTATTGAGATTCCTTCAGGTAAAATACCTGCTATTGCCATTGTACTGATACTTTTTCCGCTGCCGGACTCGCCGACTAAACCGACAATTTCTCCGGGTTTAATCTTCAATGAAACGTCACGTACTAATTCTGCGCCTTGCGCAGATACAACTTTCAAATGTTCGACTTGTAAGATATATTCAGATTTAGTCAAATCATGCTGCATCAAGCCAAACTCCTTTGTTGAGCAAGCTGCTTCAAACCGTTACTGATAAAAAAGCTGCCTAAAACCAACGTTACAATCATCATGCCGGGAGCAATCGCCGACCATGGAGCCTGAAAAATAAAGCCTTGAGCATCTTTGAGCATTTTACCCCAGGTAATCTGAGATAACGGAACACCAAGTCCTAAAAAACTCAACGATGATTCTGCTAAAATTGCATTGGCAAAACCCAGAGCAATTGCCGACATTAAACGGGTTCTGATTTGAGGAAAGAGATGCAGCCAAATTATTCTGGCAGAAGAAGCTCCGAGCAATTGTAACCTTTTGACAAAATTACGCTGACGATATTCTAAAAAACCACTGCGGACAACTCGCATATAGGAAGGAATGAACATAATGCCCAAAGCAACAATAACTTGCCGGATCCCTTCGCCAAAAGAGGCAACAAACAGCATTCCCATCAAAATTGCCGGAATCGATAACAATGCATCGCTGATTCGATTACCCCAATAATCAACTATACCGCCAAAATAACCACTCAATCCGCCAATTAACAAACCACTTAAACAGCCGATCAAATTAATTCCGATTGAAATAATAATTGTTAATGGCAAACCGCTCATCACTCTGGTGAAAATATCACGTCCATAATTGTCCGTACCAAACCAATGATTTAAGTCAGGCGACATAAAACGCTCTGTCATATTCATTGAAGAAGTATCATAAGGTCGGTAGAATAAATTGATCAAAAACAATACAAGCGGAATTGCCAGCAATGCAAAACCGATTCGGAATTGAATCTTCGCACCCTGATCTATTGCACTTGTTGTTCGATAATAAGCATGTTTTGCAGTGGGCGCAACAGAAACTCGATTGTTTATATCTTTGTTCTTGTTTTCGTTTTCATTTTTGTCCTTGTTCTTATCCTTAAATTTCATCGTTCAGCATCTCCCCGAAATTTAAGTTTGTAGCCAAGTTTCAGCCCAAAATGTGATTTGCCGGATTTTACATCAGATAATCTAAGTCGCGGATCAATAAATTGATTGATAAAATCAACTAAGAAATTCACAATAATGACAATGACGGCAATTAAAATAATAATCCCTTGGGTTAACGGAAAATCACGCGCTTCAACTGCGGTAACCAACAATCTGCCTAAACCGGGTAAAAGAAATACCTGTTCAATAATGATACTGCCACTGAAAACTTCCGCTAAAATCAAACCTAAAACAGTAACAAACGGAACAAGACTATTTCTAAACACATGAAAAAAAATAATTCGAGATTTAGAAGCCCCCTTGCCTATTGCCGTTTTGGTATAAAACATTTTCTTTTGCCCGACAACAGCATCACGCAAAAACTCCAGAGCCATAGCAACTCTTGATAAGGCAACTGCCAAAGCCGGCATCAGAAATTGTCGCAGAAAACCTGCCGATGATAAATTGCTTTGTCCGGGACTCAAACTTAATTGCGTTGTTCGAAAAATCAACATCAAGATAATTGCCATAAAAAACGGCGGAATCGCTAAAGTCATTTCCGTAATAAAACGGATCGAATTATCTAAAATAGAGCCTTGTTTATTTGCAGCTAATAATGCCAAAGGTACTGATATAACAACAATTAAAATAAAAGCATAAATTGCCAAAGAAAAAGTTGCGGGAGCAGCTTCACCGATTAATTCGTTTACCGGCTTATCAAAACGGATCGAACGACCTAAGTCGCCTTGGACTAAACCAACAATATAATTCTTGATTTTCAGCGGTAAAGGATCATTGATGCCTAATTCCGCTTCCAATGCAGCAACCTGTTCATCGCCGGCATTCATACCGAGCATGATTCTTGCCGGATTGCCCGGAATCAATTCGAACATGATAAAGACCAGTAAAATGATTAACAGCAAAGTAATCAACATTTGTCCGGCTTTTTTCAATATATATCTTGCCATGGCAGTCCTTATCTAATAGAGTTCATATCTGAAACATTTAAATGATATTTTAACACAATATATTCATTGATACTAAATCAAGAAACGCTTCTGATCTTGAAGGTGTATAATGATTTTTATTAAGAATTGCCGGAATATACCGAAATATAATAATGAGAAATATCGACATGAAAAGACGACTATCATTTCTTATGCTTTGCATTTTTATATTATTTGTCGGATGTACAACAGAACAATCGCATGAGTATGGTGTGTTCCTCGGTATAAACTGGCAAGAATCCGACCGACTTGATCAATACAAACTTGTGGTGATCGAACCATCTGAGTTTTCCGCGGTACAAATTAAGGAATTGCACACTGCTGATAAAACTGTGTACGGCTATCTGAACATAGGTGCCCTGGAGGAATACCGTCCCTATTATGATCAATTTCAAGAATTTACACTCGGTATCTATGAGGACTGGCCGGATGAACGCTGGATTGACGTTTCTTCTCCCGATTGGCAGAAGTTTATTATTAATGAATTGGGCAAGCAATATTCAGATATGGGATTCGACGGATTGTTCCTCGATAATGCTGATGTCTTTTGCAATTATCCGACAGAAAATATATTCCAAGGACTTTGCAAAATTCTGAAAGGGTTGAGAAAATACGATATGAAACTTATTATAAATGGCGGTGATCACTTTGTTGCAAAGTGTATGGAAAACGATATTGCCCTTTCTCTATTTGATGGTATTAATCAGGAAACAGTCTTTACCAGTATAGATTTTGAAAATAAACACTTTGGAATACAGACGAAAGACGAAACGGACTATTTTAAAGATTATCTGACAAAAGCAAAAGAATATGGCTTATCCGTCTATTTGCTGGAATATTGTGCAGATCAATCTCTCGCAAAGAAAATCGAGACCTATTGTTCAAAAAACGGTTTCCTTTGGTACAATGCGGAAAATCTAGATCTGAGATAATTCATTTATAATATACAGTATACATATCCTGGACATATTGCGGATATGTTGTGTAGCCACCTAAGGTTTTAATCACAGCAGTCTGGGTTCCCGGATTTTGTAAAAATACCGATGCAGCGTCATCTTGCAGTATCTTCTGCATTTGATGATAGAGTTCGACCCGTTTGGCATGATCGGTTTCACTTAATGCAGTTTCATATAATTCATCAAATTCCGCATTGGCGAAATTAATAAAGTTATTATCAGATTTTGAATAATAATGTCTCAAAACCGTGGCAGGAGCTACATAATCAAAAGTTAAAGCAATTACGGTCGAATCATAATTACGCCCCATATATACATCTGAAAGCCAAGTACCCCAATCAACCGTTTTCACTTCGGCAGTCACACCGATTTGTTTTAATTGTTCCGCCAAAACCTCGGCTGTCTGAACATGAATCACATAGTCGCCGGGAACCGTAATCTCGATTTTCAGATCTTGATACCCTGCTTCCTCCAGCATTTTTTTGGCTTCTTCCGGATTGTATCGGCTTGTTAAGTCTGCATTGTAGTAATCTTGCATCGGCGGAGCCATACCCGATTCCAAAACACTGCCTTCACCGAAAGTCACAGCATCAATCAGCATTTGTTTGTCTATCGCCATATTAAAAGCTTTACGTGCAACAGGATCATCAAAAGGTACCCGCTGGTTATTTAAGCCCCAGATTTGAACCATATTGGAATCAGCAGCAATAAAATCATATTTGTCTTTTAATAACTCCGCTTTATCCATTGTTAAGTATGGAAATATATCAAAATTGCCTTCTTGCAAATCCATAATTGCAGCATCTGCATCCGAAACAATCATAAAGGTAACTTCATCCAAGTATGCCGGACGGTCACGCCAATAGTCAGGATTTTGTTTCATTTTCAGATGTTGTTGCGTTTTATATTCCGTAAACACAAAAGGTCCGGTCCCGATCGGTTTCTGTGCTTGTTCCGTATAATCTCGCGGAATAATCGCCAATGTCATATAAGTAATAAAATCAGCATCGGATTCTTTCAATTTTACTGTTACCGAACCGGCTTCAGTATCGCCCGAAACCGAGTCAACTATAGCCAATTGAGGAATTAACGCCGCTTTGCTGTCCGGCAAAAGACCGGCTGCTCTCTGTAAAGAATAAACTACATCATCAACCGTTAGGTCTTTACCATTATGAAATTTGACGCCGGTTCGGATTTTAAAGGTAAATTCTGTAGCATCATCCGAAAACTCATAAGATTCAGCTAAAGCAGGCTCAAATGTACCATCCGGCATTAATTTGACTAAACCGTCAAAGAAATTATAAATTACTTCTTTTGTCCCGGCTGCAGCAGCTAAATATGGATCTAAGGAATCTAATTCTTGGGTAATACCTACAATTACCGATCCTCCTTGTTGAAGCTCATTGTTATTTATTGCCGGATCACTCGCTTCAGCATTTTCAGCAGCTTTATCTTCATCTTTTTTACCACATGCAGTTATGATCAATACCAAGGATATAATTATCAATATACTCAGCATTATAGTTTTACGTTTAGCCATTGACGTCCTCCTGCCACTTAATTTATTTATCTTACATCATTTTTACTACATTCTAAACTGATTTTACTGAAAAATTTCTTTTAGAAAATACCCGGATACAAATCATCCATTGAAAGTTGTATATATTCCACTTTCTCATTCTCAAATTTAAAAGTCCGAGAGGAATGCCGATTTCTGTAATCTTCTAAATAGTTATTCAGTTCATCACCGGCACATTCAAAGATCTCATCGAAACGTTCTGTTATTAATTCGGCCGGATCATAGAAAAGCCATGCCTTCTGTGCATACTCTTCAAGAAACAAATAGATGTCTTTCTCGGGAAGACTGTTAAACTTCCCGTATACTGCCCGAATCCATCTATCGTTGTTAATTTCCATTGTTACAAAAGATTGATTGATGGCATCGTTCTTTCTTATAAAAAGTATTGTGGTGTAGCCACTGGCATGCGCCTCAATATAGTCCATCACACAATTACCCTGTGATATAGCTTCCAGACAGATATCAAAAGAACTCCGCGGCATGACAACTGAATATTCCGGACCACGGTACTCAAATGTATTATTTTCTTTCCTGAATTTAAATAGTGTATCAATATTCGTATTATCTTTTTGGTATTTTTTGATTCGTTTGAGTTTATATACTACACCATGGAGATCTTCCGGTTCAGGTATTTTCATTTTTTTTGCTTCTGAAAATTCTAAGCGAAATTCAAGAAACTGTCTGTATTCTTTCAATATCCTTTCACTGTAGTCTTCACGCAAATACTTATAAATTGTCCTGTTGAATTTCATTCCATAAAATAGTCCGTCAGGATTAGTCAGCTCTTCCAGATATTTCCACTGACCAATAGTAACCGGATTTTTACCAATAAATCCGGAATATTTCCTGTATATCTCACGGCAACTATCCAGCTTTTCGGTTTCAAAAAGAAAATCTATAAACTCCCATTGATTCAGAATCCTCAATAATTTTAACGAAAGACCGGACCCCATAATCTTCTCAGGAGTCGAGCCGATGATATTATATGTAGGAAGTTGATTAACATGATATGCAATATTTGCTAATTCTGCCTTATAAAGAATTTCCCTCGGTCCGGAAGAATGACTCGTGAAGTACAGGTGCTCCATCATTTCACCTATTTGATCAGGCATGTAATTTGGGAAATGCCACTGCGGAAACAAAATTTGAACCTCTATGCAGAAACGTTCTATTATTTCTGTAAAAGCATATAATTCACGCTTTGCATAATCGAGATACTTTTCTTCATCCTCTTCACTCATCCGACATCCTTCAAAAATAACGAATCTTTTACATACATCCGGATAATTAACCAAATCCCAAATATATATTTCAACAAATAGTTTCGACGCTTCTTTGCTTCTGACAAACGGAAAAATATATATGTTAGAAGAATCTGCAGAAAACTCAGACTTCATCAGCAAGAACACCTGATCGCTAACAGCCGGAAAGGTTGAATAATCTTCACCGCTTATTTCAGGACATCTAAAAAATGTCCGTTCTAATCTTCTTGTCAGATTCACAGCACTCTCCTATCTTTCATCATTCTTACATATTAATTCGGTACCCAAAGAAATCATGGATAATTTCTGACTTTTACTACTTAAAAGAATTATAATCTTGATCTTGATATCGTCTTCTTTGATATTAATATCGTATACAAAAACAGTTTCGTATCAAAGGATATTGTACAGTTGTAACTTTATATTATTAGGTGTTTAGGGGCTTCTTAAAAGTTATCCTTAATAAATAACAGACGTTTATTATACTATATCGGAACTAAAAATCCAGTTTATTCTTGTTTTATTTTCAAATAAAGCAAGATATTGAATTTACCTGATGTATAAATATTAGATTGCAGATTGCCTAATTTTCAAGGAATATAACGTTCGTTCATTGTTCTTTGCATGTTTTTTTCACGGAAAGATATTATTCAAGTACTATTTTTTGACAATTAAAAAGCCTATAAATATAATATAAAACACTTATAAAGAATAATTTTTATTTTTCAACGTATAAAAAGTATTTAAGTATACTTCTGAAAAATATTTCAGAAGATTTTTTTATTCTTATATGTACATAATTATTAATATTTTTAGGAGTTTTATGCAAGATCCGTACGAATTATTAAAGAATACACAAAAAGTAATTCTCACTAATTCCGATGGCTTGGATACTTATGTCTTGGTTGCCTGGTTAAAAGAACAAGGTGTAGCTGAAGTTATTTGTGTTGCCGGCAATGTCGGTCGCTTGGATTAAACAAAAATTATATACTTATCAAGTATAATATTTTAATATAATTTCAAATTTTTATAATTTAGAAATTCAACAAATCAACAATTATAAAAATCAAACATTGAAGGAGAAAAATATGAAAAAAATAATTAACAAAAAATCAATTTTGTCCGTACTCTTAGCAGTTCTGCTCATGTTAAGTGTTGTAGCATGTGGCGACAAGAAAGATGAGACAAAAGAAACAGAAAAAGAGACTGAACAAGAAAGCGAAGCTAAAGTAGAAGAAACAGAAAAAGAAGCTGAAGCAAGCGAAGAAGCAGATACAGAAGAATCCGCTGATGCCTCAGCCGGCAAAGCCTTGGAAGACGGAGTACTCGACCTGGGTACCAATGCCGCATTCCCGCCATATGAATTCTATGAAGGTGAAGAAATTGTCGGTATTGACCCTGAAATTGCTCAGGCAGTAGCTGATTATTTAGGTTATGAGCTTAAAATCCATGATATGGAATTTGCTAATATCATCGCTTCAATTGAAAGCGGAAAAGTTGACGGTGGAATTGCCGGCATGACAGTAACAGAAGAGCGTTTAGAAAGTGTAAATTTTTCAGATTCATATGCTACCGGCATTCAATCAATTATTGTAACTCAGGATTCCGACATTGAAGGCCCGGATGATCTTGAAGGCAAGAAAATCGGAACTCAATTCGGTACAACCGGTGATCAGTATGCTCAAGATGATTTCGGTGAAGAGAATGTTCAATCTTTTGATAAAGGTGCAGATGCTGTTGTTGCACTCAATTCAGGCAAAGTTGATGCAGTTATCATTGACAATGAGCCGGCAAAAAGTTTTGTTGCAGCAAATGATAATTTGAAAGTTCTCGAGACTGACTATACAATTGAAGATTATGCGATCGCTTTAACTAAAACTAATGATGCACTTCTGGAAGAAGTAAACGAAGCTTTGGCAGCTCTTGAAGAAAGTGGTAAACTGCAAGAAATCATTGATAAGTATATCAAAGCTGAATAAGATAAATTGTAATTTTAGTTATTTGCCGATTTTTTATTATAGAAAAATCGGCAAATTTACTATTATCGCTTTCATAAATTAATGAACAATATAATCGAATAAAAAACCATCGGCTCAGTCGGTAGTTAGTATTCAAATGACATGAGGAGATGTTCATGACTGTATCCCTCCAAGCAATAGTAGATTTTATTCATAATAACTTTATCAAAGATGATTATTGGAAGTATCTGGCTAACGGTTTTTCCATTACTCTGCAAGTTACATTTTTTGCATTTTTGATCGGTTTTGCTTTAGGAATTTTCTTAGCAATCATCAGAGTTGCTTGTAAAGACTTAAGCCCGAGCTGGAAAACTCCTTCCGGTTTTTTAATCAATCTCTTAAGTAAAATATCTAATATCTACATCACAATTATTCGCGGAACGCCTACTACCGTTCAACTTTTAATCATGTTCAACGTTATTCTGGTTAATCTGCATAATCTGAAAATTGTAGCAATTCTAACTTTCGGCTTAAACTCTGCAGCTTATATGGCTGAAATATTCCGCAGCGGTATTCAAGCCGTTAGTCCCGGTGAAGTAGAAGCTGCAAGATCACTTGGTTTGAGTTATATGCAAACTATGTCTAAAATTGTCATGCCCCAAGCTTTTCGCAATTGTTTGCCTGCTTTCGGCAATGAAGTTATCACCCTATTCAAGGAAACTTCAATCAGCGGTTTCATCGGCTTAGTTGACTTAACGCGTGGAGCCGGAATATTAATCAGCAAGACTTTTCGGGCAGCACCGCCTTATTTTGCTTCAGCAATGATCTATTTAATAGTAGTTCTGATTCTTGAACGGATTTTCCATGCCTTAGAAAGAAGAGTAACACATGATTAAAATTCGTAATTTATATAAAAATTTTGATAAACTTGAAGTGTTACGCGGTGTCAATTTAGAAATTGAGCCCAGTGAGAAAGTGGTTATCATCGGGCCATCAGGCTCCGGCAAATCAACCATGCTGCGTTGTATGAACCTTTTGGAAAAACCGACTTCCGGCGAAATCATTTTTAAAGATCAAGTTATTAACCATGGTAATATCGACATTAACAAAGTCCGAGAAAATATGGGCATGGTATTCCAACAATTCAATCTTTTTTCTAATCTCAATGTGTTGGAAAATTTAACTCTGGCACCGGTCATGCGTCATCGTTTAAGTAAAGATGAGGCTGAAACTAAAGCAATGGAATTGTTAAAACGCATTGGTTTACCGGAAAAAGTAAAAAATTATCCCAATCAATTATCCGGCGGTCAACAACAAAGAATTGCCATTGCTCGCGCTTTAATGATGGATCCCGACTTATTGTTATTCGATGAACCGACTTCCGCACTCGATCCTGAAATGGTTGGTGAAGTCTTAGAATTGATGACTGAATTAGCTGAAGCCGGCATGACCATGGCTGTTGTAACTCATGAAATGGGATTCGCACGTCAGGTTGCAAATCGCATTCTATTTATTGATGAAGGTCAAATTGTTGAAGAAAGTTATGATCCGAACGACTTTTTCGATAATCCGCAAGAAGAACGCACCCAACAATTCTTATCCAAAATTCTTTAAGCCAAAAATTTCGATCTTGGGGATTTTGCCAGGAACACGATCCGCAGAGACGGCTTTTTTGGCATTAGATCACTCGAAAATCACACGGAGCTGCCAAAATTTACGGGTCTGTGGGTTCACATCAAATTCAGATCCGCAGAGACGGCTTTTTTGGCATTAGATCACTCGAAAATCGCACGGATATGTCAAAATTTACGGGTCTGTGGGTTCACATCAAATTCAGATCCGCAGCACCGGCTTTTTTGGCACCGTACTCTCTGACTCTTCGGCTACCACACTTGACATGCCAAAGAAATGTTCTGATTAAAATTATCTATGTAATTATTTTGATTTTTTCGCAATATATTCTTGAACAAATTGGTCAGCCAAGTCCAAGATTTCAGGAGGTAATTCCGGCAGATATCGGTCTCTGCGAAAGAATGAGGCTGTTGCTGTACCGATCAGTTTTTGATCAAGATTCTCCGTCGGAACATCAATGAGATTTGCAATATTACTATATTCAGATTGATCAATCACATACAAATTTACGTCAACCACAATAAATGATTTACCTGATTGAATTACTCTTGCTTTTGCCGCTATTAAATCGCCGGAAAATACCGGTTTCAAAAAACGATAACTTAGATCGATCGTTGCTGTGGGTTGACCTATGTATAACATGCAGGAACCGGCTGCCGTATCAGCTAAAGTCATCAACACACCACCATGCACCGTGCCGTTAGGATTTAAATGTTGTTCGGATACTAATAATGAAACAATTGCCTTTTGATACTTAATTGTTTCCATTTTCGCCCCTATATTGTTGGCGAAATAATTCCGTTCCAAACGACTGACAATCATTTTGCTCAACAAAGCATGAAATTCCTGATCAGATTTTTCTTTTGCTTTTTCTTTGGATTCTTGCCGATAAGATTTGGTATTATTTAAGTTTTCAGAATGTTGTTTTTCCTTCATATCCGACCATACCTTCATGATCTAGTTCGAGAACTTTAACTTCCCAATTATTACCTAAACAATTTTTAATGTTATTTTTTATTTCCTGCGAATTAACCTGCGAGTTGATGTTAACAGTCAAGATTGACGGACCGGCACCAGAAAGAACACTGCCGCAAGCTCCGGATTTTATTCCGATATTCAATATTTCATAAAAATTCGGGATTAAGCCGGCTCGATAAGGTTGATGTAATCTATCTTGCAGACCTAACCGTAACAAATCATGGTTTGCATCGGACATGCCTGTGAGCAAATAACCTAGTGCTCTGATGTTGAAAATTGCATCGGCACGTGCTACTTCAGCCGGCAGAACACCTCTGGCTTTCGCTGTTTTTAAGCTGAAATTCGGGATGCTGATAATAAAATTAACATCTGAACTTACATTTAATTTTTGGGTAACAACATGTGGCAAACTTTCTGAATCTAAAATTGCTGCCAATTGCAAGCCGCCAAAAACAGCCGGACTCAAATTATCCGGATGTTGTTCAATTGTTGAGGCTATCGCCAAAATCGCTTCTTTGGAAAAGGGATCTACATTATTAATATTGAAATCAGATTTAATTTGATCAGCTGAATAAAGCTGCTTGGCAATCCATTGTGCAGCACCCGCACCGGCAACATAACATGTTGCTGAAGATCCCAGACCTTTAGCGACCGGAACGTCATTTCTGATACATTCCACCTTGGTCGGAATCGGCAATTCAACATTAAACAGACGGCAATATTGTACATAGGCTTCTAACATCGGCATTTGTGATGCGGTTCTGGTAGCAAGCCACTTTATCTGTTCCTGATAACTTACCGGTTGATCCGAGTTTTCCCAAGAGAAAGTAAACCAATTAAATAACTTAAATGCTATGCCTAAACAATCAAAACCGGGACCTATATTCGCACTGGTAGCAGGGATTCTTACTGTATACTGTTTCATGCTATTACCTCTATATCATCCTCTAACATGCTATTTCCTCTATATCATCCTCTAACATGCCATTTACTAAATGTTGTCAAATACTGCTTTTGACATTTGATCTGCTGAAATTACCAGCTCCTGATCTTGAGGTAATTGCCACAATTTACTGACCGTTTGCGGAATTTCTTCTCCTGATAATTCTGCAATAACTTCAATCGAATGCCAATCATCTTTTGGAATTTCTCTATCTAAAGCGGATAATATTTTTTCCATAAACTTATATGGACTTGCAGTGCTCGCAACCAACGTTAAATCGGTCAATCCGGCCTTGGCTGTCGCCGAATAGGCAACAGCAGTATGGGGATCTATCAAGTAGTCATATGTTTGATAAACCTCACTAATTGCAGTTGAAGTTTCATTTTCATCTGTCCAAGAAGCAGTTAAATCCAAAAAGTCAGGATCAATTTGGAATTTACCGGAAACATTCAAATCTTGCATTAAAGATTTAAGCCATTCACTATCCGGGTTTTTCAAATACAAATAACGCTCCAAATTACTGGCAACCAGAATATCCATTGAAGGTGATGAAGTCTTGATTAGAGTACGATTACTGTCATAAATGCCGGTTTGTAAAAAATCTGACAAAACATTGTTTTGATTTGCAGCCAAATGTATTCTGCCCAAAGGCAATCCCATTGCTTTTGCATAACAGGCAGCTAAAATATTACCGAAATTTCCGGTCGGAACGACAATTGACATCGGCTCACCATATGATAAATTATTCTCGGTGACCGCTTGCAAATAGCTATTGATATAGTAAACCATCTGAGGAACAAGACGTCCGATATTGATCGAATTGGCAGAAGATAAAGCATAACCGGCTGTCGCTGCCTCAGCGGTAAATTCTTGATTGGAGAATAATTGTTTAACACCACGTTGACAATCGTCGAAATCACCTTTTAAAGCAATGGCTCGCACATTATCGTATTCGCGGCATAGCATCTGTCTTTTCTGGAAAGAGCTGACTCCGTTATACGGGTAAAAAACTATCACTTTAAAATGTTCTACCCCGGCAAAGCCTTCCATCGCAGCCTTGCCCGTATCACCCGAAGTTGCAGTTAAAATTAAAATATCCTGTTCAAATTTGAGTTGCTCCTTGGCAGCCTGCATCAAATGCGGCAAAAATTGGAGAGCCAAATCTTTAAAAGCAAGGGTCGGTCCATGCCACAATTCCAGAAAGCCGATCTGATCATTGATTCGATGAATCGGAACAATTCGCGGATCATCGAAATTGTTGCCATAGGCAGCACAGACTATTTCCGCAATAACTTGATCGGACAAATCAGAAAAGAATATTTTAAAAATTCTGTTGGCAATAGTCTGATAATCTGAGCCTTGCCAGGTGACAAAATCAATTTCCGGTAATTCTTGTGGTACAAAAAGTCCGCCATCCGGTGCCAAGCCTTGCAGAACCGCTTCGGAAGGTGAAAAGAAGTCACTATTATTTCTGGTGCTGTGATATTTCATTTTATCCTCATATGTCAGTATGTTGTTTATTCATAAGTATTGAAGTTCTTACTCGCTTCACTCGGATTGAGTCGCGACATCTAGGCACTTCGATATTCTAATGACTTGCAGAATCGTCAAGGTTTTCTTGAAAAAATTCATTATAAATTGTTGCTACTGATTTTTCAAAATCATCATTTGCAATACCAACAATAATATTAAACTCACTTGAGCCTTGAGAAATCATACGAATGTTAATTCCCGCATCTGCTAAAGCGCCGAATACTCTTGCAGAAACACCGGCACGCATTGCCATATTCTCACCTACAACCGCTAACAAGGCCAAACCCGGCGTAATATCTATACGGTCAGGTGAGCAATAAATATCTATCTCTTCCAGCATTTTTCTTTCTTTGCCACGCATATTTTCTTCGCGTACAATTAATGATACGGTATCAATAGAAGATGGCATATGATGGATCTGAATTCCATTGGTTTCAAACACTGAACACAATTTACGCAAAAAACTCACATCCTCAGTCATTCGATATTTTTCCACATTGATAACCATAAAGTCTTTTACACCGGCTACTCCGGTCAGAATCGGATCTGATTTCGTTCTTTTAGCCCTCGGTAAAATCAGTGTACCGGGATCATTCGGCGCATTAGTATTAAGAATATGAATCGGAATACCTCTTTGTCTCGCAGGGAAAATAGCTTCATGATGTAAAACTGCAGCACCCATATAACTCAATTCGCGCAATTCATCATATGTTACAATTCGTAAAGGCATCGGATTATCAACAATTCTCGGATCAGCTGCTAAAAAACCTGAAACATCTGTCCAGTTTTCATACTTTTCAACCGAAAGTGCAGAAGCTACAATAGAACCGGTAATGTCCGATCCGCCTCTGGAAAAAGTAATAATTGAACCGTTCTCCTGGGCTCCGTAGAATCCCGGAATAACAAAACAATCGTCCTTTACTTTTTCTTTAATTAAAATGCGGGTCAAATTTTCATCGTATTTTCCACTTTGATCAAAACGAATTATTTCAGCCGCATCAATAAACTGATAACCGAGATATACTGCCATTAATTTAGCGGAAAAATATTCGCCGCGGCTGGCAGCATAATCTCTGGATACTCCCGCAATCAGTTTTTGTTCAACTTCATCCAATTCAGGTTCCAGATCAATATCCAAATTCAAATTATTTTGAATCTCCAAAAATCGCTCTTTAATTGAAGCAAATACTTCTTCGCCGCCAATCCCTATTTCCATTAATTGATGGCATAAATACAGCATATCTGTAATCTTATGATCATCCGTAAAACGTTTGCCCGGAGCAGACACAATTACAATCTTTCTGCTGTCATCTGCTGTAATAATCGATTTAACTTTTTTGAACTGGGAAGCATCAGCACACGATGTTCCACCGAATTTTGTTACTTTCATCTTTCATCTCCACTATTATCTTTAATATCCGGTAATAAGCATTTTATAATTGTTATATTATATTGTTTTTCATTAATATAGTCTTAAACTAACATACTATTCATAATATTACGTTGAATCAAATTTCTATTACCTGATTTATTCAAAAAATATTATTTATTACGGTTTACTAAGTAAATTCCCAGCATTACTACTATCAAGGCAACTATTAATTGGGTTTGTAAAATATTTTCTTTTAAAATGATAGCTGACCCGATCGTTCCTGTCACAGGAATCAATGTCTTGAACACACTCAATTTTGCAACAGGATGATATTTTAACATTGTTGTCCACAATGCAAAAGCAATCGCACTTAAGGAACTTAAATAAAGCAATAACAGCCAGGCCATAGCATTGACAGGATTAAGAGATCCGCCAAAACTTAATCCGATAATTAACAAAACCGAGCTGCCTAAAATAAAATTCCAACCGCTTAATAAACGAGGATGATTACGTTTGACAAATACTTTGTTAACATTTGTTCCAATTGATGTTGAAAGTGCTGAAAGCAAAATCAGACCATCGCCCAACCAGTTAAATGCCACAACCGTATCTCCGCTGACATTTAATATAATCACGCCGATAAAACCGACACAACAGCCAATGATTTTTGATAAATTCAACTTTTCATCAGCAAATATAAAACCTGCTAAAATAACTTCCATAAACGAAGAAGTAGAAGCCATGATCGAACCGACCGCTCCTGAAGTATTAGCTATCCCGATAAAGTAAAAACCGTATTGAAAAATCGTCACCGGCAGAGCAAGGATAAAAGAATCACGCCATTGCACTTTGTTTTGCGGAAACGGATTGATCTTTTCCGTAATCACAGTAAATAAAATCATGAGGATTCCGGTGATAAAGAATCTGGTACCTCCAAACAAAATCATGGAAGGTATAGCGTCAGGCGAAGAGTTGTCAATTCGAAACAATTTATAACCGGTCTTTACAATCGGGAAAGCACTCCCCCAAAGAATTACACAAATAATTGTAGCAGTTAACCAAACAACAGGTTTAGTCCAAAACCGGGCTTTTGTGATTTCGACCTGTTTTTTCTTCTCCATAAAATTTATTTACTCTTCTCCATTCGTTTGAAACGGATTCTCATCAGCGGTTAATCCGTCCGCATCCGTTACAGGCAGAGCGAAAATTGCAACTATATGGCTACCTTGCTGATCTGAGGCATCCAACAATGTCTGACTGACTTTTAAAGTAAGACCGGCATCAACTAAAAGCCAGATTACTTCTTTTTCCGGCTGAAGTCGCATTGATTTGCTAAGCCAGGTTCCTGACCTTGCATCACGACCATGAAGAATTGTCGCACCGGTTGAACCGGCAGCTCTTGCTACACCGATAACCTCTTCAGAATAACCACGTTCCACAACACAAAAGATTAA
Source organism: Clostridiaceae bacterium (assembly GCA_012838795.1). GTDB lineage: Bacteria > Bacillota > Clostridia > Saccharofermentanales > DTU023 > UBA5436. The sequence continues at coordinate 58,849 of DUOO01000015.1, read as the reverse complement.
ATCTTTGTGCTCACCGGCAATTTGATCAGAGGCAATCGCACAAATTTCTTTTTGATCGGCAGGAACAACTTCTTGCGCCAAATACTTAGAACGCATAGTTTGAATTTTATTGATCGTACCTAAAATCATGATACTTAAAACCGGCGTCATCGCTATCATTGCAATAATCCCGAAACCGTCACGTAAAACATCTGCTGTAGGAATGCTGTCGGCAACTCCTTGGGCAAATGCCAATACAAAAGTTGCACTCATCGGACCCGATGCAACTCCGCCCGCATCAAATGCAATGCCGACAAAAATAGGATCAACAAAATAGGAAAGGATAATCGCTATTGCGAAACCGGGCAATAAAAAGAACCACAACTTAACTTGCGGCGACATAATTTTAACCATTGATAAAGCGATAGCAATGCCGACACCGATTGAAAGAGTTGCTTTCAAAACCTTCACCGGGATGTTACCGGCAGTTACATCTTCAACTTGCTCTCCCAAAACGTGAACCGCAGGTTCAGCTAAAACTACCATCATGCCTAAAGCAAGCCCTAAAACAGGAAGCATCTCGAAGTACCTGTCTGCTAACCCCGTGCCGAGAATGCGTCCCATATCCATAAATCCTTCATTTGCTCCGACCAGGAACAAAGTTAATCCGATAATCGTATAGACTAATCCGCGAATAATTCGGACTATTTCTTTACGTTCAACTTTAAATTTGAAAAAGTTAAAAACAAAGAATAAAACTGCAATCGGAGCTAAAGCCTTTAGAGATTCAATTAAAGTGTTTTGCAGTGCTGAGAAAATCGGAGCCCACACCTCAGTAGAAATAACAAATTCAGCTGTTTCTCCATGAATATGCTGTTGTCCGGTAAGAACTGAAATTAACATGACCGCCAAAATCGGTCCGGCACTCATCGCGCCAACCATACCGAAAGAATCTTCTTCCGCTGTTTTTCCGCCTTTAGTCCGCGATAAACCGATTGAAATTGCCAGTACAAACGGTGTAGTTAAAGCACCGGTCGTTGCACCTGAAGCATCAAATGAAATCGCCAAAAATTCTTCCGAAACCTGAGTACCTAACACCAAGATTACCAGATAGACCAAAGTCATCATTACATTATATTTAAAATTACTGAGAATTCTAATGGAAGCAATTGAAATCAGTACACCGACACCAACAGAAATCATCGTGACTAAAAAACCTGCATCTAATGATCCGCCGGAAGCACTTTCTACTTGATCTCCGAGAATTAAGATATCAGGTTCGGCAATTGTTATTAAAAAACCAAGTGCAAAGCTGAGGAGTATTGTTTTAATCAGACTTCTGCTTGTCGCTATTTCATGTGCCATATGATAGCCGATCGGTTCCATACTCTGATCTACACCCCAGAGAAAAATCGAAAGTCCGGCAAAAACCAGAAATGCCCCGACAATAAATCTTTGCATAACCGGTATATCAATTGGAATAAAGGCCAAGCCCAGGATCGCTACAAAAATTACGATCGGAATTAATGATTGTGAAACTTCTTTAGTTTTTGATTGTAATAAATTCATGTAACTCCTCCTATGCTTGATAAGCTCCGGTGATCCGCGAAACAGGCAAAACGAAAATAATACCTTTGCTCGGTTCATCTAAATTCATTTCTTTTACCAAACACTCTTTGATCGCTTTAACCGATTTGTTTTTTACCAAGAGCATCACAATATCTTTTTGCGGTTCAATATTAATCGGAAAAAACGATTCGGCAGGAACACCTGCACCACGCCCGTGGATAATCGTGCCACCGACCTCTCCAATCCGGCGGACACTATTCATTACCTCTCTGCCTTGTCCTTCATTTACTACAACAAAAATGCACTGATATTCAAAACACTGTGGATCAAATCTCTCATTTTCTGCGAGATTGCTCGAATGACCGAATCTGCTGATCGGAATCGAAAAAGCAATTCCCTGCCTTTTACGCCGGATATTAAAATTTTCAAGCATCATCTCGTGAATTGCATCTTCAAATCTTGACTCGATCGGAAGAAAAATGATTTCTTTTTGAGTTTCCTCAAGACCGAGAATTTTCAAAAATTTATTGGAAACAGTTCCCTCACCGAGCAAAACTACACCACCCTTCAAACCCAATATCCTCATTTCACTCAAAACCTGTTTAGCTTTACCACGATTGAGGACACTCAAGAATAAAGATTGATTATTCATTTATTTCTCCTTTAATCATCACTGCTCTTTTATCAGTGTCAAAATAATACTTGCCTATTCTATCATTGTTCACTTAAAAAATGTTGAAAATTAAATAATTAATTGCATTGCTTATTTACTATTAAAATATTTACATGTCAAGTACAATTATCAATCACAATTACCATTGTTCTATTTCTTTGCGTTGTTTGTATTTTTGTTTAAGGCCGTGTCGTTCAGCCAAGTTATCTTTAACCTCTGCTAAAATTACACCGTTTTGATTAAGCAATAAAATGAAATGATAGAGCAAATCACCGGCTTCATTGATAATTTCTGCCTTATCATTGTTTTTGACAGCGATTAATATTTCGGTCATTTCCTCACCGGTTTTCTTGAGTATTTTATCAACACCCTGCTCAATCAAATATTTCGTATAAGAACCTTCTTGCGGATTTTCCATTCGATCTTGAATCGTTTTTTCTAAGATTTCCAATGTAAAATAATAATCATCAAAGCAGCTGACATTGCCTAAATGACATGTCGGCCCGTCAGGTTTGACTCGAATTAATAAAGCATCCTGATCACAATCAAGACACATACTGACGACATGCTGATAATTTCCGCTGGTTTCACCTTTTTTCCATAGTGCTTGTCGTGATCTGGAATAAAACCAAACGACTTGATCCCGGATCGTCAGGTCATAAGCTTCCTCATTCATAAAACCGTTCATTAAAACTTGACCGGTATCATAATCTTGTAAAATAACTGAAAGTAAGCCGTTGTTTTTTGAAAAATCTGGTTGCATATTGAGTCTCATTTCTTTTCTCGTTTTTCTTTTATTGTCAAAATCAGAACTGTCATAGTCTCACTTTAATTCCTGCCTCCGTTAAGGCTTTCTTTAATTCCGGTATTCCGACCTCATTTTGATGAAAGATTGATGCAGCCAAACCGGATTTGACTGATGTCTGTCGGAATAATTCAATAAAATCCTCGATCTTTCCGGCACCGCCACTGGCGATTAACGGTTTATCCGTATATTTAGCGGCTTCTTTAAAAAACTCCAAATCAAAGCCTTGTTTTGCACCGTCGAAATCTATTCCGGTAATTAAGAATTCACCGGCTCCCAAGTCAGTAAATTTTTCCAATGCACTGAAAACTTCCCAGTCCGATTTTTTTGTACCGCCATGAGTATAAATATAATGCTTACCGGATTCAGAATCCGATTGAATATCAAAAGCAATGATTATTTTCTCCGAACCAAATTTCGAAGCTGCTTCTTCGATAAAATTCGGATCACTTAGAGCTGCACTGGCAATGCTCACCTTATCGGCACCGGCTTGGAGAATTCTTGCAATATCTGCCAGAGTCGCAATACCGCCGCCAACAATCAATTTAATATCAATTGCCGCAGAAATTGCATAAATCAAATCAATATTGAAATCTGCACCGGTTTGAGTTTTCGAAATATCTAAAATTGCCAATTCATCAGCACCGGTTGCACAATAATGTTTTGCCATTATCAAAGGATCACCCATTTCTCTCAGACCGATAAAATTTGTACCTTTAACAACTTTACCTTCTTTTAAATCCAGACAGGGTATTATTTTACGAATATTATCTTCTATTTTCATCTTGTTTTTTATTATTCTCCATTTTTCAAACTATATTATCCCAGAAATCAGGTTTATGACCTGCTTTACCGACCACGGCTTCGGATATACCGAGTTTGAACAAACGGTCGAGATCATCTTTGTTACGTACTCCGCCGCTTGCGATTACTTTGTGCCGAGTCAAACCGTTAATTCGCGCCGTATTTTCAAAATTCGGACCTTGATCCATACCATCTTTATTGATATCTGTATAAATGATACCGGCTAAAGGAAGATCTTCGATTAAAGGCAAATATTGATCTACGGTTATTCCGCTGTCTTCGGTCCAACCGTTAATATATATTTGATTAACTCTCGCATCTAAACCGACGAAAATCCTTCCGGGATAAAGAGAAGTCATCTCACGCAGCCATTCTATATCTATGATTGCTCTGGTTCCGATAATAAAATAATCAATACCTTGCTTTGCATAATTTGTTATAGACTCTTCATCGCGCAAACCGCCGCCGATTTGCAAAGGCAAATCGGTCAAATTTTTCAACTCGGAAATTAATTGCATTTCTTTCACTTCTTGAGCTTTCGCTCCGATTAAATCTATTATGTGGATTCTGGCGACTTGTTGAAACTGACTGTAAAACTCAATTGCTTCTTGCGGTGTACGTTGCATCAGAGATTTTTGCTCATAATCACCTTGTTTCAAACGCACATTTTGACCGTCAATTAAGTCAATAGCCGGAATGACTTTTATCATTTAATAACCCTTTCGTCTTATGTTAAAAATTAACATAAATCACCGCTTACTCGATTAATCCTTTCGAAGAGGGAACTCCGCCGTCCGCTTCACTTAAGGCAATTCTCAAACTTCTGGCAAAAGCTTTAAAAATTGCTTCAATTTCATGATGGGTATTGCCCTTTTTCAGCAAATCGATATGTAAAGTCATCCGGCTGTTCATCGCAACCGCATTGAAAAACTCCTCTACCAGTTCAACATCGAAATTTCCGACTTTTGCTTTGGAAAAATCCGCTTGAAAATTCAGGTGCGGTCTGCCTGACAGGTCCAGAACAACTCTTGCCAACGACTCATCCATCGGTAAGTAATAAAAACCGTATCTTTGATATGACTTCTTCGCAGTATATAATTCACGAATCAGTTGACCTAAAACAATACCTATATCTTCTACCGTATGATGAAAATCAACTTCTAAATCTCCGTCTGCAATAACTTCCAAATATAAATTCGAGTGAAAGCTGAACAAAGTCAGCATGTGATCAAAAAAACCGATTCCGGTATTTATTTTTGATTCACTTGCCACACGATCATCTGCTATGCTCACTTCTATTTTAGTTTCTAATGTCGAGCGTTTTTTATTTAACATATTTACATCTCCATTCCATATTACTTAGTATCAATCTATTTTTATTTTATTTAACATTAATGTTTTTCTTTCCATTCTCTGATGGCCGCATTCAAAGCCGGATAATCGTCAAGTTTAATAATTGAATAACGTGCCGCATTCTTAAGAATCGGAGTATCATATGTCCTGGGTAAAAATCCTTTTCCGATTAAAAATTCTGCTAAATCTACGGCTAAATCGCCATAAGTGAAAATGTAATTAGCAAGTGACGGTTTGACTGTTATCAGATCATCAACTTGTACCAAAGCTTGCTCTAGTTGTTTTTTACTTTCAAATTGATAATTTTTATACTCAATTAATTTTTCTTTTTCCGAAAATAATTCACTTGCTAAATTTAAAGATAATGAATTTAATGGATACGGATGATTAATACTGTTAATTTTGGTAAAAGTCTCCCCTCGGGCAATCGCCAAGCCAATCCTTAAACCTGCCATACCGTATACTTTGCTTAAAGTCCGCAAAAGCACAATGTTTTCACCTTGCGGTCTTTCATAATCCACCGCAAAATCAATATAGCACTCATCCAAAACCAAATAACCCCCCATCCCGTCCATTGTATCCGCCAAAAGCTGCAATTCTTCCGTTTTGAACATCACGCCTGTCGGATTATGCGGATTAGAAATCAAGAACAAAGACGGTTTGTACTTTTTAATTGCTTGAACAACTTTGGCAAAATCGAAAGAGAAATCCGGTTCACAGTCAACAGTTAATATCTCAGGTAAGACTTGTTCCGTATATACTTTATACATTACAAAATCCGGATTCAAAGTCATGACCCCGTTTTGTCCGAGAGTCATTACGACTTTTTGAATCCACTCGTCCGAACCGTTTGCTACTTCAATTTCAGACGGATTCAAATCATAAGCTTCAGCATAAATATCAATAAAACGTTGTCTTTCTTTATCCGGATATTGATTATAATTTGTGTTTTGAACAACTTTGATGATTTGCTCTTCACTCAAAGGTTTCAGCGGACTGGTATTGCGATTCATTATGATCATGTTTATCTCCAATTGTTAATATCTTAAACTCTTTATGTTAATATTTTTTGAAATTAATAAATTATTTTATAATTAATTCTTGCGGATTTTCAAACTTTCCGCATGACAGAATAAACCTTCTGCCTCGGCTACTTCAATCGCCGGATCAACAATATTTTGAAAAGTATTTTGTTCGATATTGATAATAGCATGACTGGTCAAAAAATCATTGACATTCAAACCGTGACTGAATCTCGCACTTTGATTTGTCGGCAAAACATGTGAGGGTCCTGCAACATAATCACCTACTGCCTCCGGTGAATAATTACCTTGGAAAACTGCTCCGGCATATTTAATTTGCGGTATAATTTCTGCTGCGGCCTGATGCTGAATCGAAACATGTTCCGGTGCAACATAATTTATAATATTAATTAAATCGTTTCTGTTGCCGACAATTGAATAATGATTGTTTTGCAAAGATTTCGCAATTATTTCCGCTCTGACTTGTGCAGGTAAAGCCTCTATAGCTTTTAAGCGCACTATTTCCAACAAATCGGATGACTCTGCCAGCAAGAATGTCCTGGCTTCCGGATCATGTTCTGCCTGAGCAAATAAATCAAAAACAACTGCATCAGGATCAGCAAACTGATCTATATATACTAAAATTTCACTTGGTCCTGCTATCATATCTATACCGACTTCACCAAAAACCAAACGTTTGGCATTAGCTACAAAACTGTTGCCGGGACCGACAATTTTGTCCACTTTGGGAATTGTTTCCGTACCATAAGCCAATGCGGCGATCGCCTGTGCCCCGCCTACCGTATACACATTTTCAACACCGCAAATAAATAAAGACGCAAAAGTAATATTGTTCCCGGTATAAGTAGGAGTTACTACATGAATTTGCGAGACACCGGCAACTTTGGCAGCGATAATGCTCATCAAAACCGAAGAAGGATATAAAGCTTGCCCGCCCGGAACATAAAAACCTACCTTTTCAAGCGGATGATAAACATATTTGAATTCACCCAAATCAATATCCTGATGCCTGATTTGAATTTCATATGATTCAATTCTCTGTTTAATAAATTTTAATGCATCTTGCAAACTTGGTTTCAAAGCATCATAACTTTCTTGCAAGAGCTTGACAGGAACCCTGAAATCTGTAATTTCCTGTCGATCAAACATGGCAGTATATTCACGTAAAGCCTGATCTTTATTCTTGCGTACAGTTTGTAAAATTTGCATTACTTGTTCAGTTTGTTCAAGATTAGTTTCAGCCGCAACCTCATTAAATACTGACCTGAAATCTTCACAACTGTATATCGGTTTCAATTTAATCATTATGTAAAAACTCCATTTTTCAAAAAGTTATTCGAAAACCCCGATCTCTTTCAAAAAGGGATAGATTTCATCCTCTTTTGTGTAAAAGGTTTGACGATTGGCAATTAAACGTGCATGGACATCCATTATTTTTTCATATTCTATCAAACCGTTGGCTCTTAAAGTACTTCCGGTTTCAACGATATCTACAATACCGTCGGCTAAACCGAGTAACGGAGCCAATTCTACAGAGCCGTTGAGATGAATCAACGAAACTTGCTGTCGTTTTTGTTTAAAATATTGAAAAGCAATATTTTTAAATGTTGTCGCAATCGTTCGGAAACGCTCAACTCCCGGCAAACCGCAAATCGAAAAATGACATTCACCAAACGGCAAGCGCGAAACATTCATAATATTAAATTCATTTTCCGTGATAATATCCAAGCCGATAATCCCGATATCGGCACTGCCGTTTTCAACATAAATCGGTACATCTCTGCCTTTGGCATAAATAAATTTTACATCATTAACTGTCGTATATAAAGAGCGGGATTTGGCATCCAAGCCTGTAGAATAATGTTCCAAACCCTGTTTCTCTAAATATTCCATGAAATCGTTCAGCAAACGACCTTTAGGTAATGCAACCGTAATCATACCAAACCTCCATTTTCCAGATTAAGAGCAATTCCGAATGCACCATCATTATATTCACCGCCACTTAAAAGAGGAGTATCGTAATTTAAGAACACTTGAAAATATAAGCCGTTGTAATAGCTTTGCGGTGATCTGAACGACAGATCTAACATAAACTTAATTTGATGTTGCTCGGCAATATTTTTAATTTCATTGATTAATTTCATTCGAGCGTCATCAGAAAACTCTCGCTGAATTAAATCAAATTGTTGACTGACTCGGGTCGACAATATTTTGTATAACGGATGGTCTATACCCAATTTTTCTTTCAGTTCACTCAAATTTTTATCATATATCAAAAATCTTATTTTCTTGTCTAACTCATATTTTTCTAAATATAGATCAATCAAATGATCATTGTTGGCAACAAATGAACGTAAAACCAGATTGTGTTGTTCAGCCTGTTCTTGAACAAAATCTAAATGCAGCTTGATACTGTTAACAATCTCATCTATATTCGGCTGATATAATTCAACACCTGCTTGATAAAATGAACGATGATTTCTGATAACCGGTCCATAATAACAAAACAGCCGATCAGCTAAAAAATATGCTTCATTGAAATTTAATAAAGATCTGGTCCAGTCACTGCGAATCGCATACATCCGTTCATCACGTTCGAAAACAATGCTGCTCGGTTGAAATTTCTTGTCTTCAATTCTGAAAGGTTCAATCATATTTAAATCGATCAATTTGTAGCCTTGATCAGCCATAAGTTTCGTATATTGATAACCTAACGATATCCTGTTTAGTAGTTCTTGATTAGACATCCTAATACCTCAAATTGAAATTATTATTAATTTAGTATATGCTTTTATAAAGCATCATTACTTTATCGCACTAAAGCAATGATGTCAAAGATAATAACAAACTTTTTTATCAGTTTCAAGCTAAGAGAACCCGGATATTTATTTTAGGAGAACATAATGCATATAGATAGTTTAAAAGACAAAGCTTTAGACAATTTGTTTAACGGAATACTGGCATTAAAAACAATTGAAGAATGTTATCAATTCTTTGATGATCTATGCACAGCAAATGAAATTATTGCTTTAAAACAGAGATTTCAAGTTGCAACTCTGATCAAACAAGGCAAAACCTATGCTGAAATTGAACAGATCACCGGTACCTCAAGCGCAACTATCTCTCGTGTCAGACGTGCCTTAGAATACGGCAGCAACGGTTATAATACGGTAATAGATCGATTGCAGATAAAATAATTAATAAATTATGCCATTTACAACTCAACTGCATAATATTTAATGTTATTCTCTTCTAACTGACTTCTTTTTTCCGCAGTGATATTTTCATCTGTGATCAAAATATCTATATCAGCTACAGATGCATAAGATACAAATCCTATTGTATTAAACTTACTGCTATCTATCAAAACATGTTTACAACTCGTACGGGCTTTTACAGTCTCATTAATCGATGCAGTTAAAGGATCATTGCCGGAATACCCGGTTGAAATATCAAAACCGTCCGCACCGAAAAAAGCTTTTTGATAGTTAAAACACTCCAGAAAACGTTCTGTTGCAAAACCGGCAAAATCCTTTCTTTTTTCCCTATATATACCGCCAATTAAAATAACTTCGCAAAAGTCATTTAGTATTTCCATGTTAGCTAAAGAATTAGTAATGACGGTGAGTTCTTTTAAATTATCCGACAACAAATTTCTCGAAATTGCTAATGCCAATTGCTTAATAGTAGTACCGCTGTCCAAATATATTACATCTTGATCATCAATCAAATTATTTGCAGCAAAATCAGCAATCGCAATTTTCTGATTTGCATTTTTTAATTCCTTCTCACTAAAAAGGTATCTGCTCACATCTCCATTCAACTGAACTCCACCATGGATTCTGGTAACTAAATTTTGCTCTTCAAGCTCAATCATTAATCTACGTACAGTTGATAAGGAAACATCTAATAATTCAACTGCATCATTATTCTTAAGTTTTCCGTACTGATGTAAATAATCAATTATTATGTTTTTTAAATTTCTTTTCACTTTACTCTTCTCCCGGAAAAACCAAATTAATGATCATACAACTGAATTAGATTGATTTTCTGCCATTGAGCGCCATTGAGTTAATAATTATATCAATACTCAACTATTGCTCTGCAAGGCGCACAACTGGTTCTGACTACTTTTAACGGTAAAATAGTAAGCTTACACTTGGTTTTTTCTATTTTTTCAATATTGATAAATGGCCCCGCCATTAAAATATCCGCCTTATAGAAAGCAGGAAAAAAGCCTTCCGGCTTTTCCAGGTTTTCCCACCTGGCAAGATCAGAACCTAAAAGCAAAGGTTTTTTGCTTATAATCCATTCTATTGCTTCTCTCTTAAAAAATGGAGATAAATTTAAGTAATCTTTATGTTTCCAGTATTTTCCCCAGCCTGTACCTACAACAATAGCATTGCCTTCTTCAATTTCTTCCGCACCTTCACAGGTTAACAAATCTTCCAAAGTGATTGCCGGCCGGTTGTTTAAATCTTCAATATTATAATCTGCTACCTGTAAGACAGTACAATCAATCGAAACTAATTTTTCTACGGGTACATCAATTAATAAGTAACTATTGTTATTTCCAAAATAATGAGCAGGTGTTTCTAAATAAGTACCGGTTTGAGAATGTAATCCTTCAAAAATTTCACTGAAAACTTCTCCGTCAACCCAATCTACTTTTGGTAAAGGTTTGATATTAATTTCAGGATATGGATAGTCATAATTCCACATACCTTCCTCAATAACTCCCGTGATATCCAATATCATTTTTATCACCTCTCTTTTGATTGTTTAAACTTATAGCAGTTTGCTCATCGATATGGTAAACCACTTTTCTTCAGTTTACTTCTGTTCATTCAGGAATTTTTTACTGCAATATGTAAATATCTGCTATTCCATAAATGAAAATAGCAGAAATTCCGGTTAGCTATCGCGTAACCTGAAAATAATAATTATAAATCCTTGTTTTCCAAACCTGCTGTCCAGGCACTGAACGGTCTGGCAATAGCTTCACTTACATAACAAGTACCTTTACCTAAACGTAAGATCGTTGCCGGACATTCCATGGTAATCGGTCCGTAAAGTTGCAATCTGGAGGCCATTCTTTGCCAAGAATCACCACCCGGATTTACAAAAGAATGTACCTCCACACTTTCACGTGCATTCACAATATCCCTTGGTCCGATTGTTACTGCTTTCGGCGGTACTCCCCATACATCACCTGATGCGCCGGCTGAATTGAATAAAGAATTTTCAGCAATTGTCAGCGGATGTTGTTCGACCAAACGCGAGCCTATCTTTATGTATTCTTCGAGACTATCCGCTTTAAATGCCTCTGTTCCCGGATCTATAAATGCTGTATGTCCCGGCCACCCGGTAGCTGAATATACTACATCCGCTCCGCCATCACCAGCTTCTTCGATTAATTCGGAATAAACATCGTCACCCTTATTTTCATTTGTGAAAACATGCCATTGTTCGACCGGCGGACGTAAATCTTCTCTTATCTGTTCATAAAAATGTTTTCTGAACGAATAGCCTAAACCTGCACCATAAGTTAACGGAGCTACATTGCCGTCTTCATCTGCCCATTCATCCATTGCAAAAGCATGTACATTCCGACAATTTACATTATATTTATTTATCATATTTGCAATTGCTGAATAAGAACCGGCCCATGAATTGGGGCATATCATCGTAAATGATTTATCCTCAACATCACTCAAATAAATTCTGTGAAACATATCCATTACCAAATGTAAAACAGGATCCATTACAACTTTGACACTGTAACCGTTTTCATTGGTATATTCCATGTCTTCCCGCTTAATATTACGAACATAATCAAGAACTTCCGGCTCAAATTTCGGCAACCATGTTGCAGGACTAAAATTAAATTCTTTATTCATAAAAACTCCTTCTCTGATTTCTTTATATACAGTCATTTCATTCAAATGAAATAACTTGGACAATCACTTCTCGATCTCGGGCTCGTGTCTGATCAAAATCAATGAAATACACATTTCCGAAATCACCTAATATTAATTTCCCGTCAATAATCGGAATTACTTCACTGCGGCCGACAATTGAAGAACGAAGATGTGCATCGGTATTTAAGGTTCCTTCTTTATCTTCTCCATGTTCGGCAGCAAAAATAGTCAGTTCGGGGCCCGGATGCATATATTGACCTTCCTTCCTGCAAGTAGGAATTGTTTTCTCAAAAACATCCACTAAGTCTTGCTGGAGAAAAGTTAAACCTGAATATGATTTATCAAAAGATTCTTCGTCTATGAGAATTGCACAAGTAGTATGGCGTGAATAGACTAAACATTGTCCATTCTCTGTTCCTGTATTTTTCACAAACTCACGGATCTCTTCCGACAGATTATGAAAAGTGGGACGTTTTCCGGTTGAACTGCAATTAATAATATGATTAAATATTTTCATTTATCTTCTCCGCTTATTTGACTTTGTTTAATTCTTTTTTTGCTAAACTTACGTAATAAATCATTTCATCAAGCAACGCATATGGATCCGGTGATTTTAAGATACCGGATGCTGAACCGGCTCCGTCATTACCCGCCATGATGAAATCATATATTTGACTGCTTTTAGTAATACCTGCTGCTTGTTCGACTAAAATATCCGGTGATACTTTCTTTACCTCCTCTAATGTTTTAATAACGTATGTCATGTCACTTGCTTGACCTGAGCCAATCAACTCAGACGGTTCCGGATTAATAATATCCGGATTGAACTGAGCAATCGCCCTAGCTTCAGCAATTGAATCAGCGCAGGCAAATGATATTAAATCCAGTTCATTGGCCCTGATGATAGTTGCTTCAATTTGTTTTAATGACATCGGCTTCTCAATATGATTGAGTAATACCCCGTGGGCACCCGCCGCTTTGATTGCTTCAGGCAAAATATCCGCGATACCTCTGCCGGGTCTGATCGGATCCATATAGGCGGCTATGATAATTAAACGTTCGGTTTTTTCAGCTATTGTTCGAATTTCCGTTAAAGGTGAAATGAACAAAGCATCTACATCATATTTGTTTGCTGCTTCTTCAACCGCTAATGCATAGTCGATAGCGTCTTGTCCATAGATATAATTTTTGACACTTGTTTCAAAAAATGGTGATGCAGGTAATTTTTTCATGTATCTCTTCTCCGTCCTCTTGTTATACTATTACATTAAAACTACTTGTAAAATATCGTTAGATGTTCCAACATCTCAATAAATAGTTTCTGCTTTTTAAACATTAATTGATGATTCTTACCAGGATAAATGATCTTCTCTTTTACATTTGTTTCATTTAAAAACACATCTATTGCTTCTTGGTGATTGGTAAATATGCCGGCTCCGATTCCTGCCAACATCGCAGCTCCTCTGGAAGAGGCATTTTTATTATTTGGTACAATGACAGGAAGATTAAGAGTATCAGCCACCATCTTTACCCAGACATCACTATTCCCTGCTCCGCCAGTCAAAACTACCTTGTTTACTATACCGTTATCTGAAAGTATAGTAATCAGATAGGCTGCATACATTGCAACACTTTCCATAATCGCTCGTATTAAATCGTAGGCATCATGTCCTGATTTAATTCCTAAGAATCCGGCGCTTAGTTCCGGACAGTTAATCTTATGAGAAATACCATTGAAAAACGGTATAAAAATCAACTGCCGATCAATATTTCTTTTCCCGACGTTTTCATCAATAACTTTATACGAAAGAGAGAAGTCACTTTTTCTATTATTTAATAATAAAGTTCTGAACCACTCTAATGATTGACCGCCAAAACTTAAAGATATCAGCGTACCGTACAATCCCGGTATGACGTGTCTACTGAATGTATTCCCTGAATTGACATCAACCTTGGGAAGTTTCGTCGGCAGATTTACTGTCCACGCTGTCCCCGATCCGATCAAAACATCACCGGGATTGGTCAAACCAGCACCCAATGCGGCACAGTATTGATCATGACCACCGGTAACTAAGACCGCATCTGAAGATATGCCAAGCTCTTTGATTACTTCTCTTTTTATTTTACCGATAACAATTCCGGAGTCAGACAACTGAGCTAATTGATTTTCACTGATTCCCGCAAAATCAAGTAAAACTTTGCTCCATTTATTATCTCTGACATCATAGAGTTGATTGATGCCAGCATTGGAGAAGTCTATGACACATTTACCTGTTAACTTAACTGCCAAATAATCCGGTACGGACAAAAATGACACTGTTTTATCAAATACACTTCGATTATTTATTTTCAATTCTAAAATTTGCAGTAAATTTAAGCCTGAACTTAACCTCCAACCTGTTATTTCGTATATTTCATCTTCTGTAAATTTCTCTAAAATCTTTGATCTGGCCGTTTTGCATCTTTCATCACTCCATACAATCGCCGGGTGCGTAGGATTGTTATCAGAATCTACCGGTACTAAAGTGCCTCCCTGGGTAGACATTGCTAATGCCACAACATTAATCTTATTGTCTTCTAACAACTTGTTAACAGTAACTACTATACCTTTCCACCAATCTTCAGGATTCTGCTCGACCAGCCCATAATCATTATATATTGTGGGATATTCAAAACTTTCTGTCCCTAAAAGGACCCCTTTTGTTGTAAACAAAGAGCTTTTAACAGCGCTGGTACCAACATCAATTCCTAACAAACCGTACATATCTCATTCCCAAAAACATTTATTTTTAACTAAAATTAATCTTTCACTTAAAACTATCAAGCAATTCTTTGGCATTACCATAGAAAATTCGCTCTATATCCTCATTATTTAATCCAACTTGGCGTGATGCCTCCAGGAATGCAATGATCTCTTCATATAAGAAAAATGTAATTTTTTCTGCTTCTTGTTCACTGACTTCTCTTAAATGCGGATCAACTGATTCATCTCCGTATAATCCCGGCGGAACTAAATTAATGTATGTACCGTTTTCACATATTCTTCTCGTTCTCATTCTCAATATCGGAAGGTCACTGCCAAACAGAATTCTCTTTGGTCCAACGGCTTTAATTAGTTCTTCAAAAACATATTGATTGCAGTTAGCACAGAAATCTACATACACATTCGGAAGTTCACTCAACACTTTCATACCGTTCCCGATGTTCTCAGGACAATATGCTCTGCCGACATGAGCGATGATTAACTTTAAATTTGGAAATTCTGCCGCAATTTCTTGAATCTGAGCCAAATTTACTTCATCACCCAAACGTCCGTCACGAGGAATGTGCAGCATTATGATCCATTTATTTTTATCCGCAACAGCTAATTGACTTTTCGGGAAAAAATCAAATACTCGTATTTCATTGACCGGTAAATAATCAGGAGCAAGATTGAGATAAGATTTAAGACCTAAGAAACCTCCGGAAATTACTTTTTGTTCCAATTCTTCAGGTTCTTCTATTGGATGAGAGAAATATAGTGCAGGAAATCCGGTCTCTTCCGAAACATGCCTGCAATAAGCATTTCCTTGATCACGAAATGCCTGATCAGCTTTTTTTGCATCCATAAACATTAACGGAACTACATTTTTATCGGGAAACATTAATTCATATGTTTTAATAATATCTTCAACCGGATTCTCTTGTGCAACTTTATTTGGCCAACTCACCGTTCTGGATTGATCGCCAAGAATCTTAGAATCATATTTTTGGTACACATGAGTGTGAATATCTATTATGTTTTCCGGTAAATAATTTTTGATTTTTCTTTCATAAATTTCTCTATCATATTGAGTAACTTCAAACAAAGTCATAATTGTTCTCCTAAAAGCGTTTTTCTGATCTTATACTATTAGTATTCAGGTAAAGAATAGTTTCTTCGATTGTTTTAGTCAATTTTTTGAACTGTTTGAACTATTTTTTGATGTATTGATACATTTTCGTTTAATAAAATGTGCATTTTGCTAAAATCAATATCAATTAATATTCCGGTCATTCATAAATAATATTTTATCATTCATAAAATGAATTGCCGAAATAGATATAACAGATAGATTTTCTGAAATTTTATAAGTTAGCAGAAGTTGTTTTTATATGGTAGGATGGATATTTGATGTTATTTGAATTTTTCAGAACTAAGATTAATCAAACAAATCATATTCGGATTTTGTTATCTTAATAATAGAGTTTTGTTCTTAAAGGTGATTATTAATGAGTAAAAAAATCGAGGCTGTAATCTTTGATGTTGACGGAGTTTTACTTGATAGCATGCCAAGCTTAAATGCTATGCCGTCGATAATGTTGGAAAAATTAGGCATAGAGCCGGAACCGAACTTAGCTCAAATTTTATTTGCCGATACTTTTGAAACAGCAAGCAAATACATGATTAAACGATATAATTTAAATTATTCTCCGGAACAATTGTATAAAAAAATAATGGATCATCAAACAGATATTTATATCAATGAAATCATACCCAAAAAGTACGCTAAAGAAACTTTGGAATATTTGAATAAATCCGGTATTCCCATAGTCATTGCTACTACAAACGAACGTTGCCTTTGCGAAGGAGCAATGAAGAAGCACGGTTTCTATGATTATTTTTCCGGGATTGTCACTTCACCTGAAATCGGTAAAACTAAAGCGGAACCTGATATTTTCATTGCAGCTTTGCAACTATTAGGTACGCCAAAAGAAAATACCGTTTTGTTTGAAGATGGTTTACATGCGATTAAAACTGCAAACAAAATGGGGTTGCCGACCATTGGTGTTTTTGATCAAGCTAGTTCACATCATCAAGCTGAAATCAGAAAACTGGCAAATCAATATGTAATCGATTTGGGCGAATGGCTGAGTTCTCCGGCAGCAAAGAATTTGACTTATTAATGTCCTATTCTAATACTTTTAGCCAGATGTATGAGTTTTCGAGAGCTGCATCATCCAGGGTTTTGAGAAACTTGGCTGAATAATCTCCCAGTTTTCCGTATAAAGCAAAAATATTTTGCATTTCAATTAAGGTATAGTCGGAAATTTCCATCAGGCAATCCCATAGAGCATCTAAGTTTCTGCCATAATAATCCGGCAGATTAAATTTTTCGATCAAATAATCATGTAAAGATATTTTATCTTCAATATTGATAAAATCTAGAAATATTAAACGCATCGGTTCACCTGTTTCTCTGCTCATTATTCCTGTTGAATTTTATTACGTATTTACTTGATCATAAATGGCACGAATAATTATTCTGGTTATTTTTGAATTTTCAGCTTGAACGATCAATTCCATTTTTGTGCCTTGCTGATTCCCCGGAATTACATAATTTGATTCCGGAGAAAACGGATAATTCATATAAAAATCGTTTAAGTCCATGTTGTAATACAATGAATCCGTTCCACCTTTCGCAGATCCTAAACTTAATTTTTCAGATTTTTCATTCAGTTCAAATTGTTCGACAATTCCCGACCACGTATCATTACTCGGATCAGCCAGTCCCTTGATAATCATAGTCAGTTGATCATATTGTATTTCCCAAAAAGCCGCCCCTGATTGTAAAGGATCTTCCATTTCAATTTGCTTAATCTCGGGTTTTCCTAACAGGTTGTTAAATTTTTCACTGGAATATATTTCTCTGACACCGTTACTTGACCAAGATAATAAAAAAGTATCCTCATAGTATAGATTTAAATGCTGATTTTTTATTCTGTCAGGATAAGGCTCGGATACGGAAATCAAATTGTTGTTTTGCTTAAATGTACAAGTACGAAAATTTTTCTGACTCTTCGTCATACTTGTCAACTCCTGCCGATATTCAATGGAATTTGGCATCAATAGATGAGCTACACTGTTTAGCGGTTCGGTTTCAACACTTAAACGATAATAATCGATCAAAAGTTGCGCTTTATTATTCTCTATCTCGGAAATCTTATCTTCAACTTGTTCAGGATACGCCTGCAATAATAGCCAGGATAACATGCTCTTATCCCGATCATCCAAAGCCCTGAAATAAAAACGGGAAAATTCATAAATCTGATTTACTTCTTTAATCCAACTTGCAGATAAATAAGGCAAGCCTTCTGCATCATGCTGAATTCCGATAATTGTTGAGACTACTTCTGTTTCCTGATCATTTTCTCCATCAACTTCCTGAGTATCTTTTGAAAATATTAATTCATAATACTCAGTACTCTCGGCTTCCAACACCAAACCGGATAAAGTTGTACTGATATCAATTGTAATTTGACGTTTCAAATCATCAGGAACTCGACAAAATTCGATAATTTCTTTTTTTTCCGGATGAGATATAGCTTCAATGTAAAGTGAAAAATCATTCATCGAAAGATCTGTTTTGCCGGATTCAGGTATTGCAGAATATACTTCTTGAACACTGGCAATATTGTTGATTGCATCAATCAATGCCGACAAAAGCGAAATATCCGTAATTTGACCATCGTCATTGGTGGCAATTTCATAAGGAGGCTTCGCTTTATTTTTAGTTGTATTGTCGGTACGAATTGAATTTGAGCCTATACTCAAACAACCGGACAGTAATAAAAGCGAAATAAAAAAACAGCAAAAAACAGCTGAAATTCGCTGAACCTTATTTCCTGTTATTTGTCTGTTGAATATTCTCAATCTCATAAATCTAGTTTATCACGATATTCGCTTAATTTCCTGCGAACTCTTTGTAACGCTCCGTCCACACTTTTAGTTGAAACGTTCAATTTTTCTGCAATTTCCCGATACGTTTTACCTTGTAAATATAAACTGGCAACTTGATCTTCATACTTACTCAAATAATTTCGCAAAAAATTCTCAAAATTTATTCTTATCTCTTTATCCAACAACATACTTTCAGGCGTTAAAGCCGATTCATCAGAGAGAACATCAAACAGAGATATCGGTTCGTTCTCTGAACTGTCATTGTAAGAATAATCCAAAGATAAGCTTTCATTCAACGGTTGATGCTTTTTTCTGGCAGCAGTTCTGATTGCATCATACAATCTTGAATCGACCACAGCTGAAGCATAATTCCTGAATGGTATATTTTGTTTTATATCAAAACTGAATATTGCCCGATATAAACCTATCATACCCTCTTGGATTAAATCTTCCTGATCACCACCTTGCAAAAACAAACGTCTTGTCTTGCCGGCGACCATATTTTTATATCTTTTCAGCAAAACCTCTGTTGCCTGCTCATCGTTATTTCTTATTAAAGAAATTAATTCTTGGTCTGTCAGTTTTTCATATTTTTTATTCGGCATCGGATCATTAATCTATTTCATTTTTTGCAAACTAAATTCTATTGCTTACTTGCTTGCTACTGCTTACGCTGTTCAACTGCTTGAAAAACAATAATTCCTGCGGCAACGGCTGCGTTCAAAGAGTTAATCCGACCATACATCGGAATATTAACCAAATAATCACAACGTTTTTTCAGATTATCACTCATACCTTTTGCTTCATTACCGATTATCAAAGCAATTGAGCCTTGATAATCAACATTTTGATAATTTTCCGCACGATCAACTTCCGTACCGTAAATCCAAAAGTTTTGTCCTTTAATTCTATCAATGAATGTTGCCAGATTAGTAACTCTGGCGATTGGTACAAATTCAATCGCACCGGCGGAAGCTTTTGCTACATGAGCATCAGCAGTAACTGAACGTCGTTCCGGAATAACAACCAAATCGACACCTGCCGCTTCGGAAATTCGCAGAATCGAACCGAAATTGTAACCGTCTTGCAGACTATCCAAAATCAGGATAAAAGGCTGCTTGCCCTTAGCCTTGAGCTCATCAATCAATTCAAAAGGGTCTACATAATCTTTAGGAGAAACTTGAGCAATAATGCCTTGATGTCCCGGCGTTTCCGCCATTCCTGCAAAAACATTTCTTTCTACTTCAATAATAATTGCACCTTGATCTTTGCATTCAACAATTAATTCATGTAATCTTTTATCTCGACGTTGATCGGTTTTCGCAACCCAGACCTTATTGATTGAACGACCTGCTTTTAACGCTTCACTAATAGGATTACGACCTTCAATCCGATCGAGATAATTCACAGGATTGTTATTTTCAAGTTTATGATTTTCTTTATTGTTCTTCTTGCTTTTAGCCAAAATAAACTCCGAAATATTGTCTGTTTATATTGTTCCTGATCCGTTAAATTCTATATCCGGATTAGCTTTACTTAAAATATCAAATAATCTTTCAAAATCTTCTTCAAGATAAAGGTAACCGATCAAAGCTTCAAATGCAGTTGCTTGACGATAATCTGCCGGATCTACATTCCGTGCTGAAGGAACCGATTGGTTAGCTGCTCTTTTGACTATTTGACTTTCAGATTCTGTCAAAAATGGCAAGACTAACTGTAAAGCTTCGGCTTGAGCTTCCGCATTGACCAATTTAATCACTTCACTATGTAAAGGACCGGCTTTTGCAGGACATGATTTTAATAATGATAAACGAA
Source organism: Clostridiaceae bacterium (assembly GCA_012838795.1). Lineage (GTDB taxonomy): Bacteria > Bacillota > Clostridia > Saccharofermentanales > DTU023 > UBA5436. Next base: position 38,187 of record DUOO01000015.1, on the reverse strand, counting down.
TTTGTAATTCATATACCGCATCTCCGATATAAGCCAAAGTTGAGATCGGTAAATCCAATGTTTTCACTATTAATTCCTTACTTCCCGACTTACTTTAGGTCCTTGGGGAGTATCCTCAATTTTATAACCTAATGCATTAAGCTCATCTCTTATTCTGTCAGCCGTAACAAAATCCCGCTCCGCTTTGGCCAGATCTCTCAGCTTCACCTGTTCAAGAACATCATCCGGGATTTCGTCTTCAGCTTTATTCTCCGCATCCAAACCCAAAATACCGCACAATTCAACAATACAATTACGAGCCTTTTGCAAGGAAGCAGCACTCAAAACATAATCGGCAGAAATAGTATTGACATGTCGCACCAAATTAAAAATTGCGGCAAATGCATCAGGAGTATTTAGATCATCATCCATCGCTCGTTCAAATTCTTCCACTGTAGCAGTAACATAATCCGTCAATTCTGCTGATTGAGCTTGATCGTATTCGGGACTTGCATTTGTAATTAAAAAATCTATGTTTGCAACACTGCGCTGAATTCTCTGCCAACCATGAGTAGCTGCCATTAATGGCTCTTCTTCGAAATTCAACGGCATCCGATAATGAGCTTGTAAAATAAAAAACCGTAAAACGTCATAACCGTACTCACCGGCTAATTCACGTACCAGGAAAAAATTTCCGCCGGATTTTGCCATTTTGACATTATCTACATTGATAAACCCGTTATGCATCCAGTAATTAACAAAAGGTTTGCCGTTCGCAGCTTCACTCTGGGCAATTTCATTTTCATGATGCGGAAACATTAAATCCATTCCGCCGGCATGAATATCAATCGTATCGCCTAAATATTTTTTACTCATTGCCGAACATTCAATATGCCAACCCGGTCTGCCTTCACCCCAAGGTGATTCCCAAGCCGGTTCGCCTTCTTTTTTGAATTTCCAAAGAACAAAATCACTTAAATTCCGTTTGTCATCGAGCAAATCTACCCGAGCTCCGGCTTCCTGATCATCCAGATCACGTTTTGAAAGTTTGCCGTAATCTTCAAATTTGGATGTGTCAAAATAAACACCGTCATTTAAGACATATGTATAACCTTTTTCTTCCAGAGTGGAAATCATTTCAATGATTTCCGGAATTGTTTCAGTTGCTCTCGGATGATGATCGGCACGCATTACATTGAGATTGTCAGCATCATAGAAATATTCTTCAATCATTTCTTCTGCTAATTGCTTAACCGTAATATTGCGGGCTTGAGCACGATTGATCATTTTATCATCAATATCGGTAAAGTTTTGCACATAAGTAACTTCTTTGTTTTTATATAGTAAATAACGACGCAACGTATCATAGATAACAAACGGTCTGGCATTACCTAAATGAAATAAATCATAGACCGTCGGGCCACAAACATAAATTGTAATATGGTTTTCACGTTGAGGAACGAGCTTCTCTTTTTTTCTTGTTAAATCATTGTATATGCGCATTAGACGCCTCCAAGCTAAATTCCGGATTAATAAAAACCCTTAAAAACGCACTTCTTTTGAAACCTAGCCTCATGACCAGGTGGGTGTCCTGCGGCGGTCTTTGACTTTTCCGAAAGGCTTAAATCGTATTCCGCATCGACTCCGGACTCCCCTAAAAACGTTGTAGGTTCAAATACGAAGCGACTTATATTCCAAGGGTACTTATAATATACAAAATAATGCTCAACAGTTCAAGATTTTCTCTGATGTTCTGTCGCTACGACTACCGCACTTGTTTTTATGCCTGTATTTAACAGAGGTTTTGCCGCTTCCAAAATTGTAGTACCGGTCGTTGTCACATCATCAAATATAATTATTAGTAAATTATCTTGTTTAATTTTTTGTATAAAATTACTCGCTTCAGGATTAATTATAAATGCATCTTTCAGATTAGTTTGCCTGGCCGTCTTATTGCGCATTTCAGTTTGTCGTGCAGTTTCACGTTGACGAATTAACAAATCAGGCACAATTTTCAAGTTAGCAAATTCGGCTATTATTTCAGCTATTACGGCTGCTTGATTGAATCCTCTTTGCCGTAATCTTTTTTTACCTAAAGGAACAGGTACTATGACAGATTGCTTCGAGAGCTGCAGCCAAAATCGCTGCCATGCCAGAAACATAATCGCGGCAAACCAATTTGCCAAATAAAGATTATGATGAAATTTATAACTTAAAAGCAATTGTTTGATCGGCTCTTTATACGAGAATAAAGCTTTTACCTCAAGATCCGTATGTTCAAAACACCAAGTATTCTCCGGAAATAACAAAGGTAAATGAACTAAACAATCTTTGCATGTATGCCGTTTAAGGAATAACAAATGAGGATTGTCTTTTTTGTTTTCCAGCACACCTAAACGTAACAATTCACTCTGCCGAGAAAAATTATTACCGGCAGAAAGATTGCAGATAAGGCAACTTTCAGCTCGCAGAAAATTTAACATTTATCTGATTTTTCGAACAGCAATTTTTAACAGATCCGCTTTATCAGTTTTTTCCCAGGGAAATTCTATATCCGAACGTCCTAAATGACCATAAACTGCTGTTTGTTTGTAAATCGGTTTTAGCAAATCAAAATTTTTAATGATGGCTTGCGGTCTTAAATCAAAATTATCCCGGACGATTTTTTCCAAATCTTGATCTGCAATCTTACCTGTGCCGAAAGTATCAATGAAAATCGAAACCGGTCTTGCAACTCCTATGGCATATGCAATCTGTACTTCACAAGAATCTGCCAAATCTGCTGCAACTATGTTTTTAGCGACATAACGGGCAGCATAAGTTGCAGATCGATCAACCTTTGTCGGATCTTTGCCGGATAGAGCACCTCCGCCATGCCTGCCGTATCCGCCGTAAGTATCAACTACAATTTTCCTGCCTGTTAATCCGGTATCACCTTCAGGACCGCCAACTACAAAACGTCCTGTAGGATTAATCAAAACTCTGGTTTTTTCATCATATAAGTCTGCCGGTAAAACAGGTTTCAAAACATATTCTAATACTTCTTGTTCAACTTCCTGCAGACTGCTTGATTCTCTATGTTGAGTTGAGATTACTATCGTATCGATATGAACCGGCCGATCATCTTCATATTCAACCGTAACTTGAGATTTACCGTCAGGTAAAAATGTTTTTGCTTGTCCGGTTTTTCTCGCAACAGCTAACTGTTGAGCCAGTTTATGAGCTAAAGAAATCGGTAATGGCATAAATTCCGGTGTATCCTTGTTTGCAAAACCGAACATGATCCCCTGATCTCCGGCACCGCCTGATAAACCGTCATCTGATTCACCCATACGTTTTTCATATCCTTGATCCACACCTTGGGCAATATCCGGTGATTGTTCATCAATTGAAGTTATTACGGCACATGAATCGGAATCAAATCCTAAACGGTGATCTGTATAACCTATTTCCTGAATCGTATTTCGTACTACTTGAGGAATGTCGATATAAGAAGTAGTTGTAATTTCTCCGGCAACAAAAACCAAACCGGTGCTGACCATCACTTCACATGCAACCCGCGCGTTCGGATCATCAGTTAAAGCCGCATCTAAAATCGCATCGGAAATCTGATCACAGACTTTATCCGGATGCCCTTCTGTAACTGACTCCGAAGAAAAAAACTTTTTTCTTGCCATATTTATCAACCTTTCTCACTCTTTCTCATAAAAAAAGCCTCTCACCCGGAGAAGCTTATGTTAACTCATCTCTCAGGTATTACCTGCCGGAATTGGCACCGTCTTAGGGTTGCCGGGTTTCATAGGGCCGTTCCCTCCACCACTCTGGATAAGAATAATTTATTTTTACTTTTGTTTAACCTAACATGAGATCAAATAACTGTCAAGCACATGAAAATATCCGGTTTCTCACTTTTCTGAATTTTATTATTATTTCTCAAATAAACCTGCCATTCAGACTAAATTTCGAAGGTACAATATCTGCAGCTGAATTATTAAATTACCTCACTTCAAAAATAAAAGATCAATTAACTTTCAACTGAACATCAAGGCTGTTAACTAAAATTATATTTTGTTTTCTGAATTTACAAAAATAGATAAGCGAGAAGTAATATGAAAAAAATATATTTTATTGATCCGAATCAAAAATATGCAGAAAAATTACAAAAACAACTTAATCCGAAATTAAAGCCGCTTGCAGAGATTAAGCTGTTGATTTCACCGGCAGAATTAAAAAATGATTATGACTTGCTGATAATTCATGCAAGTTATTTTTCTGACTACCGATATACAGATCAGTTAAACAAAATTGATAAAACCAAAATCATTAAACTAAATGACATAGTTGTCTGTTTCAAACAACAACCGATAACTTCAGATTTAATTGAACTAAACTGTTTGACTTTATCACGCAGAACCACCATCACAGATTGGTTGTGTCAGATCTTATACAAACTTGATCAAGTCGAACAGCGAATCGAAAAAATACCGAACCGAATTCATTTGCTGTTCACTTTTAATCAGCAAATCCGTTATCGTTTTTTTCAAAAATGGTTAACAGAGCAAAAAACTGAAGGTAATAAAATATTTATATTACCGATTAAACCTTTGTATTTATGGAATTATCAAGCTGTTTTTCACACCGGACCTGATTTATCCGACCTTATTTTACAAATAGAACAAGGCATTGAAATCACTGAAAAAGAATTCGGATTAATTTTTGAAAAACAAAAATCCGGCATTTTCATATCCCGCAGCAATACAGTCTCAGATGATGTTTTTGCCTATGAACATCAATCAATTCAAACTATCGGAAAATTATTCAAAAAATTTATTAATCAACATGAGAAAAACAGTATCGGTTTAATAGATATTGAAGCCAAGCCTTTCCATTTGGTTAAAGATTTAGCATCAGTATGCGATGTATGTCATCTTGATTTAGGAGAAGAAGACAGTTACGGCGTACGTATTGCTAAAACAGAAATAGCAACATTCTTAGCTCAAAAAAGCTCAGCCGTCACATTCGAACCAATCGTTCTAAAAAACTAGCCAAAACGGCTTTTCCCCGGAATGTTGCTTTAACTGATATTCATCAGATGGTCATTGACAAGCGCTCCGGCCGATTTATCTGAACAAGTACGATAAAACAACTATAAATAAATTATTCAAATAAAGCAGGTATAACAATATGTTAAATCATCAAGAACGACAAAAATTCATTGAGCATTTAATTGCTAAACATACTGAAATTGACCACCTGTCCGATGTTGAACTAAAACAATTGTTAGCAAAACTGGTAACTGAATATCCGGACATATCGCAAATAAATTTGCCGGAAAGAAGAATGTTGATCAATCAATTATTTAATACAATGCGCGGTTTAGATTTGTTGCAACCGTTTATTGACGATAATTCAATCACTGAAATTATGGTTAACGGAGCAGACACAATCTTCGTGGAAAGAGACGGTCGAATTTATCAAACTTCCGTGCAATTTGATCATGCCGAACATTTAACTCATGTTATAACCAGATTTTTCGGTAAGGCCAACCGATTAATTAATGAACAGAATCCGATTAACGGCATGCGCTTGGCCGACGGTTCACGAATTCATGCGGTTCTGCCTCCTGCCGCACCCGAGGGACCGGTTATGACAATCAGAAGATTTACAGGAATCAAACCGCGTTTGGAATCTTTAACAGAACATCGGTCATTGACGGAACATGCTGCAAATACATTGATTGATTTCGTTAAAAGCAAAAAAAATATATTTATTTCCGGTGGTACCGGAACAGGAAAAACAACTTTTCTTAATGCACTTTCAGCCTACATCGGCAAACAGGAAAGAATAGTCACAATTGAAGATAACCTGGAGCTGGATTTACAGGGAATTAATAATCTTGTACGTTTGGAAGCCAGAGAATGCGGTCCGGACGGTCAGGGAGCCATTACTCTTGATCAATTAATTCGTTCTTCATTAAGACTGAGACCGGACCGCATTCTAGTCGGAGAAATCAGAGGAAGTGAAGCTTTCGAAATGATTCAGGCAATGAGCACCGGTCATCCGGGATCAATGTCGACCGGACACGGAAATAACAGTTTAGAAATGTTGGATCGAATCAGCCTGATGATTCTCATGTCTTCCAGCCTGCCCTGGGATGCCGTCCGCCGATTAGTTGCCTCAGCACTTGATGTTAATGTTCATTTAACCAGATTACCTGATGGCAAAAGAATCGTTGAAGAAATCATTTGTATTACAGGCTACGAAAATCAGCAATTTAAAATTGAACCTTTATATAAACGACAAGGAGATGAATTAATATGCCTTATCTGAAACAATTTTTAACTATGTTATTGCCCGCTTCATTATTTGTTTATTTATCATCTTTGACCTGGATCGATTTTCAAAATAAAAGCATCCTGATATTGATTCCGGCAACTCTGATTATCTGCTGTGGTTTGACGAAGTTTGTTTTAAGCAGAACGGCCTCCGCAAAAATCGAACAATATAAAATATTGCTCGAATATTTGAGCAGTCGGCTGGCTGCCGGACATACCTTGGAAACTTCATTGCTAGAAGCATCCGGTCGTCTAAAAGAAGAATTGGGATATAACAGTATTTTGATAAAATGCCTGAAACAGTTAAATCAAGGAATGAAAGCTCAACTTGATTTAGACCGTTGTTTGCTTAATCTGAAAAATCAATTCAACTGTAAAACAAGTGATGCTTTTTTTGATGTCTTACCTTACCTCAATCATTATGGCGGTCGTTTGGATGTTTTCGTCAAACAAACACATCGCACATTAAATGCGGAAATTCAAATGCAAAAAGATATTAAAGCCGAACAAAATGCTCAAAACAGCGAAGCAATCATTCTGATGTTTTTACCGTTTTTATTTTCATTTATACTTATTAAAAACAGTTCTTCATATGCGGGTTCATTATCTGAAGTTAATTGGAGCAGACCGTTGTTGGCGATTATCTTCCTTGTTTCACACCTGGCAATCTGTTGGACTTTAATCATTTTGGCACAAAACCCGGCAAACTTTAAGAAAAAAGACATTTTCATTGAATTAACAGGGAACAAATCAAAATCAAAAATTGTAACATTCACAGCACAATTCATCTTAACTTATGCTCCTGCCAAACTTGGTTATCGTTTAGCTGAAACTGTAAGAATATTATCTCAAAACAAACCTCATGCTTGGCAAACTTATATTAAAAGAAAATTATTGCTTACCTTTGTTTTCACATTAATTGCCTGTGTCTTTGGTTGGCTCAGAATGATCTCATGGTCTGCATTACTGATTATTCCGTTATTCATTTGGTTTATTCAAGACTTTGACCTTTTACAAAGAGAAAACAATTTGAAACAGCAGATCAGACTTGAATATCCGAACTTTCTGAATTCCATGGTTATACTCTTACGCAGCGGAATCAGCCTTGACCGCAGTCTCAGATTAATGATTAATTCCTATAAACATAATGTTAACTCTCAACTTAAATCTGATCTGGCTCAAGTCAAACATGCTCTAAGTGTTGGAGAAAGTGCAGCTGTTGCAGTATTACAGGTAACAGAAAATTTACCTCAAGAGGAAATCGCCTCCGTTTTACAATTAATGGTACGTTATGATCGGGATGGTGGACAAGAAATTTTAGATATTCTGGATTTACAAGCCAATGCAAGTTGGCAATTATATCGCAACGCAATGCGTCGTCGTTTGCAGACCAAAAACATGGGTTTGTTATTGCCTATGGCAACAGATCTATTTATTGTAATCGTTATGGCCATGTTACCGGCCATAGCCAGTATGAGTAACTTGCAGCTTTAATTTCATTTTTAACTGCAGTTAAATTTATTTCTGATGAACAAATCGATTTAATCAACTGAATAATTAAACAGAATATTTATTAATCAACTGAACAGCACAATAAAACAGATTAATATTAATCAACGAAATCAAACTGATTATTATTAATCAATCTTTAAAAACTGAAAGGAAATATCATGTTAAAAATCAAGGATTTTCAAAAAAAATTACAAGATGATCAGGGTTTAGGCACTTTGGAAATTGTATTGATTATTGCAGTACTGGTTGCAGTTGCCTTAATCTTCAGAACTCAATTGTCAAGCTTTGCTAAAAGTTTGATTAATAAGGTTTTCGATTACTCAATAATCGATGCTATCAATTATTAATACAATGATGAACTGGGAGTAAGATGGAAAGGTACATTCGTTTAGATATTAAAAAGCTTGAACAAATGCAGGAGTCGGAACTTCTGCATTTGTTACAACTCAATTTTGATTTTTGTTTCGATTTTGTTAAAATCTCCGATTCGAAAAAACAATTACATTACATTTTATTCAACATGCCATCTGATAAAAACACAGTATTTAATTGGTGTGAATCTGAAAATTTTAAAACAACTGATTCCGATCTGCAAAAATCTTTTTGTCTTTCACTTCTAAAAATCATTACAGACAATTTAGCCGTACTTAATGAACACCTGTTAAAACCTAACATCCATTTAATCCGACCTGAACTTATGTTATTTTCCCGAAATCGGACACAAATCAGGCAAATCAAATGGTTAGTTTTGCCCTCCGATTTGCCTGTCGGAATACCTGCTTCTCTAATCAGACAAGAATCCGGCAATCTTTGGAATTATCTTTCAGATAGAAAAACTGAAATAAAAAATATTATTATGAATCACTATCAGTTAATCTTGGATTATCGTTATAAACAAGCTGGAAATCTATTAGATAATCATATTGAACGTGAATCATTAACGAAATCTTCATCAGATGTTGAACCCTATTCCAGAAACGGAAGCAGTAAAACAAAACTCTCAAAAGACAGTTTTATACAAAAATTCATAAAACATTTGAAAAATAGAAATAGATATAAAAAAACTATCCCAAGTGAAAAAACAGTTCCGATTAATCCTCAAGACGATCTATTCCGTTTAGCAATGCTATCAGAAGGACCACCGGGTACTCTTGCCGAGAGCGAAGGAATCCGGGCATTTATTCTGGTAGACGAATTTTTGATCGGAAGAGATAAAATGATTTGTGATTTAATTTTAGCTCATTCAACGATTGGCAGGGTTCATGCCAGAATTTCCCGACATGGCAGCCATTATTTTTTAGAAGATCTCGGTTCAGCTAACGGAACAACGTTAAATGAAAAAAAACTCCATAAACATCAAACATATTTGTTACCGGACCAATGTCGTTTAAAATTTGCCGATAGAACTTTTTACTTTTATGTTGAATAAATACATCCAAACAAAATAGTTTGTGCTGCAAATCGTAATTCTCTTGAAATCCATCTGACCGTATTTTATTGCATTTTAGGTGTATACAAAAAAGGGAATATCATTTTTGATATTCCCTGATAAGAATCATTACTCTTACTTTGTACCGAATAATCGGTCACCTGCATCACCTAAGCCGGGAATAATATAGGCATGTTCGTTTAATCCCTCATCTTTTGCGGCACAGAAAATCGGGACATCAGGATAAGTCGAATGCAATTTCTCAATACCTTCAGGAGCAGCAATTATGCAAACAAATTTTATTGAAGTAATATTTCGTTTTTTTAATTGACTTACAGCATCTACTGCTGAAACACCGGTTGCCAGCATCGGATCTAAAAGAATTACATCTCTATTCTCGACATCTTCCGGTAATTTACAATAATATTCAACCGCTTCCAAAGTTACAGGATCACGATACAATCCGATATGACCTACTTTAGCCATCGGAATCAAATCCAACATCCCGTCAACCATGCCCAGACCTGCTCTCAAAATAGGAACCAGAGCCAGGTTTTTTCCTGCAATTATTTTTGCTTTGGCAACAGCCACCGGAGTTTCAATTTCGACAGTTCTTAAAGGGAGATCTCGTGTTACTTCATATGCCATCAAACGTGATACTTCTGTTGCTAATTCTCTAAATTCTTTAGTCGCAGTATTCTTATCACGCATTAATGAGATTTTGTGTTGGATCAAAGGATGATCAAAAATAAAGACGTTTTCCATCTAAGCCTCCTGAACGATATTGTTTTTAAATATTTTAACTAATTTGACAAGCATTAACAAGGAATTATTGTTTTCGAACTGAAATAATATTAAATGTTCATCTCAATTTACATAAAATTAATCTACTCTGAAATTTAATAAAGTAGTGCATTAAAGTATTCACAAAAATGTTAATAATGTTAATAACTTTGTGTATAACTATTAAGACAACATTTGACCATTTTTAACATAGTGAAAGCCCTGATATTAATCAGTTCAAATTTATACAATATAAATATCACAAAACAAACATATTTTTTCATATAAATAAAAAAGTGATATTTTCAAGCTTTTAACCAGTTTTTAACAATATGCAAAAAACCTACTGTCCACGTGTGGAGAACAACCTTAGAGTCATCCTAACATCTTATACCAGTCCTTATTAATATCCGAAACAAAATTACATTCAAATATCCAAATAATCAAATAAATTTTTATTAATATCTGAAACAATTACAGTTTAATTATTTGCAATAATTTTACTTTTTAGAAATTGAAATAGTGAAACAGAGTACAACGGATCCCGCCATTATATAATTTTCTGCGACGGTTGGCCTTAAATCCCATAATTGTTTCAAAATCATCATCCGGCGTAAGCACCGAAAGTCTGGTTCCGCGAGCAACAAAACGTTTTTCATTCAAGCACAATTTGCATAATTGATTTGCTAATTTCTCAGCTTCTTCTTGATCGGCCATACGTTCACCATAGGGAGGATTAGCTACAAACAAAATTCGATCCGTTGAGAATTTTTCTAACAAGTTTACTCTTTTCAGTTGATAGATATCTTGTTTTTCAAAAAGGATCAAGTCATCAACGCCTGCTCTTTTCGCATTTTCTTTTGCCAAGTTTATATTATCTCTTGAAATGTCCGAACCAAAAATCTTAGGCGGCAGACCCGGATAAATATGTGACGAAGTATTAAACGAATTATTTTCAGATTTGACGTCCTGCAGTTTTACTTCGTTTAATAAGTCAGGATTATAGATTAAAGATTTTCTCTTTGCCAATTCACGTGCCCGATCAAAAACTTTCCTGCCGATTATACAGTACTCTTCTCCGGCAAAATGTCTTTGAAGTCCGGGAGCGGTATTACTTCCGATCAAGGCAGCTTCAATTAAAAACGTTCCGCTGCCGCAAAACGGATCATATAATACCTCGCCGTTTTTTATATTACGCTTATAGAAAGAAACCAACAGAATAGCTGCGGCTAAAGTTTCACGCAGTGGTGCTTCATGTGTGATTGGCCGATAACCTCTTTTATGTAAAGGATCGCCCGTGGTATCCAAACGTATTTTCACTTTATTATTAATAATTGAAAACTGAATGCGATAATTTCCTGCATTCTGATCTTCAGGAACTACGCCATCAGGATATCCATATATTAAATTTAATTTATCGATTAAAGCCTTCTTAATAATTCTTTGACATGCAGGAATACTATGTAATGCAGACTTTCGAGAATAACCGACAATTTCCAGATAATATTGATAATCGACCCACTCATGCCATGGCAAATTAAAAGTTTTGTCATACAGCTGTTCAAAACTATCCGCATTAAATTCAGCTAAACCTAAAAGGACTCTTTCCGCAGTGCGCAAATTGAAATTGAGCTCAGCAATAGCATTTGCCGCTTCTTGATTTGAATCAAGGAATAATGTTACTTCACCATCGTCAACCGTAATTTGACTTTTCTGATAGCCCAAGTCTTGAAGTTCAGATGAAGTTAGTGCCTCAACACCAAGAAGAGTGGGCAAGTAAATCTTATTAAAAACCATCTATATCTTCATCCGGAATATCATCACTATTTATTCTCAGAACCTCTTCCAATTTCATTTCCGGAAAATCAACACGACTTGTTCTATGCAAAACAAATTCTTGATCTTCATAACGGTACCAATTATCTTCAACAAAATAGAAAACATCCCAAGTACCGTTTGCATCGGCCGGGTCTTCCGCTTTTGCGGTGTATGTTATAACATCACCTGTTGAAAAACTGAAATCATGTTCAAATAACGTGTAAATATTTCCCTCAGGCTGCAAATAATATGGTGCCTCACTTAGATTATATTGAAAAAACTCCGCTTGGGATTTCAACTCTTTAAAAGCATCTGCAATTTCCATTTGACTAACCTGTTTAGCTAATTCAAAAATATCCATGTTGATTCCTTCAAAGTATTAAATAATTAAATTGTCATAGCACACATAATAACCAGCTTAACTGAAATATATGTGCAAATTAAAGTCAGTGGTGCGCCAGAAGGGACTTGAACCCCCGACCCCTTCCTTAGGAGGGAAGTGCTCTGTCCTGCTGAGCTACTGGCGCATATTTTCTGCCTGTATCCGCGGAACTCGTACCTTAACTGTTCTAAACGGTACATCTCTCTGTTTCAGCCGGAACATATCAATGATTATAACTCACTCCTGCATCTTGATAAAGTGCCAGCACCAATTTCAGGGAATTGATCCCGCTCACAACATCAGCTAAAGGTTGCCTGTCATTCGAAATGCTGTCTATCAAATCTATATAGATGGCAGTATGAGGATTACCCATTTGCAGCAAATAAGAAAATCCTTCAGTTTTGATCCTCCGGAAAATTTCTCGCCTGATATATCTGTTTTTCAATTGTTTACCGTTAGAGTCAAAAACTGAAAATGATATTCTTCCTGAAGAGATACCGGCTTTAACATCACCTTGTGTTAAACGAACAAAAAATGATGCTTCAGGTCGAGCAGGCTCTGTATTCGTTGTACCTTCCAGCATTAACCAGCGATCATCCGCGAATTCGAAAATTCCGAAACCTAAATCCTCAGACTCGATCCGGTGGATTTGTGTGCTGATTGCACCTTTCGCTGAAATCAATTCAGGTTCTCCCAGCAGCCAATGCATTAAGTCCAGTGCGTGGATACTCTGATTCATGATTGCACCACCGTCATGTTCTCTCGTCCCGCGCCATGTTGCCTGATCATAATAGGTCTGATCATGACCCCAGCGCACACTGACCGTTCCGTAAAGAGGTTTACCGAACATACCTTGCGCAATATCTTGTGCCACCAGACCGATCACCGGAAAATAGCGATATATGTGACCGACAACAATTTTTTTGTAATTTTGTTCTGCTAACAATCTTAATTCTTGAGCGTGCTCTAATTGCATTGCGATCGGTTTTTCGATAAAAACATGACAATCATTTTCCAATGCCTGCTTAGCTTGAGTATAGTGTTGACTTGAAGGTGTAGTAATAGCTACAATATCAGGTTTCATATGGCTGTCGTTAACGTTTGTTTCAAACATATCTTCGAGACAGTCATATTCTTGTATATTGTCTCGTGAAAATCCATATCCGGATAAAATTCTTTGTCTGGCTTGAGGCACTGGATCAATTAAGGCAATTAACTCCGCTCTTTGACCATGTTTCTTGTTATTATTCGTCAAATAATTGAGTGCTTTAAGATGTTTGTCCGCAACTCTGCCGCAACCGGCCAAGGCAATCTTTAACGGCATCCGATTATTCATAAATTAATCCCCAATTTGTATCCGGCTTTAATATTGTCTGTATTAGAACCCGGTTTAGCACAGTCACCGATATGATAAACAGAAGGCGATATTTTATATTTATAAAGCAGATTATATAATTCCGGCTCGGCTTCCGGTCCGGTTGCTTTAAACAAGAAATCATATGGTAAAACATATTTACCGGCTGTTGATTGAAAACTGATTTGCTCTTTGTCTAATTGATTCAAAGTAACATTGTAATATATATCAACTTTTTTTCGTTTAAGGAAATACAGTAAATGTTGGCTTTCCAGATTTTGCAACAAATCAATTTGTTCTTCACCTTCGAATAACAAAGAGACATGTTTGCCATAGGCATAAACTAAATTATAAGCTATGTCTAAAGCTGTCGGATGCTCACCGTAAATCACAATTTTATTTTTTTCAACAATATTTAATTGCTTAAATAAAGACTCTTCTATTTTGTTGGAAAAATCTAAATCTAAAACATCTATCATCTCTATCTCTGATTGTTTAAACGGTTTCGATTTGCCACCGCTCGCCACAACAATCACATCAAAATTTCTTTCCTCAAGCATTGACATTGTGGCGATCGTATTTAAAACCAGATTAAAATTCGGACTGTTTTCCACTAAATTAGCTATGCGTTTCTGTTGCCAAGATAAATAATTTGCAATATCAATCCTAAAGTTGGGAGTTAAAGTTTTATTCAATTTGCCTCCGATTTTTCCGGTTTGCTCAAATAACCAAATTTCGTGCCCTCTGGAATGTGCTGCAATCGCACATTCAATTCCGGCTAAACCGGCACCGACAACTGCAATTTTGCGTGGACTGCCTACTTGAATCACTGTGTCTTTATATTTGTACTCTCGGCCGATTCTCGGATTAACCGAGCTGGAAATTTTCTGATGAAAATCAGATTCTGCCCGAACCACCGGTCTGATTGAACTTAACGAATCACAAAACACTTTGTTCGGCCATTCAGGATCTGCCAATAAAGCATCTTCCAGACAAATCATATCTGCTTGACCTGAAAGTAATGCTGTTTCAGCCAAATCAGGAAAATCCATTTTGCCTGCAACTATAATCGGCACAGGCTCACCATTTGTTCCGTTCAAATTCTCGGTTTGAAAGAAATGTTTAATTTGATCGGCCAGGTCCAGACTATAACCGGGCGGCAATGTTCTTGCACCTTGAGTCAACCACTTATAAGCATAATTGCCCAAACGAACTACAAAACCGTCAACACCGGCTTGAACCAAATTTTTCAAAAAATCCAAGGGCAAATTTCCCGGATCAAGATCCAGACTATAAATTATCGGATAATCAGCTCCGACAACTCTTCTGATTCTGCGAATTATCTCTAAAGCAAATGTTTGGCTGTTAGTGAAAGAACCAAGTTTTCGTCTGTTAATTGCAGAATTTGACATCTGTGCAATTAATTCATCTCGTCCGCCTTCTATCAAGATCCCGTCAAAATTAACCTTTTGAGCTAATGCAGCTGCTTGAGCGAAATTTGCAATAATTTGTCTCAGCTTATACTCGGATAATCTTCGAGTATAAATATTTTGTACAAAACTTTTACCGCCTGAAGGTGAAATCGGTCTTTTAGCAAACGGGAAACGTTGTTTAATCTTATCGGAATCAAGTTCCAGCTTACCCGTCAAACCGGGACCTGCAGATAGAGTTAAGAATATTTTAGCAGAAAAAATATGACAAGTTTCGGTAAGTTCAGTCCACCCCGAAAGAACTGACGGATCGTCAATAATTTGAGGATAAATTGATCTGCCGTATAAATCAGTAACTGTAGGATCAATTTTTCCGGTAACCGGAACAGCACCGGTGGTTATCAGTCCGACACCGCCTTTGGCCCGCTCTGCATAAAATGCCGTTAAAGTTTCATTCGGTCTGCCTGATTGTTCCGCCATATTATAATTCGGCAAAGAATTAAACATGATCCTGTTTTTCACATTTACTTGATTGAACCTAATCTGTGAAAATAAATATTCATATGGATATAAGTTATTGCTGTACTGATTTTTCTGTAATAATTGAGTATCTAAAAACCAATCTGCATACTGCTCAACATATTCTGCCAAATTTCGATTTGAGTTCACCGGGATTCCTCCATACATCGCAAAAATGCTTTTCTCAATTAGTCTAATTATACACAATTTTGGTATACTAGCGTTACACTCAATATACAACATGTAATTAATGAGTATAATAAACACAAGGTAATTACTTGATAAAGGAGCATTAATAATGTCGATTTTAGACCTGAAGCAAGCACAAGAAAAAGGTAAAGTTTCCCAAGGCACTGTCTTGATCAATGTCGTGCCGTCAATTCGTACCGGTAAAAAAGGTGATTTTATGGTTGGACAATTTCTTTCGCAAGACGGTCTGTTTGATTTTCGAATTTGGGAAGAGGAAATTTTTTCGACTGTGCTGGCCAACGGCACAGGTATTTATGATGTTGAAATAGTCGGTTCAGAATACAACGGATTCTATTTTACTGTACGCAATATCGAAGTCTCGGCAAATCCGGAAATTACCAAACATGATTTTTTGCCAAGTATCCCGCGTGATCAGATTAATCAAAATTGGAAAAGAGCTGTCGGTAAACTAAGTGCATTGGGTGTATCCAAGGATTGCTGGCGTCTGCTGGAAGAAATAATCAAAGATCCTGAAATAAAAGGACGTTTCACGACTGAAGGGGCTGCTATATATTATCACGACAATAAGATAGGTGGCCTGGTTAACCACACTGTAAAAATGCTTAATATTCTGGCAGCGCTGTTGGAAAACAATTCCGACTTATTGGAATGTGCCGATCTCTTAACTTTCTCAATTATGGTCCATGACATAGGCAAAGTCTTCGAATATGAAGATTTAGCTCCTTCAAAATTCTGGTATGCCAATCATCGGGTTCGCGGCATTGAATTCATTGCCAACTACAAAGATGCAATTATCGAATTATTTGACGAAACCTTCTACCGTCAGGTACAGAGTGTAATCATCGGGCATCACGGAGACTACGGTGATCGACCGACTTCAGTTGCAGCAGCTATTGTCCACTACATCGATACATTAGAAAGTCAAACTACCGGCCTGTTGCAGCATATGGAAAATCTTAAAGAAGATAATTTCAAATTCGGTGATTGGGGTTTTATCGAGCCGTTACCGATCGGTCGATTCAAATCTGTACCGGAAGATTCGCCGGAAGCATTGGAAGCGTATTTTACCGCAGAATAAATATCAGATTAAACCGATATTAAACTATGAAAGAAATCAAAGAAAATCCGTTATTTACCAGATCACTGCCCTTGTTGACAGAGCAAGGGGCATTAAACTTGCAAAATGCCAAAGTTGCAATATTCGGTTTGGGCGGAGTCGGTTCCTATGCTGCCGAAGCTTTAGCCAGATCAGGCATCGGTCATTTTGAATTAATCGATTATGATTTAGTTGAGCGGAGCAATCTGAATCGTCAACTCTGTGCATTGCAACAAACAATCGGTCTGCCAAAAGTAGATGTGGTGAAACAGCGTATTCACGACATCAATCCACAAGCAAAAATTAATACTCATCAAATATTTTATAATGCCGAAACAGGTCTTGAGTTTTTGCCGAAAGATTTGGATTATATTGTCGATGCCATTGATTCCGTACAATCAAAAATCGACTTGATTATTATGGCTCACCGGCATCAAATTCCGATTGTCTCCGCTATGGGTGCGGGCAATAAATATGATCCTGCCGGATTTATGGTTTGTGATATTTTTCAAACTTATAATGATCGTTTGGCAAAAAAGTTGCGCAGTGAATTAAAGAAGAATAATATCACGCAGCATACAGTCGTATTTTCTCCGGAAAAACCTGTAACAAGTGGCCGAAATGCAATCGCATCCTTAGCTTATGTACCTGCAGCTTGCGGCTTAATTTGTGCTGCAAGAGTCGTAGAAGATATCGCTCAATTTCAGATAGATTTATGATTAAACCGGATAACATACCTTCGCAAATTCTACAGGCAATCAGGCTCTTGAACGAACATGGTTTTGATGCTTATTTGGTGGGAGGCTCGGTACGAGATTTGTTGCACAATCAAACACCTGTCGACTATGACCTGACAACTTCCGCCCAACCGGAACAAATCAGTCAAGTTTTTGCAGATTTTCAGGTCATTCCGATCGGATTAAAATTCGGCACGGTATCAGTAATAATTGAACAAATGCCTATCGAAATTACAACATTTCGAATTGAAACTGAATATACCGATTTTCGTCACCCGAATCAAGTCCGCTTTTCGACAAGTTTAAAAGCGGATTTAGCAAGAAGAGACTTCACGATTAATGCAATCGCATTTCATCCTGACATAGGTCTGATTGATCCTTTTTCAGGCTATCAGGATTTAAAAAACAAAATCATCCGTACTGTCGGGCAACCGCAAGAACGTTTTGCAGAAGATGCTTTAAGGATTCTGCGTGCGTTAAGATTTGCTGCAAGTTTGGGATTTTCAGTAGAAGATCAAACCACAAAAGCAATACATCAATTTCGTTCTTTGTTGAAAAATATTTCTCAAGAACGAATTCAGCATGAATTCAGACAAATCATGATCTCATCCGATTTACATGCAATTCTCTATGATTTTCGCGATATTTTTGCTGTGTTTATTCCGGATCTGGCAGCAACTTTTGATTTTGAGCAACATAATCCGTATCACGAATATGATGTATTTCGTCATACGATAGAAGTTATCTGTAATACTCCGCCGGAATTAGATTTGCGTCTGGCCGCTCTTTATCACGATATTGGTAAACCTGCTGCATTCTCTATAGACAGCAAGGGTATCGGACATTTTTATCAACATCCGCAAGTATCAGCTGAAATTGCTCGTTGCAATATGCAAGAATTGAAATTTGAAAAAAAACTGATTGATCGAGTTGAAACGTTGGTTCGCTACCATGATTACCCGCTGGAATTGGATCAAGTTATCTTAAAACGTCGCTTACGCAAATTCGGATCAGATTTGTTATATAAATTAATCCTTTTGAAAAAAGCTGACATTACAGGTAAATCCGAAGCAATCCGCTATGAATTGATCGATTATTTTAACCAAATATCATTGATGTTGGATAAAATAATCCGAAGTAAACCGGCTTTGCAAGTAACTGACTTGGAGATTGACGGTTATGATGCTATGGCTCTCGGACTTCAAGGCCCGCAAATCGGTCTGGCCTTAAATCAAATCCTTGATCTCGTCTTGAACGAAAAATTGGAAAATAAAAGAGAGCCTCTTCTAGAAGCTCTCAAAGCTATTGTTTAATAATTAATTTTAGTAGTTTTCAGACAAACATTAAAAATATTCGTTATGCTCCGAGATAGGCAACTTTAACATCAGGATCATTCATCAGATCTTCAGACGTTCCGGACTTTACGATTCTGCCGGTCTCTAAAACATAAGCATAATCTGAAATTGAGAGAGCAATATTGGCATTTTGTTCTACTAATAAAATTGTAACACCTTCATGAATCAGATCCTCGATAACTTCAAAAATTGTTTCAACATAAATCGGCGACAAACCCATGGACGGCTCATCCAACAATAATAATTTGGGGCGGCTCATCAAAGCGCGGCCAATTGCCAGCATCTGTTGTTCACCGCCTGACAAGGTTCCTGCTCTTTGATTTGATCGTTCCTTGAGAATCGGAAATCTCTCATAAATACGTTTTATTTCTTTTTCTTTATTCTGCAATGAATCTTTTATGGCATATGAACCAAGCTTTAAATTATCCAGTACTGATAAATTGGTAAAGATTCTGCGCCCTTCCGGAACTTGGGCAATACCCATATGAGTAATTAAATGAGGTTTGCTTTTGATTATTGATTTATCCTTAAAGGTAATTTCGCCTGAGCGAATAGGCAACAGTCCTGAAATACTTTGCAAAGTAGTTGTTTTTCCTGCCCCGTTAGCACCTATCAGACAGACAATCTTTCCTTCTTCTACCTCAATGCTCAAGTCTTTAACTGCATGGATATGATCGTAATAAATATTCAGATTTGATACTTTCAACATTTCAGCTCATTCTCCTTTGCCCAGATAAGCCTCAATAACCAAAGGATCATTAACAATATCGCGCGGATTTCCTTCTGCCAAAATCTGGCCGTAATTGAGAACCATTAACCTCTCGCAAATACCCAGGACTAATCTCATATCATGTTCAATCAGCAAAGTTGTAATGCCGAATTCGTTACGAATCAGCATAATCGTGTCCATCAATTCATCAGTTTCAGTGGGATTCATTCCGGCAGCAGGTTCATCCAATAACAACAATTTGGGATCGGTGGCCATCGCTCTTGCTATTTCCAGTTTTCTCTGCTCACCATATGAGAGAGAATTGGCATACTTGTAGGCATGTTTACCCATATCGAAAATATCCAGAATTTCAATTGCTTTATCGGTAACTTCGCTTTCTTCACGCCAATATCCGCCTAAACGGAACATGCCGCTGAAAATTGAATAGCGCATATCTTTATTGGCTGCGACTTTCAAATTATCCAATACTGACAAATGATCGAACAAACGAATGTTTTGGAAAGTTCTGGCAATACCGTAACGTACAATTTGATGCGGCATTTTTCCGATAATATTGATACCTGACAATAATATTTCACCTTCCGTAGGTGTATAAACACCGGTAATCAAATTAAAAACCGTCGTTTTTCCCGCACCGTTGGGACCGATTAAACCGATCAACTCCCCATCGTCTATAGTTAAATTAAAATCTTGAACTGCTTGCAAGCCACCGAAATTTATACCCACATTCTTACAAGATAATACTTGATTGGTCATTGGTTAGTTACCTCCTTCGATTGATTGCTTGCCAAATTTATTTCTTAATTTATCAACAACTTTCGTAATATGGAATTCTTTTCTGCCAAGCAAACCTTCCGGACGGAACAACATTACCATGATTAAGAGTAAAGAATATACAATCATCCGATATTCGTTGAATTGTCTCAGAGTTTCCGGAACAACTGTTAAAACGGTTGCCGAAATTACGGCACCGGTAAACGAACCCATACCACCCAAGACAACCATTACCAAAATATCGAAAGATTTATTATAATTGAAAAAACTTGCACCGATCGTTCCGATATTATGAGCATACATAGCTCCTGCTACACCGGCAAAAAATGCGGACAGGGTAAATGCAAAAGTTTTGTAATAGGTAATGTTAATACCGGAACTTTGCGCAGCTATCTCATCTTCACGGATTGCCAGTATCGCTCGACCATGTCGAGAAGTCATCACTGAATACATCAAAGTAACACAGATTACCGCTACAAAAAACATTACGCTGAAATTCTGCATTCTGGGGATTCCGTTAATACCCTGAGCTCCACCGGTAAAATCGAAATATTCAATTAACACTCGAATAATTTCACCGAAAGCCAGAGTTACAATAGCCAAGTAATCGCCTTTTAGTCGCAAGACCGGAATACCGATTGCAATACCGAAAATTCCCGCACAGATACCGGCCAGAATCATCCCGATATAATATCCGCCCTGACCCGTTATTACTTCTGTTTTAGCAAACAGAGCCGCAGTATAGGCTCCTATCGACATAAAACCGGCATGCCCCAAAGTTATTTGGCCTAAATTACCTACCGTAACATTAAGACTGGTTGCCAGAATAACATTAATACAGACTAAACGTACTATGGACATCGAATAGCGGGTAAAAACTCCGCTTGCTTCAAACACCGTCAACAAGGCAAAAAGTATAAGAACCAATCCTGTATTAATTAAATATATTAATTTTTTATCTCGAGGCATCTTTTCACCTATACTTTCTCTTTACGATCTTCGCCTAATAATCCGCTCGGTTTAATTAATAAAACTAATATCAATAAGCCAAAGACAATAGCATCGGAAAGCTTACTGGAAATGAATGCTTTAGTTAAAGCTTCAACTATACCCAAAACCAAACCGCCCAGCACAGCACCGGGAATCAATCCGATTCCGCCCACTACAGCTGCAGTGAAAGCCTTAATGCCAAGCATAGATCCCATCATCGGTCCGGCTTGCGGATAAGAAGAAACCCAAAGAATCGATGCTACACCGGCAAGTGCGGAACCTATGGCAAATGTCATGGTCAAGGTTTTGTCTACGCTGATCCCGACCAGAGCTGCAGCTCCGTAATCCTCGCTCGTCGCTGTCATCGCTTTGCCGTATTTAGTCTTTTTAATAAAAAGCTGTAAAAGAATAGTTAAAATAGTCGTTACAACAATCGTAACCAATGTAGTAAAAGATATTTTTGCGCCGAAGAAATTGAGCGGTTCAGCATTTAATATCGACGGTACGGAGCGCGATTGGGCACCGAATAATTTCATCATCAAGTTTTGGAGAAATAATGACACACCGATTGCTGTTATTAAGTTAGAAATTCTCGGGCTGTTACGCAAGGGCTTATAAGCTAAACGTTCGATCAGCATGCCGATAAGCGTACAGATAATTACTGTCGGAATAACTGCCAAAATATACGGTAAATTCGTATTCGCCAAGAAAAGTTGAATCGTAAATACAGCAGTGTACGCTCCGATCATAATAACTTCACCATGAGCAAAATTAATCAACAAAGCTATACCATAGACCATAGTATAGCCAAGAGCAATCAGAGCATAAATCGAACCGATTTGTAACCCGTTCAATAATTGTAATAAAAAGTTCAAATTATCGCTCCTCAATAGTATTTTAGTAAGAGATCCGTTTATGTTCCCAAAAACGATTCTTACTAATATTTAAGTATTATAATACTTTATATAAATTTTAGCATTGACTCAAGCAAATTTAAAATATTATCCGCTGCCATTCGATCGAAACAATTTCAATACATCGAGATTAAATAATTCAACATAAATATGTCTGTGGAAAGAAAAATCTCTATTGCGAGACTTTACAGTCTCACAATAGAGTGTACATTGTCTTATTATTAAAGTAATGACTTAATCATCCAATCGAGATATCAGTCAGTTGAAACGCTTTCATAAAACTTGTAGGCACCGTTTTCGATTGTAATAATCGGAGATGTTTTGATCGGATTGTTGTTTTCACCATAGGTTAAAAATCCCGTAACACCTTCATGCTCGATTCCTTTCAGAGCTTCAACCGTTTTGGCAAAATCTGTTGAGCCCACTTTTTCCCATGCAGCTTTCAGGAGATAGACAGAGTCATAACCTAACGCTGAGAAAGATGATGGATTACTACCGTACTCTGCATTGTAATTCTCGACAAATGTTTTGACAACATCTGCTTGATCATCTACTGAATAGTGGTTGGTAAAATATACACCTTCAAGATTATCTAAAGCATCAGCATCTACAACATCTAAAACGCCGTCCCAACCGTCAGGTCCGATAATCGTCGCTTCGATACCCAGATCACGTGCTTGTTTAGCAATCATTACGTCAGTTTGGTAATAGTCAGGAACTAACAAAACATCAGGATTTGTTTGTGCAATATTTGTTAATTGAACATTAAAGTCTTGATCTCCTGCACCATAACCTTCATCAGCTACAATTTCAATATCTTTTTCTTTTGCAAATTGTATGAAGGCATCTGCAACACCGTTGGAATAGTCATCTGATGTATTTCTCATCACAGCAGCAGTTTTTGCTTTTAAGGAATCAGCTGCGAACATTGCCAAAATTTGACCTTGGTAAGGATCGGTAAAGCAAGTACGGAATACATTATCTCTGCCTTCTGTAATTACAGCCATCGTACCGGTTGGTGTGATGAGCGGAATACCATCATCTACTGCGATTGCGGCAACAGCATCAGTCGGTTTTGATGTAACTGAACCGATAATAGCATCAACCCCTTCTTCAAACAATTTATTATAAATTGTCGTAGCTTCTGTGGGATCTCCTTTGTCATCCTCATCCAGCAATTCAATTTGTTTTCCGTTAATACCGCCGGCTTCATTAATTTCTTTAACGGCTAATTTAATTCCGTCTAAAGTCGTTAAACCGTAAACGGCAACATCACCGGTTTGCGGACCGATTTGTCCGATTTTAATTATTTCATTACCGTCAGCTTTGTCTTCTGCATCTTCAGCTTTGTCTTTTACTTCATCTTTTTGATCGTCTTTTTTGTCACCACCACAGGCAACAAGAGTAAGAACCATCAAACAAGCCAGTAAAATACTCAATAGTTTCTTTTTCATTTAGCCCCTCCAATTTTAGTTAAATAAAAAAATTATCCCTAACTACTTATACTATTTATAAGGATTAATAAATAATTATACCATTTAGTCCAAGTAATTAAAGTGACAATTTAACAATCTTTTATGCAAATTATGCTAAAACAATGTTATTTAGCACGGCAATCCGAAAATATTATTGATTCGATATTAGGAAAGAACTCAAATTAAGGAGTTGGCTCAGAATTTGGAGCTGTGCAAATTCTGATTTGTCGGGCGTCAATTTTTGAGCAATTTTACGATTAAATGTCGCCTTATTAATAAAATTATTTTTTCGGCTTAAACATCATCTTATTTATATTGTTATAACAAATGTCTTGAACAATGCTGCCGACAAATTCGTAATCGGCAGGATATTCACCGCGATCAATCAAGCCGCCTAAAAAATCGCAGAGTGTTCTGCGAAAATATTCATGTCTCGGAAAGGATAAAAAAGATCTTGAATCGGTTACCATACCGGCAAAAGTAGCGATCAAACCATTATTGGCAAATGCTTCCATTTGATTGAACATACCTCTTTTATGATCCAAAAACCACCAGGCAGAGCCTAATTGTAATTTCCCCTTAACACCGCCACCTTGAAAATTTGCAATCATCGTAGCCAGCATATCGTTTTCTTTACCGTTTAGACAATACATGATAGAGTAAGGCATTTTGTCTGCTAAATCGAGCTCATTCAATAAACCCGATAATTGAGCCGCATAATTGAAATCGTCCATTGAATCATAACCTTTATCAGCTCCCAACAGTTCATACATCCGCTGAGAATTATTGCGGATCGCACCGATATGCAACTGCATAATTAACCCGTGATCGTAATATGCTTTACCCAAGAAAGATAGTAAATATCCTTTATAACTTCTTCTTTCATTTGAGCTCAGACTTTCACCGCGCAAAGCTTTTTGCAAGACCAGATTTGCCTTCTCAGGAGAAGCTTCCGAAAATAATTCGGCATCCAGACTGTGATCACTGATTCTACAACCGACAGCAGCAAAAAATTCTATCCGTTTAAGCAAAGCATTTTCTAAATCGGTAATAGTTTCGATTTTTGTCATCCCTGCACTTGTGGCTAATTTTGAAATATAATCGACAAAATCCGATTTTTCAATTGCCATTGCCCGTTCCGGTCTGAATGTCGGCAAGACTTTAATTGAAAATCCTTCATCTCTCATTGCCAGATGATATTTCAAATCAGAAGTCGGATCATCCGTGGTACATAATGCTTTAACATTCATACGTGACAAAAGATTTCTTACAGAAAATTCCGCAGATTTAAGCATTTCATTACATTCGGCATAAATCCTAGCTGCAGTTTTTTCCGAAAGAATATCAGTAATACCGAAATATCTTGCCAGTTCCAAATGTGTCCAATGGAAAACCGGATTGCCGATTGTATAAGGAATCATCCTGGCATAAGCCAGAAACTTATCATATGGTGCTGCATTTCCGGTTACTTGCTCTTCGGGAATACCAAAAGCACGCATTAAACGCCACTTATAATGATCGCCTCCCAGCCACAACTCAGAAATATCAGAAAACTGTTTATCTTCGTATATTTCTCGTGGCTCTAAATGATTATGAAAATCTATTATCGGCATTTTTTCTGCATATTCATGATAAAGAACAGTTGCAGAATGCGAATTCAACATAAAATCTTCGTCCAAAAACTTTTTCATAGTATCTCCATTTAAATTATCAAACACGATATAAATTTTTTAAACAGATCGTTTTACCGCACAGTATCTTATTGATTTGATAAATAAAACAAAGTCCGCTAAAGCAAAAAGAACTTTCAATGCAAGAAATACTTATTCATAATTCTATTTGCTTTAGCAGGACCATAAATTATAAAATAGTCGATAACTTTTTACAAAACTGTCTATCTGACTACTCTCGCGCTGCCTCCGCCCATTAAGGCTTCAACTTCTTCTTTACGTGCCATGGTTGTATCACCCGGCGTCGTCATAGCAAGTGCACCGTGAGCCGCACCGTAATTAACAGCAATTTCAGGATCTCCGGTCGTCATTAAACCGTAGATTAAACCGGAAGCAAAACTGTCGCCGCCACCGACACGATCAAAAATTTCCAGATGATCATATTGTCTGGCTTTATAAATTTCGCCGTCTGCATAGCAGAATGCCGACCAATCATTATCGGTTGCCGTATGTACAGTACGTAAACTGTTGCCGATAACTTTAAAGTTGGGATATGCTTCAGATGCATTTTTCAACATTTTGCGATAACTATCCAAATTGAGTTCTTTCAGATCACCTTCAATCTCCAAACCGAGACAGGCATGAAAATCTTCCTCATTACCGATCATAACATCAATGTGTGACGCAATTTCTTTGTTGACTGCCTGACAACGTTCCAAACCGCCGATTGCATTCCATAAGGACGGTCTGTAGTTTAAGTCATAACTGGTTATTGTACCGTATTTATGTGCGGTAGTTACTGCCTCTATGACAACTGCAGCAGCATCTTCAGATAAAGCGGCATAGATTCCGCCTGTATGGAACCAGCGTACACCTTCTTCACCAAACAATTTTTCCCAATCGATCATACCCGGTTTAATTTGACTTACCGCAGTATTTGCCCTATCGGATACACCCAGTGCACCACGTACACCGTAACCACGTTCAGTAAAATTAATTCCGTTTCTTGATTTTCTGCCGATGCCATCAAAATCCATCCATTGAATATATGAAGTATCTAATCCGCCTTGCAGTATAAAGTCTTCAATTAAATAACCGATGTCATTTTTAGCCAGAGCTGTAACTATACCGGTACGCATTCCGAAACAGCGACGCAAACCTCTTGCTACATTATACTCTCCGCCTCCTTCCCAGGCAGTGAAATGACGTGCAGTACGTATTCTGCCATCACCCGGATCAAGCCTTAACATAACTTCACCTAAAGAAAACTGATCATACTTGCAAGAATCACGATCTTTAACTTTTAAATCCATTGAATTCCTCTCTTTCAAGCTAAAAGATTTTTAGCCTCTAACTGTTTTGTAAATAATTGTAGCTTCTGCAGACAACTTGGTAATTTCATCCCATTTTTGTTCTTTGATCAAATCAGCCGAACACATCCACGAACCGCCACAAGCCTGGATATTGGGTACAGCTAAAAATTCCGCTAAATTAGCTGCAGAAACTCCGCCTGTCGGCATAAATTTCACACCGCCAAAAACGCTTGCATAGGTCTTAATAGCTTTGAGTCCGCCGAAAACAGATGCGGGGAAATATTTTAAGACAGTTAACCCTAACTTCATCGCAGCCATTATTTCACTTGGTGTAATGACACCCGGCAACATGATTACCCCTGCTTTTAAACCGGCCTCGACGATTTCCGGATCAAAACCCGGACTAACGACAAATTTTGCACCCGCATCAATCGCCTGTTCAAGTTGCGCTAAATTGACAACTGTTCCGGCACCTACCAGAATCTCCGGTTTTTCTGCAGCCACTCTTTTGATAGCATCATAGGCAGCATCACTACGAAATGTAATCTCCATAATATTTATGCCACCTGCAGATAAGGCATCTGCTAAAGGTAGAGCTTCACTGACATCACTGAATTTAATTACCGGGACAACTCCATGTCCCTCTAATAATTGATACATTAAATCTTATCTCCTTTTTCCAAGGCTTCCCATAAACCGTTCAGATAAGTAATGCCAAGTGCCCGATCATACAGTCCGTAGCCCGCACGTCCTTTTTCATCCCAAATCATTCTGCCGTGATCAGGCCGGGCATAACCATCAAATCCGGTTTCGTATAAAGCTCTTACTATTTCATACATATCGAGATCCCCGTCAGCTGAGAGATGACTGGCTTCACGGAAACAACGTTCACCCAAATATTTAACGTTTCTGAGATGCACGCAAGCTACCCGATCTTTTTCACTGAAATAACGCAGCATGGCAGGAATGTCATTATCCGGATTTGA
Source organism: Clostridiaceae bacterium (assembly GCA_012838795.1). Taxonomy (GTDB): domain Bacteria; phylum Bacillota; class Clostridia; order Saccharofermentanales; family DTU023; genus UBA5436. The sequence continues at coordinate 10,396 of DUOO01000015.1, read as the reverse complement.
GCCTAGTGAACCGGTGCAGAAACAGAGACTGTTAGCAGGACTGTCCACTAAATTCAAAATAGCTTTTAATTGTTCTTTATTATGAACAATCCGCGGCAAACCGAAAATAGGCCAAGCCGGATCATCAGGATGCACTCCCATTCTGATACCGACTTCTTCACATACCGGTATAATAGCTTGCAAGAAATATTTATAATTCTCTAACAACTGTTCCGGACTTACATCTTCGTATAATTTCATAACACGATCCAAATCAGCTAAGCGTTCAGGTTCCCAGCCAGGCAAAGTAAAGCCTGCATTTTCAGTAGTTTGCTTAACTATTTCTTGGGGTGTCATGCCCAAAAGTTCCTGTTCATCATAAAATAAAGAATTTGAACCGTCTTCCGGAATATCTCTCGCTAAATCAGTACGCAACCAATCAAAAACCGGCATGAAATTATACACAATTACTTTGATACCGTGTTTTGCTAAATTTCTGATTGTAGTAATGTAATTTTCAATATATTGGTCTCTGGTCGGAAGTCCTAATTTGATATCTTCATGAACATTTACCGATTCAATGACTTCCACTTCAAGACCTGCATTATTTACGTGTTTTACATAATCGGCAATTACATCTTCAGGCCAAACTTCGCCTGCGGCATATTGATCTAAAACTCCCATGAGACCCGAACAATTCGGAATTTGTTTGATATACTTTAGCGGTATCGGATCGTTTCCTTCTCCGTACCACCGAAAAGTCATTTTCATTTAGCATATCCTCCTTTTAATTAAAATCAATTTTATATTTTTAAGTATTTTTCATTATTTAACATTTGAAGTAAACTTCAGTTTAACTTCATTATATGCTTCATAAGCTTAAGACTATTCCATTTCGGATTAATCAGCGCGAGGTAAAGACTGTAAAAACCGTCGAACGGCTCCGATCTCCTTATTCATTGCAATAAAATATTGAATGACTTTGTCTGACAAGCCGTATTCTGCCAAGTCTATCCCGAATATTTCGCTATTACTTAAGACCGGTGTCAGAACTTCAGCAACATTATCATTGTCCATAAATTTTATGGTTTTAAGCTGTTCCTGCAAAGTTTCTAACAGAGGGTCTGATGATAATTCCATTACATTCCCTGAATCATCAATTGCAAGCAAATATCTTAACCAACCGGCTAAAACAGCAGGAATAAAGATTAAGTCTTTTATTTTTTCAGGATCTTGATCCAGATATGATTGTATGGTTTTACCATATCGGACTTGGATTTTTTGCGAAGTATCTGTAGCAATTCTTTGCGGAGTATCCGGCAAAAACGGATTAGGTAAGCGTTGCTCTATGACCGTATCAATGAAAGTCTTCGGATCCAAAATGCCCGGATCTACCACGACAGGTAAACCTTCAACATAACCTACACCCTTAATCAAATTAAGCAGATCTTCATCCGACATTTCCTGATTGATTAACTCGAATCCCAATAAGCAGCCAAAAACAGCTAATGCTGTATGCAACGGATTAAGACAGGTCGTTACTTTCATGGTTTCCACTCTGTCTACCGTTTCACGATCAGTAAAAATTACACCTGCTTTATCCCAATCAGGTCTGCCGTTGGTGAAATTATCTTCAATTACCAAATATTCTGTTTCTTCAGCATTAACAAATGAGGGCGGCATTTTTCTGCCCTCCACCACAGGACATTCTGCATCTTCATAGCCACGCTCTTCCAGCATTCGCGCAACTGATTCATTCGATACCGGAGTTATTTTATCAATCATTGACCACGGGAAACTGATGAGTGATTCATCTGCAACATAGTCATAGAACTCTTGCTGCAAAAAACCGTTTTCAGTCCAGGATTTTGCATAAGCTAAAACAGATTCTCTCAACTTAGTCCCGTTATGAGAAACATTATCCATACTAAGTAAGGTAAGCGGCAATTTTCCTGCCTGAAATCTTTTGTACAGCAAGAGACAGACAATGCCCATCGGATTAGTTGTTTTCAATTCCGGATTCTGCATCTCCGCTTTTACTTGAGCAGAATAATCTCCGGTATGATCAACGATACTGTAGCCCTTTTCCGTAATGGTAAAACTTACTACCTGTAAGGAAGGTTGGGAGAACAATTCTTCCGCTCTTGCCCAACCTTCACGATTTTGTTCAACTTTAACTCCTTCGGCCAAACATCCAACTACTCTCAAGCCAAGCGTTCCGTCAGCCTTTAAGGTTACAGCGGTGCTCAAATTATCATAAGGCTTAAAAATATAGTCTATTTTGTCCGGATTGAAAGTTTCTGCAAAAATGATACCGGTATCAGCTTCACCTTTATCTAATAATTCATCTTGCAATCTTGCAGGAAAAATTCTGAAGATATTACCTGCTCCGAAATGTAACCAAGCAGGTTCACATTTTGTTTTATTTCTTACTGCTTCAATATCATAAGCCGGAAGTTCAAAACCTTGATCTTCCCATAATTCTTTATTCTTGATTGAATCTAAATTTAATTTCAAAATATAATCCCTTTCAGCAATTTCACATTTTATGATTAATTATTATGTGGTTTTTCAAATATTACTATGGTAACTCTACTGTAACCTTGACCGGATAAGCTGATTGAGGTTTCCCATCAATAAATACTGAGAACATTTTTCCTTTGATAGATAATATAACAGGTGATTCTTCATTGCGTAAAGCAAAACCTTGCTCCATTCCGCTTAAAGTCTCTCCTCCTTCAATCTGCGTTACCAATTTTTTCTTATCTTCAACAACTTTCAAATTGGGCTTCAGTCCTACATCGTCCTGAGAAGCCGTTATTGTAAAACTCTTATCAGATGTGGCCGCACTTTTTGAATCATTAGTCCAATCATAGGTAATTACAACATATTTCGAATCTTCGAATTCTTTAATATTTATATCAGTAATTTCAATATGATTAGTTTCATCAATCTGAATATCCTGACCAACTTCAGCAGTCTCCGGAGGTATATGTGAGGTAAATTCCTTTTTTTCTGCTTTGCTGCAGCCAACCAAACTGAAAAGTAAAATGACGGTCAATATAATTGAAATCTTTTTCATCATTTCCCTCCTGACTACTCTTTTGCATCCGGTTTATCTGCAGACTTTTCTTCCTTTTCTGTTAAACCAAGATCTTGTCCAAGTTGTGTTGCGCCACTGGTGATGGTTGCTTTTTCCGCTTCATATCCGATTTCAGCAGCAGCAACTTCAGCTTCACTGGCAGTATCTCTTGCTTCTTCCGCAGCTTTTTGCATGTCAGAGCTTTCCTCTTCGGAAATAGCCTGACCGGTAAGTTCTGCCACAGTATTGGCATCAGGCTCTTCAAATCCCATAATAATCGTTAAAGCAAATGTCGCAGCAAAAGAAATTACACAGGTTAATATCGAATTAATCAGATTACCTGTGTCACTTGAGAAACCGACTAAAGCTAACAGTCCAGGCGTAACGAAGCTTCTTGCTTTAATCGCTGTAATACCGGCATAGAATCCGCCGATACCGCCGCCGATAATCGAAGCATATAAAGGTTTTTTCAGGGGAATCGCATTACCATATAAGGAGGATTGTGAAATACCGAAAAGCGAAGTTATTCCGGCAGAAGCACTATAACTCTTATACATTTTTTGTTTGGAGCGAATGGCAATCGCAAACGAAACACCTGCAAGTGCCATATTGGAAGCCATCATACCCGGTATTAAAACTGTATCATAGCCTAATTGAGCCAGGTTCTGTGTAGCAACCGGGAACAATGAATAATGTGACCCGGTAATAACAAGGAATGGACTCATAGCTCCGACAACGGTCGGTACAAGCCATGAAACCGTATTATTTAACCATGTAATTCCGGCTGCCAAAGCGTCACCGATCCAAGTTCCGATCGGTCCCAAAATGATAATTCCGCTGATACATGTAACAAACAAAGTCAATACAGGAAATAAAATAGACATCAATAAATCCGGGATAATCTTCTTTAATAACGGCTCTATTTTGGACTGAACATAAACGATAAGAATGATCGGCAAAACACTGCTTGGATATTTGGCATAGGTAATCGGTATGGCACCGAATAATGTGAGATTCCAGCCTACATTGTTTGCCCATTCATACATATTGACAATATTTGGATATAGTAAAAAAGCAGCCGTTGCCGCAGCTAAAAACGGAGTAGCTTTAAATACCTGCGCACTGGCAATTGCCAGGAAAATAGGCAAAAAGTAGAATACCGCATTGCCTAAACCATCCAAGAAAATATAGCTGCTGCTGACTTTGGAAATAGCTCCGACCTGAACCAGAACGTCTCGTACCGCCTGCAGAACGCCTGCTCCGATAATAACGATGAGAATAGGCTTAAAGATACCGCCAATGATATCAAATACACCCATCTTTTTCTCTTTTTGAGTTGCTGTCATATATATCTCCTTAATTAGTTTTAATTATGATAGACAAGAAACTGTTGAAAGTTTCTTGTCTATCTGAAATTATCTTTAATTCACTGTTTTCTCTATAAAACACAGATTTTTTGAGGAACTATTTGTAATCAAAATCCGGAATATTTAACCAGCGCTCTCTTAACCAGCGAGCTGCAGCTTTCGGATCACGTCCGCGGGTGAAGACACCTTTTTTGTTACCTTGAACACGGTTGATACCTGTCTTGGTTTCAAAGTCGGCAAAGTTCCATAATTGTTCACCGACAAAGTAATCACATTCATCAAATACTTTAGAATTGATTTTGTAGTATTCTACTTGATAATCTTCAGTAAACGGAATATCTGCAATAGCATGTAAACCGGCAACCGTATCAGCACCATATTCGCAGAACATGATCGGTTTGTCAGGAAATTTTGCATGCCAGGCAGCCATGTCTTCTCTCAAATGAGCCTCTGCCGATGCAAAGTCCGCTGTATCCCAGTACCAGCCGAAGTAACGATTTAGCAGTATAACATCACTTAATTCCATACAAACATCTTTATCAACACCGCAAATTTGGAAATTGACATAGGCAAACGGTCTGTTTTGCGGATCTAATTTTCTGGAATAATCAAAAATAGATTTGAAGTATTCATAAGAACCCGGACCTGCTGAATCAGGTTCGTTCATAACCGACCACATCACAACACAAGCATGATTCTTATCACGTTTGATTAATTCATACATGCCTTGTTCATGAGCTTCTTTTGTATTTAATACAGACCAGGTGGATTTCGCAGCCATACCGGAAGCCGAGTCAACACTAAATCCTTCGAACATACCGACAGCAGCACATTCGTCAATTACAACAAAACCTTCACGGTCACATAAACGCATCATTTCTTCAGAATACGGATAGTGAGAAGTACGGAAAGAGTTTGCACCCATCCAACGCATAATATTGAGATCCGCTACATTGTAAGCTTCATTGATGCCACGGCCGTTGATAAAACTGTCTTCATGTTTGCCGGCACCTTTGAAATAGAAAGGTTTTCCGTTGATCAAGAATTGTGTGCCTTTTACTTCAACTGTTCTGATTCCGAAATCTTCCTCATAAACATCAACAACGGCACCATCTTTAATCAGCTCTACTTTTGCTTTATAGAGATAGGCGTTGAGCGGTTGCCATAAGTTGATTTCTTTGAGACTGATTGCAGAATCACTGTTACCTTCACCGACAACTTGATCAGCTTCATCTAAGATTGTTACTTTTACTTCATCATAGTCACCTGCAGCTTCTGTTGCAATTTTTACATCAGCAGCTAAATTTTCCAGATCAACATCATATGTAACTGTTATATCCGAAATGTATGTTTTCGGTGTCGTATAAATTCTGACATAACGATTCAAACCGGCATAATTGAAAAAGTCGAAATTTTCCGACAGTTTACGAACAACATTTCCTTCTGTATCGGTTGTTTCGGAGTAATTGCCGACCGGTAAGCTGGTATAATCAATCATATTACTCAATTTTACAGTTACACGGTTTCTGCCTGAATTAATAAATTGATTAATTTCTGCTTCAAAAGGAACAAAACCGCCTTTGTGATGAACAACAAATTGTCCGTTTACATAAACATCTGCTTCGTGGGTTGCTGCATCAAAGCGCAAAACCACTCTCTCATTTAACAGACTGTCTGCAACTACAAATTCCCGTTCATACCATACATAGCCTACATGCATTCTGATATCGCGAGTTACGCCTTGATCATTAAACGAACCCGGAACCGACATACTCTTTTTTGTCTCTAAAGGTGTGCTGACATCATTGGGGTTAGCTTCTTTCTCCAGGGCGAATTTCCAGACTCCGTTCAATGATTGTACTGTTCTTGTTTGGGTTGTAATAGGATATAACATGCTTTTTACTCCTCTCATATTTAAAAAGTAGCTATCTAGCTATCTAATTATAACAAAAAACAATAAATATATGCATAATTCATTGTAAATTTTTAACAATTCACTAAAAAAGTTGCAGATATTGACAAATATATACAAGGTAAAGAGTGTTTATCGGTATCTTTTGAATGCTTGTTATTCAAATCAAATATATTTAGAATATTCTTCAATGATAAAGGAGAAAAAATAAATGAAAAAGGTTTTGCTCGGCATGAGCGGCGGTGTTGACAGTACAGTTGCAGCATATCTTTTAAAACAACAAGGTTTTCGGGTGACCGGAGCATATATGAAATTATGGCGTGACACGGAGGATTGTCGACGAGACGAACATGATCTTGTCAGAGTCAAACATGTCACTGATTACTTAAATATTCCTTTACAGATACTGGATTTAGAGCAAGTTTTTTTTGCAGAAATTGTCAGAGAATTTATCATGCAATATCAAGCGGGCTTAACTCCTAACCCTTGTGTCATATGCAATCAAAAATTTAAGTTTAATCTGATGGAACAAGCGTCAGATGGTGATTTTGACTATTTAGCAACCGGCCATTATGCAAGAATAATAAAAGAGGAAAACTCAGAAGAGTATCAATTATGGCAAGCAACAAATATTGCCAAAGATCAGAGTTATGTTCTGTATCACTTGTCTCAAGACCAATTGTCTCGCATACTTTTCCCCCTGGGTGCACTAGATAAAAAAGAAGTCCGATCAATTGCCGCAAACATCGGATTTGCTACAGATTCTCTAAGTGACAGCCAAGATATTTGTTTTATTTCCCGCAATAAATCCTATCGTGATTTGCTGACCGAATTCAATGCAATCGGTAAACCCGGAAATTTTGTAGATTCGCAAGGCAATATTCTGGGCAAACATCTCGGAATAGGTAATTATACAATAGGGCAAAGAAAAAATTTAGGAATGTCGTTTGGCAAAAAAGTCTTTGTCACAAAAATTGATTCTTCAACCAATCAAATCACAATTGGTGAACCGCAAGATTTAATGACATCCGATTATTCAGTCAAAGATGTCAAATGGAACACTTTAGTCAAACCGGAATTACCACTAGAAATTGAAGTAACAAATCGTTATCAGGCAAAAAAAGCAAAGGCGATCATTGATCAACATGCCAATCAAGATCAAAATTATGCAGAGGTCCGTTGTATCGAACCGCAAAGAGCAATCACCCCGGGTCAAGCTGCCGTTTTTTATCAAGGCGAACGTTGTATCGGCGGCGGTATAATAACTCAATAAGTATTGATGTACAGAATATGATATGATACATGTGATTATACATTTAGTGCATAAGTTTGTTTCTGTTGTTATCTATAATACATCCTGGTTTTAACAGAACAGCATTTTATCTGATGTATAAAAAGGATAATACTATTATATATGGAGGCAGCAATGGGAATTTCACATTCCGGTTCATCCAAACAAAAACATATTCTGCAACAATTTCGCTCTTTATGTTTTTTAATTTTCGGCTCATTACTTTCCGCTGTTGCAATAAATATTTTCTACACCCCTTTGATGTTGACTACCGGTGGAATTACAGGCATCGGTTCAATTATTTTCCAGTTAACAGGACGGGGAGAGTTTTTGCCTTTAGGTGTTATTGTTGCCATCCTCAACCTGCCGCTGTTAATATTAGGCTGGATCAAAGTCAGTTGGCGATTTGTCTATAAAAGTATTATCGGTTCAACCCTATATTCTTTTGCTTTGACAATAACGGAAAAACCGATGGTCTCCTGGTTTGAAAAGTATCTTAACAAGCCTACAATCAACGGCAAACCGGATCTGCTTATCTTTTGTCTGTTTGGCGGAATCATCTTCGGCATTGCGCTGGGCTTAATATTGCGCAGCGGATTTACTACGGGCGGAACAGATATTATCGCCGTAATTTTCCATCGAAGATTCCCTTCAGTTTCAATCGGGAAAATATCTTTGATCCTTGATATAATCATTGTCACTTCAAGTTTGTTTTTCTATCAAAATATTGAGTCGGACATTCTGATCATAACTATGTACTCATTTGTCGCAATGTGGCTGACTGCAAAATTTATCGATATTACTTTAGAGGGACTCGAGGTATCGCGGATAGCCTATATCATTTCAGATAAACATAACGAAATAGCCGATGAAATTTTTGTGAAATTAGACCGAGGTGCAACCGGATTAAAAGCTAAAGGGATGTACAGTAAGAAAAATCGTGGTATGATCTTTTGCGTAATGTCGAGCAGGCAATTACCGGAATTAAAAAAAATGGTTGAAGCAATTGACCCGAATGCTTTCATAATAGTAACGGAAGCACGTGAAGTTTTAGGAGAAGGATTTGAAAAAGATTCACCCGATTTTCTCTAGTCAACGAACCGATAAGATTAGAGTGGACCGCAAGCAAGCACATTGTAAATTGCGAGCACAAGCAAAAATAAATTTGAGTTTAAATATTCTGGGAAAAAGACCGGATAATTACCATCAACTACATTCAATTATGCAGTCTTTGGCTTTGCACGATATCATCGAATTAACACTAAAACCGATAAATCCTGCTGATGAAACGATTATTTCCCTGTTTTCTGACAATGCTGCCTTAAGCAGCGGAAAGGAAAACATAGCTTATCGCAGTGCTAAAACCTTTTTAGAATATTTTAAGTTAAAAGCAAATCTAACTATTTCTTTAGTTAAAAACATTTCTTTAGCCGCAGGATTAGCAGGCGGAAGTGCAAACGGAGCAGCTGTTTTACGCGGTCTGGCGAATTTGTATAACAATCCTCAATCTCGCATCTTTTTTCAATGTGCATCTTCCTTAAACCAAGATGATTCGCAAGATACGTCAAATATTACGAACTTTTTCAACAACATTTACTCTGCCGGACATATTAATGATGAAAGAAATAATCAGATTAATGTCATTACAAAAGCTGAACTATTGAAAATCGCTGTCTCAATCGGTGCCGATGTTCCTTTCTGTTTACAGCGCGGAACTGCTTTATGCGAGGGAATAGGCGAGATAATCAGCCCGTTAAACAGTTTTTCCGGAAAACCTGTTTTAATCTATAGTCCGCCGGAAACGGTCTTAACCGCTGAAGCTTTTCAAGAACTTAATGCACAACCTTTAACTAAACTTAAATTAGCAGATCAAAAAACTTTCGATCACTATAATCAAATTATTCATACCGGCTTAAAATCAATGAACGAGTATTTTTCCAATGATTTCACTTCGCCAATTCTGCACAAATATCCTCATTTGCAAAATATTTGTCATGCATTCAAGCAAACCGGTTCGCAATTTGTACGTTTCACCGGAAGCGGACCTACAATTTTTGCAATATACAACTCATATACAAAACGAGATTATGCATTAAATAAATTAGAACAATCAGGCTTCCCCGGAACATTTACCGCAACCTACACCCAAGACGCTTGGGATTAGGTTACCTATTTTATGATTAATATAAAAATCCGAAATATTGTATTTGGGTAAAAACAGATTCAAAAACGAGATAATCATGATCTCTATAAAAAATAAAAAAAAGGACTATCCCCAAATTATACTTTTTTGAGACAGTCCCGTGAAACAGAAATGCGATATTATTAAGCTCGTTCGACTTTATCAGAACGGAGACAACGTGTGCAAACATTCATTCTTCTTGGTGTACCGTTTGCCATCACACGAACGCGTTTCACATTGGCTTTTTGTTGTCTGAGACCACGGCGTGAGATCTGAGAACGTGTCATCTTAATTTTTCTACCAAAATGTATATCTTTTTGACAAATTTCACATTTAGCCATCCTAACACCTCCATTCAGGAATTTGCTCATATATATATAATACGTTTAACAATAGTTGTATCCTAATCACCTTTTAATTAAAACAGCCTGTAATCCGAGTCATTACAGGCTATAATGGTGACCCGTAGGGGAATCGAACCCCTGATTCCGCCGTGAAAGGGCGGTGTCTTAACCTCTTGACCAACGGGCCATCTTGGTAGCGGCGGTAAGATTTGAACTTACGACCGTCCGGGTATGAACCG
>DUOO01000003.1 GCA_012838795.1 Clostridiaceae bacterium | reverse complement strand
TTGTTCAATATTCTGTTGTCAAAGTACAATTTTGTCTGTTCCTCAGACTGTCAATCAGCTATTTATTTTTACGGATATTTATTTTTACCAAATTTTTGCTTGACTTTTAATAGCTGGTCTCCTATATAAAAAGACTCATTCTTAAATTATTCATGAGTCTTTTAATTATATCAGGATATAATGTTTTATATTATTATTTTTCAATCTGACCTTATAAAATTATTTATTAATCGGAATTCTAAAGATTAAATTAACACCGCTTAGTTGAAGTTATAATTCTATCTTGCTTGAACCGCTGCGCGTCTCACATAGTCTTCAACCGCATTGGCAGGTTCACGAAATGAATCATTATTCGTAATACTGGTTGTCCCCGGAGCAACTACAAATATCAATGCCGATATCGGCATTACATTACCACGTAGTGCATATGCTGCACCGGTTATAAAATCGATTACTCTTTGAGCGATTTTCGGATCAATTTTCTCAATATTACAAATAACTGTTTTACCTGCTCTGACGTCATCGCAAACCTGTTGGGCCGATTCAATATTAGACGGCTCCATGATTACAATTTGTTGTTGATAGGATTTTTGATTCAAATCTACAATACGTCCGGAAGATCTTCTTTGTTCCGGCTGCAGTTGCGATTTCGGCTTGTTTTTTGCAATCGGCTCATTATAAGAATAATTATCTTGAGAATAGCCGATGTCATCATATTCGGAATCTACTTCATTATAATAATCTTCATATTCATTATATTCTTCGTAATTATCGTTCGACCCGCCAAAGAGTTTTTCAAAAAAACCTGCCATACTATCCTCCATAATAAGATAATCTATAATAGTATAGAAATTGGTTGCATTTTGAGCAAGTAAATATTATAAGAGTAATCTTTTTGTAATATTATTGAAATCATTCAGCGAAAATTATCCGCTACCGAAAATTTTTGTGCCAATTCTGATTATAGTCGCACCTTGAGCAATGGCATATGGATAATCATTACTCATTCCCATCGATAATTGATCAAAATACGGACCGGCTAAGGGTTGATATTGCGCAAGCAGTTCTTTGGTTCGGGCAAATATCGGTTCTGCATCGGCAGGATTATTAAAATACGGTGCCATCGTCATTAAGCCGCGTAAACACAAGTTAGGTAATTTTAAAGCCGAGCAGATTGCAGTTTCCAGTTCATCTGTATTAAATCCTTGTTTTGATAATTCCCCTGATACATTAACTTGTAAAAGAATTTCACTTACTACATTAAATCTTAACGATACGCGTGAAATCTGTTCAATCAACTTAGTTGAATGGGCCGAATGAATTAACTTAACTTTACCGATAATATCCTTTACTTTATTTCTCTGTAAAGTACCGATGAAATGCCAATTAATCTGATGTTGATTTTTTTGTTCATCCGACAGTTTGTTGTATTCTGCCAGTTTCTTCTGCAATTCTTGAACACGATTTTCGCCAAATTCAGTTGCTCCTGCTTCATTTGCCAAGAGAATGTCTTCTAAGCTGTAACCTTTACTTACACAAATCAGAGAAACATCCTGTGGGTCACGGTCAGCTGCCAGAGACAGTTGATCTATTTCTTTACGTAATTCGCCAATATTAATTAACAATTGATTTTTTCTCTTATTTAACAAGCCGTTCTCCTTTAGAAAATACGATATTTATCAATTATATTATCCTATGCCTACTCCTCTATAGAAATAGCAATTTAGGTAAACACTGATATTTCATCCGCATCCATTAACAGATGACAGCTAGGGCAATCCGGTAGCAGAATCTCCTTCAGAAACATCGTTCGGATTAAGAACAATCATGGTTGAAGGTCCGATTTGATATTCTTCATTTTCCAATGATTCGATTAAAGCATAATCTTGATTATGTTTATTTATTTTAACTTTTGTACTTTCGATGTAGCCGTTTTTTTCAATCATTATTTCTGCTTCTACATTACCTGGTTTGAAATTTATCAAAGCATTTAAAGGCACTCTAAGACCAGATTCTTTATTCAATTCAACATTGAGCGAAACAATTCTGCGATCGGACAAACGTTCCAGCGAAGTGTTGCATCGCATGATAATCATGGTACCGTCCGCAGTTTCCTCAGATTTTATTACCAAACCGTCGTTTAAATGTATGCCGTCTCTGGTTATTGCATCAACTTTTGATGATACTTGAACATTGGTACTTTGACCGGGAGGAATAAAAAAAGCAAAATACTGCTCGATTGAATTAGTCAGACAATATAACGGTTGATCTTTCTCTGCCAAGTTAATTTGCTCAAGACGACCTTGAGGTGCGTTCTCCAAATAATCGGTCAATTGTTCAGGTGACAAATTGTTAATATTAGCCGGATTCAAACGGTCCTCCAGACCATCATAAGTTCTGATAAAAATGCCTGACTGAGAACTTTGAATGACATTACTTTTCAGACCGATTTCACTTTCAAGCTCATGATAATGATTTAACAGGTCGTCGAGCCGCGCATCTTTGAAATTGTAATCTCGAAGACGTTCATTTCTCAAATCAAGCACTGAATTCAAAGCCGCTTCGTCAGTTGCCAAATCAGAGAATTCATTGTTAATCAATACAGTATAAACGTTACTTAATATATCACGGATTTGACCGGAAGTTTCGTAATCGATTTGCTTAGCTCCCGCATTCCCGTTGCTTTCTATCAATTCATATTGATAATTAATAATTTCATTCTCTAAACTTTGCAACTCTTTTAATTCATCGATTTGTTGTTCGGGTATCACATAGGCTAAATTTTCATTTTTTGCTATTCTCGAACCGTCAGCAAACAAACTGCGTACCGTTCCGTCTGCCGGAGATCTGAAAACTGTTTCATCTCGGATGATCAGAGCTTTTACTTCATAATTATCTGAAATTTCTTTTTCTGAAAGGAACATGAATTGAGGAGCGGGTTTGTAATGATCAAGAATACGTACGATCATGAACATAGTAATTATCATAATTATTAAAATAATAATTACCAGACCGATAATTCTGCTTCGTTTTTTTCGTTGTTGTATCTTATGATAACGCGCAACGTCATCATAAAGTATTCGACCTTTCATATTACTAAGCCTCTTGCCAAATCTTATCTAATGCCAGCATACATGCCAACCTTCCATATTCAAAATTCAGTCCACCTTGTAAGAAAACTGCATAAGGATATCTCAACGGGGCATCAGCGGATAACTCAATTGATGAACCCTGCGTAAAAGAACCCGATGCCATTATTATATCACAATCATAACCCGGCATTGCGGAAGGTATCGGGGTAAACTGACTATCAACCGGAGCAACAAACTGTACGGCTTCACAAAAAGAGATTAAGTTCTGCGGATTTCCAAATATGATAGTCTGTACAATATCTCCTCTTTTTGCATGAGGCAGAGGTTCAACTGTATAACCCTGATTATGGAATAAAGCCGCCGCATGCACTGCTATCTTTAATGCATTAGCTACAACTTGAGGTGCCATAAAAATTCCTTGAGCAATCAATCTGGAAAATCCTAAACTTGGTCCAATCTCACTGCCTACACCCGGGGCATGCATTTGTTCAGCACATAACTCGACTAAATCTGCTCTTCCGGCAATATAACCTCCGCAAACGGCAATTCCGCCACCCGGATTTTTGATTAAGGATCCTGCTATCAAATCGGCACCAAATTGCAAGGGTTCAGCCTCTTCAACCAATTCACCATAACAATTGTCTACTAAAATCAGACTTGCCGGAGAATATCTTTTAACAATACCGGTTATTCTAGCGATATTTTCATTTGTTAATGCAGGACGCAAAGTATAACCTCGCGAGCGCTGAATATATATTGCTTTATACGAAATTTCTGAATTAATTAACTTTTGCTCTAAACTGTTATAATCAATTGTTCCGTCCGGTAAAAGTTCAAGCTGATCATATTCAATAAACATGTCTTTTAAACTGCCATGATCGCCAGTTTGATTAATACCTAAAGTTGCATGCAAGGTGTCATAAACCTCACCGCTGACAATAAGAAATTTATCATGAGGACGTAGAATGGCTTTTAACATCACGGCTAAAACATGTGTTCCGGAACTGAATTGCATTCTGACTAATGCTTTTTCCGCTCCGAAAAGCTCCGAAAAGATTTGCTCAATTAAATCTCTGCTTGAATCATTGTAACCATATCCGGTACTGAATTGAAAATCCGAGGCGCTGATTTTCGCATTTTGAAACGCTTTGATTACACGCAATTGATTAAATTCGCGTAATTGTTCTATCTGATTGAGCACATCTTTACATTCTTGTAATGCTTCTTCAGAAGCCTGATAAGCCTTCGATGAAACATCAAACGAATTATAAAATTCAAAGCTCAAAGCCTATCCTCCGTAGTTATAAGTTTATAAAAACAAAACCTGCCAAGTAGATATTTCTTAGCAGGTTATTGGTGCAACCAGAGGGAATCGAACCCTCACGGTCTCCCACACGCCCCTCAAGCGTGCGCGTCTGCCAGTTCCGCCATGGTTGCATTTTTGACGGTTTTTACATTATATTAGTCGTATGGCTGATTTGTCAAATGATCAAACATTTTATTCTCTCAATCAAATAAACGGTAGGAATCGATGAACTGATCCCTACCGTGATAAATTAAACTAATTTGTTTAATTTTATAAAATTGGTCTAACTATATTTCTACAATATTTATACTTCCGCTAAAATAATTTCATATAATTCGATATAACGTTTTGCGGATTGTTCCCATGAGAAATCACCACTCATCGCTTGTCGAATTAATTGATTCCATGCATCAGGATTATTACGGTAGGTATCCAGTGCATCTTTAATCGCAAATAAGAATTCATGGGCATTAATATTGCTAAACGAGAATCCTGTACCACTTCCGTCATACTTATTGTATGGAATGACCGTATCTTTAAGCCCGCCGGTTTCTCTGACAACAGGGAGCGTGCCATAACGCATTGCTATCATTTGTCCCAAACCGCATGGCTCAAACATTGAAGGCATCAGGAAAATATCTGCCGAAGCATATATTCTTCTTGCCAACTCTTCATCAAACATGATTAATGAACGCACTTTATCAGGATGATACCATTCCAAATCATGGAAAGCATTTTCATAGAACTCATCTCCGGTTCCCAATATTACGAGCTGGATATCATCTGAAATCAATTCGTCCGCAATATGCAACAAGAGATCTAAACCTTTTTGTGAAGTCAAACGAGTAATCATCGCCAGCATCGGGACGTCTTCTCTTTGCTCCAAGCCGATTTCTTCCTGTAACGCAAGCTTATTAGCCTTCTTTCCGGCTTGGAATGTACGCACAGTATAGTTTTTGACAATAGATTCATCTGCTTCCGGATTATAACTGTCAACATCAATTCCATTCAACACTCCTACTACTTTCCATGATTGGGCACTTAACAAGTTGTTCAATCCTTCACCATAGTAGTCTTGTTTAATTTCCTGAGCATAGGTCGGTGAAACGGTAGTAACACGATTACTGTATAAAATACCTGCTTTCATGAAATTAGGTACACCGTCTTTCATCACGCCATCATCAGTCATATAACGATCTTGTAATTCCATTAAATCCTGAATTCTTTCTCTCCCGTGAATTCCTTGGAATTTCAAATTATGAATCGTATAGATACATTGGACACCGGTATGATAACCATGTGCTTTGTAATGTGCTTCCAACAAAACAGGAATCATTCCGCTCTGCCAGTCATTCAAATGCAGAATGTCAGGTTCAAATTGCATCGGTTCACCCAAAGCTTCGAGTACTGCTCGTTGAAAAAAGCTGAATCTTTCAATGTCAAAAGCATAATCCAAGTAAAGAGCTTCATGTCCGAAATAATATTCATTATCAATGAAATAAACCGGAACACCATCTACTTCCATAGTGAACAGCCCGCTATACATGGTTCGCCAACCAAGCTTGTTCATTGACCAACGCATAAACTTGAGTTGATCACCATAGCGATCTTTAATTTGTTTGTATAAAGGCAGTATTACTCTCGCATCTTGCCCTTGTGCCCGAATAGCTTTCGGCAATGCACCGATTACATCGCCCAATCCGCCTGACTTAGCCAGAGGAACCATTTCGGATGAAACAAATAATATTTTCACACGATCACTCCTTTTCTAATTACTACCGGATAATCCGGTGAACCCTGTAATCTGACACCGGATCTTATTACAGAGTCTTTATCAATAATCACGTTTTTGAGCTCTGCACCGTCTCTTATTACTGTATCCTGCATAATGATACAATTTGATATTTTGCTATGTTTTCCAACTTTAACACCACGGAAAATTACACTGTCCTCAACATTGCCAAGTATGTCACAACCATCAGAAATCAAGCTGTTTGAAACATGATTTCCTTTAAGATAACGAGCAGGTGATTCATTTTTTACTTTAGTATAAATTCTGTTTTCAGCTTTAAATAATTTTTGCAGAATATTACTTTCCAATAAACGCATCGATGCGGAAAAATAAGTAGCTAAAGAGTTTACTCTCAACGTCATATCATTATTCTCGAAGCCTCGAATCGTTAATTCTTTATATTTTTCCAGAATAAATTCTGTATTGAATAATACCTCACTTCTGGAAATTGCCTGGGTCAACATGTCCATCAATAATGATCTGGTTAACACGACAGCACCTAACGATGAGCAATCACTCGTCAAATTTAACGGATCAATCAGCAGATCAACTAATTTATTATCCTCAAAAGTCAAAGATACATTTGGCGAGCCAAGGGTATCAGCATCATGATTATACATAACGGTAACATCAGCTCCGCTGGCTTCATGTTCTTTAACAAATTCCGTAAAATTGATGTTGCTGATTATATTGCTTTCTGCAACTACAACATGCATCTGAACTGAATGTTTCAAAAAATCATATAAGCCGTTTAAATCTTGAGGGCTGGGTGAACGGAAAAAGTCGGATTGCATATAAGGCGGAATAATCCTCAAACCTTGTTGCAAGCGATCTAAATCCCAGTGTGAACCGGTCCCTAAATGATCCATCAGAGAGCTATATTTTGTTTCGGCTAAAATACCGATATGCTTAATACCTGAATTGACCATGCTGGAAAGCATGAAGTCAATTATTCTATATCTTCCGCCAAACGGAGTTGCTGCCAAAGCACGTTCATCGTTTAACTCTCCGAGTTTTACACGACCGTTATCCGCAAGAATAATCCCCATTGCATCAATTAACATATATACCCTCCTTAAATAATTCCTAAAACTGTACTTTCAAGGATTACATCACTTGTTTGTCCTTCGTCTACCGGGAAAAACATTGAATTAGCCATTATCTTGACATTATCGGCAATCACAAGTCCGCTGCCGAATACGGTTATTCCGTCACTGCAAAATTTCTTATTGACAAAATCAGCTCGACCGTCTTTCACAGTAACTCCTACTTCTACGTTTTCGCCGATTATTGTGTCGATACCAATAATACATTTGTCAATTTTACATCCCTTTTTGACTACAGCACCCGGCATCAAAATAGAATCTTTGATTTCAGCACCTTCTTCGACCACTGCACCGCTTGATATAATTGAATGTTTCACATTCCCATACACTTCAACACCGTCGGTTAAAATACTGTCAATAATTGAAGCATTTTCTCCGATATAATGTGAAGGCTGTAATGTACTGCGACTATAGATCCTCCACATTGCATCCTGTAAATTAATTTCTTGCGGACGATCTAATAAATCCATATTAGCTTCCCAGAGCGAGAAAATTGTTCCGACATCTTTCCAATAGCCATCAAATGTGAATGCCAGCATTGTTTCTCTATCTGCCAGCATTGCGGGAATAATGTTTTGACCGAAATCGTTACGTGAATCCGGATTATTCTCATCAGCGATTAAATGTGCACGGAGAGTTTTCCAAGTGAAAATATAAACACCCATCGATGCTAAGTTACTTTTGGGATTTGCCGGTTTTTCCTCAAACTCAAGAATATTGCCTTCTTCATCCGTATTCATAATTCCGAAACGGGATGCTTCTTCCCACGGAACTTCTCTGACGGCAATGGTCGCAGCGGCCTTAGCTTCGATATGAGCACGTAACATTTGACGATAATCTTGTTTATAAATATGGTCTCCGGAAAGCACCAAGACATAATCCGGATTATGATTATCAATAAATGTTATATTTTGATATATCGAATTTGCCGTACCCTTATACCAATCACTTCCTTCGAGACTTTGATATGGAGGTAAAATTGATAGACCGCCTAAGTTGCGATCTAAATCCCAAGAATATCCGTTTCCGATATACGAGTTTAACTCTAAGGGAGAGTACTGGGTCAATACACCAACTGTTTCAATTCCAGAATTCGTACAATTACTGAGAGCAAAATCAATAATCCTATACTTACTTCCGAAAGGTACAGCCGGTTTTGCAATGTATTCGGTCAACACTCCCAGTCGTGAACCCTGTCCGCCTGCTAAAATCATAGCAATCATTTGTTGTTTTGGCATGAAAGCACCTCTTTTCGTTAATTATAATTGTTTGATTTATTCTTTCTGTTTTTCCTCTTCAGACCACTTAAATAGCATTCCACACAGCGGTGGCACTACAATATCTAAGCGATGCACAACTTCAATTGGTTCCAATTCATCTGTCTGATCATCTTCCGGACTATCCGGCAGATATTCCGGTTCAGGATCAGGCCTATCTTTTAAATTAATCTTGATTGATTTGCTGAGCAATTCATCTTCTTTCTCTATTTCATTTAATTCTTCTGATTCATTTTCATCAGATTCAGGATAAATATAATATTCATAAGTTTGATAAATACGCTTATTATCAAAACCGCCCAAGTAATTACTGCCGCCGAATTCTTCATCATCGGAATTTAAAATCAATTCGAACTCACCCGCAAAAGGCATCGTCAAGGTATATTCCGGAACAACACCTGGAGTCATATTTAATACACAAAGTACCGCTTCATCATGAGCCGAATTAAAACGCAAGAAAGCAAAAACGCTGTTTTTTGAATCATCAGCTTGAACCCATTTGAATCCGTGCCAATCGTTATCTTCTTCCCATAAAGCAGGTGTATCAAGATAAAGATGATTTAGAGTTTTTACATATTTATGAATTTCATTATGTGCCGGATATTCAAGCATAAACCATTCAAGCTCTTCATAGTAACGCCATTCAGTAAACGGAGCGAATTCATTACCCATAAAATTCAATTTTGCTCCCGGATGGGCAATTTGATAGGTGTAAATGGCTCTCAAGTTGGCAAATTGACGCCAATAATCTCCGGCCATTCTGCCGATCAACGTTCCTTTGCCATGTACGACTTCATCATGTGAAAAGGGCAAGATATATCGTTCTGAGAATGCATAGACCATAGAAAAAGTAAAGGCATTGTGATGGAACTCTCTTTGATAATGATCCAAAGAGTTAAAAAATAAAGTATCATTCATCCATCCCATATTCCATTTATAGATAAATCCGATGCCACCTTGATCAACTCCGGTCGTCATATACGGAAATGCAGTCGACTCTTCCGCCATTGTAACGGCACCCGGAAAATCTTCTCTGATAATAGTATTTAATTCCTGCAAAAAAGAAATCGCTTCAAGATTTTCGTTACCGCCATGAATATTCGGAATATATTCATTACGTGAATAATCTCGATAAATCATGGAGCTGACAGCATCAACCCGTAATCCGTCAAAATGAAATTCGTCCAACCAGAAATAAGCATTGGATAATAAAAAAGATCTTACTTCGCCCTTGGAAAAATCAAAAACCAGTGTTCCCCAATCTTCATGCTCGCCAAGTAATGGATTTGCATATTCATATAGCGGTTCACCATCAAATTTAGCCAAACCGAAAGCATCTTTCGGAAAATGTGCCGGCACCCAATCTAAGAAAACATGGATACCTTTTTGATGCATATGATCTACAAAGTATTTCAGATCTGCCGGAGTTCCGTATCTGCTGGTTGCAGCATAGTAGCCGGTTACCTGATAGCCCCAGGAAGCATCGAGCGGATACTCGGAAATCGGCATCAATTCAATTGCATTATAGCCCATTTCCAGTACGTAATCTGCCAATTGATCAGCAATGTCACGATAGTTATAGACCGAACCGTCCGGATAACGCCTCCAAGATCCTATATGTACTTCATAAATATTCAGAGGACTTAATTCGTATGCATCAACCCTATTTGCCATATATTCTTGATCCTGCCAAGTGTAATCATCAGGATCATAAAGAATCGATGCCGTACCGGGTCTGGTTTCAGCATGGCGGGCATACGGATCCGCTTTGAGAATCCATTCATCATTTTGAGTTAAGATTCCGTATTTATATCTTTCCCACTGTTCCAAATCAGGAATAAATCCGATCCAGATTCCGGTTGCTCCATATGGTTCCAACTTATTACGATCTTCTTGCCATTCGTTGAAATCACCTACGACGCAAACTTTTTTTGCATTTGGTGCCCAGACTCCAAATCGATATCCCTGTTCTCCTTCAGCATTGATTTCAGGTTTCGAACCTAAAATATTGTAGCTCATGTAGTTCTTACCCATATTGAACAGATAAGCAAGATCCATTTCCATTTGTGCAATCTCCCTTATTATTGGTTAAGTCAATTATACTATTTTTGTTAAATTATACAAGATATTTTTGATTAAATTCAGAATGTCATTTTATCTTGATAATATTCAAAATTCTACTATGGTCACTCCGGAGTCTCCCTCACCCGGCCCTGCTAAGCGAAAGGCCTTAATCCTTTTATCCTGTTTTAAGGTGTTATGTACTGCCTGTCTTAAAGCACCGGTCCCTTTTCCATGGACTATACGTATAACCGGAATATTTGCCAAAACAGCATTATCGATAAATTCGTCCATTTTATATAAGGCTTCGTCAACCGTACATCCCAGCAATTTTAATTCCGATTCAAACATCATTTTACGTTCACTGATTATTTTTCTGGTTGAATTACGTTCAGTTCTGGCCTGTTCACTGTATGTAGTTTGGAAATTATTTCGATCTTTATCAGCAAGACGCAATGAACTCAGCGGTACATTGATCGTCAGCGTACCGCTTTTTAGTGAAACTTGATCTTTGTTATCCGGCTTTGTTAAAGCTTGACCGGTAATATTAAATAAAACTGAATAATAATATTCACCTGCAATAATATCCTCGGCAGTTAAAGCCGGATCAAGTTGACTGTTTTTTTGATTATTACATATTTCAAGCTCTATTTTTTTACCGCTTTCGGATAATTGTCTTTCTGCCTCTCTGGCAGATTTTTGGGCATTTTGTTTTTCTTTTGAACTTTGAGCTTGAGCAATATCTGCTTTTAATTGAGTTAATAATTGATCTACTTCAAGTCTGGCAGATTGAATAATATCAGCTGCTTCCTGTTGAGCAGAGTTAATCGCTTTTTCTCTGGCAGCTATCAATTGTCTACGCTCATTTTCCAAGTTTTGTTTTTGCTTCAGACTTTCTCTTTGCAGACTCTGAATTTCATCTTGCATGGTTTGTGCTTTTTGATGTGATGCCTCAATCGCGGCAATCATTTCTTCGAACTTGATATTTTCATCAGATAGTAATTGTTCAGCGGCAGCAATAATTTCAGAATTAAGACCAAGTCTCTGAGAAATCTTAAAAGCATTACTTACTCCGGGAACTCCTATCAATAATTTGTAAGTCGGCTGTAGATTAATATCATCAAATTCACAGCATGCATTATTTACAGATTCTGTGTTCAATGCATAGCCTTTTAATTCCCGATAATGGGTAGTCGCCACAATATGACATCCGGCTTGACGCAAATAATCCAAAATTGCAATCGCTAAAGCAGCGCCTTCAGAAGGATCTGTACCTGCACCGAGTTCATCTGTCAAAACTAAAGTTGATGGACCGGCTTTATCGATTATGTAAATCAATTGTTTGAGATGCGAAGAAAAAGTACTTAGGTTTTGTTCTATACTCTGCTCATCTCCGATATCAGCCAAAACCTGATTAAAAAAAGATATTTGTGAATTGCTGTCGGCAGGGATATGAAGTCCCGCCATCGCCATCAGCACAAACAGACCGCAAGTTTTTAAGCTTACCGTCTTACCACCTGTATTAGGTCCCGTAATTACCAGTGTATTGAATTCCGTGCCTAACTCAAAATATATCGGCACAACATCTTTGGCAGGTATCAACGGATGCCTTGCGTTGTATAACACAATACGCCCTTGATCATTAAGTTCAGGAGAAATTGCTTTCATCTGAAAAGATAATTTTGCTTTTGCCTGTACAAAATCCAGATGTGCCAGAATATCTGCATTATATTTTAAAACATCTGCTGATTGAGCAATTCTCTCAGACAATTCCTGTAAAATTCGATAAATCTCATCTCGTTCCTCAATTTCCAACTCGCGAATTTTATTGTTTAATTCAACGACCGCCAAGGGTTCAATGAAAACCGTTGCACCGGAACCGGAAGTATCGTGGACAACTCCGGGAATTTCCGAACGATGCTCGGCTTTTACAGGAACTACATATCTGCCGCTTCGTATTGTTATAAGTGCATCTTGCAGAAAATTGCTCTTATTATTAACAATCCGATTTAATTGAATTTTGATGTTTTCTTGAGTATTAAGAATTTTACGTCGAATAGAAAATAATTCAGGTGTCGCACGGTCAAAAATTTCATCATCACCGGCAATACATTGTTGTAATCTGGCTGCCAGGCTCGGTAGTGCATCCAAATACTGAATCCGGTTGAAAAACATATAAGTTCGCTCCTGTTTCAAACGAGCATCCGTCAATCTTTTTCTGACTGAATCTACCAACGATAAAAATCTGACAAAGCGATTCAATTCCCGTAATTCAAGTACAACCCCGGTTTTTGTTTTCCCGATTAATGGTCTTATCTCTTCAAGACCGGACAAAGGGAACTCCGGCTCATAGATTAAATACGAAACTAAATCACTTGTTTCATCCAGTTCGGCCTGCATTTGTTCAAAACTTCTTGCCGGCAGCAAATCGGAACACAAAGTCTTGCCGGGAATGGAATATGCTTGTACTGCCAGTTGCTCAATTATCTTATTAAATTCTAAAACTTCTAAACTATGTTGTTCAATCATCAGTTCTTAAAAATCATCAATTATTAAATTGAAAGTATATTTGCCTTTTTCATACTTTCTGCAGTAATTTTCTTTGTTGTTTCCAATCCTTCCAACAGATCAATATCTGTAACTTCTCCTTGCTTTAATACAACAACACGATTAACTCTATTTTCCATCAATGCTTTCACAGCTTGAATACCGAACATAGATGCCAAATAGCGATCTTGATAAGTCGGACTTCCACCACGCTGCAAATAACCCAGAACAGTCGCTCTGGCCTCTGTTCCCGTATTTTTTTCAATATATTGAGCAACTTCTTCACCTCTGGCAGCACCTTCGGCAACCACAACAATATAATGTTGTTTTCCTCGATTTCGGGCCGATAAAATTTTACCGATAATATCTTTATCGCGATCAAAAGGTTGCTCGGGAATCAAAATAATTTCTGCGCCGGTAGCAATGCCGACATGCAATGCCAAATATCCCGCTTCACGCCCCATCACTTCAATTACTGAACATCTTTCATGCGAAGATGCCGTATCTCGCAATTTATCCACACAATTGATGGCAGTATTAAGTGCAGAATCAAAACCTATTGTATAGTCCGTGCATCCGACATCATTATCAATAGTTGCCGGAATATGAATAACCGGTACCTGCAATTTTGCCAGGTCACCGGCTCCACGCATTGTACCGTCACCACCAACCGTCACCAGTGCATCAAGTCCGAAAACCTGTGTCATCTTCTGAGCTTGCTGCAATCCTTCCTGAGTAATAAAAGTCTTACTGCGGGCAGTCATTAAAAAAGTACCGCCTACTCTGGATTTATCTGAAACCGAACGGGCATCCAATTCAGCAACATCACCTCGCCATAATCCGTGAAATCCTCTGCGAATCCCCATGACTCGTATACCATAATTAATCGCCGTTCTGGTGACGGCTCGGATCACTCCGTTCATCCCGGGAGCATCACCGCCACTTGTCAATATTCCTATTGTTTTAATCGTTTGTGATTGTGCCATTTGACGTCTCCTTTAATCTGAAAAAAAATCGATTTGTCTCAGTTATTATTAACGTAATTATACATTTTTTTACTGAACAAATTATTTGGTTTGCGTTAAATTATCAAAAATCTCTCTATATTGTATCTTTTGGTTAATTGTTCTAAATAATTCAAATCAAAATACTTCGGTTGATCAAGATTTATTGCTCGCTTGATTTGCGAATTAAACAAATAAACCGGAGTATCACCTGAAAAGTAATCCAACATAGAAAACAAGACTTTTGTTTCTTCCGTATCTAATTCCTGTTCCCACTTAATACATAACTTCAAGATTTCTCCATCGATTTGCGTATTAAATTGTTCAGTCGGATTGTTAATTGAATCGGATTCCATAATCAATTCAGTTTGATAATTATTTGAATTAAAACTCTCATTTTCAGCAACACTGTTGCGATATTTAATAATATTATTATTGTTGCTTACTCCGCTTAAATAAGAATCCATGCTCGGAGGTAATTGAAATTGATCAGGATCTAGTTCGATAATGTGATCAGCAATAATATTAGGATTTTGATCATCCCTCAAACTTACTTGTCCGGCAATCAATAATACTTTATTTTCAACTAATAAAAATCTGACATCGGCAAAAAGTTTCGGAAATACAACTAACTCGAAAGTTCCCTCCAAATCCTCAAGCATTACAAAAGCCATTCTTTCATTCGATCTGGTCAATAATTCCTGTTTAGCTACAATAATTCCCGCCATAATTACTTTTTGGCGATCAACTACGGCTAAAACCTGTTGTTCAATTAATAAATCATCCGCAGTTTCTGTCCGGTCATCCAAATTTTCTTTTAACATAAGTTTTGAACTTTGCAAAGTAACCAAATTGTTGATCGCAGTCTGATAATCATCTAAAGGATGGCCGCTAATATAAACACCCAATACTTCTTTTTCCATCTCCAGTCGTCTGGACAGGGAATATTCTTCTAATGTCGGTTGATATTTAGGTTCCACAATCTTTGCATCGGAGATTGTATCAAAATCAAACAAACTCAATTGTCCTGCCATCGATTGCTGTTTCGATCGCTGGATGCTGTTCATGAAATCTTCATGTACAGCCATCAACTGAACCCGAGGAATCTTAAAAACATCTAAAGCGGATGATTTAATTAAGCTCTCGACAATTTTACGATTGACATCATAATTGCTTATTCTGGAAATAAAATCGCCGAAAGTTTTGAATTCACCATTTTTATTGCGTTCTTCAATTACTTGAGAAATAGCTTTGATTCCGACATTTTTAATTCCACCCAGAGCAAACCTGATGCCATTTTCCTCAGGCTTAAATCTGGCATGACTTTTATTAATATCAGGAGGCAAAATCGGAATGCCTGCATTATTGCATACTCGTATGTAATTTGCCGCTTTATCCAAATTACCCAAGAATGAATTCAGCATTGCAGCCATGAATTCTACCGGATAATAATATTTCAGCCATGCTGTCTGATAAGCTAAAACAGCATAACCTGCCGCATGTGATTTATTGAATGCATATCCGGCAAAGGCTTGTACTTCTTCAAAAATCTGATCGGCAATTTTTTCTGAAACACCGTTCTTAATCGCACCTTTTACCGGATTACCATTTTCATCTGTTCCGCCATAAATGAACAAATCCTTATATTTTGCCATCTCTTCCGGTTTTTTCTTAGACATTGCACGCCTGACATTATCTGCTTGTCCCATTGAAAATCCCGCAAGTTCACGTACTATTTGCATAACCTGCTCTTGATAGACAATGCAACCGTAAGTCATGTCTAAAATGGGTATTAATAAAGGATGATCATAAGAAATAGTCTCAGGATTATGTAAACAACGAACATATTTCGGAATCTGTTCCATCGGCCCCGGACGATACAAAGAAATGCCGGCTATAATATCTTCCAGGTTCTTCGGTTGCATTTCTTTGATAAAGCTCGTCATACCGGAAGACTCTAATTGGAAAACACCTGCCGTATCACCATCGCTTAACATTTTATAAACATTACTGTCATCAAACGGAATCTGATCAAAATTAATATTTATTCCATGATTGTCGCGAACCATGTCGGCTGTATCGCGCATTACAGTCAAAGTACGCAACCCTAAAAAATCCATTTTGATTAAGCCGATATCTTCAATAATATCTTTATCAAATTGAACAACTACCGACTCATCATTAAGTGACAACGGAGCTACTTCAACAATCGGACAATCGGCGATTACTACCCCGGCAGCATGAGTAGATGCATGTCGCGGCATACCCTCAAACTGCAGAGCTAAATCTATAATTTCTTTAGTCTGTTCATTATTATCATAATCGTATTTCAAGTCACTGCTTTTAGCCAAAGCATCCTTAAGCGTAATATTCAAAATATCGGGAATCATTTTGACAATCCGACTTGTTTCAGCAAAAGATACATCCAGAACTCTGGCTACATCGCGGATTGATTGACGTGCCGCCAAAGTACCGAATGTGATGATTTGGCAGACATGATCCGAACCATACTTATCAGTTACATATTCAATTAATTCGCCGCGTCTTTCATAACAAAAGTCTAAATCGAAATCCGGCATGCTTACTCGTTCAGGATTCAAAAAACGTTCAAATAACAGATTAAATTGTAAAGGATCGATATTTGTAATTCTCAACGCATAAGCTACCAAAGATCCGCCGCCGGAACCTCTGCCCGGACCGACCATAATCTTGTTTTCATGGGCAAATCGTACAAAGTCCCAGACAATCAGGAAATAGTCAACATAACCCATATTTTGAATTACATCTAATTCCCTTGTTAAACGTTCATAGTAGACTTCAGGTGGCCGGTCGCTTTGTTTGAATCGAAGACGCTCTTCCAAACCTTCCAAGGCAATTCTTCTGATATAATCTGCACTGCTCGATCCGTCATCAGGCACAAATTTCGGTAAATGCATTTTATTGAAAGGAATTTCAACATTACAACGTTCAGCAATAACTTGCGTATTCATAATAACTTCAGGTATATCGGCAAATGCTGCAAGCATTTCTTCCGGCGATTTAATATAAAAATGATCGGTATCCATACGCAGCCGATCTTCATCTTTCAATTTTTTCCCGGTTTGCATACACAGCAGGACTTCATGTGCATATGCAGATTCTTTAGTCTGATAATGACAATCGTTCGTTGCAACCATGGGTATGCCCGTTTCACGACTCATGCGGATAAGCGCCTGATTATATTTCAATTGATCCGGTAAATCATTGGCCTGAACTTCCAGGAAATAATTATTATGCCCGAATAAGTCATCATATTTTAGAGCAACCTGTTTTGCCTCTTCATAGCCTCTTTCCAGGAAAGTTCGAGCCAACTCACTGCTCAAACATGCACTGAGACAGATCAGTCCTTCATGATGTTTTTCTAACAGACCGAAATCTATCCGCGGTTTATAATAAAAACCTTCTAAAAATCCGCAGGACACCAATTTCATTAAGTTTTTATAACCTTGATTGTTTTCTGCTAAAAGTACTAAGTGGTATGATTGGTTATCGATACCGCTGACTTTATCTTCATGTCCTCTTTTTGCGACATAGACTTCACAACCGATAATCGGTTTAATGCCGTTTGCTCGCATCGTTCGATAGAAGTCAATCACACCGTACATTACACCATGATCAGTAATTGCACAGGAATCCATGCCTAATTCAAGAAGACGGGGAGCCAAATCGGAAATCCGATTTGCCCCGTCCAGTAAACTATATTCAGTATGTAAATGTAAATGCGTAAATTTCATCCGGTAAAATATTGTTTAAGAAATTCTGCCAAGCAAAAATACTTTTCGTGTTTGTTTACTCTAAAATACACTTAAACTAAATAATTCAGGCATCTAATAATCTTTCTATATATTCAGCCATTGCCGAGCTGTACTTTTCCAAGTCGGCTTTTGCTTCATCTTCGGATTCAGTGTAGAATCCTGCATAGATTTTAATTTTCGGTTCTGTGCCGGAAGGTCTGATTGCAATCCAGTCCAAATCATCACCAATTTCGTATATCAGTACATTGCTTTTTGGTAAATCAGCAGCTGCTGTGTCACCGCTTTCTACATCAGTGATTTCATTAGTTTGGAAGTCTTTGACTGCCGTAATCGGAATTCCGCTGATTCCTTTGGTTTTATCGGCTCGCAAACTGTTCATGGCATTTTTAATCTGCTCTGCACCTTTCATACCGGTACGCTCAAGCGAAATCGTTTTCTCCGCACCATAACCATATTTCTCATACAGTTCTATCAGATTGTCATAAAGAGTTTTGTTCTGTTCGGCAGCTACAGCAGCCATCTCCGCAATTAACATCGTTGCGACAATCGCATCTTTATCTCTTACATTGGTTCCCGACAGATATCCGAGACTTTCTTCAAAACCGAATTGAAAATGCTCATCGCCATTTTCATCACGATTAAGAATTTGTTCCGCAATATTTTTGAAACCGGTCAATACTTCTGCCATTTCGGAATTATATGCTTTGGCAATCCTGCGGGTTAATCTTGTCGAAACAACAGTTGTAACACAGAAAGATTTTTCCGGTAAAGTTCCGTTTTTGGTTTTTTCACTTAATATATACTCCATCAGCAACAGTCCGATTTGATTGCCGGTTAAAACAATAAATTCTCCGTCTTTGGTTCTGACTGCTACACCGGTACGATCTGCATCCGGATCGGTAGCAATCAACAGATCGGCATTTTCTTTTTGTGCCAGTTCAATTCCTAAGGTCAGAGCCGTTCTTTCTTCGGGATTCGGATACGGTGCAGTCGGGAAATCACCATTCGGTTTCGCCTGTTCTTCGACAACTTTAATATTCTCAAAACCTAAACTATCTAAAACTAGCATTACCGGTTTATAACCGGTACCGTATAAAGGTGTATAAACAATCGCCAAATCTTTTTGTTTTTTACAGACTTCCGGATTGATTGCAAGATCAAGCAGCATATCATTATAAATCTTGTCGAATTCTTCGCCCATTTCATTCCAAAATTCTGATTGTTTGGCTTCCGATAAAGGTAATGCTGCATCAATAATTTCAGTAAAGTCATCGCGTTCATTCATTTTTTTCAAAACAGCATCCGCATCTTCAGCTCCCAATTGACCGCCGTCTTCGCCATACGCTTTAAAACCGTTGTACATTTTGGGATTATGACTGGCAGTAATCATTACACCGCCTGCACAATTATAATGCCTGACTGCAAACGACAACATCGGTGTGGGACGCAATTCGTCGGAGAGTACAACTCTGATACCGTAAGTAACAAATATTCTTGCTACCAACTCAGCGAATTCCGGCGAAAAATGACGCGAATCATAAGAAATCGCCAGTCCTCTTGCACAATAATCCGCACCACGCTCTTTGAAGTAACGGGCAAAACCATCCGCCGCTCTACCGACCGTATATATGTTCATACGATTGGTTCCGGCACCCAGAACACCTCTTAAACCGGCTGTGCCGAATGCCAGGTCCTGATAAAAGCGATCTTCGATTTCGGCAGCATTATCTTTGATTGATTGCAACTCATCCTTTGTGTCTTGGTCAAAATTCGGATTATTTAACCATACTTCATATTTGCGTTGAGCATTACTCATAGCGAACCTCCTGAAAATTATATGATTCCTTTTGTTATTCTTAATGCATCAGTATTTTTAATACCATTATAGATTTATCCTATCTATTGTTATTATAGCATTAATTCTTGCATATTATTCTCATGAATTATTTAAATAATAAAACAATTGACATATTTTCGGGTTTCGTTTAATTAAATCTGAGAGTTGTATAAGAAGAAATCACATAATATCCTGAATCGGAAATCATTTATTCTTTAATTCTCCGCGTAAAATCATCAGATAATCTCTAAGATCAGCTGCTTCTTCAAAAGCCAGATTTGCGGCTGCCTCACGCATTTTCTTCTCAGTATCGGCAATCATTTTTCGAATTTCCGATGTGCTCAAATTCGATATTTCGGATTCTGTCAAGTAATCGGTATCTGATTCGCTTGCTCTTAATATTTCAGTCTCTGACAAATCATATGCTGTATCAACAATCTGTAATACTTGTTTTCTTATTGTTTGCGGCGTAATGCCGTGTTTATGATTAAATTCGCTTTGAATTTCTCTTCTGCGTTTAGTTTCCTGAATGGCCTGATACATCGATTCGGTAACATTGTCGGCATACATGATTACTCTGCCCCGTTCATTGCGTGCTGCTCTGCCGATAATTTGAATTAAAGACGTTGCAGATCGCAAGAAACCTTCTTTATCCGCATCTAATATTGCAATCAGTGAAACTTCAGGCAGATCCAGGCCTTCTCTTAATAAATTGATTCCGACCAAGACATCAAATTTGCCTTCGCGCAATTCTTTGAGAATTTGCAAACGTTCAACAGTTTTGATATCTGAATGTAAATATTTGACTTTCAGCCCTTCTCCTGCTAAATATTCACTCAGTTCTTCTGCCATTCTTTTGGTTAAAGTTAAAATCAAAGTTCGTTCATTTACTTTAATATTTTCTTCTATCTCATAAATCAAGTCGGCAATTTGATCTTCAACCGGTCGAATATCAATAATCGGGTCAAGTAAACCGGTCGGACGATTTACTTGTTCAATATAGGCAGTTGAATGCTCTGCTTCATATTTAGAAGGTGTCGCGCTGACAAAAACAGTTTGACCCATCCGTTCTTCAAACTCAGAAAATTTTAACGGTCTGTTATCCAAAGCTGACGGTAATCTAAACCCGTAATCAACTAAAGAAATTTTTCTGGAACGGTCCCCATTGTACATAGCGCCGATTTGCGGCACAGTTACATGAGATTCATCGATCATTAACAAGTAATCTTCCGGGAAAAAATCGAGCAAGGTAAAAGGCGGTTCTTCCGGTTTTCTGTTGTCAAAATGTCGGGAATAGTTCTCAATTCCTTTGCAAATTCCTGTTTCCAGCAATAGCTCCATGTCATATCTGGTACGTTGTTCAAGTCTATAGGCTTCAACTATTTTTCCGGTATTATTCAGCTGTTCTAATCTGAACTCCAGTTCATTCAAAATGTCACCCACTGCCCGTTTGGTATTTTCACTTGTCGTCGTATAGTGGCTGGCAGGATATATCTGCTGATAGTTTCTGCCTTGAATGCTGCGTGCCGTAATTGCATCTATTTCCGTGATGCGATCAATTTCATCGCCGAAAAACTCGACTCTGGTAATCACATTTTCCGATGATGCGGGAAAGATATCGATTACATCACCTCTGACTCTAAAGTTGCCGCGTCTCAATTCATAATCATTTCTGATGTATTGAATATTAATTAATTCTTCTATTACATCTTCTAATGATTTTTGTTGACCCGGTCGTAAATGAACCATCATTTTTTTATAGGATTCCGGTGAGCCCAGTCCGTATATGCAAGAAACCGAAGCCACCACAATTACATCTCTGCGTTCAAATAAAGATGCTGTTGCAGAATGTCTTAAGCGATCAATTTCATCATTGATCGAAGAATCTTTTTCAATGTAAGTATCGCTCACCGGCAAATAAGCTTCCGGTTGATAATAGTCATAATAGGAAACAAAATATTCAACAGCGTTTTCCGGAAATAAGGCTTTAAATTCAGCTGCCAACTGTCCGGCTAATGTTTTATTATGAGCTATAACCAAAGTCGGTCTTTGTGTTCGCTCAATTACATTCGCCATGGTAAAAGTCTTACCTGAGCCGGTCACACCGACTAAAGTCTGTGCTTTATCGCCTCTTGCAAGCCCTTCAACTATTTTGGAGATAGCCGTCGGCTGATCACCTTTCGGTTGGTAATCGGATACTATTTTAAACTGCTTGTTTTGCATTAATTAAGTGAATTCCTTACCATTCAATAAATTCAAACGGGTGTTGCATCGGCTGAATTAAATTAAGATCTTCAAGCTTTTCTCGTACTTTTTTGAAATCATTCCACATTTCAAGTTTTTTACTCGGATTGCGCAATAAATACGCAGGATGAAAAGTAGGCATGATATAGTAACCGCTATTTTCAATCCATTTTCCTCTGACTTTGGAAATCGGATCATTCAAATTTGTAAAATATTTATAAGCTGTTGCACCGACGAGTACGATGACTTTAGGTTTTACTAAGGTAAATTGAGCACTTAATAAACGTTTACACGCTTGTGCTTCTTCTTCAGTAGGCACACGATTTCCCGGAGGTCTGCATTTAACAATATTGCATATATGAAAATCTCGGGCAGTAAATTCTTGAGCTTGCAGCAAACTATCCAATAGTTTTCCCGATCTGCCGACAAAGGGAATACCTTGCCGATCCTCTTCTGCACCCGGCCCTTCACCAATCAGCATTAACGGAGCAGTTAAACTCCCGCGATAGACTACAACATTGTCACGTGTTTGATGCAATTCACAATTATTACATGATTGACATGCTTGTAAAAAACCTTGCCATGCTTTAGGTAAATCCTGAAAACTTAATCTTGTATCCGACATTCTATTTCCTTTGCCAATCAGCATTATTTTGTTTGATAATATCCTCACGCACTGCTTCTACAGCCACTCTGACCGCAAGTTCAGTATCATGTTGGTGCGGATCGGACAAACAACGTTTAGCTCTCTCCTGATTCCAAACGACATTTAACACACAGGCTGCTCGGGCACCGAGAATTTGACTTACAATAAATAATGTGGAGCTCTCCATTTCTGAAGCCAGACAATTGGCCTTGAACCACGCTTGCCATTTTGCTTCAAGTTCATAGCCTACCGGCATTCGGCCCGGATTATGCTGACCGTAAAATGAATCTTTACAATGTACAATTCCGGTATGATAATTTACATTTAAATTTTTCGCTGCTTGAACCAAACTGCCGGTAAATTCAAAATCGGCAACAGCCGGGAATTCTTTCGGTACATACTCATCAGGAGTACCGTCCATTCTGATTGCTCCTGTTGCAATAACTATATCACCGCCCATTACATCAAGTTTAATACCGCCGCAAGTACCGACTCTGAGAAAATTTGTCACACCTGTTTGAAAAAGTTCTTCAATGCCTATTGCAGTTGAAGGTCCGCCCATTCCGGTTGACATAACTAAAACATTTTTGCCTGCTAACTGACCCAGCCATGTTGTATATTCTCTGTTACAACCGATGAATTGCGGATTATCCAGGAATTGAGCTATCTTTTCGACTCTTGCCGGATCACCGGGAAGCAACGCATATTTCGCCTGATGTGAATCATCCAATTGAATATGGTAAAGTTTTTCCATTGAATCCTCCAAGCTATGAACTATTACTATAATTAAGTAAATACCATACAATAATTCGGTTGAAATAAAAAAAGCAGATATTTTTGAATCAAATCAAAGATATTTACTCCAGGTTAGCAGAACCGAAACTATCGGGCAATAATTCACCCAATGTTCTTTTAAGATAATCGTTCTCCGAATGTACGATCAAAACGGTCAGATCAGGCTCGGCGAATTCA
Source organism: Clostridiaceae bacterium (assembly GCA_012838795.1). Classification (GTDB taxonomy): domain Bacteria; phylum Bacillota; class Clostridia; order Saccharofermentanales; family DTU023; genus UBA5436. The sequence goes on along the minus strand of DUOO01000003.1, from coordinate 115,169 downwards.
CTTAAAACTTGGCGGCAAATACCGCATGGATATGCATAATAAGTTTGATTTGGTTTTGGCTGATGGGAGGACCCATGAATAGCCAAAGCTGAGAATTTATGCTCACCTTCAGAAATCGCTTTTACAACAGCAGTTAATTCTGCACAAATTGTTGCTCCATAAGATGCATTTTCCACATTGCATCCTGTAAAAATCCTTCCGCTTGTCCCAAGCAAAGCTGCACCTACTCGATATTTTGAATAAGGAGAATAGCTGTTTTTACTTGCCTCAATTGCAGATACGATTAAATTATTTAGCAACTGTTCATTCATATAACAAATATCTAGACCTTGATACTCCAGCCTGCCGGACCCGGTTGACGTCCCCATTGAATAGCGGTCAAATTATCGTACAGGCTTTGTGAAACCGGACCGATTTGATTATTATTAATGATCATTTTCTTATCTTTATACATTAATTCGCCAACCGGTGAAATAACCGCCGCTGTGCCTGTTCCGAATACTTCCTGCAATTTATCGTTATCATATGCGTCTACTAATTCATCAATCGATATTTTTCTTTCTTCGACTTGAGCATCCTGTTCACGCAATAATTCCAAAACTGATTTACGAGTAATACCGGCAAGTATCGATCCGTTAAGTTTCGGCGTAATAACTACATCATCAATTATAAAGAAAATATTCATGGCGCCGACTTCTTCAATGAATTTTCTTTCTATACCGTCCAGCCATAAAACTTGAGAATAGCCTTTTTTCTCAGCTTCAGCTTGACCGATTAAACTGACTGCATAATTCCCGCCGGTTTTTGCTTCACCCATTCCGCCGGGAACAGCACGTACATACTTTTCTTCAACATAGATTTTGACCGGATCAAGTCCCGATGCATAATAAGGTCCGCTCGGACTTAAAATAATCATGAATTTATAAGATTCACTGACATGGACGCCGAGAAATTCCTCATCTGCAATAATAAACGGTCTGATATATAAAGATGAATCTGATTGATGAGGCACCCAGTCACGATCAATATCAATCAATTTTTTGAGAGCTTCCAGAGCAAGTTTTTCGTCAAATCTCGGTATACACAATCTGTCACAAGATAAATTCATTCGTTTAAAATTCTCTGCAGGTCTGAATAACAGAATTTCATCTTGAGCTGAACGGTAGGCTTTCAAGCCTTCAAAAACAGTTTGACCATAATGAAACGTTAAGCAAGAAGGATCTACGTTAATCGGTTGATAAGGTATTATACGCGGATCATGCCAACCTTTACCTTCTTTATAGTCCATGAGAAACATATGATCAGTAAAAAAATTTCCGAAACCCAATTTGCTTTCGTCTTGAATCTTCTCTTTCAAGTTTTTATTTAATGTAATTTTTATTTCCATATTTACTCCAATCGAATATTTTGTTCTCTGCGAATATTTGCTTTTATGCAATTATTATATCTATTCGAATATTTAACTCTCTGCGAAACAGCCGCGTGCTTCTTCTTTGCTGAGCAGATTAAAGCCTTTCTCTTGTAAAACAGTTTCAATCATACGGATATGTTCAATGTTTTTTGTTTCCAGCTTCAGATTCAAAACACAACTGTCAATTGCCGTATTTTCGCCGCCGGGATTATAATTGACTTCAGTTACATTAGCTCCCAGCTCGGCAATTGCCGTTGCTACAGCTTGCAACTGACCCGGTTTGTCGGTCAAGCTGATACTCAGCTCAGTATTGCGTCCGCTAACCAACAGACCACGCTGAATAACTCTTGATAGTATATTAACGTCAATATTGCCGCCACTTAACAAAACACATACTTTTTTGTTTTTAAAATCGATTTTATTAAATACTACTGCAGCAAAAGCCACCGCACCCGCACCTTCACAAACCAATTTTTGTTTTTCCATCAAGGATAAGAGAGCATATGCAATTTCATCCTCACTGACTGTCAACATTTGATCAACGTACTGTTTGGCTAACTCAAAAGTTGTAGGACCCGGTTGTTTGACAGCAATACCGTCAGCAAAAGTATCCTGGCTCGAAATTCTGATTATTTTATCCTCTTCTAAAGACACACCCATTGAAGGAGCTTTGGCGGCTTCCACGCCGATAACCTGACATTCAGGCTTCAAACTTTTAATAACATAAGAAATTCCGCCAAGTAAACCTCCGCCGCCAACAGGTACCATTATAATATCAACATCAGGCATTTGTTCCAAAATTTCTAAACCTATTGTTGCCTGACCGACAATAACTTCTTCATCATCAAACGGATGGATAAAGATCTTATCATGTTCGGAAATGTATTGGAGAGCCGCTTCATAAGAATCATCATAATTATCACCGGCTAAAATAATCTTTGAACCGTAGGAGCGGGTAGCTTCAATTTTTGAAATCGGAGCTGATTCCGGCATAAAGATTGTTGAATCGATACCTAAATGATTACAGGCCAAAGCAACACCTTGAGCATGATTCCCGGCAGAACAAGCTACTACACCACGTGCCTTTTCCTCCTCGGTCAATTGAGAAATTTTAAAATAAGCGCCCCTGACTTTGAACGAGCCGGTCGTTTGTAAATTTTCCGTTTTCATAAAAATATTATCGTCCGGAAAAATTGCCCGAGCCTCAATCATATCGGTTTTGCGCACAACCTCTTTTATTCTGTGTGCTGCTCGATAAACGTTATCTAAAGTGATTTTACTCTGTTTCATTCCAAAACAGCTCCTTTATCAGAACTGGCGACCAATCTGCGATAACGATTGAGCCAGCCACCAACTACATTCTTTTCTTGTGGTTCAAAATTTGCCATACGCTCTGCAAATTCAGCATCGGATATTTTCAGATTGAGTGAATAATTCGGAATATCGATAGCAATAGTGTCACCTTCCCGGATAATGCCGATCGCGCCGCCTAATGCAGCTTCCGGTGCAACGTGACCGATTGCTGCTCCTCTTGAGGCTCCGGAGAATCTGCCGTCTGTGATTAAGGCAACGCTCTTATCTAATTTCATACCGGCTAAAGCCGACGTCGGATTGAGCATTTCGCGCATCCCCGGTCCGCCTTTCGGACCTTCGTACCGAATGACAACTACATCACCCGGATTGATTTTTCCCGCATAAATTGTTTCAATCGCAGCATCTTCACTGTCAAATACTCTGGCCGGACCTTCATGTTTTAACATTTCGGTTGCAACAGCTGAACGCTTTACTACTGCCCCTTTTTTCGCAATATTACCATATAAAATTGCTAGCCCCCCTACTTTACTGTACGGATTATCAATCGGTCTGATTGCACCGTTATCATAGGTCTTTACATCGGCAATATTTTCACCCACCGTTTTTGTTGTAACAGTCATCAAATCCGGATTGATGTAATCTTTTTTAGCTAATTCTTTAAGAACGGCCCCTACACCGCCGGCAAAATATAAATCTTCCATGTGAGTCGGTCCTGCAGGTGCTAAATGACAAAGATTAGGTATGGTTTCACTCAATTCATTAAAGATATTTAAGTCTACTTCAATTCCCGCTTCCGTAGCTATCGCCAAAAGATGTAACACCGTGTTGGTTGAGCAACCAAGTGCCATATCGGAAGCAATTGCATTACGCACTGAATCCGGAGTAATAATATCTTTGATCCGGATATCCTTGCGTAACAATTCCATAATCATCATGCCGGTTTCTTTGGCCAAACGTTGTCTGGCTGAAAATGGTTCAGGTATAGTTCCGTTACCCGGAAGTGCCAGGCCGATTGCTTCACTCAAGCAATTCATGGAATTTGCGGTATACATCCCGGCACAACTGCCGCAACTCGGACATACCGACTGTTCACACTGTAAAAGTTCTTCTGCCGTAATCATATTTGCTTTATAGCTGCCAACTGCTTCAAATATTTTAGATAGACTGATTGAACCTTGATCACTTTGTCCTGCCAACATCGGACCACCGCTGACCAATATAGTCGGCAAATTAAGTCTTAGAGCTCCCATAATCATTCCGGGAACAATTTTGTCACAGTTAGGAATTAAAACCAGTGCATCTATACCATGAGCGATAGCCATCGATTCAACACTGTCAGCAATCAATTCTCTGCTGGGCAAAGAATATTTCATACCGTGATGTCCCATCGCAATTCCATCACAAACTCCAATCGAAGGAATCATGATCGGAGTTCCGCCATTCATTAAAACTCCGGTTTTAACACTTTGGGTTAATTTATCGAGATTCATGTGACCGGGAACTATTTCGCTATAAGCACTGACAACTCCGATCAACGGGCGTTTTAATTGCTCTTCAGTATAACCCAATGCATAAAACAAACTGCGATTTGGTGCTCTTTCAGCTCCACGTAAAACCTTATCACTCGCTAACTTCATGTTTCCCCCCTATATCATTTATATTAAAATAATTTTCAAATTTGCTTACTTGTTATCGAAGCCTTGCATCATACTGCGTAATTCTTCGCCGACTTTTTCTAATTTATGTTCTGCTTCTTTGCGTCTTGTAGTTAAGAAACGGATTTTTTTACCCGATGTCATTTCTTGAATAAATTCTGACGCAAATTTGCCAGTTTGAATATCTGCCAAAATATCACGCATACTTTCTCTGACATATTCATCAATTACTTTGGGTCCGGCAACATAGTCACCATATTCTGCCGTGTTCGAAACTGAATTTCTCATATTTTTGAAACCACCGGCTGCAACCATATCTATTATCAGTTTCATTTCATGGATACATTCAAAGTAAGCCATTTCAGGTTCATAACCTGCTTCAACCAAAGTTTCAAAACCGGCTTTCATCAATGCAGTTACACCGCCGCAAAGAATAGCCTGTTCACCGAACAAGTCGGTTTCTGTTTCTTCTTTAAAAGTTGTTTGTAAAATACCCGCTCTGCCGGCACCGATGGCAGATGCATATGCTAATGCCGTTTCTTTGGCATTACCTGTAGCATCTTGATAAACAGCAATCAATGAAGGAACGCCAAAGCCCCTTTCATATTCGCTGCGTACAGTATGACCGGGCCCTTTCGGGGCCACCATAATTACATCAATATCATCTGCCGGAATAACCAAATTATAATGAATATTAAATCCATGAGCATACATCAAGGTATTCCCGGCAATCAAATACGGTGCTACTTCACTGTTATATATATTGGCTGATACTTCATCCGGTACCAACATCATAACTATATCAGCGCGTTTGGCAGCTTCCGGTACATCAAAAACTTCCAACCCGAATTCTTTAACCTTTACTCTGCTTTTTGAATCCGGTGCTAAACCTACAATAACTTTTACTCCACTTTCTTTTAAATTTAATGCGTGGGCATGTCCCTGTGAGCCGAAACCGATAATCGCTACGGTTTTCCCTGCTAACACATCTAAATTACAATCTTTGTCATAATACTTTTCAATCATTTTTTTACTCCTATCATCTTTGAACTGCTGTTACGCCGGTTCTACAAAAATTAACAATGTTAAAATTATCGATTACATTAATAAATGCATCAATTTTTTGCGGTTTGCCCGTGAGTTCAATAATCATACTTTCACGTGAAAGATCAACAACTACACCTTTATATATATTTGCAATTTCAATCAGTTTGCTTCTGCATTCATGTGTCACAGCTACTTTAATCAATAGTATTTCACGTAAAACAGAATTGTGATCAAATAATTCTTCAATAGAAACTACTTCTTGCAATTTAGCAGTTTGACTCATTAATTGCCCTAGCATAATGTCGTCCAATTCGGCTGTTAATGTAATTTTGGAAAATCTATGATCTTTGGTTGCGGAAACAGTCAAAGTATCAATATTATATCCTCTTCTGGCAAATAATCCGGCTACTCTGGTCAAGGTTCCGGCATTGTTTTTGACTAAAATACTCAATACTCTCATTTTTTTCATAAGCTTACTCCATAATAATATCTTCTACGGTACCACCTGCCGGAATCATCGGCAAGACTAATTCATCTTGATCAATCAAAACCTCGATAATGACCGGACCATCTTGTTTTTGACTATCAATAAAAGCAGCTTTAAATTCGTTTACAGTTTTACAACTATAACCTTTCGCCCCGAAAGCTTCAGCTAACTTTACATAGTCAAATGAATGATTGATGTCAGTTTGGCTGAAACGCTTATTATAAAGCAGGTTTTGCCACTGACGAACCATACCCAAAGTATGGTTGTTCAAAATAATAGTTGTAGTTTTGATCTTGGAATCAACAGCAGTTTTTAATTCATTCATATTCATCGTAAATGAACCGTCACCGGTAAATAAAACAACCGGTTTGTCCGGATTACCGACTTTTGCACCGATTGCCGCACCGAAACCGAAACCCATTGTCCCCAGGCCGCCGCTGGTTAAGAAAGTGCGCGGTTTGGTTCTGGCACAATATTGAGCAGACCACATTTGATGTTGGCCGACATCGGTAACTACAATTAAATCTTCTCCCAGCTCATTCACTACGTATGAAATTAATTGATGTGGCTTAATTTGTTCTTCACAGCATGGTGCTTGATAATCTTCTTTTTTGAATTCGGCAATATTATCCAGCCAAGCTTGACGGTTTTTTGTCTCAATCAAAGGCAACAATGCTGTCAAAACTTCTTTGACATCACCGACTACTGCATAATCGACTATAACATTTTTATTCATTTCACTTGCATCAATATCAACCTGAATAATTTTTGCATCAGGTGCAAAATGCTTAGTATTCAGAGCAACTCGATCAGAAAATCTGGTACCTAAAGCAATTACCAAATCAGAATTTTCAATGGCAAAATTTGAACTGTTTTTGCCATGCATTCCTACCATACCGAGATTTAACTGATCCAGCTCACCCAAAACACCGATTGTCATAATAGTATTGACCGCAGGAATACTGGCTTTATTCATCAGTTCACGTAATTCCTTACCGGCATTGGAAGAATTAACTCCGCCACCGGCATAAATGATCGGCTTATTTGCATTGTTAATATATTCAGCCAATTTTTCTATTTCACTTTGTTCAAATTGAGGTAATTGAGCTAAAGGTAAACTTGGTTTAGGTTCATATTCATACATGCTTTGCATGACATCTTTTTGTACGTCAATCAAAACAGGCGATTTGCGACCGGAATTAGCTATACTGAAAGCCTTGCGAACTGTATCTTGTAATTTCGCAACATCGCTCACCATAAAATTATGTTTGGTGACCGACATTGTTACACCGTAAATATCAATTTCCTGGAAAGCATCTTTACCAATTAAATGACTTGCAACATTACCGGTGATACAAACTAAAGGAATACTGTCCATGTAAGCTGTCGCAATACCGGTTATCATATTAGTTGCACCGGGACCGCTGGTAGCTATGCATACTCCGGTTTTTCCCGTGCTTCTGGCGTAACCGTCAGCAGCATGTACCCCGCCTTGTTCATGGCTCGGTCTGATATGTTTGATTTGATCTTGATAATCGTAAAGAGCATTATATATATCAATAACAGCTCCACCCGGATAGCCGAATATTGTATCTACGCCTTCATCAAGCAGTGTTTTAATTAATATTTCCGCTCCTGTATATTTCATCTCTTCCCTCCTCAATCTATAAGATTTTATTTAGAGTTATTTCTTATCTAAATCGAATTCCAGCTGCAAATCATTCAGCAACCCGGCAATCATTTCTTAACAGTTGACTACCCGGATCGTAGGCCGGTCTTCAACATTGTTAATTTCTACCTCCAGACCGTATAACGCATGCAAATTCTGTTGATTCAGAATTTCTTTTTTATTGCCTTGAGCTAGAATCTTGCCTTCCTTCAACATCATTATATACCCGAATTCAGGAATAATTTCAGTAATATCATGTGTGATATAAATCATATTTGTATTCTTTATCTTACTCAAAGTACATAATATATATTCTTTTTGAAATAAATCCAAAGAAGAACATGGCTCGTCTAATATTAATATGTCCGGTTCAGTAATCAGGCTGCGTAAGATCATTGTTTTCTTTTTCTCACCGGCTGACAGATTGCGATAAGCTTTGTATTGCATCGATTCAAAATTCGCTTGGGCAATAAAATCAGCAGTTCTTTTCTTTTCCGCTTCAGTAATCTTTTCGTAAATTCCGATTGATCGTTTTAAGCCCGAAAGTACAATTTCGAATATTCTCATTCGATTAAGAACCGATTCAAAACGCATCATTGTCGATGAAACAATACCGATACGTGATTTAATTTTATTCCAATTATATTCACCGAATTTTTTCCCAAAAGCTTGTATTTCTCCTTTGGTCGGTATGTTATAAGCCATCAGCATTGAAAACAATACACTTTTACCGGCTCCGTTCGGTCCGAGAACAACCCAATTTTCATTTTGACCGATTTTAAAACTTATATTATCAATTATCACATTACCGTCTCTGATAAAAGAAACATTTTTATATTCTATCATTATATTTCACACATTTATAATTATATATTGCAGAAAATTATTTTATAGGCGTTAATTTTTATTTAATTTAAAATTAAATCCTACTAAAAGTTTTCAATCACACTTATTTATAAATTCTTGATTACTTCATCAGTAATCTCAAATGTCCCTAAGAAATCATCAGATGCCAAGTCTTTAGTGCGATAACCATCTGCCAAAACTTTATCTACAGCTTGCTCGATTTGCTCAGCTTCATTCTGTAAGCCGAAAGAATAACGCAAAAGCATCGCTAAAGATAAAATCGTTGCCAGAGGATTTACTATATTTTGACCTGCAATATCAGGCGCTGAACCGTGAACAGGTTCATAAAGTCCGATATTCGCACCTAAACTTGCCGAAGGTAAAAGACCGATTGAACCGGCAATTTGACTCGCTTCATCCGACAAGATATCTCCGAAGATATTATTGGTTAAGATAACATCAAAACTGCTTGGCTGACGAATTAATTGCATAGCAGCATTATCAACATAAAGATATTCCAATTTTACTTCCGGATAATCTTCGGCAATTTCTCCGACAACTTCACGCCACAGTTTAGATGAATCTAAAACATTAGCCTTATCAACCAAAGTCAATTTTTTAGAACGTCCCATCGCTGTTTCAAAAGCATACACCGCTATACGTTTAATTTCCATTTCATCATAACGCTCTTCATCAAAAGCGGTTCGTAAACCGTTAGCTATAAAAGTATCACGCTTACCGAAATAAATTCCGCCAACTAATTCACGTATAATTACAAAGTCAACGTTTTTGAGATATTCCGGTTTCAAAGGTGAATTATCAATCAAACCGGGATAAATACGGCAAGGCCTCAGATTTGCATATACACCCAATGCCTTGCGCAAAGCCAAAAGACCTTTTTCAGGTCTGATTGCAGGGTCTATATTATCCCATTTCGGACCGCCGACCGCTCCCAAGAGAACAGCGGATACATCTTGAAGCTTTTGTTCGGTTTCTTCCGGAAAAGGATGTCCATGTTTATCAATGGCTACACCCCCGATATCTCCAAAAATCAAATGAAATATTTTACCTGATTTTTGAGATATCTTATTCAATACCTCAAGTGCACTATCAATGATTTCAGGGCCGACACCGTCGCCTTTCAAAACTAAAATTTTATTGTTTTTCATATTTATTCTCATGTTCTTCGATTAAATCTATATATTGCAAAATTTCTTCAATTCCGTCTTGACCTTTCAGCAGTTTTTCCCGATATACATTTTCGATTTCAAAAGAAAAACATAAATTACCTGCCGCTACAGTCTTATCGATCAAATTTACCGTAATTTCAGAATCTAGCTCGATCAGGGCTTCACGTTCCGCCCTTCCCAAAACCAAAGGCAACTTCAAATTATTCAAATAATTCATATAAAAAATCGGTGAATAACTGCCGGCAATTACAACTTTAAAACCGAAATCCTGCAAAGCCCAAGCCGCATGTTCGCGCGATGAACCACACCCGAAATTTTCACCTGCAATCAAGATCTGATTACCTTGATTTGATGCTTGATTTAACGGAAAATTCTCAATCGGTTGTCCGGTTTCATCATAGCGCCACGGAGCAAATAAAGCATCAGCGAAACCGGTGCGTTTCGTAGATTTTAAATAATTTTTCGGGATCAAAATATCCGTATCAATATTGTCTTTGAATATTACCGTAGCTTTTGATTTTACAATATCTAATTTATCCAAGGCTGATCCTCCCTTCAATTGCAGTTTTCGCAGCTAAATAAGGACTCATTAAATGCGTTCTGGAACGTTCGCCCTGCCTGCCTTCAAAATTGCGATTTGAAGTTGAGGCGCAATGGGTTTCAGGAGCAATTCTGTCTTCATTCATAGCTAAACAATATGAACATCCGGGCATTCGCATTTCACATCCTGCCCGTTCAAAGATATCTACTAATCCTTCCTGTTCGGCTTGTTTTAATACTTGCATAGAACCCGGAACAACTACACAAGTAATATTGTCCGCTATGGTTTTCCCCTGCATAACTTTCGCAGCGATTCGCAAATCGGTAATTCGTCCGTTGGTACAAGAACCGATAAAAACAAATTCAACTGGTATATCTGCAGCTTTCATGCCGGGGTGAAGCCCCATATATTTATAAGCTGTTTGATCTTCCGATGAATTGATTTCAGGAAATGCCTGATCAATATCTACTGTCATTGCGGGATTCGTACCATAACTTACTTGAGGTTTTAAGCTAGTTACATCCAAAGTGATTATTTTGTCAAATAAAGATTCATCATCCGTATACAGGTCACTAATTGATTCCGTAAATTTTCCAAATTCCTCACCTTCAGGCGTATAAAGTCTGCCCACAATGTAATCTAAGGTTTTCTGATCGGGTTTAATAATGCCGAATTTCGCTCCTCCTTCAATTGACATATTACATAAACTTAACCTTTCCTCAACCGGCATATTTTCGATCGTATCACCATAATATTCAATCGCATATCCGGTACCGAAAGAAACACCGTTCTCAGCGATTAACTTCAAAATAATGTCTTTTGCAAAAACGTTATCCGCCGGTTTTCCGGTAATTTTCACCCCCATGGTTTTCGGTTTAGTCTGCCACATACATTGAGTTGCGAATACATCTTCTACTTCACTGGTGCCGATGCCGAAAGCAAGAGCACCTAAAGCACCATGAGTCGCAGTATGAGAATCTCCGCATACTATCGTTTTACCGGGTAAACTTAAACCTAATTCGGGACCTATCATATGAACAATTCCATTATATTCAGACTCCATATCAAATAGAGTCACTCCGAATTCCGCACAATTGGCAGCCAAGCTGTTCAACTGTTCTGCTGACAATTGATCTTTAATTTCAGCACGATGTGCAGCGATCGTCGGTGTATTATGATCCATCGTGGCAAAAGTACGATCGGGTCTTCTTAATTTGCGATTTTTTAATCGCAATCCTTCAAACGCTTGAGGAGAAGTTACTTCATGAATCAAATGTAAATCTATATAAAGCAAATCTTTATCATCTTTTGTGACAATTACATGCTTTTCCCAAATTTTTTCAAATAATGTTTTTTGCATTTAGCACTCTCCTGACTTTCCTGCTTACCGGAGTAACTTCGATAATATTATTCTTGACTTTGTACCTGTTGATTTACAGCATTTACATAGGCAATAATGCTTGATTTAATAATATCATTGCTTAAGCCCTTGCCGTTAAATACTTGATCATCACTTCTTAAGCTTAAGAATGTTTCACCTAAAGCATCCTTGCCTCTGGTCACCGAATGAATTGCAAAATCTTCCAATTGAAATTTATCTCCGACAATATTTGCCATACAATCAAATGCTGCATCAACCGGACCCGCACCCGAACCGACACGTTCAATAGTTTCTTGACCGTTACTGAGTTTAATTATCGTTTTTGATTCCTTGCCGTTGCTGGTAAAGGCAGAATAGTCAATCAATTCATAACCTCCGCTGACTTTTTGGAACTCTTTGAGCATCAAAGCATGAATGTCACGATCATAGATTTCTTTTTTCGAATCCGCAATACTCTTGAAGTCAACAAAAACCTCTTCCATTTGAGCGTCATCAACTTCATAGCCTAATTCTTCAAGTTTAGCACGCAGAGCATGTTTACCGGAGTGTTTACCTAAGACAAGATTTTCCGTCTCAACTATGCCTATCATTGCAGGATCCATGATTTCATAAGTCGATTTTTCTTGTAAAACTCCGTGCTGATGAATTCCCGCTTCATGTGCAAAAACATTTTTACCGACAATCGGTTTGGTCGGACTGACCCGAGTGGCAGTGATTTGCTCTAACAGATTGGAAGTTCTCATTATTTCTGTTGTTTTGATTGCAGTTTCTTCACCATAGTAATCATGTCTGGTTTTAAGTGCCATCACTATTTCTTCACAAGCAGCATTACCTGCACGTTCACCTATGCCGTTAATCGTACATTCCACTTGAGTTGCACCTACTTTAACTGCAGCCAAAGAATTGGCCACAGCCAAACCTAAATCATTATGACAATGTACTGAAATATCCACCTTGTCGGCATTTGGTACATTCTCAATCACAGTCCTGATCATATTGGCATATTCTTCCGGTACGGCATAGCCAACCGTGTCGGGCAAATTAATCGTTGTTGCTCCATTTTTAATTGCAATATCCACTGCTTCGCATAAAAAATCTAAATCGGTACGTGAAGCATCTTCGCATGAAAATTCAATGTCATCAACAAACGATTTCGCATAACTGACATATTTCGCAATGTCAGATAACACCTCTTCCCTGGTCTTTTTTAATTTATATTTTAAATGGATATCTGATGTTGCAATAAATACATGGATTCGTTGCATTTTTGCATCTTTAATTGCATTATACGCAGCATCAATATCATTTTTTGTACAACGTGCCAAACCGCAGACTACTGTTTTGCTCAGACTGCGAGCAATTGCTTGTACGGCATCAAAATCACCTTGTGAAGCGGCAGGGAAACCGGCCTCAATGATATCAACACCCAAACGTTCAAGTTGTCTGGCCATTTGTAATTTTTCATATAAATTCATCGAACAACCCGGGGATTGTTCACCATCTCTTAACGTTGTATCGAATATTTTTATCATGTTATCCTCCTATAATAAATTATCGGACTATATCCACTAAATAAAAAACCCAGAGATTACTCTCTGGGACGAATTATCGCGGTACCACCCAAATTAATGAAAATTAATTTTCATTCACTCTGCATCTATTAAACTGGTATTTTTCTATCATTCAATAATTTACTTTTAATATGATCCTGATCTTTTGATTTCTCGACCGGGTATAAAAGAAACTACTTGGATTAGTCATTTGAAATTCTAAGCTTAAATCTCAAACTGCAATCACATATGATGCGAGGAACTGAGTAGCAATAAGTCTCTGCCGGCAATTTCCACCTGTCTTGCCTCTCTATCGGTTTCAACAAATCACGCGTTTCCTCTGAAAAATCTAGTTGCAAATCATTTCTGAAATTTATCATTTAATTATTAAAATTAAATCGTCATTCAATATGATAATTAAGCTTAAATCTACTTGTTTAATATGATTATGTAAAGATTCGATTGTTATTTTTATACGAATTAACAAATTAATACTCTGAAAGGTCCTGATTGATACAGCAATTTCATAAATTTTAAAATTTTGATGTTTAATAGATTGAAAAAATCATACAAATAAGATTTTAGAGTTTTAAGATAATAAGGATAATTTTTAGTTATTATGTTACAATTATATAAATATTCAATAATATTTAAATTCATTGCTGAAAACTGATATAATATTCAAACATTGTATAAATTATTAATTTTTATGGTTTTTTTATGGCATATTATATAATAACAATGTAAATAAATTGAAAAAATAAATAATTATATGATAGAATTGATTGTATTAAAGAAAACTTACACACTACAATCCTTAAAATACTTACCTCTATAGAAAACCGCTTTCAATATTATGTTGAAAGCGATTTTCTATTTATTGACTTTTAAATATTGTTTCAATTATAGAATTAATATCTAAATAATTTTCAACCAAATTAAAGATCAGACGAGAATTAATATTCTCGTCTGATCTTTACTAAACATATATAATAATAAAATAGCTGATAATGATAATTATACATCGTAGTTTGAAGCTGCAGTGTCACCACCCTCGCCGGTCCAATTGGTATGGAAAAATTGACCGCGAGGACGATCTGTTCTTTCATAAGTATGAGCTCCAAAATAGTCTCTTTGCGCTTGTAATAAGTTGGCAGGAAGATTTTCTGTTCGATAACCGTCATAATAGGCAAGAGCAGATGAAATAGCGGGTACCGGAATACCAGCTTTAACCGCTTCAGCTACAACTTCACGCCAACCTGCTTGAGCAGCATCAATTTCCTTGCGGAAATAGTCATCTAAGAGTAAATTTTTCAAACCGGGTTGTTTATCAAAGGCTTCTTTAATCTTACCTAAAAAGGCACTGCGGATAATACAACCACCACGCCACATCAAAGCGATATCACCATATTGGAGATCCCAATCATATGTTTCAGAGGCTGTTCTCATCAGAGCATATCCCTGAGCATAAGAAACAATCTTTGAAGCATATAAAGCATCATGTAAAGCCTTGAGTATAGGCTCTTTATCCCCTTCAAATTTAACTTCAGGCCCTTTTAATATTTTAGCTGCTTCTATTCTTTCATCTTTAAGTGAACTGAGGCAACGCGAAAAAACTGCTTCCACTATTAATGTCAGCGGTACTCCTTCTTCTAAAGCACTAATGCCGGTCCATTTACCGGTGCCTTTTTGACCGGCAGCATCTAAAACATAATCTACGACAGCTTCGCCATTCTCATCTTTGTAGCCCAAGATATCTGCAGTAATTTCAATCAAGTAACTGTCAAGCTTACCTTCGTTCCACTTGGCAAATGCAGCTTGCATTTCTTCATTTGTCATGCCCAGATAATCTCTCATTATCTGATAAACTTCACAAATAAGCTGCATATCGCCATATTCAATTCCATTGTGAACCATTTTGACAAAATGACCGGCACCACCACTGCCTACCCATTCACAACAAGCGGCACCTTCATCAACTTTAGCACTTATTGATTGGAATATTGGTTTTATGAGCGGCCATGCATCCGGCGAACCACCCGGCATTAGAGATGGTCCTTTTAAAGCACCCTCTTCACCACCGGAAACACCGCTGCCGATATACAGCAAGCCTTTACTCTCAATATATTTAGTGCGTCTTTCGGTATCCGGGAAATGTGAATTTCCTCCATCAATCAAAATATCACCTTCATCCAGTAAAGGAATTAATTGTTCAATTATATTGTCAACAGGTTTACCGGCTTTAACCATTATCATAATTTTTCTCGGTCTGTCGACTTGTTCAACTAATTCTTCCAAAGAATAAGCACCTTGAATATTTTTTCCCTTTGCCCTGCCATTAATAAAATCATCTACCTTAGAAGTTGTGCGATTATATACCGAAACAGAAAAGCCGTTGCTTTCCATGTTCATCACTAAGTTTTCGCCCATAACAGCTAAACCGATTAAGCCAATATCAGACATTCTTCACCTCTTTCATACAGAGTCATCCTCCGACAAACAGTGCTATCGAAATTTGTCATCGTTTTACTCGAGCATTACCTTCGTAAATTGCCCAAACTTGTTCTTCATTTGCAGGACAAGCATAGTCTGTGAGTAAGGTTGAAGCCAAAGCACCGGTTGCCCAAGCAAATTTTACCCATTTGTCTTCATCCCAACCGCTGAGAATTGAGTAAAGCAAACCACCAACAAATCCGTCTCCGCCACCAATGCGGTCAAGTACCGGAATCGGGCGTGGCTCAACAACATAAAAATTATCATTGACGTAGAGGATTGCACCCCATTCATGTTCATTTGCACTTTTTACATCACGTAAGGTATTTGCAAATACTTGACAGTTAGGATATGCCTCATGAACACGTTTGACCATTTCTTTGAAACCGTCAATCTTATCAGCAATATCGACACCACCTGCTTCAGGTCCTTTGATTCCCAGAGCTAATTGATAATCTTCCTCATTGCCGATCAAGATATCTGCATAGCCGGCAATTTCATCAAAAGCTGCACGTAATTCTTCCTCACGACCTACCCAGAAAGATGCTCTGTGATTTAAATCAAAGGCTATCTTGGTACCGTTGGCTTTAGCTGCTCTTGCAACTTCCAAACAGAATTCACTCGTATCTGCGGATAAAGCTGCAATCAAACCTGAGATATGAATGATTTGTGCTCCTTCTTCTTTGAAAATCCTGTCGAGATCAAAATATTTCGCGTTCAAAGAACGACCTACTTCACCGGCTCTGTCATTGAGAACATGAGGTCCGCGCATACCATAACCACTATCAGCAATATTGATGTGATGGCGATAACCCCATGGTCCGCCTGTTGGAACATCAGGACCTTCAAAGTCAATATTGCGTTTACGCAATTCGCCCTTGATAAAATCAGAAATTGCATTGTCTTCCACAAAGGCAGTTAGTAATTTAACTTTTTTACCCAAAGAAGCAGATATTTGTCCTACATTTGATTCCGCACTGGTCGAAGTCATAAGATATTGATTACTCATATGTACCGGCATCCGATCCACAGGTGTTAGTCTGAGTCCCATACTTGTCGGGATAACTAAATTATACTTGCAATTTTCTTTTAATTTCATGCTTAAACCTCATTTCTATTGTTTATTTGCATTTTGATATATTATACCATACTATCATTCAAAAAAAATAAACCAATTATCCACGAGTTAAATTTAAATTTTTGCCGGTTGTTCAATTATCTATCTCTGGCTAATCTAACAATAGCTTCGCCATCAACAACTAATACATCATTTTGATTAATACATTTTGTTTGTAATCTCACTCTGCCTTTCCCTAATTTTTCTTTACAAACAATAATTGCTGTAATGGTATCATCTATAAACACAGGTGCTAAATATTCAACATATTGCGATATGTATATAGAAGCAGGAAAAGTATTTGCTATCACAGCGGAAATTAATCCGGAAGTTAGTGCTCCATGTGCAATTCTTTGTTTGTATTGAGTTTTTTTCGCAAATTGTGCGCTGACGTGCATAGGATTAAAATCACCTGATATCGCTGCAAATAATGTTATATCGGCAACTGTAATTGTTTTTTGAAAATTATTCGAATCACCCACTTTTAATTCTGAATAGACGAAACTCATATTAACCTCACTAAATTGTCCGCTTACATCCACAAAAAATAAAACCTGAGATTGTTCTCCAGAACAAATTATCCCCGTCTTATTGGGATTCCATGAAAAAAATTTCATATTCACATAGAACAAACCGCTGTCTGATGCTTCATTTAGCCAGTGATAACTTTATCACTGGCTGACTATATTTATATTATAAACTTACCCTCTAGAAATTGACTTTATCCACACCTTTAAGCTGTAACATTTCTCTGGCTTCATCTGAACTGGCTATTTCATAATCCAGTAATTCTAAAATACTTTTAATTTTTGTTACTTGTTCAGCATTATTGCGAGCAAGTTCACCTTGAATATTGATATATAAAGAGTCTTCCATCCCGACCCTTACATTGCCGCCTTGTAAAACATGGAAAGTTTCTGCACGGAACATTCTGCGTCCTGATCCTACTAATGAGTACCTTATATCTGAACCCAATAACTGTTGAGCCGTTTTAATCATAAATGTAATATTATCGTTACTTAACGGTATTCCACCCAATGTTCCGGGTACAAACTGAATATATATCGGATCTTTAACAAGTCCTTTACGCCTGAAATAAGCAACAGTATTAATTTGTCCAAGATCAAAAACCTCGAATTCCGGTCTGATCCGGTGTTCATTCATCAAAGTTAATGCATGTTCTATATCAGCGAATGTGTTTTTGAAAAAGCTGTCATATGTTCTTAATAAAAACGGCTCTTCCCAATCAAACTGCGGTTTATCGAATGTTTTTGTCAATTCGGACAAAACAAAATTGGATGTCCCTGCATTACAAGTTGCCATTTCAGGTTGAAATTCGGATAAAACAGCAAAACGTTCTTCGACGGTCATTCCTAATGCGCCACCGGTAGTAATCCCGATAACTACATTACACTGTTCTTTAATACCGTTTAATATTTCTCTGAAGTAATCCAAGTCAGAAGTCGGCTCCCCCGTTACAGGTTTTCTCGCATGAATATGTACAATTGCAGCTCCCGCTTTCCACGCGTCAACAGCGTTTTGAATAATCTCGTCTTTCCCTTTAGGAAGATACGGCGACATACTTGGCGTATGAATTGCTCCTGTAATTGAAGCGGTTATAATTGTTTTTTCTCTTCTTTTTTTACTCATAAATTCACACTCCTTGTGTTGTTAACAAAAACAACATCCTTTTTACGACAAAGTACAATGAAGCACATGTAGGTCTTTTAGCGAGGAATATCATCAGCAATTAAAATCATATACGTGCATGCTGGTGCTTCATCAGCAATTGAAATCATAATCGTTTTGTGAGTGCTTCATTGTACTTGTCCGGAAAGGGTTTATATTCCCTTTATTTCTCCTGTTTCAGAGAATCTTCATATTTTTTTCTACGTTTATAATGTTCTGAACGCTCATATTTGAAATCTTCACTACCATCAGGATATCTATAACGTTTAATATCTTGATCCTGGGGATAAAGGAAACGTCCGCCACATGCCATAATCACCGTTTTTGTTTCAGGTGTTAAATCGGAAACGATATACTCCAACTGACGAGTAAGCATTGCAGGATCTCCTGTACAATTAGCCCAATTATCATAGTGATACGGAATCAATAGTTTTGCTTTGAGAGTTTGACCTAATCTGGCAGCATCATACGGTGTCATTTTATCAGTAGCTCCCGGAGGATTAAATCCCATATTAAACAGAGCTACATCTATATCATATTTAGCTGCAACTTCTACATAACCGTCGTTATACCAAGTATCGGCTAAAAATAAAATGTTTCCTCCGGAAGTCTTAAACAACAATGATACAGCTGCTTCTTCATATGGTAACAGTTCATCACCGGCTGTAGTTCTGATCGCCGTGTCGTCATAACAAACTAAGAAATCTACCTCCGCTCCCGGGACTCGCACGGATTCTCCCACCCTCGCAACATGGATACGTTCTTCCGGAACCTTAAACACTCTCAATTTTTCAGCAGCTTTCGGTGCCGCATAAAATGGAGCATCTGTTGTTTTCAAAGCAGCTTTAACAGCATAAAGATCCGTATGATCTTGATGCATATGTGTACAGAAAACACCGTCTACTCTGTTGAATTTCCAAGGATCAATAACTTGTACATTTAATCGCAGCCAATTGATACTCACAGCACCGCCTTGTCTGCAAACACCGCAATTTCCTACTCGCTCTGTGTATATTGACGGGCCGCAATATTGATCTATCCAGAAAATCCCGCCGGCATCAGTTTTTAAAATCCATGATGTACCGCCGCACCACCATAAGGCTACTTGGCCTACCGGAACTTCAAAGTTTTCTATTTCTTGATTTAAGAATGTACCCCATTCAGGAAAACAATCTCTTAACCACTGATCCCGATCAATATCCTGATCTCTTGATACCCATGTACCGGACAATATTCCTCTACCGTCATCTTTTACTACATTATTATCTGACATAACATTCACCTATTCCTTTCTGTTATATATTTGATATTTAATAAAAAAATATTTATTATTTTCTTCGATCAGCAATATAATCTAATGCTTTATTCCATCCATTTTCAAACTGATTTCTAAATCTGCGCACCGGAGCAAAATCTTCATATTCTTCTGCTTTTAATCCGTCACGTAAATATGCTCGTTTAAAATCGGGGATTTTTTCTAATAATTCATCAATAACATCCGGAGCAGGCGCACAAGAGAAACGATCAATCACGACACCATTTGCTTCTAATAATTTGTCAGCGGTTCCCTGCCAATTAATGGTAATGCCTGAACGGGCACCTACCATCTCGGTAAAGTGATGCAATCCCCTCGCACCGCCTGAAAGCATTTCTGCTTTATATCCGCGATCATCCATCATACGTCTGATCTTTTTTGCAACAATTATGCCTGCTTGCCACAAAGCATCTCTGTCTACATCGATGTTTTGCGCTTCTACCTGAGCAGACAATTCCTCATCGAATATCCCTGCAATATGCGCAAACGCAAAAGTCTTTACGTCAGAGTTTTTCTTTAAACATTCTTCATAAATTTCACATACATCAATTGCTTGTGCTACACTCATAACTTCAGTAGCTAATACCGCATACCCTTGTTCACAAAGATAACGTATCGCTTCCAGACCTGATTCCGTTGCAGGAATTTTTATCATAATATTCGGTGCAACATCTTTGTACATTTCAGCACAGGTTACGATATTTTCGAAGGATTCATCAAGCGGACTTGATTGAATAGTTACATACCCTTCTTTACCTTTTGATTTTTCAAAAACCGGTAAGAAAATATCACAAATTTTCTTTACACTATGAAGCTGAAATTTTGTTAATACAGATTCGTTGTCCGCATCTTCTTCCATCAATTTCTTAAGCAAATTATCCGGTCCCTCTCCTAACACAGGGTTACCTAATATTTTTGACGGATATGTCGGATTTTGTGTGCAATTAATTGCTCCGGCTTCTATTGCCAATCGAGCTTGCTCTTCAGTTACATTGTTTATCCAAAAACGGGTCGGGGTTTTGGCACTTACTCTTTTAAAATAGTCTTTTGTCATTTTTACTCTCCTTTGTTTTCAATTAATGTTTCTCAATACTTATCGATTTACTTAGCTATAGCTTTTCTGTTTCTGACACTATCTATAACAACCGCAATTATTAATACCAGGCCCCTCAAGATCATTTGTACATATGAATTTGTACCTAATAATGACATGCCGTTATTTAACGTACCGATAAATAAGATACCCAGCGCGGTACCAAATACTGTACCTTTTCCTCCTGCAATACTGGTTCCTCCCAAAAGAACGGCACTGATGATATCACTCTCCCATCCGGTTGCTGCATTGCCTCCTCCGCCGCCGGTAGTACCGGTTAGGATCAGAGCTGCAATTCCCGCTAACATCCCTGATATAGAAAAAATTAACATTTGTGTTTTCTTCACTGAAATTCCTGCTAAACGACTGGCTCTTCTATTTCCGCCAATCGCATAGACGGAACGACCGAAAGTAGTGTATTTCAGCACTAAAAACATAATTATCAAAAGTACTACGAAAAACAGCAGACTTACCGGTATACCCAGAATTTTTCCTGAGCCTAAAAATTTAATCTCTTTTGAATCGTGCATCATTGACATGCCGCCACATATTACAAATGCCGTACCTCTGGTTATTCCTGCAGTTCCCAGCGTTACGATCGTCGGATGCAGATCAAACGCGGTAACTAAAAAACCGTTTATTATTCCTACAATTAATCCTACTAAGACACAAACTATCATTATCAGATATGGACTGAGATCGGTTTTCGTTAAAAGCAGCACGGAAATTACATTCGATAATGCCATATTGCCTGCTACTGACATATCAAGGCCACCGGATAAAATAATCATCGTAACACCAAGGGCTGCAATACCATACACACTTATCGAAATTCCGATATTGGCAAAATTACTTAATTGAAAAAAATATTTTGATAAAAATGAAAGTAAAATAACTAATAAAATATAAACCAAAAACAGACCAAACACTGAACCTGATGATGATAGTCTTGCTTTAATATTTCCTAATTTTTTCGACATTTTGTCCTCCGTTCTGTTTAAGAAGCAACAGTTTCTTCACTCTGTTCTTCGCTGGCATTTAATAAATTCAACACATCCGCCTGACTGACTTCATTACAATTACATTCAGTCAGAATCCGACCGTCACTAAACAAAATCAGTCTGTCAGCAACACCTAAAACTTCAGGTAAATCAGATGACATAAACAGAACAGCTTTACCTAAATTACAAAAATCATATAAAAGATCATATATTTCGGATTTCGCACCTATGTCTACTCCACGGGTGGGATCTGCCAGTATCAATACACTGGAATCATAATCCATCCAGCGCGATATCAATGTTTTTTGTTGATTGCCGCCGGAAAGATCTGTAATGTTTTGGTTGTACCCTGTGGTTTTAATTTGCACATCTTGCTTTAACTTTTCAAAAACTTCTCTCTCTTTCGCAAAATCTATAACTCCATGTTTCGAACGCAAATATGTACCACTGAATGTAGAATTCACTCCTACAGACATATTCATCATTAAACCTTCGTTTTTTCTGTCTGAAGGAACAAGACCGATGCCGTTTTTCATTGCTTCAATCGGGCTTGAAATAGCAACAGATTTATTGTTGATTTTCACTTCACCACTATTTATCGGTAAATCACCAAATAGGGTGCGGCAGATCTCTAGTTGACCTGCTCCTAACAAACCATATAGGCCGACTATTTCTTTACTCTTTACTTGAAAAGTAATATCTGTTAAGTAATTATTTGAAATTGAATTTACTTCTAATATTGTTGCTCCGAACTCGACCTGTCGTTCCTTATATTGATGGCCCATTTCATGACCGACAATATATGTAACCAAATCTGATACTTTTGTGTCTTCTTTGTTTACAGTGGTAACTTTTTTGCCATCACGGAAGACGGATATTCTTTCAGAAATATCCATTATTTCATTCAAGTAATGAGAGATATATACAATACTCACCCCTTGGGATGATAATGTTCTGATTAATGTAAATAATTTCTGGCTTTCATTTTCGTTAAGTGCAGCTGTCGGTTCATCAAGTATCAATACCTTCATGTCTTTCGAAAGTGCTTTACATATCTCTACCATCTGTTGTTCTGCAACCGTGAGTTCACTGACATTTTTTCGTGAATCGATATTTACACCCAGTCTGGCTAATAAGTCATGAGCTTTTTGATACATTTCCGGCCAAGAAACAACTTTATTTTTGAGCGGTAAATCGCCCAAAAATATATTCTCTGCAACACTCATGGTTGGAATCAAATTGAATTCCTGATAAATCGTTCTGATCCCCAGTGATGTTGCATCTTCAGGGCGGGTTAATTTTACTTCCCGCCCTTCGAATGTTATTGTCCCGGAATCCGCAATGTAATCACCGGAAATCATTTTGATAAAAGTTGATTTCCCTGCACCGTTTTCACCGATGATTGAATGTATCTCGCCTTTTCGTAATTCAAAATCAACGTCACTTACTGCGCTTATACCGCCGAATGATTTACAAATTTTCCTCGCTTCAATTATGTTCATGGCGTTTTCCTCTCCTCACAGGCAGAAACTGTTAATCGATTACATATTCAGGACGCAATTCCGCCAGATTCTCTAATGTAACCAATTCTGTATAAAGTACAGTTGTATCCGGAACTTCTTTGCCCTCAAGCATATCCAATGCTACTTCCAAAATTGTGTCAGACCATTTATCGGGGAAATAATCCACTGTTCCTAATAACGGGCTGCCTTCTTCTTGCATTTCCGCATAAAAATCTGCTATACCGCCGGTACTTACAATTACAATATCGTCTGTTCTGTGAGCTGCTTCAGCTGCGGCTAATATACCGAATGCCGGTTCATCAATATGAGCCCAAACTAAAACCTTTGAATCAGGATGAGCGGTTAAGAAATCAGCGAACATCTGTCTGTTTGTTTCCATGTTGCCGTGTCCGTTAATCAATGACTGTGGAAGATCCGGAATTTCCTGAGCAAAATATTCTTCAGATCCGGTTTGTCTGTCTACAAACATTTGACCTGAGTCAGGCATATTGGCAAAAAGGATTTGAACATCTTCTTCATCTGCCCAGTTTTCTTTATAATAATCGGTAAGAGCCACTGCCATATCATGACCGATTTGGACATTGTCAATAGCACAGAGCGGGGTATCGCCACAACGTGATTGTACAGAAAGCATTGGTTGACCGGCTTCGGCCATCATTTCTCCGACTCGCTCACTTGCCGCGCTGACCAGGTAATTAATATACAAATCCGGTTTCAATGTAATAACATTACGCGCATTTTCGATAGCTACATTCGTATCTGCATTACTGTTAGCCATATAAGTAAACTCGATATTATCGTGTTCTTTTTCAAGTTCTTTCATGCGCTCTTCAGAAGCAACCGCTGTTGTGGTTTCTTTATCACAAATAGCATAGACTATTCGATATTTTTCTTTTGAATCTGAAGCCTCTTCCTCTTCCTTTTCTTCTTCTTTTTCCTCTTCCTTTAATTCTTCTTTTGATTCTTCTTTGACGTCCTCTTTTTTCTCGTCTTCTTTAGTTTCTTTTTTACTGCATGCAGCCATAGCAAATATCAAAATGCTGACTAACAATAAGCTCAATACTTTTTTAAAAATACTTTTTTTCATAACAATTCAAACTCCTAATCTTTAATACTTAATTTGTTTCATCCATCCGCTTAACAAACTAAAATTTGTTAAAAAATTACCTGCCTACAATTATTCAGTTTTTTACTTCTCCCTCCATTTCTTTTTTTATTATTAAAGCAGCAATGTCACATTCTATTAATGGTAATATGGTGTTACCATTAATAGAAATATTAAACCCTTTTCTTGATTATATATTGCTTTTCTTAGTGGTAATGTGGTATTACCATTTGTCGAAAAAATATTTACCTTTATTTCTCATTCAATCAAAATTAATTATTCATTTGTTAATCAGAAAACAATTGTATTGAGATGTTCCGACATGTTCTTATGAGCTAAATCAGGATTTCCTTCTTCTATTGCATCCAAGATTTTCTTATGATGAGTTGAAAATATATTCAATTCATCTTTTTTATTTTTATATATTGAATGCATATACTTTATTGAATAGTGCAGGGCATCCACAAACTGCTTAAAAAATTCATTGTTTGCTGCTGATGCAATTGCATCATGGAATTGCATATCTGCTTTTGTTACTGATAATAAATTTCCTTCTCCTGAAAGATACTGATCTATTGTTTTTTTATGTAAATCATAATAGTGCTTTATTTTTTTAATATCTTCTTTAGTTGCTCTTTTAGCAGCATATTTTGCTGCACTGCATTCAAAATCTTTTCTTACATCGAATATATCCTGTTGCGATATATTTTGAAGTTTGACGTTTGCGAAAATTATTTTACTGAATCTTTCTGAATTGAAATTTGTTACA
Source organism: Clostridiaceae bacterium (assembly GCA_012838795.1). Classification (GTDB taxonomy): domain Bacteria; phylum Bacillota; class Clostridia; order Saccharofermentanales; family DTU023; genus UBA5436. Next base: position 89,973 of record DUOO01000003.1, on the reverse strand, counting down.
AAAGTACCTTCTCCTTGTTTCGGTGTAAGAATTCCTAATAGTGATAAAGCCGAAATCGCTTCGCGTAAAGGTACACGGGATACACCCAGTTCTGCGGCAAATTCTCTTTCATTTAAGATTCTGTCCCCCAGCTTTAATCTACCCTCTATTATTTCTTGTAAAATAAGATCTATTATCTGTTGACTGACACTCTTCTTATCGATTATTGTATTATATTCCATATTAACCATCTAACTATTCAGATTGGTTGAGTGGTATTACCACCTTACCTTATAATAAAATATCATAATTATTATATTATGCATATTGCCATTTTTATCAAACTTTACGTTCTCGGCTTGTGTGTTTGTCACAAATTCAGATTATTTGAATCAGGATTGTATTGAGTTTTGATATTCTATCCGCCCTATCTATCTCAATTAATATAATAAAAAAAGGATGTATAACATTATTGCTGATACATCCTTTTAATAAAGCAATCAAAATAGATCGTTTATGCTTTGCCGTCTGAGCCTAAAACAGCGGTAATCTTATGTCTGACCAGATCACGAATGGCATCCCGGCCTGGTCCTAAATACTTACGAGGATCAAACTCTGACGGAGATTCATTAAAGACACGTCTGATTGAAGCTGTCATGGCCAAACGTAAATCCGAGTCAATATTGATTTTGCAAACTGCTCCACGAGCTGCTTCTCTGAGCATCGGTTCCGGACAGCCTAACGCATCTTCTAATGCACCGCCGTTGGCGTTGATCATTTCAACGAATTCAGGAATTACCGAGCTGGCGCCATGTAAAACAATTGGAAAACCGGGTAATCTTCTTGCCACTTCATCTAAAATGTCAAATCTTAATTTGATCTCTTTACCTGGTTTGAATTTATAAGCTCCGTGGCTGGTTCCGATCGCAATTGCCAATGAGTCACAACCGGTACGTGTTACAAAGTCTTCAACTTGTGCCGGATCTGTGTAGCTTGAATCTTCAGCCGATACATTAATATCATCTTCAATACCGGCTAAACGTCCTAATTCTGCTTCAACAACAACACCGTGTGCATGGGCATATTCAACAACCCGTTTGGTTAAAGCAACATTATCTTCATAGTCTAAGTGTGAACCGTCAATCATTACCGAGGTAAAACCACCGTCAATACAACTTTTACATAATTCAAAAGTATCTCCGTGATCCAAATGTAAAGCAATCGGAATATCGGTTTCCTGAACTGCGGCTTCGACTAATTTCATCAAATACGTATGTTTTGCATATTTTCTGGCACCGGAAGAAACTTGCAAAATCAAAGGTGAATTTAATTCATTTGCCGCTTCTGTGATACCTTGGACAATTTCCATGTTATTTACATTGAAAGCACCTATTGCATAGCCACCATCATATGCTTCCTTAAACATTTTTTCTGTTGTTACTAATGCCATTTGAATTCTCCTTTAAATTAAAATATTATTTATTAAACTTTTTAAAATCAATAAGTTAGTGAGTATGTATATTATATTATGAAACTACTAAATCTTCAATCACAACTCTTCGCCGGACAGATAAACTCAATCGCTGAACAAATTATTTAAGCGGATTTCAGTCTGTTGATACATATTACGATAATCTTCCAGTTTTTGTTGTTCTTTGGCAACGACTTGTTCCGGTGCTTTGTCGGTAAAATTTTTATTTGCCAATTTATTTTCCGCTCTCTTGATCTCAGCTTGATATTTTTCTAATTCACTTTCAAGTCGCTTCTTCTCTTCTGACAAATCAATCAGATCTTCCAAAGGAAGATACGCAGTTCCTGCACTGAACGGTAATGTAATTGCCGTTTCAGGAATATCTGAATTATCGGTTTGTATTGTGACCTGGTCAATACTCGCCAAATTCTCCAGGCTTTTGGCCGCATTCTCAAAGGTTGAACCTACCGTGGCAGATTCAGCAACAAGCAGTAAACCGGATTTACGATTATGCGGAACATTCATCTCAGCTCGGACATTTCTTACACCATGAATGACCTCAATTAAGAGTTCCATTTGAGCAGCATCCTCAGGGAAAATCAGTGTTTCGTCAACGGTCGGCCAAGCTTGTTTAATTAATAAACCATCTCTATGCAGAAGCGATTTATATATTTCTTCCGTAACAAATGGCATATACGGATGCAAGAGCGCCATACATTGACAAAGCACATAATTGAGAACGGATTGTGCTATCAGTCTGGAACGCTTATCCTCACCTTGCAGGCGCGCTTTGACCATTTCAATATACCAGTCACAGAAATTATCCCATAAAAAATTATATATTTTAGTTAAAGCTATTCCTAAATCGTATTGTTCCATATTGTATGAAACTTCTTTAATTAAATTTTGTAAATTGCTCAAAATCCATTTATCTTCAATTGCTAATTCTGCAGTATTATAATCTATATCCAAATCGGCAAAACTGATTTCATTTTCGATGTTCAGCATCACAAAACGAAATGCATTCCAGAATTTATTAATGAAATTACGTCCGTTCTCAATCCTTTCGGTTTGATAACGCAAGTCGTTACCTGCTGCAACACCTGCAACCAGAGCAAAACGCAGAGCATCCGCACCGTAAAGATCAATGACTTCAAGCGGATCAATACCGTTGCCCAAAGATTTCGACATTTTGCGTCCTAATTCATCACGTACAATACCATGGATCAAAACATCATGGAATGGAATTTCACCGGTATGTTCAATTCCGGAAAAAATCATTCGTGAAACCCAAAAAGTGATAATATCATAACCTGTTACCAGAACATCGGTCGGATAGAAAAATTCCAAGTCTGCAGTTTGCTCCGGCCAGCCTAAAGTTGAAAATGGCCATAATGCCGATGAAAACCATGTATCTAAAGTATCTTCGTCCTGTCTCAAATCAGTACATTCACAAAAATCGCAATGTTCAGGAACTTGTCCCGGTTGTTGAGGAACCGTAATTTGACCACATTCTTCACAATACCAAGCAGGAATTCGATGACCCCACCAAAGTTGACGGGAAATATTCCAATCCCGGATGTTTTCCATCCAATGAAAATATGTTTTATTAAACCGTTCGGGAACAAAACTTATCTCTCCCGATCTTACCGCTTCAATTGCCGGTTCAGCCAATTCTTTCATCGCTACAAACCATTGTTCAGATAGTTTCGGCTCAATTACAGTATTACAACGATAACAAGTACCGACCGCATGTTCAATATTTTCGGTCTTGACTAAAAAACCTTGAGCAAGCAGATCTTGCACAATTTTTGTACGAGCATCTTCACGGGTTAAACCTTGATATTTGCCACCCAGTTCATTGATTGTTGCATCATCATTTAAAACATCAATAATTTCCAGATTATGTCTTAATCCCACTTCAAAATCATTCGGATCGTGAGCAGGAGTAATTTTGACAACACCGGTTCCAAATTCCGGATCAACATAGTCATCGGCAATAACCGGAATTTCACGATTAACCAGAGGTAACAGAACCGTTTTGCCAATCAGTTCCCGATAGCGTTTATCCGATGGATTTACCGCAACGGCAGTATCGCCAAGCATCGTTTCCGGTCTGGTAGTTGCTAATTCCAAATAACCACTGCCGTCAGTCAAAGGGTAACGCAAATGCCAGAACTGATCTTGACGATCCAGATGTTCAACTTCAGCATCGGAAATTGAAGTCATACAGACCGGACACCAGTTGATCATGCGATTGCCCCGGTAGATCAAACCTTTTTTAAATAAATTGATAAAGACATATTCCACGGCTTGCGATAATCCGTCATCCATAGTAAAACGCAAACGGCTCCAATCACAGGAAGAACCCATACGTTTAATCTGTTCAACAATTTGATTGCCGTAACGTTCTTTCCAATTCCAAGCACGAATCAGGAATTTTTCGCGGCCCAGATCATCTTTGGTCAAGTTTTCTTCGCGCATCTCTTCAACAATTTTCATTTCAGTAGCAATTGAGGCATGATCAGTTCCGGGCAGCCATAAAACTTCATAACCTTGCATTCGCTTGAATCTGATCAGTGTATCCTGCAAAGTCAGATCTAAGGCATGTCCCATATGAAGAACACCGGTAATATTCGGCGGAGGCATGACAATAGTATAGGGTTGTTTGCCTGATTGCGGATCGGCCGTGAAACACCCTTGCTCCTGCCAAAGATTATATATTTTATCTTCACGATCTTGTGGAATAAAATTCTTTTCAATACTATCTATTCTCTTCATTAATTTCCTCAACTTCCTTTACGATAATTTTCCTGCCTTCACCGAACACTGAATCTATAGTTAAATTACCATCTGAATAATTTGATTGTACAATAAATTGCAAACGCTTAATTCTGCTTAAATCAACATGCATTTCGTCAATTATAAAACTAATTTTTTGCCACGCCAAGATATCTTTTATTTGATGAGGAATCGATCTGGCCGAATTTCCATCTTCATCTTCCAGTAACAAAAAGATTTTTTTTACATGATGATCTGAATTAAAAAGTTCAATCGTTAATCTTCGCCAAAAACTTAAATTTAATGGCGGATAGAGTGAAGCATAATGCAAAATAGGCTCAAACATAATCGGTATTTGATCAGCTTTGGTATATTCTAAATATAATGCAGCGGAACTACTGCGTTTATTATTTTTTTCCAAACTTAATTTGCCTTTCCCCGAAGAAATTTGCCATAAAGGAAAATAACCCGGTTGATCCTGTTTTGGCATTTTTGAATAATCAGTTGATTTTTTCGGAACAATCCAACCTGTGAGTTGATCACAATACATCCAAATTTGACTTAAAGAGTTTTCCGGATAATCTCTTTCCAGACGAAAAGGCACGATCGGCATACCGTTGCCGCCCAACAAATTGGCAGCTTGATTAAAACCGGAAAAAGCGTAAGAACAGGACTGTGGTTTTTTAATTTCAGGATGCCAAACCAAAGTTCTGATACCGAACAATTTTTTTGCTTGAGCCGGCAAATAATTTGAAGTGTCACCGCAAATGTTAAATCCTTTTAATGTTAAATCACCTTCCGGTAACTTTAATCCTTCTCCGACATTGGCAAAACTCAGAATTAACTTATCTGAAATCCATTCTGCATATTTTACTTCCGGAGCCGAAATCGGCATATCGGCATGATAAACTAAACCTTTTGCAACATCACACATGCGCTCACCGATTTGAGCTTTAGCTTTCGGATTTAACGGTCTGGCATAAATATGGTCGCCCTCGGTATTATAATCTAAAGGTAAATCATATAGAGTAATCATACCGGCAGGAGTTTTCAGCTGGCGTCTGGCTATTGTTAACGCCTCATTAAAACAGGCTAATACTTTATCGTCACTTGAACTGTAATAATAAGGTGCCAATTGGCTGTAAATCATACACGGACCACGTTTGAAGCTATGAAAATTGCGACATAATACTGTCGAAAACTCCTTAAATGCTTCCAGATAATATTCGGGAAAATGAACATCCGATTCACCGTGTGAAAATATAATACCACGAATCGATAATCCGGTAAACGGAGCAAGTTTGTGATTATACATTACTGTCGGTTGATTTTTTCGACTGAAAGATTTCGATTCAGAAGATAAATCGTTCCAATTTGATTTATCGCGATAATGTCCCGAATCCAGCACATGTTGTTTCAAATGAGGTTTGGTCTCAATAATTTCTCTCGGCAACCAACTATGGATCATCGTATCCGCTGCTGCCAAATTGTAGATTGCAACCGGTATATTTAAACTTTCCTGCAATCTGGCAGCAAAAACCAAGGCTGTGGCAGACACATCCAAGAAATTTTCCATATTCGGAGTCAACCATTGTCCTTTTACGATACGAGCAGTCGGTTTATATAAAAACATCTCTTCATCATCGGCCAAACCGTCTTCAGCCATTGTGAAAATCCGAAGTTTTCGTTGTTTGGAAATTTGCGGAAGCAAAGCTTTAACATCGGTATAACGAACCGGCATCGACATATTAGATTCACCTAAAGCTAACCAGACTTCACCGAAATAAATATTTTCTATAACACAACGTGTGTTTTCTACAGTTAATGACAAACGATAAAAATCAGATGAAGCTTCCAATACAGGTAATCTGAAGCCGAACAAACCACGTGCATCGGATTCATCCGTATTCTGAAATACAATACCGTATTCTTTATTTTTCGCAGAATCTATTCCCGGATATCTCTCCAACAAAATTCGAATTTTCGCATTAGATTTTGTTTGCCCAAAGATGCGATTTGTTATCCCCTGCTGCAAAACCATATTGTCTTTGAAATAGCCCGGAAGCCTGATACTGATAACAGACAATTCTTTCCTCCATTATTATGATATCAATCTATTTTAATAATCCAGCTCTTCATTTTTCAGGAAAACTCGATCTCGGATAATTATAGCATCTAATGCATTATTTTTCGTAATTTCTTCAGCTTCATACAAAGCTTTCAACAGCATATCAGGCCTGAGATTTGCATTACTTCCCGCTTTGCACAAAAATTTTATTTGATTTGGAGATACAATTTGTAAATCAATAATTAATTTGCGCAAATCATATCGACGTTTTTTGCCTTTACGAACTCTTTCGACAATTATTGTCTGATCATTTGCTACGATTACTTTTTCAGCTGCAGTTCCCAGCTTTTCGGCAATTATCGTATAAGCAGCAGCTTGAACCAAACTCATCAAATTCTTGTCAGGCTGTTCGAGATATGTTGCTGCTTCAATCCGTATACCTTGGGGCAATTTAGTATTCAATTGTTGTATAACCTCTTGAGCCGTTATTCTTTCCGTCAATTCCAAATCCAGCGGATCTGCCCTGGTTTCAACTCCTACCCCTGCCGGAAGTGCAAATTCCATTATCGGTTTGGGATTGTAACCTTGTGTAAACGCCGACGGCAGTTTTGCACGTTTACAACTATATTGAAACGTACGCATTAAATCGAGGTGTCCGATCCAAGTCGGAACTCCGGTACGTGAATAATATAAACGATAACGATAATTAGATATCTGTTTATTTTCCATGAGAAACACATAATCCTGTATTAAATCGTAGAGCTCCGCAAAAATGACATTGTTCCCGACATTCAGCTGTCAATTCTCCGGCTTCAGCTTTCTGATATTCCGACCATAAAAATTGTTTGGTTACACCGGAACTGATATGGTCCCAAGGAAATACTTCATCTGCCGATCTCTGTCTGGAAGTGTAAAAATCGACAGATAAACCATACTTATCCATTGCATTCTGCCAACGTTCATAGACAAATAATTCATTCCAAGATTCAAGCCAGCCGCCGGTACGCCATACTTCTTCAATCACTTTGCCGATTTTACGATCGCCTCTGGCAATAATTCCTTGAGTCACACTCAAGTCCGGCTCATGCCATTGATAGTTTATTGTACGAATCCTCAAATTATCTATTAAAATTTTTCTTTTTTCCGCCATTTCAATTTGATCAATTTGACTGCACCATTGGAAAGGAGTCCAAGCTTTTGGAATAAAGAAAGAAGTACTGATTGTCAATTGAGGTTTTCGTTTTCTTTGTTCAGGCGGCAAATCGTAGTATATCTGCAAAACCTTCTTTGCCAGTTCAGGAATACTGTAAACGTCTTCATCAGTTTCAAAGGGCAAACCCAACATAAAATAAAACTTGAGCCGATCCCAGCCACCACTGAAAGCAATTCGCGCAGCTTTTAACAAATCTGATTCTTTTATGTCTTTGTTGATGATATCTCGTAACCGCTGACTGCCTGCTTCCGGTGCAAAAGTTAAGCCGGTTTTTCTGGTTTTTGCAGCTTTGGACATTAAATCTAAGCTGAAAGAATCCAGGCGTAATGAAGGTAAAGATAAGCTGACATTCTGTTCGGCACAAAATTCTAGAAGTCGATCACACAGTTGTACTAATTCGGAATAATCGCCGGTCGATAAAGAAAGCAAACCCAGTTCATCGTATCCGGTTGATTCAATTAATTGTTTGGCTTGTTCAACCAACAGATCCACAGCTCGCTCCCGAACCGGTCGATAAACCATTCCCGCCTGGCAAAAACGGCAGCCTCTCGGACATCCCCGAAACAATTCCAAATAAGCACGATCATGAACAATTTGCGTATTCGGCACAATAGGTTCAGTCGGGAAATAAGCCTTGCTGAGATTTCTTACTACTCGTTTATTAATCTGACCGGGTACAGTCGAATGTAATTTATGCATTTGCTTAAATTCACCGTCCGAATAATATTCCGGTTGATAGAACCAAGGTACATAAACACCTTCAAGTTCCGCACAACGCAACAGGAAAGACTCTCTACTTTCATCCTTACGATCCCAAGTTTTGTAAAGATCGATCAACTCCCCCAACAGTTCTTCACCGTCACCAATCATAAACAAATCAATAAAATCGGCTAAAGGCTCCGGATTATAGACAATCGGTCCGCCTGCGACAATCAGCGGATCACTATTGCTGCGTGCAGAATTATGAATCGGAATTTTTCCCAAATTAAGCATATCTAAGATTGTCGGGAAACTCATTTCATATTGCATGGTAAAACCGACGATATCAAATTGATTTAAAAGTGTTTTGGATTCTAAGGATACAAGCGGTATTTCTAACTCTTGCATGAAACCGCGCATATCACTCGCAGGCGAAAATATACGTTCACACCAAGTATCAGCTCTGCTGTTCAACAAGTTGTATACAATGCGCAAAGCCATATTCGACATGCCGATTTCATAGATATCGGGAAAGCAAAAACCAAAACGGATCATAGGCATTTTTTGATGCCTATGATCCATAAATTCGCTTTTATCTATTATATTCCATTCATGTCCTAAGTATTGTGCCGGTTTTTCTACCTGTCTTAAAACATGGTTCGGATAAAAAAGGTCCTGTGAATTATTCTGCATTAAAGTCTTTGTTCTAATTCCTTGGTTAATTCTTCATAACCGGGTTTGCCCAATAATGCAAACATGTTGCGTTTATAAGCTTCAACTCCCGGTTGATCGAAAGGATTGACTCCTAAAACATAACCGCTGATACCGCAAGCAAATTCGAAGAAATAAATCAAAGCACCCAGATGTTTCACATCCAGACGATCTAATTCCAAACGGATTGTCGGTGTACCGCCGTCTTCATGGGCTAACATTACACCTCTTAAAGCGGTTCGATTCACTTCTTGTAAACTTTTGCCGGTCAAGTAATTTAATTCATCCAGATTTTGTTCATCGCCGGGAATATAAATTTCTCTTCTGGTTTGTTTAAAATCTAAAACTGTTTCAAATAAATTGCGCTTGCCATCTTGAATAAATTGTCCCATTGAGTGCAAGTCGGATGTGAAATTAACTCCGGCCGGGAATAAGCCTTTACCGTCTTTGCCTTCACTCTCACCATAAAGTTGTTTCCACCATTCATTGAAAAACATTAAACCGGGCTCATAATTAACTAAAATTTCTGTGTCATAACCGCGACGTAATAAAATATTTCTCCAGCCGGCATATCTCAGAATAACGTTTTCTTCTAAATCAAAGTTCAAAGCCAATTCTCTTTGTTCAGCAGCACCCTGCATCAATTCTTTAATTGAAATTCCGGCAGCGGCAATCGGCAGCAATCCGACAGCTGTTAATACAGAATAGCGACCACCTATATCGTCCGGTACAACAAAAGTTTCATAACCGACTTGATTGGCCAATTCTTTTAATGCTCCGCGTGCTTTATCTGTAGTAATGAAAATTCTCTCAATACTTTCTTCACCATATTTTTTCTCCATGAATTCACGTAAAATCCGGAAAGCAATCGCAGGTTCAGTAGTAGTTCCTGATTTAGAAATTACATTTAATGAAACGTCTTTATCCGCAATATAATCTAACAACTCCGATAAATAATCACCACTGATTTGATGACCTGCAAAAATTATTTCCAAATCGTCAGGTTTGCGAAAAGCAGGATTAAGAGCCTCTATTACTGCACGTGCACCTAAATATGATCCTCCGATGCCGACTACCAAAAGGACATCACTGTGAGAACGAATACGTTCGGCTGCATCAAGAATTCGATCAAATTCTTCTTTATCATAATTAATCGGCAAATCTACCCAGCCTAAAAAATCATTGCCCGGACCGGTTTTCTCAGTTACATTATCAAAGGCTAACGCCAACTGAGTTGCTAAATACTCTAATTCATGCTCTTGCACAAAAGGCTTAAGGTGATTTTCACATATACGAATCATATTGTACCTCCAATTTTCAGATTATGATTTCTGTTAAAAATATTTCTTTCATATCTATATTATAAGCCAGACAGCTGAAGAATATCAATTAATTGATATTCTTCAATGACTTGAACCGGACCTTGCCCTAACAACAAAGCACAAATGTATGAAGATGACAATTCGCTATCAAATTTCCGGCTTTGTTCTTTTATATAAGCAATCACTCTGGTCGGACTCGGTTGTACTTCGCCGGCACCGGAAAACTGTTTACTCCGATCTGAACAAAATCCCGGCAACTCTTTCAAACTGAAATGAAAATGCTCAAATCTGGCTCTGGTCCGATGTCCTGCTTCGCGATATAAAACTTTGGCTTTTTCCATTACTTCCTCAATTATTGTCTGATCGGTATACCGCAGATCATATAACCAATCCGGATAACCTTTCATACCTTGTGCAAAATAGTCCAATTTCAGCAAATCGGCAAACAGAATTTTATCATTGGTTAATTCTTGAACTGAACTTTTTTCCGCTATAAATTTCATTCCGAATCTGTAAAATAATTCTACTTGACTTGATCTGGCGAGAGCTCCTTGTTCCATTTCAGGTCGCAACCAATCATATAGATCCAAAATGACTGTAAACGGCTGTTCACTCAGATGCATCAGATAATTAATGCTATAGAAATAATTTCCGCTGTTATAATATAGATTCAAAACCTGTTCTATCTTGCGCAAATACATTAATTCTTCTGCACTCATTCGATCTGACTGTAAAATCTCATAAGGCGGCAACATTTGATAAATCATTGACCTTTGGTCACAATCAATCTTCATTTTTGTATCAGGTAAAACTTTCAAAAAACCCATTTGCAGCATATTGGGATGTAAATTTAACAGATCATTAGCAGATTTTATTTGCGACTCTAAACTTTCGCCCGGCAGACCGGCTATTAAGTCCAAATGTATATGGATATTTTCCATACTGCGTAAACGGCTGACAACATGATTGAAATGTTCAGCCCGATAAGGTCGGCGAATTGTCCGCAAAACCTCAGGATTTGTGGTCTGAGCTCCAATTTCAAATTGAAATAAACCGGGTCTAAGCTCGGATAATAATGTTAAGTGTTCTTCAGTTATCAATTCTGCAGCAATTTCAAAATGAAAATTAGTTCTGGTATTTAAAGATTCGGTTTGTTGCATAATAAAATGCCAGATTGCATAAGATCTTCGCTGATCGGAATTAAAAGTCCGGTCAATAAATTTCAGTTGACGAGGATTATATTGCATTATCCATTTGAGTTCGGAAAATACTTCGTTTAGCGGTTTATGACGTACCCGATAGGTATTGCTCGATAAACAGTATGTGCAATTATATGCACAGCCGCGACTTCCTTCATAATACAAAATCCGCTCATTTAATTGTCGCATTTCACTTGCCGTATAAGGAAATTTCCAATTCAACTCCTCACTTGTGCCGGTTAACCTCTCAACAGCAAATTTTTCATATCCTAAATAGCGCAAAATCCATTCCACAGTTGCCGAATCACCTTCAGCTTGAATCAAGCCGTCAAGCCACGGATGACTCGCCAACATCAATTCTGCTTGTGATGAAACATCCGGACCACCCCAAATTATTGCAGCTTCCGGTCTGATTTGTTTGAGATGAAATGATAACGATTCGACTAAAGAACGATTCCAGATATAGCAAGAAAAAGCATATATATTCGCCTTAATCTCAACAAGTTGATCAAACAGCTTGAACCAGTGATCATTGATCGTTTTTTCCATGAACACGATTTCGAGATCAGAAATCGCTAAATCAGCCAATTTTTCTCTGATATAGCGCAAAGCTAAATTGGTATGACTATAACTTGAATTGAGAGCAATTAAAGCAACTTTGGCCATATATTACATCATTTGTTTGGGTTTAACTCTCGAAACCAGCGGTTTTATTTTGCAAGCACTTTTCTGACATGAAATAACGATAACCGCTGTTCCTTCATTAATTTCGACATCTGCGACAGCTTCAGAAAAGCGTACACCTTCATCCGTTTCACAAATAATATATCCGGGTTTTTCCGGACTTACACTTTGGAAAACATAACAAACCTGACCTTCTACTATATCATCACGTTGCTGATTATGTTGACTGTTTTTCTTGCGAAAATAGCTGAACAACAATCGCAACCCAAAATAAACAATCAAAAGAGTTAATGTAATAAAAACCAAACTTTTGATTAGAATAACAGTGTGATCAAATTTGCTGCTTGTAAATATTCGCATTATTTTTGATAAAAATCAGTCGCACTGATCGGAGTTTGATACGGATTGTTCTGCACTGCCACATAACCTAATTCTTCCATTGTAACTAAACCTCTGCCTACGGCTTGATCTCGCAACCAAGCATAAAATTCGGCATAACTTGCATTAGTATAAGTTTCTAACAAAGGTGCCGTAAAAAGAATTACCGGAGCTGTCAAAATCAGCAACAAATACCACCCGATAAAAGAAATGTCTAAAACAAACCATTTTCCTTTATATCCTTGAGTCATTTCTTTTGATAATTGTAATGCCCGGCGATGACCGATATCAGGATTGTCTGCCAAAATCCAAGCAGTAGCCCGATAACTGTATCTCTTAATTATTGCAACAACTCCGAAACCGATACTGATAATGGTTCCTATAATTATAACAATCAAAAAAATCATCAGATCCTGGAACATCTCATTAAAAATTTTATTATCTAAATTATAAGATGACAGGTATAGCAAGTTTTCCTGCACTACTTTTAACATATTCTCAATAATTACCAAGCTGTAAATTCCAATTGTTAATTGGACAATATAAATGGGCAATTGCCAAATTGTTTGCCAGAGATCACACCAGGCCATACCTTTGACTAAATTACCGTACGCTCCTCTCTTGAACCCGTTGAACAATAATGAAAAAACGGGAGGAACCGTTTGTTCTCTGTTTCTGGAAAACCAAAGTAATTTTCCTGTAGTCAAGATATTAGTTAACAGGAGTTTTATAACAAACATAACTAAGGACATAATTAATGCTGATATTATTAAAACTTTCATTTGATTGAGGAAGGATTTCAATAAATCAAAAGCAGCTTCCTCATTTGTAATGACAGTCGATATTGTTACTTTAGTCGCAAAACCGAACAGTGATCCGAACATTCCCAAACCGAAAAACAAACTAATTATTATTCCCATTGTATTGTTGATAAATCTATAGGTAAGATTTACACCGTAACCTGACCAATAACATCCTTGATTCAAAACATTTTTGGCCTTCAGCTTAATTTCTTTTGTAGTCATCTAATCTCCTAAAAAACAGATAATAATATTTACGTTAAATTAATTTTCAAGAATTACTTTTGGAATTATCAGTATTTGTTTTGGAATTTGCCGAAATAACGAATTGATTTTCCTCTTCCCATGTTATTACTATTTCTTTTGTATTCTCAAAATCTCCTGCCAGTAATTTATCGGCTAACGGATCTTCAATTTTACGTTGAATTGCTTTTCTTAAAGGTCTTGCTCCATATTTAGGATTGTAGCCTTCTTTAGCTAAAGCATCACGTGCAGAATCGGTTACGGTAATAACCATACCATGTCCTTTAACATCCTGCTCAACCTCTCGCAACATCAGATCCACAATTTGACGAATTTCCGTTTTAGTCAGTTCTTTGAACACAATAATTTCGTCGATTCTATTTAAAAATTCCGGACGGAAAATATCTTGCATTGCTGTCTGTACTCGACTTTCCATCGCTATATGACCGTCATCACCAAATCCTATGCTGTGTGCTTTTAAGGTTGTGCCGGCATTTGAGGTCATAATAATTACCGTATTCTCAAAATTAATTACACGGCCTTGGCTGTCAGTCAAACGTCCGTCATCTAATATCTGCAATAAAATATTATAAATATCGGGATGTGCTTTTTCTATTTCATCGAATAAAACTACACTATAAGGTCGACGTCTGATTTTTTCCGTCAATTGACCGCCGTCGTCGTATCCGACATAACCGGGCGGAGAACCGATCAGCTTGCTTACGGTATGAGGTTCGGTAAATTCAGACATATCAAGTCTTACCAAGGAATCTTTCTCTTCAAACAGAGTTTCAGCCAGCGCTTTAACCAATTCGGTTTTACCGACTCCGGTCGGCCCGACAAAGAAGAATGACGGTGGTTTGTTAACTGAACCGAAACCGGCTCTTTTGCGGCGAATTGCTCGCGATACTGCATTAACCGCATCTTCTTGTCCGACAATCCGTTCGTGCAATCGTTCTTCTAAATGCAACAACTTCTCTGTTTCAGCTTCGGTTATTTGTTGAACCGGAATTCCCGTCCACATTTCCACCACTTCCGCTATTTCATTTACACCGATTTGTACAGGTTCCAATAATTCATTTACTTCTTTTAATCTACGATTAAGTTTTAGTTGTTCGGATCGCAATTCAGCATCTTTTTCATAAAGTTCCAAAGATTTTTCTTCATCCGAAGTTTCAATTAATTTTTCATAAGAAGCCGCAATCGCATCATTTAATTCTGCTAAACGATCTTCTAATTCCTTTTGCTCAACTAACAGGTCATTGTCTAAATTAACCCTGGAACCTGCTTCATCTATAATATCAATTGCTTTATCCGGCAGATACCTCTCATGAATATAGCGGTCAGATAATTGAACTGCTGCTCTGATTGCAGCTTTGGAATAAGTAACAAAGTGATGTTTTTCATAATAATCTTGAACTCCGTGAAGAATTTCTATTGCTTCTGCTTGGGTCGGTTCATTGATAATTACCTTTTGAAAACGCCTTTCCAAAGCAGAGTCTTTTTCAATAAATCTGCGATATTCATCCAAAGTGGTTGAACCGATTACCGAAACATCGCCTTTGGCCAGAGCAGGTTTTAAGATATTAGCTGCATTCATCGCACCTTCGGCATCTCCTGCCCCCATAATATTATGCAGTTCATCGATTACCAAAATAATATTTCCGTCCTTTTTGGCATCTTCAACTACACCTTTCATCCGACTTTCAAATTGACCCCTGAATTGTGTTCCGGCTACCATTGTTGTCATGTCCAGCTGATAAATCTGCTTATCCAACAATTTGGCCGGAACTTCTTTACTGACTATTTTTACCGCCAAACCTTCGGCTATTGCCGTCTTGCCAACACCCGGTTCGCCGATCAATGCCGGATTATTCTTGGTTCTTCGATTCAAAATTTGAATGACCCTGTTCAATTCCTCATCACGACCGATTATTCTGTCAATTTCACCATGTTTTGCCTTTTCGGTAAGATTTGTCCCGAATTGATCCAGAAATTTATTACGTCTTGTTCTGCGTCCTGCACTACGTGATCCCGAACGTTGAGTATTATTATCCGTACCTTCCTGATCTGCTGCGATACTGCTGTCAATCGTGGCTGCCATCAAGCTGCTCGATTTATTATCAGATTCTGCTTCACCCTTGTCTCCATCAGTAATACCTGAAACTTCAGAATCATCCGATTCTTCTTCATCCGTACCAAAATCACCCGGACCGTCAAAGTTTAATCCATCAATCATGAAACCCAATTCATTACTTGCATCTAAATCCATAAATGATTTAAACATTTCAAATGGATTGGTATCACCCATCTGTTCCATTACTGAATTCATTCTGTTTTGAATTTGATCAATATTCTCTTCATTGATACCGGATTTTTTAAACAGAGGTTCAAGTCCTCCGATATTCATATCAAAAGCACACTTCAAACAAATACCCTCACTGACAGTTTCATTGTTTTCAATGCGCGTAGTGTAAATAACTGCTGTATTTTTTTTGCATATTTGGCATGTGGACATCTTGTTTTTACATTCCCGTCTATAAAATCTAAAATCTACCTCTTAAGTCTCACTTGTCTTTACTTATCGTATCTATTATATCCAATATAAGTATCTTCATTATACGATAATTGTTAATTTTTATCGATTGTACATTTTACCTATATAGATTAGTCCGGTCAATTCATATTCATCCAACTCAAGATATGGAACTCAACTTTGAACTCTTTCTATTGTAGGATATTTGCGTTGTAATATCTGCTTCAAATATTTTCCGGTATATGAACCGGGAATCTCCGCAACTTCTTCCGGGGTGCCTTGTGCTATAATTTCCCCACCACCATCTCCGCCTTCAGGTCCCAGATCGATAATATAGTCTGCCGTCTTGATAACATCTAAATTATGTTCTATTACCAAAACACTATTTCCCTTTTCAGTCAATCTTTGCAAGATATCTACCAAACGATGAACATCGGCACTATGTAAACCGGTAGTCGGTTCATCTAATATATAAAAAGTTTTGCCGGTACTTGTGCGAGAAAGCTCGGTTGCCAATTTGACCCTTTGCGCTTCGCCGCCCGACAGTTGAGTCGACGGCTGACCCAGTTTGATATATCCCAAACCGACGTCCAGCATAGTTTGGAGTTTTCTGACAATTTTCGGTATATTCCGGAAAAAATGATATGCATCTTCTACTGTCATATCTAAAATATCAGATATATTCTTCTCTTTATATTTAACTTCCAAAGTTTCCCTATTATAACGTTTCCCTTTGCAGACTTCACAAGTTACATAGACATCAGGCAAGAAATGCATTTCAATTCTATTGACACCGTCTCCTTTACAAGCTTCACAACGTCCGCCCTTAACGTTAAAACTGAAACGACCTTTCTTATAACCCCTGGCTTTAGCTGTTTTAGTTTCAGCAAACAGATCACGAATTTCCGTGAAAACACCGGTATAAGTTGCCGGATTGGAACGTGGAGTCCTGCCGATCGGTGCTTGGTCAATGGCTATAACCTTATCCAGATATTCCAAACCGCTGATCGATTTGAAAGGACCGCTGAATTTACGTGCTCCATTCAATACTTCCGCCATTTTTTTTAAAAGAATTCCGTTAATTAAGGAACTTTTACCGGAACCGGAAACCCCGGTGACACATACAAAAACTCCTAAAGGAATGTTTACATCGATATATTTCAAGTTGTTTTGATGGCAACCTGTAAGCTTTACGGTGTAACCATTTGATTGACGACGCTTTTCCGGAATGGGAATTTTTTTAATCCCCGACAAATATTGACCGGTAACAGATACCGGATTTGCCAAAATATCTTCCGGTCTGCCTGCAGCGACAACTTGGCCGCCATGCGCACCGGCACCCGGACCGATATCGACAACATTATCGGCTTCCCAAATCGTTTCTTCATCATGTTCTACGACAATTACGGTATTGCCCAAATCACGCAAATGCTTTAATGTCTTCAGCAAACGTGAATTGTCTCTTTGATGAAGCCCGATACTGGGCTCATCCAGAACATAAAGTACTCCGGTCAGGCCGGAACCGATTTGTGTGGCTAAACGTATACGTTGAGCTTCGCCGCCGGATAAACTGGCGGAAGCCCTGGCTAAAGTCAGATAATCCAAACCGACTTCCAACAAAAATTGTAAACGTCCGGACAATTCTCGCAAAATCGGTAAAGCTATTTGACTTCTATATGAATCAAGTTGAACATTATCTAAAAAATTCTTGCATTCCGAAATTGATAAAAGCGTCAATTCGTATATGTTTAAGCCGCCGATTCTGACGGAAAGACTTTCCTGATTCAAACGCGCACCATGGCAAATCGGGCAAGGTGTAACTGAAACATAGCGTTCATAATAATCCTGACTGTCTCCGGATGATTCCGCATATCTTTTGGTCATGCTGGGAATTACTCCGATCCAATCGCGCTTATATTCCGTGCCTCGATTAAATTTGCTGTTACTGGTATCAATTGAAAGAATCTCTCCGTCATTACCAAATAAAACAATATCACGGATCTGTTGCGGCAAATCTTGCCACGGCATATCCAAAGAAAAATCATAACGTTTTGCTAATGCTTCTATAAAACCGCGAGCCCAACTTTTGCGATCGGAAAATTTCCAGCCAATTGCTTGGATTGCTCCATCATTTAACGAAAGTCCCGGATCATACACTACTAATTCCGGATCAATTTCCGTCATTTCACCGAGGCCGTCACAACCTGAACAGGCTCCTATCGGGTTATTAAAAGAAAAAGATCTGGGCGAAATTTCGCTTATGCTGATATCACAATCAGGGCAGTTGAAATGTTGAGAGTACAAATGCCAATCCGATAATTCCTGTTCAGAATCCGATTGAATAATATTAATCAGAGCCAAACCATTACTCAAATTAAGACAAGTTTCCAAAGAATCGGCCAAACGACTTTCAATCCCCTCACGCATCACCAAACGGTCCACAACAACTTCTATACTGTGTTTTATATTTTTTTCCAACTTGAAATCTTGCGGCAAATCGTCTAAGTATAGAATTTCACCGTCTACTCTGATTCGCACATAACCTTCTCTGCGAAAATGATTAAACTGATTTTTGAACTCGCCTTTGCGTTCCCGTACAATCGGTGCATAAAGGATCATTTTTGTTTTTGCAGGATACTGCATGATCCGGTCAATCATCTGATCAATTGTCTGCTGTTCGATAACTCTGCCACATTGCGGACAATGTACCGTGCCGGCTCTGGCATAAAGCAAACGCAAATAATCATAAATTTCCGTTACGGTTCCGACCGTTGAACGCGGGTTATTCGAAGTAGATTTTTGGTCAATCGCAATTGCCGGAGACAAGCCTTCAATACGATCAACATCCGGCTTTTCCATTTGGCCCAAAAATTGTCTGGCATAAGATGATAAAGACTCAACATAACGTCTTTGGCCTTCGGCATAAATTGTATCAAAAGCCAACGAAGATTTTCCGCTACCCGATAAACCGGTAATAACCGTCAATTTGTTCCGCGGTATTTTCAATGATATGTTTTTCAAATTATGGACACGTGCTCCATAAATCGCTAAATCAGCTTGATTATAATTTAAGTAATTTTCTTTGATAGAATTATTCCCCATAATTCTTGATTATATTCCCTTTTTTATGATTTTCGCTTAGTTAATTTGACATGACTTGTTATGTTTAACTTTTATCGAAATTCTCTTGATTTATTAATGGTTAATTTAATTGATAGGCCAAAATCCCGAATGCAATTGCCGCGTTCAAAGATTCTGCATTGCCTGACATCGGTATTGTGACACAATGATCAGCAATCTGCTTAATCTCATTGCTTGGACCATGAGCTTCATTACCGATAACTAAAATGAAACCTGACGCTGTCCGATCCGGCTCGAATTCAGGTAATAAATCGCCCTCAAGATCAGATATTATGATTTGCAATTGATATTTTTTAGCTAAATCCGCTAATTCGGAATATGAATCTATGCCAATCAAATCTAATGCAAATAGAGATCCCATCGTAGATCGCAGCAGCTTCGGATTAAAAGGTTCAACCGTTCCTTCACTTAAAATAACTCCCGAAAAATCAAAAGCATGTGCTGTTCTGATCATCGTTCCTACATTACCCGGATCGGATAATTTATCAAACAAAGCCAGCTTAATCGGTTTATCTTCAGCCTGAATCCCGGCTGTATTTTTAATGAGCCATTCCGCGAAATTCAACAAATCCGGTTTTTTTATAATAAAAATAATGCCTTGAGGATTTTTGGCACCAGCTATGGAATCAAACAGTTCAGAATCCAGACGAAAAATCTGATTATAACCGAATTGTTCTTGAATGAGCCAACCTTTTGCCTTTGTATAGATATATTCACCCATAGTATCATTGCTGAAAAGAATCGTTGTAATTTCGGCTTGATGTTCAATGGCAGTCAGGCATGCTCTTAGCCCTTCAACAATTAACAGCCCCTGTTTTTTCACTCCCTGAGTCGTATTTAAGCGATTCCACTCCTTGAAGCGTGAATTTTGCCTGGCACTGATTAAAGTTAATCTTTCAAATAATAATTCATCCATGTTTTAAGTATATTCGTATTTCTGAAGAATTAAAAGGCGATATGATACAGAAAGCTGCTCTTTGTTATATCATCAAAAATCATTTAGTCTATAAAATTCGGCGCTCATTGTCATATTTCAATCAGGTTACTGATAAGAAAACAGAATTAACGCCTGCTCAATAATGCAAAAACAATTAAGCATATCCTGATTTTTTAGATATTGTATACAAAAAAAGGATTGTCTTTTGAACAACCCTTTTACTTCTTATTCGTAATCATTTTTTGTTTAACATTTATCATTCTGAGATTAAAACACATTAAATATGCCGATTCAGAAAGATCAACTATAAAGCCTTTTTTGCAGTTTCGCAAATTGCTGCGAAAGCAGCTTTATCGTTTACAGCCATATCCGCTAAAATCTTTCTGTCCAATTGAATGTCCGATAATTTCAAACCATACATCAAACGGCTATAAGAAATATCATTCATTCTGGCAGCCGCATTGATTCTGCTAATCCAAAGTTTTCTGAAATCACGTTTTTTCGTACGACGATCTCTGTATGCATAAACGCCCGACTTCATCACTTGTTGATGAGCTACGCGGAACAATTTACTCTTACGGCCGAAATAGCCCTTTGCTTGCTTTAATACTCTTTTATGGCGTCTTCTTGTTTTTACGCCTCTTTTTACTCTTGCCATAGGTTACCTCCAGATTAATTATTTATACGGAATCAGACGTCTTATTCTCTTTGTATCCGGCTCACTGGCTACAATAATTTGACGTAATTTACGTTTGCGCTTTGTTGTCTTCTTATTCAGAATATGTCTTTTATAAGCTTGTGCACGTTTTACCTTTCCGGTACCCGTAATTTTAAATCTTTTCTTTGAAGAACTATGTGATTTTTGTTTTGCCATATAGACCCCCTTGTCTTCAATTTTATTTTCATTAATTAATTTTTTAACAGAATTCAAACCTATTTACTATTTTCATTACGCGGCGTGAGATACATTACCATGTGTCTGCCTTCAAGTCGCGGTTCGCGATCGACCTGACAACTATCTCCAACCTTCTCTATAAAGTCTTCCATTACATCATATCCTTGATTCTGGAAAGCCATTTCACGTCCTCTGAAACGAATAACCACTTTAACCCGATCACCGTTATCCAAAAAACGTTGAGCTGCTCGAACTTTAACATTAGTATCATGTTCTTCGGTCGTCAGCTTTAGTTGCACTTCTTTCAAACTGGTCGTTTGTTGGTTTTTTCTTGCTTCGCGTTCGCGCTTTGACTGCTCGTAGACATACTTGCCATAATCCATCATTCGTGCAACAGGGTTTGCCGGATTGTCCGATAATAAGACCAAATCCAAATCTCTGGCATAAGCCAAATCCAATGCTTCATCTGTACTGACAATCCCGATTTGATTTCCTTCTTCGTCAATTAAGCGTACATTGTCCACACGAATATTTTCATTTATTGCATGGTTATGTTTGTTTGATTTAGCGATAAGACACCTCCTAATCAGTTTCTCCTTGTTTTGTCACTTCGCCATATTGGTTGCTTCATCCGCCACATTCATTGCATAAAAAAAGCGGATTGATTCCGCTCTCCGAACACATTAATAGACATTTAAGTCTTTATTCTGTATTAACCTTTTCACAAAAAGCTTAAGGTGAGATGGAATCTTCTTTTTATTTCCTGATTAATATACCGATCAAATTATATATTGTCAAGCCATATCCACTTTGAAACAAAATATTAACATTTAGATATTAACAATTTAATCCGGATCCTTAAAATACAAAATTATTTTTGACCTGATTTTAATTATTGCATTAATCAGTGACAACAAAACAACTTATGCAAATATTTCAGACAATGAAATCAATATCGTTTGTCATAAACTATCTTATTGTAACTTCAGCTTTATTTGTCAGAGAAGACTTGCTGCTTCTTTGTCCAGACAAACAACGATATCCTTATGCAGTTTTAATAAGGAAGCCGGTACTTGCGTAGTGACATATTCATCAGCAAAAGATTTACATACTTCAGCTTTGCTAAAGCCGTTTGCTACCAGTACTATTTTCTTGGCTTTAAAAATTCCCTCCAAACCAAGTGTAATGCCTTGTTTGGGTACTTCATCTATAGAATCAAAGAAACGAGAATTAGCCTTGATCGTCTCAGGGGTTAAATTGCAAATATTTGTATTGGTATTCATATTTACATTAGGTTCATTAAAGCCGATATGACCGTTGGCTCCTATTCCTAATATTTGAATATCTGCATAGCCTAAATCTCTCAATCTTCGGTCATAATCTTTACATTCTTGTTCCATATCATCAGCTATCCCATTTGGTACAAAAACGTTTTCTTTTTTAATGTTAATGTGTTTAAAAAGATATTCATTCATAAAATAATGATAGCTTTGCGGATGATCATCCGGCAATCCGACATATTCATCCAAGTTTATTGAAGTCACTTGACTGAAATCCACTTGATTATTCTTATACATTTCAATCAATTTTTCATACAAACCGATCGGTGACGTACCGGTGGCCAAACCGATAACCGGTTTTTCCGTTGAGTTAATAACTTCTTTTACGATTTCCGCTGCATAAGCACTCATTTCATCGTAACTTTCAAATACTTTGATAGTAATCATTTTGATCCTCCGTGTTAACGACTCCATCGATTAAAAACTAAAATGTTCATAATGCATTTTAAGCTAACCGAATATTTTTAACAATGTTAAATTATAGCAAATTCAATCCATATAGTAATATTCGAAATATTAAAATTTTATTACATATTACAATTCATTGTTTCATTTCACGATAAAAGCGGTCGTCTTTATAATTTTTTGTTAATCAGAATTAGTTTGAAATACACAAATACCGTCTATATAGGTTTCATATAATTTCATGGTCCGATCCAGAACGATAAAATCCGCAGGATAACCTTTGCTGATTCTACCGCAAACATCCGCAATTCCTGAACTTTCAGCCGGAATCAAAGTTGCCATTTTGATCGCTTCTTGCTGAGGTGCAATCCCCCAATCAATTACATTATTAACTGCATCAATTAATTTAAGGCATGAGCCTGCCAAATTGTTTGTACCGTCAGTTAAGCGAACGGCACCGTCTTCTAATATTACAGGAAACTCGCCTAAATTATATTCACCGTCCGGCATCCCTGCCGCACGCATACTATCGGTAATCAAAGCTACTCTATTTGTTGTTTTGGCTCGGATCACTACTTCTACAGCTCCCGGATGTACATGATGACCATCACAAATCAATTCAGCAACTGAGTCATCCCTGTTAAAACAAGCTCCGACCATGCCGGGATTTCTATGGTGTAAACCGTTCATTCCGTTAAATAAATGAACAAAAACCCCGGCACCTGCCTCAACCGCATCTACAGCCTGAGCATAACTTGCATCACTGTGTCCCAGCGCCACAACTATGCCTTGCTTGTTTAATGCTTTGATGAATTCAATCGCCCCTTCTCTCTCCGGTGCTATTGCGATTTTTTTTATTAAACCGTTTGCCGCACTTTGCCATTGATTAAATATTGTTAAATCGGGATCTGAAAAATATTTCGGGTTTTGAGCACCTTTATACTTTTCTGTAAAGAACGGACCTTCTAAATAAATACCTTGAATCTTTGCTCCGGTTGATGAATTTGCATTCTCGGAAATGACCCGGCATGCTGTTTCAATATTATCAATGGAGTCTGTTAATGAAGTCGGCAAAAAAGATGTGACACCCGTACTCGGTAACTTTTTACATATTTCTAAAATCCCCGCTCCGTCTAAATCCATAAAATCATGGCCCATAAAACCATGAATATGAGTATCAACCAGCCCGGGTGCAATGGAGAAATCAGAAAAGTCACGAATCTCCAAATTCATATCAGCGGGCAATGATTCATAGTAATCTCCTATGAATCCGTCAATAATTTCCAAATAACCTTTTTCAGCAATTTCTTTCTCAAAAAAAAATCTATCTGCGTATATTAAATAATGCATTTTTATACCTCTCATTTGAAAGATATTATAAAAATTTTCAAAACAAAATTCATCTTGCCCATACTGAAACGCAAATCAAATTAAACTAAATATAATTTTATGAGTTTAATAAATTATATTCTTAACTATCTGAATATTAAAAAATTCTCATTTGACTTGTACTGTTTTATTATATAATCAATATTGTTAGAAATTCGGTTGAACCGGCAGGTCTGCCAACCCCTTGGCAATCGATTCATCTGTCGGCGGTGTATCATCAAGATCATTTTCCCGATAACGGCGATATGCGGACATGTCAAAATATCCGGTGCCTGTTAAACCGAACAGAATTACTTTCTTTTCTCCGGTTTCTTTGCATTTCAGAGCTTCGTCAATCGCTGCTTTAATTGCATGAGCAGATTCCGGTGCAGGCAGTGTACCTTCTACTTTAGCAAATAAGTTGGCAACTTCAAAAATTTCGTTTTGAGTTACACTTCTTGCCTCATCCAAATGACCATCGTGATATAGCTGAGAAAGAATCGGACTCATACCGTGAAAACGCAAACCGCCGGCATGTGATGCAGGAGGAATAAAACCGTGTCCCAAAGTATACATTTTCGCTAAAGGAGTCACTTTGCCTGTATCACAAAAATCGTAAGCAAATTTGCCGCGAGTCATGCTGGGACAAGATGCGGGTTCTACTGCTATAAAATACGGAGACTCTTTGCCGGCAAGACGATCCGCCATAAATGCACTCATTAAGCCTCCCAGATTGGAACCGCCGCCCGCGCAGCCGATTACAATATCAGGATAACGATCAATTTTTTCCATTGCTAATTTACTTTCCAAGCCTATGATACTCTGATGAATCAGTACTTGATTCAATACCGAACCCAAAGTGTAGCGATAGCCTTCGTTTGAAACTGCATATTCAACCGCTTCCGAAATAGCTGTACCCAAACTGCCGTTACGATTTTCCGGATCTTGTAACATTATTCTGCCGACTTCTGTCGTATCCGACGGTGACATGGTAACATCGGCATTATAAGTTTGCATTATTGCAACTCGATCAGGCTTTTGCTCAGCGGAAACTCTGACCATGTAAACCTTGCAATCTAAACCAAAGTAACCACACGCCATTGCCAATGCAGTACCCCACTGACCGGCACCTGTTTCCGTCGTAACACCTTTCAACCCCTGCTCTTTCGCATAATATGCTTGAGCAATTGCTGAATTTAATTTGTGACTGCCTGAAGTATTGCCGCCTTCATATTTATAATAAATTTCTGCAGGAGTATCCAAAGCCTCTTCCAAGAAATATGCTCTAATCAATGGAGACGGTCTGAACATTTTATAGAAATTTCGAATTTCCTCCGGAATCGGGATATAGCGATCAGTTGCATTCAATTCCTGTTTCGCCAACTCTTCGCAAAAAACCGAACTCAAATCAGATACCGTTATCGGTTGCATGGATTGAGGATTAAGCAGCGGGCGATGATCAGTCTGCATATCAGCTCTGACATTATACCAAGATTCGGGAATTTCATTTTCTTTCAGATATGTTTTATACGGAATATTATTTCTCATGTTACAACCTCTTATATTAATATTTCACAAGTTACTATTTTATCATAATATGTAGATTATTAATTATCGGAATCGATTTTATCTGTTTGATAATGGACATTCTTTATTACAAGATAATTTAATTATCACCCATGTTAACTTTTTTGCCTGATTCTATCTGCTTTGGCACGGGTATCTTTGTGGTAAATCAGTTTAAAGATTTCACCGATTACAAACGGTATAATTGCTAAACATGCAATTATCAGCCAATCTCTGCCACTCAAAGCAATCGTATGAAAATAAGTTTGGAATAAAGGTATATATACAACAATCAGCATCAGTATTGTTGAAATCAGAACCGATTTGTTCATGGTCGAATTGCTGAAAAAGCCCAATTGGAATACTGAATAATGTTCAGAACGACTGGAAAAGGCCCTTAACAATTCGGCAAAAATCAAGGTAATAAATGCATAAGTTCTGGCACCAAGCGAAGGACCGAACCCTGTTGTTGCCATAAAACTATATGATGCTGCTTGAATTGTCGGATCTGTGAGCATTATATCAGGGTATAAGAAACGTCCGATTTGGAAAGCTGAAAATACTGCAATAAAAATTGCAACAGCTTGGGTAGTTATCGAAGCTATCATTTCTCGATTAATAATCGACTCATCACTTTTACGCGGCGGATGCAACATAATGTCTTTTTCTCCCTTTTCTCTGCCTAAGGCCAGGGCAGGGAAACTGTCCGTAACCAAATTTAACCATAATAATTGGATCGGAACTAAAGGTGTAAATTGCGGTCCCAAAAGCAAATTGGTAATAAATACAACCAGAATTTCACCGACATTACAAGATAATAGGAAACTGACGAATTTTCTGATATTGCTATAGATTATTCTGCCTTCCTCAACTGCAGTAACAATTGTTGCAAAATTATCATCAGTCAAAATCATATCGGCTGAGCTTTTGGCAACTTCAGTACCGGTAATACCCATTGCAACTCCGATATCCGATTGTTTAAGCGCCGGAGCATCATTCACTCCGTCACCGGTCATTGCCGCAATGTGGGCTTTAGCTTTTAATGCTGCAACTATACGTACCTTATGTTCGGGAGATACTCTGGCATATACTGCTACTTTGTCACATACTTCTTCTAATTCCTTATCAGACATTTTTTCCAGTTCTGTACCGGTCAATACCTGATCCCCCTCTTGCATTAAGTTAAGATTTTTTGCTATTGCAACTGCCGTATCTTTATAGTCACCTGTAATCATAACTGCTCTGATACCGGCACCATGACAAACCGCTATCGCATCTTTAGCTTCCGGACGTGCCGGATCGATCATGCCGGAAAGACCGACAAAAATCATATCTTGTTCCGCATTTAAAAAATCTTGATCCGGATGCAGTTTATATGCAAAAGACAAAACTCTGAGTGCAGAATTGGCAAAAGCAGAATTTGCTTCCAATACCTTTGTCTTAGCTAAGTCGGATAACTCAACAATTCCATTTTCAGTCATAATTTGAGTGCAGCGATCTAAAACGATATCCGGCGCACCTTTGGTCAACGATACATATTCTCCGCCAATTTCATGGAAAACTGACATCATTTTTCGACTGGAATCAAAAGGCAGATCACCTAAACGGGGATATTTTTCTTTGAGAACTTCCGGTATAAAATTCAACTTGGCACTTAGCGTAAGCAAGGCTCCTTCAGTCGGATCACCTAAAACAGCCCAACTCTGATCATCTTTCTGAATCAGACTGGCTTCGTTACACAGAGCAGCAATTTCCAACAATCTGGTCAATTCCGGTGTGCTTTGTTGCACAACCTGATCAGAACTGAATTCGGTTATTTCTCCTTGCGGTTCATAACCGGTTCCGGAAACCTCATAAAGTTTATCCGCAACATAAAGTCTCGTTACGGTCATTTCATTTTGGGTCAGTGTACCGGTTTTATCCGAACAAATAGTATCAACGCTGCCTAAGGTTTCAACTGCAAGCAGACGTTTTACAATTGCATTTTTCTTTGCCATGCGGTTCATGCCTAAGGCTAATACGATCGTAACAATTGCCGGTAAACCTTCAGGAATCGCAGCAACAGCCAAACTGACTGCAGTCATAAATAATTCCAATAAATCTCCGCCTTGGAATAAACCGACAACAAAAACA
Organism: Clostridiaceae bacterium; assembly: GCA_012838795.1. Classification (GTDB taxonomy): domain Bacteria; phylum Bacillota; class Clostridia; order Saccharofermentanales; family DTU023; genus UBA5436. The sequence goes on along the minus strand of DUOO01000003.1, from coordinate 62,104 downwards.
ATCGCGCATACTGCCAAACAAATAATTGCCAATACTTTCCCCAAATCATTCAAACTCTTTTGTAAAGGGGTTGCTTCTTGTTCAATGCCTTTAAGGCGCTTGGCTATTTTACCAACTTCTGTTTTTTCAGCAATTTCAAGAACAATTCCTCGACCATGTCCATAAGTTAAAGCGGTACTGGAAAAAATCATATTTGAACGATCGCCGATCCCCAGTTCACCATCTCCGATAAATTCAGCATTCTTATCGACCGGAACAGATTCACCGGTTAAAGAAGCTTCTTCCGCTTGTAAATTGCTGCTTTCCAAAAGTCGGATATCTGCAGGAACAATATCTCCTGCCTCTAAAACAACAATATCCCCCGGTACGATATCCGAAGCTTTAATCATGGTTTGCTCACCATTGCGCAAGACTCTTGCCTCCGGTGCCGCCATCTTTTGCAATGCCTCAATTGCTTTTTCGGCTTTACCTTCCTGATAAACGCCGAGAATCGCATTAATCAAAACGATTGCTATTATTAAGATTGAATCAATTAACTCACCCAAAACACCGGAAATAATTGCCGCAATAATCAGAACTATAATCATTACATCCTTGAACTGTTCAAGAATTTTTTTCCAGAGCGGAACTGCTTGTTCAGCTTCCAGTTGATTAGCTCCGTAAATTGCTTGACGTCGCTCTGCCTCCGTTGAGTCGAGACCTGTTACAGGATCGGTCTCAAGGCGTTCAATTATTGTTTCTCTTGATAATTGATAATGTTCTCCTGCCAGAAAACTGTCGTTCGTATTAGAAGTTTCTTTCATTTATTCACCTGCATTTTGCTCATCTAAAAATATGTTGATTAAAATAATGAACACCTTACTCCTAATTATCGTTTTAATCAACATATATTTTGTTACATTTCATTTGCTTTGTTACATTTTTTCTGCAATTAATCTTGTTGTTTTCAGTTTGATCTTTTTAGAATTTATCTTTTTATTTTTAGGTCTTATTATTTTCTTCTTCTGACTCCTGAGCTCCTTGCTTATCATCCAAAAACTCAAGTTTGATTCGAGCAATTCTCTTATCATCCATTTCAAGCACTGTAAACTTAAATCGATCTACAATAACCGATGGATTTTCAAAAGGTTCCGGGATACGTTCCAATCTATTGAGTACTAAGCCTGCCAAAGTATCATAATCGAAACTGTCATCTTCATCCAGTTCTGATACTTCCGGTACTCTTTCGACAACTTCTTCCGGTGAAAGCAAACCGTCCAAAATATAACTGCCATCCGGGTTTTTTACAACACTTTGATCAGCTCCGTCATATTCATCAGCAATATCTCCGACGATTTCTTCCAGAATATCTTCGATCGCAATTAAGCCGTCCGTTCCGCCATATTCGTCAATTACAATCGCCAGGGATATATTCTGTTTTTGCATCTCCCGAAATAGGACATTGATCGATTTACCTTCAGGTACAAAATAAGCTTCACGCAAATATTTGCGCAAATCAAAATTTTCTATTTGATTCTCGGTTATCCGCAATAAATCTTTGATATGAAGAATTCCGATGATATCATCAACGCTTTCTTCATAAACCGGAATCCGGCTATATCGCTCATGAGCAGCAACAAAAATAACTTCTTTATATGTTGAGTCTGCGGGCAAAGTAACCATAGCAGTACGCGGAGTCATAATTTCCGAAACTTCGGTATCATCCAAATCAAAAACGTTATAGATCATTTTAGCTTCATCACTATCAATTCCGCCGCTTTTGTCGCCTGCCCGCGCCATGAAAAGTATTTCTTCTTCGGTAACTTCAATTTCATTTTTACTTGGGTCAATCCCTATAATGCGACAGACAACCTTTGCTGATGCATTGAGGAATTTCGCGAAGGGATTAACTAATATTTCCCAGATTCGTAAAAGCACAAAGAATCTATTCGCATACTTTTCAGGATCTCGCATACCGATTTGTTTCGGTACCAATTCACCTAAAACCAAAGAAAAATAAGAAATAATTATTGTAATCCCTATTGTCAGAATCGGTTCCAAATATCCTCTGGAATGGTTTGGATCAAACCAATTATAAATAATAGGTGTAATTTGACTTGCACCGAAAGCTGCGGATAAAAATCCGGCAAAAGTAACACCAACTTGAACTGTGGCCAGAAAACTACTTTGATTCTTTAAAAAATGAAGTAATTTTTTAGCAACAGGATCCCCGTCTTCCGCTTTAGCACGCAGTTTAGTTTCGTTCAGTCTGACTACTGCCATTTCGGAAGCGGCAAAAAAACCGTTGACTAAAATCAAAAGAAAAATAACAATTAGATTAATTAAAATAACTTTTATTGAATTTGAATTGCTGACAGAATTTGCATTGATAATAGAATGCTGTACTAAAGTACAACAATGACTTACGTCCACTTGGACCTGTCCTCCTTAAATATGTGGCTTTTTATGCCTGCTACACTTTTTATTTTCAAAAGATCAATCTGTTTATTCTTTTGAATGAATGATTGAAATATATCAAATATAGATATCCTTGACAAGTTGCTTGCTCAACATATAAATCCGACAAACAGCAAATTAGTGGCAAAATTACCAAAAATTCCTGGATAATCTCACAAATTGATCAATTCAATCGTTCCATCGGCTAAATTCACCAATGATTTTTGACTGGTAAACAAAATAATCTGTCTTTTTTGACTTTTACTCAAATTCAGCAGCAATTCAAGAGATAATGTCGCACGATTTTGATCTAACTGTATAAACGGATCATCCAGAATCAGCGGAATGCTCTCGCTCATATCCTGTAATAATTCAGTTAAGGCTAAACGCAAGGCCAAGTTAATTTGATCGTTCAAACCGGCACTATAAAAAGCTTGTTCGTAATAATGCACATTGTTATCAGTTTCAGGTTGTAAACGTACAACGTAATCTTGATCTATTTTTAATTCTTGATATTGTGATCCGGTCATTGCAGACAAATATTCGGCCGCTTTTTGATTGAGCACAGGCCGCACATCCTCATCGAATTTAGCTTTACTATGGTGCAAAAGATGAAGTGACATTAACAATGCGGCATAATTTTGTTCCGCTTTTTGATGCACTGTAATTAATCTGTTAAGCTCAGCTTCTAATTCTATCGTGTTTATTTGATTCCGGATCAAATGATTTAGCTTTGTCTTCTCTGTAGCTAATTTTTCACGCAGAATTATTCGACTTTCTTGAATTCCGGCTAATTGCGAGTCAATATATTTTTCTGAAAATTCCGGAAATGTCCGCAATTCTGACTGTTTTTCGATCAGCCAATTTTGGGCATCTTGATATGCTTGATAAAATTGTGCCGTATCATATGAACCTTTCAATTCGTTCATCTGCTCTTTAGTCCGTTTGATCTCTTCTTCATTCTGAATACTGTTAACGGTTTGTTCACGTAAACTTTGAATCGCAAGATCAAGCTGATCATCATCCGGCAATTCCAGAAAGTATGGTTTAATCAAATATTTGAGCTTGTTAAATTCTTTCTGATATTGCTGTTCAGCATATTCTGCCGCTTCTGCCGCCTTCTTCTGATCTCCATTCAGCTGTTTAATCCGCTGATCTATTTGCTCAAGTTGCCACTCCAGTTTTTGCAAACCGTTTTCAATTTTCAAAGTGCGAATTTCATGCTTACGGATTTTTTCATGATATTGTTTCATCATATAGTCATGTTTGCGTTGCAAAAAATAATAAATAAATACCATGATAAACGGTAATAAAACTGCCAAAACAATCAGAAATCCTGACAAGACCGGTTTGGTTGCACGAAAAATCAAACCACCGATTAAACAGAAAATTTCTGCTATCACCAAAGGAATAAAGGATGCATATGAAATCTTCGGTTTGCTAAACGTTTGCGGCTTATGTTCTGCCGATTTCTGTTGTAAATATTGTAAACGACTTCTTTCTGCAACAATTTCAGAAACAGTTCGTTTTGCTTCATTATGATAATTTTCTTGTTCAAGAAATCTCTGTTCAGCTATATTGAACCTAATTTCGTATTCACTCAAGGCTTGCATCGTCAGTTGTCGTTGATTGGCAATTTCGGTTAATTCTTTTGCAGAAATCAGTTTATTGCGTAAAACACCTTCAGACACATTAGCTGCAGAATCCATATATCGGTCTAACGATTCTTGGAGTTTTTGATATTTTTCAAAGCGTTCCGCCAATTTCAATTTTTGATGTTGTTGATTTTGAAGAAGTAATGAATATTCTCTATCAGCTAGCTCAATCAGCTCTGTTTCGATAACTTCAATATTTTTATTAAGATCGGCGACCTGCTGATCTCTGTTCAAAGCTTGTTCCAAATTTAAATTCAAGTCAGCAATTTTCTGTTCAATTCCGGCTAAATATCCTTCATTACCTCGATCCGGTTTATAATATTTTCGAGCTTTTTCCAACCTGGCATTAATCTCTTCATAAGACCAATCATATTCTGACAAGCCGACCTTGCGATTAATTTTCGGATCAAGTTCAGATAGGTTTTCCGAATCGACACCGGGATTTTCTACAAAGACCGTGTTTAAAAATTCTATTTCCGAAATTTGAAACAGTTCCTGCCCGGGTTGTTCCGGATTTTTTAAATTGACCGGTTCACCGCTCGCTTCAAGCGAAAGCCAAGTTTCATCCTGAGATTTACGTTCTGCAAATCTTTTCGCTAAACGATAAGTTATGCCATGATAACTAAAAACAATATAACCACCCATCGTTTTGCCTGACCATGGTTTATATTTTTTACGGGCATTGGTTTCAACAGAATGACCGATTTTCCCGAAGCCGTAAAACATGGCTTTAATGAAATTCTGAATAGTCGTCTTACCACTCTCATTCATTCCATAAACAATCTGCATTTCAGGTTTAAAATTGATTTCAACGTTTTCTAAACCACCAAATGCTTCAATATGTATTCGATCAATTTTCATAAATATCCAAATCCTGTTCCGCTGCCTGCATCGTAAAAAAGTAGCCTTGCTCAATCACCTGTTTTGCCTGTTCAGCATTCAGATTCCTTAAACCCAGATCCTCTAATACTTTGTTTAATAAATCAGGTTCGGCAGCAAGTTGTTTCGCATAGCGAGTGACATCGCCTCGCAGTGAATGTTCTTCAATCAAACCGGTAAAATCGATTTTCATTTTAGTTTCATCTCTCAGCTCAACATAAAAGAATATTTCCTGCAATTTTGTTAAAAGCAACTCGCGATTTACTTTTTGTGATATAAAGCCATCTAATTTGAGTTGACAACAATCATAATTTGACCTGATGCGATAGGCTGCAATGCGTTTTTCCAAAGCTATAAGAATTTTATCTTGTAATTCTAATTGGGTATCAAAAATAATCGGACTTAAATCTATACGAATCTTAAAAAATTTAGGTCCTGCAAGTGGAACAAAGCTGATCTGACCCATTTCGATACCTTCTATCAGCTCAATCAGAAAAACACCTTTGCTGCCGTCTTCATCAAATCCTCTGCCGCAAGGACATCCGCTATACAGACATGGAATACCTTTTTCGGTCAATACTTCTTTATCCGACTTATGAATATGGCCAAGTAAAACCAAGTCAAAACCACAACGATCAAGCCAAGAATAATTCAAAGGATTGTAGTTGGATTTCGAATTGGGACACTGCAAATCCCCATGTTGAAGCAGAACATTAAAACATGTCGAGTCTAAGAATAAATCTATTTCTTGCCATAAAGGCTGAGGGCTTGACTGACTGATAAACGGTTTACCGTAAAATCTGATTTTTCGATCTGTAAATTCAAAAAACTCAGTTTGCGGTTCAAAAATATGCACATGTTGCAAATCGAAAAAAAACTGCCATAAACCGGCTTGATGCCAATAATCATGGTTGCCCGGATTAATAATAATTTCAACTTGGGAAATAGCCGAAAAACCTTGATAAACTCTCTCCAGCAACTCCTTATCCGGACTTATTGAATCAAACAAGTCACCTCCGATTGTCAAAAAATCTACATTTTCTTTGCGACAAATATTTATTATCTCAAAAAAAACCTTCTCTTGTTCTAAACGCATTGCTCTTTGCTTAGCAGAGTCTAAATAAACGAAAGGAGATCCGAGATGCAAATCAGCTGTATGTAAAACTCTTATATTTCTCTTCATACTTAATATTGTTATTTTTCAGTTATACCAACAAAAAATTCTTTGATATATTTTATCATATAAAAACAAATCTGTTTTATATCTTAAAAGAACTTAGGTCAAACGTAACTTCAAGACAGGAAATTTGAATATATATTAGAATTTATTATCGAATTATTTATGCTACAATAATTATGTATGGTTTATATTTTTATACACACTATATGGTTTTGTATTTATATAATAAAAAACAAGCAAAAAACAAATCGAAGAACAAGCTATTTAAAGAAAAATCAAAATTAATATCGGTAACGAAAGATCTAATAAGCAAACTAAAATAACAACGTTATTTAGGAATATATATATTATTTTACGGAGGTACAAATGAAAAATAAAATGCAAATGGATCTACTGGGGATAAATGCCCTGCGTGTATTGTCTATCGACGCTATTCAAAAAGCAAATTCCGGACATCCGGGAATGCCTTTGGGAGCAGCTCCGGTAGCCTTTGAATTATGGGCGAATCATATGAAACATAATCCGAACAATCCGGATTGGTTTAACCGAGACCGCTTTATCTTAAGTGCGGGTCATGCATCAATGTTAATCTATTCATTATTACATCTGTTCGGTTACGGTTTAACTGCTGAAGACCTTGCACAATTCAGACAATGGGGAAGTAAAACTCCCGGACATCCGGAATACTTGGACACTGAAGGTGTTGAAATGACCACCGGTCCTTTGGGTCAAGGCATTGCCTCAGCTGTAGGTTTCGCAATGGCGGAAGCTCATTTGGCAGAACGTTTTAATACCGATGAACATAAAATCGTCGACCATTATACCTATGTATTGTCCGGTGACGGTTGTCTGATGGAAGGAGTCAGCGGAGAAGCATCTTCACTAGCCGGACACTTAAAATTAGATAAGTTAATTCTATTCTATGACCGTAACAAAATTACAATTGAGGGTTCGACCGATTTGGCCTTCACCGAAGATGTGGCAGCTCGTTACAAAGCATACGGTTGGCAAGTATTGTCTGTATCAGATGCTAACGATACCGATGCAATCGCTGAAGCGATTGAAGAAGCAAAAGCCAATAAAGAACAACCTTCAATGATTATTTTACACAGTGAAATCGGCTATGGTTCTCCTTTAGTTGGCAGCGAATCCACACACGGCAGTCCTTTAGGCAATGAAAACATTCTGAAAACTAAAGAATATTTGGGTTGGGATACCAATTTGCCGGCATTTGAAATTCCACAAGCATTAAAAGATTATTTAACTGATGTTCAAACAAGATTGGCCGAAGATGAAAAAATTTGGGATGAAACTTTTGCCGCATGGCAAGAAGCTAATCCGGAATTGGCTGAAGAATTTGCTGAATGTTTAGAACCTGATCTGGACAGCCTGGAAAATGATCCTGCTCTTTGGGCTTTCTCAGGTGAACAAGCTACCAGAAAAACCAGCGGCAGTGTCTTGAATGTTGTCGCTAAACATGTACCGGGATTAATTGGCGGTTCGGCTGACCTGGCACCTTCAAATAATACCAATATGCCGGGTTTAGGTTATTTTTCAGCTGAAAATTACAGCGGACGTAATATTCATTATGGAATTCGTGAGTTCGCTATGGCTTGTATCGTTAACGGTATGAATTTACATGGCGGTGTTCATGCTTTCGGTGCAACTTTCTTTGTCTTTGCCGATTATATGAAAGCTGCATTCCGTCTGTCTTCGATCATGAATGTACCGTCACTCTTTATTCTGACTCATGATAGTATCGGTGTCGGTGAAGACGGTCCTACTCATCAGCCGATTGAACAACTCAGCATGTTGCGGGCAACTCCCAATACTTATGTATTCCGACCCGCAGACGGTACAGAAACTGCTGCTGCCTATCTTTTCAATTTAAAAGAGAAAAAACCAACTTTCCTTGCTCTGACCAGACAGAATCTGCCAACTTATGAACAGTCCGGTAAAGATGCAATCAAAGGAGGCTATATTTTCCAAGATTGTGAAGGTACCCCTGAATTAATTATTATGGCAAGCGGTTCAGAAGTCAGACCGGCTCTGGAAGCACAACAAGAATTAACCGAACAAGGTAAAAAAGTTCGTTTGGTTTCGATTCCATGTATGGATGCATTTTTGGAACAAGACGCTGCATATCAAGAAAAAGTGCTGCCTGCTGCAGTAACCAAAAGAATCTCCATTGAAGCCGGTGCAACAATGCCTTGGTATCGTTTAGTCGGTTCAAACGGAAAAGTTATCGGTATTGATCATTTCGGATCATCTGCACCTGCCAATATTCTATTTGAAGAATTCGGTATTAATAAACAAGCTGTTTTAGATGCAGCAAATGAATTGCTCTAAAATATATTACTTGATTAATCAGCCAAGCCGTACCAAAATATAGGTACGGCTTTTTTATAGAACTTGCAAGATTGAGGTGTGTATGGAGCAAAGAAGAGAGAAATGGACAATAAACTCGACATTGGGAGATGTGCTGGAATCAGTTATCGGTTATGAGCTCTTAACTTTTATCGCTTATTATTCAGGTAAAACTATTGAGGATTTCAACAAGTTTTATTTGCGTTCAATAAAATTGAAATCTTACACAATTATTCAGCGGTTCACTCGAATAATGTTCGACCGCCGAATCGCAAACTGGATCATTGAAAAACTCAATCAATATGAGATGCGTCAAGAAGTCTATCCTGATAAAATTTCTTTCAGTCATAACTGGTGGAAAAGCAGCATTATTTATCAGATTTTTGTACCCAGCTTTCAAGATGCCAATCATGACGGAATCGGAGATCTTCAGGGAATTATTGAACGATTCGAGTATATATTGTCTTTAAATGTCGATACGATTTTATTAAGTCCGATTTTCGATTCACCGATGTATGATGCAGGCTACGATATCAAAGATTTTTATGAGATCAATCCCTTGTTCGGATCGAAAAAAGATCTTAAAGAATTGATTGCACTTTGCCACCAAAACAACTTAAGAATAATTCTTACTCTTCCGTTAAGCCAAACTTCCGATCAACATGCTTGGTTTGAAATGTCTAAGGAGAATTTTGACAGTATCTCAGAAAGAACTTTGGAAAATAAACATGATGATAACCAAAGGAATCAAATTGCAAAAAATAAAAATTATTATATAGTAAATGACGGACCGAACAATTGGCAATCTTTCTATGGTGATTCAGCATGGCTCTATCAACGCTCCACAAAATATTATTATTTGCATCTTAAGAGTTCTAAGCAACTAGACTTGAACTGGGATATGGATTTTGTTCGAAGAGAAATGATAAAGGTTATGACTTATTGGAAGAATTTTGGTATCGACGGTCTGTTTCTTGAATCGGCTTCACTCATTGCCAAAAATGAAGCCTATCCCGAAGGCAGTAAGTCCTTGGCAGTCTTAACAGGTGTTTCCGGGATTGAAAACTATATCTATCAGTTCAAATTGTTGGATTGGTTAAACGAAATCTATCTCGCTCTTAAACAACATTCACCTGACTTTTTAATCATTGCCGATTGTCTTAGAATGCATGGCAACTATACCTGTCTGATCAGCGGTGATGCTACAAAACGCAGTGATCTCGGATTGAACTATAATCAATTTGAAGAGCCCGGACAGCGTCGTTTTCAATCAAACTATTTATCGCTCTACTATCTGAGCAATGTTTGGTTAAAAATGCAGTTATCGGCAGATAATTCATTTTGGCCGGTATTGTTCTGCGAAGATCCCAATCATCCCAGAATTGTCAGCAGAATGCAAAATCATAATCTTTACCGTAATCAAATCGCTAAACTGATCGCAACTTTACAATTAACGGGTAAGGGTACGATCATGTTATATCAGGGACAAGAATTAGGTCAAATTAATGCACCATTCCATAGTATTAATCAAATCAGAGATATTGAAAGTCAATTGCGATATGAAAAATTAAATGAACAATTAAATTTTGCAGAAGATTCCAGATCACTTGATCGTATTATTCGCGGGAGTCGTGATCATGCCAGAGTACCGATAGCATGGGACAATGAATACCTAAACGGAGATTTTTCACAAAACAAAACAACCTGGATTGACTGTTTTGCCGATCCGAAAATGAGTGCAGCCGAACAAGGGAATGATTCACATTCTATTCTCAATTATTATCGTGCATTAGCATCTTTACGTACTCATTATGCCACTTTAGTTTACGGTAAACTGGAAATACTCAGCAAACATAACACCAGTATCCTGCGTTATTTTCGGTACGATGACTATCATGCGTTTTATGTTGAAGCCAATTTGACTGATGAAATATTGAACGTGATCGGTTTCAATGCTGTGCACTTGATAAGGTTAGCCGAAGATTACAATATTAAAGTTCCGGAATCTCTCGATCACACGATTCTGATTTCCAACTATCCTGATCGCAATCAGCAAGACTTTATTAAAAACAGTGAACTCCGTCCTTATGAAACTTTTGTCGTTAAGCTGTATTGACAAACTGTTTTTTCAACTTTATTAAATTAAAAATCAAGTTGCTGTTATTGAATGATTATTATAAGTTTTCGGCTTCATCTTGGCGGAGATGACAATTTTTGTATTTTTTGCCGCTGCCACACCAACAAGGTTCGTTTCTTCCCGGAATAACTTTTTTCTTAACCGGTGCCTGTTTCGGTGGTGAAGCAGGTTGATTTTGACCTCTCCCTACGGCGGCGGCTTTAGCCATGTTGAATGCAGTGTTCTGTGAACCTTTACGTCCTTCACTCAATTCTTTGGGAGCTTTTCTGCCTTTCATCTCTCCGGATCGGTCACCGGTAATTTGAGCTCGCATAATCAAACGAACAGCATCTTCCTGGATCCCCAAGGTCATCGCTTCAAACATGTCATAGCCTTCACGTTTGTATTCTACTACCGGATCATGCTGAGCATATCCACGTATTCCAATACTGTCCCGCAAATTATCCATGGCATCAATATGATCCATCCAGTGATTGTCAACCGCATTGAGCAAGACATAACGTTCGGCATGATATAGGATTTCTTTTGAACCCTGATCAACTACTTTGTTTTCTAAAACTTCCAGGGCTTCCTGAATGATTTGATCAGCAATTTTTTCGGGTGACATGGTACCACTGATCTTCTTTAATTGATTGATACCGGGTAAATCACCCAGAAGATCTTGCAGACGCGATACCAAAGTACCGATATCCCATTCTTCGGTATCAGATGAACCCATCGTTAAAGAATTAACATTAATTGAAACAATATCTTGAATATATTTTATAAAATAGGGATGAACATTTTCACCATGTAAAACTTCTTTTCTCTGCTTATAGATTAAATCACGCTGTTGATTCATAACATCGTCATATTGTAAAACATTTTTTCTGATACTGAAGTTCTGGGCTTCTACTCTGCGTTGTGCCGACTCAATCGTTCTGGTAAGTAGCGGATGTTCGATTTCCATATCACTTTCAACACCAAAAGCATTGAAAATAGTTTCCATCCGCTCACCTCCGAATAGGCGCAGCAAGTCATCCTCCAATGATAAGTAAAATTTACTTGTACCGGGATCACCTTGTCGTCCGGAACGGCCGCGCAACTGATTATCAATTCGGCGTGATTCATGTCTTTCAGTGCCGATGATGTATAATCCCCCGCTGGAAATAACTTGCTGTTTCTCATCAGCTATAGATGCTTCAAATTCTTTTTGTAATTCTTGAAAATGAGCTCTCGCATCAAGGATTGTTTGATCGTCGGTAATATTATAAGAATCAGCTTCTTCAATTAATTCTTCATCATATCCCCGCTTACGCATTTCTTGTTTTGCCATATACTCGGCATTACCGCCAAGCATTATATCCGTACCACGACCGGCCATATTCGTTGAAATTGTAACAGCACCTAAACGCCCGGCTTGTGCGACAATTTCTGCTTCACGTTGGTGATGCTTGGCATTTAACACATTATGTTTAATTCCGGATTTGGTAAACAAGGCAGAGATAGCCTCGGATTTTTCAACTGAAATTGTACCGACTAAAATCGGTTGACCTGTTGCATGAATTTCTTTTACCGATCTGATCAGTGAACGATATTTACCTTCTTCGGTTTTATAAACTGCATCAGACAGATCCTGTCTGATCATCGGTTCATTAGTGGGAATCTCCACAACATCCAAAGCATAGATTTCTTTAAACTCATCTTCTTCCGTCATTGCAGTACCGGTCATGCCTGATAATTTACGATACATTCTGAAATAATTTTGAAACGTAATCGTTGCCAAAGTCTTGCTTTCACGTTCGACTTTGACACCTTCTTTAGCTTCTATAGCTTGATGCAGACCGTTACTGTAACGTCTGCCAGGCATCAAACGACCTGTATTATCATCAACAATAATCACTTCACCATCGTCAACAATATAGTCCTGATCGCGAAACATCGTCCCATGAGCTTTCAAGGCATTATTTATATGATGATTAATTAAATAGTTCTCTTGATCTGTCAAATTTTCCAAACCAAAGAAATTTTCCGCTTTTTGTACACCGCGTTGTGTTAAAATTGAACTCCTCGCTTTTTCATCAACAATATAATCAGCATCCCCCTCCAACTCGGCTCTTTCTTCATAAGAAAGTTTACTGTCAGTTTCTTTTACTGTTTTGCCTTTAAGACGTACAATCAATTGATTGGCTTTTTCATATAATTCGGATGATTCACCACTCGAACCGGAAATAATCAATGGCGTTCTGGCTTCATCAACTAAAATACTGTCTACCTCGTCAATAATTGCATAATTCAAATCACGTTGAACCAATTGATCAACCGAAGTAACCATATTGTCCCGCAAATAATCAAATCCGAATTCATTATTCGTACCGTAAGTAATATCACTATTATATGCTTTCTGCTTCTCGGCTTTCGAAATACCGCGAACTACCAAGCCAACACTCATACCTAAATAACGATAGATTTTGCCCATCCATTCACTGTCACGTTCCGCCAAATAGTCGTTAACAGTAACAACATGAACGCCGTTACCGGCTAAAGCATTGAGATAAACCGGTAAGGTCGCCACCAAAGTTTTACCTTCACCGGTTTTCATTTCGGCAATTCTGCCTTGATGTAAAATAATTCCACCAAGGATTTGTACCGGGAAATGATACATGCCAAGAACTCTGCGTGAAGCTTCTCTTACAGTTGCAAATGCTTCAGGCAAAAGATCATCCAAAGTTTCACCTTTAGTCAAACGCTTTTTAAACATTTCAGTCTGCCCGCGCAATTCCTGCTCAGACATATTTTTATATTTGTCTGCCAAATCTAAAACTTGTTTTTGCAGCGGTGTAATTTTTTTAATTTCACGTTCCGAATAAGTTCCGAATATTTTTGAAAAAAGTCCCATATATTAGTGTCTTCCTATATCCATGATTTATTTGTTCGTTTCACTTAACTTGTCAGTTCTGATTCCTTGGTTATATTTATTAATTTTAGTCAAAACCATATTAAATGATAGCTTATCAGCTTTTTTTAAGCAATTTAATATAACAACTTGCTCAATATCATTTTTCATCAGAATTATCTGACTCCGATTTTGGTAAATAGCGATAGCTATTGCCTCTGATATCAATTTGGATATTAACATCAGAATTTGAAGCAAATGTTTCAATGTTGTTAAACAATTGAGAGTTTAAATCATAATCTGAGTTACCCGGTATAACAACTATCAATTTCCTTGCAGAAATGTCATCTGAAGTTATTTTGCCGACAGATAACCCGGTATCACGCTCCGAACCTGAAAAGTTAGCCAAATTGTTGATCTCTTGTTCGATCTGCAACTTTACCGTTTCAGCTGAATTGTAACTCGGAGCAGTTAAATCAAGACTTCTTACTGCCAAAATCTCTCCTGCTTGATAACGACAAATAGTCGGATAATTGAAAGGTAAATTAGCGTTATACAATTCTCTGAAATATTTTCCTCGAGTGAAGTTATGTTCTGACCAAATGTTGTCCGCTGCTTCATCTTCATTGATTTTCTCATTTTTTATTTGATACTTACTGTCATATTTTGTCCAGACCGGAACGTAACTGACTGTGCTTCTTTCAGTGGTTGTCCAAGGAGTTTTAATATGAAATATCAACTTTAATTGCAAACTGTGATCAGAAATTGAAGTCAAAATTATTTGTCTGTAATCAGACGGAATTTTAACTCCTAATCGATCCGCACCGTCAATCAGCCATTTTTCAATACGTGCTTGTAAAAAGTTTTGCAGAAATATCGAACCGGCTAAATCGCCTGCTGCTTGTCTGAATTCAAAAGCAGATTCCGGAATAATTGAGTTGATTAATTCATCAATTGTACTGTGATCAATTTCTGAATATATCCCTTCCGCCAACGGAATTAATAACGATAATTCTTTTGCTGTTTGATCCAGAGCATAACGCATAAGGATTTCATGTTGCGCTGTAAGTATCACACTCAACATAAAATAACAGATGAAAATCATTAAAGGCATAATGATAGCTGCTTCAAAAACTATACTGCCTTTTTCTTCTCGGAGTTTAGTGTTGCTTTTATTAAACATATACTTTTGATTATTCTTTTTAAGCATATATCGAATTTCTCTTTTCGATTAATTTGACTGTTGTTTAACAGCAGTACATTTTTTACGGTTTTTTAATAATAAAGTCTGAATATTCCCTGCTCAGACAAATCGAACTATTACGAAAACATCCATCTAATTTAATCGCAGTAATGAAATTTCCCGGTACGGTCTTTTTCCGCATATTATTAATTCCTGACAGCAAATTGTCTTCATTTTTGAACAAGGTAAATACTCTCATTAAATCTCGATAATTTATATTAATCTCTAAATCGCCGATCGGAAAAGTAAGTTCTTCCCCCGCAAGCAACTGATCACTATCCGCAAAAGCTTGCGATAATGAATCTATTAAAGTTATTGTATATACCAATGTTTGAGGATCAATCACAATATGTCCTATACTGACTACTGCTATCGCAGTACTAATCCCCGTTGCTTGCAACAAATAAACTGACTGTTTGGCTTCATCGGTAAAATTATCAATCAGGTGATACGTAAAGCAGATTCCTCTAATGCCCCATTTAGCTTTAGATGCTGCAGAATCGGGATCATTTGTATTAAAAATAATCTGTTCAACTTCATTCTTTCTACCTGATGCATGTAAGTCTGAATGTAACCTGCCATCAGGTGTTTGCAGCGGAGTTTTATTTCCTGACATTTCTAATTCCGTAACTTGCATGGGATAGTAATTCAACATATATTCCTGAATTTGCAATCGACTGATTATCGGAATATCATAATTTAATAAAAATTGATCGAAAAAATTTGTAATATTCTGTAATGAACCAGGTGCCAGAGGATTAGCGGGAACCGGATTTCCTGTTGATTCATACATCGGGACAATCATCGTCTTAGCTTCTTCAATTAATTTCGCCAGTATTTCCAAAGAACTTTCGGATAAAGTATTAAGTTCGCTATTGGACATTTCCTCCAATGTCTCTTGATCTTCCGGTTTAATTTCCACATCCAAACTTGCCAAATCACCTGCAGCGGAATCCGGGTTGGCGATTATGAATTCAGGATCGACCAAATTACTTTTTGAAGTAATCTCCGCTAAAACTGAACTATTATTGAGTTGCTCACTCATAATACCAACATTACCAATCCTTTTGATGATTTCTTCAATTGCTAAAAAAGGAGATCTTACACTCATATGTCGTAAAATTTGTTTTCTTAATTGCTCGGTATCTTCAAGATTATGTATCCCGGAAATTTCAATTTCCACCTCGTGTCTATCCGAAACAAAATTCTGCTCCATTTCATTCTTATGCTGATTTAATAAATTGCTTTCTACTCCCCATAAACCGAACTCCTGCCATAATTGTCGATCATAATCCGCCAGAGCAAGATCTAAACTAGTTTCACAACTACGCACAAAATCAAGTTCTTCTCTTCTTAACTGGACATTTTCAAATGTTAAAAACAAAACCATAACTGTAATTGGCAGTAATATCAAAAAAAACAAGCTGGTGTTGGCTTCTTCGGCTCTGATTTTATTTTTCAGTAAATTCAGCCGTTTGATTATAAATGACTTCAAACCATTCAAATTATCCGAGTTCATAATTATACCTCGCATCATAGTTTATAAAAACAGATAAAGCGTCCTCTTTTCCTCTTTCGGTTAGTATCGTCAATCCCTTATTAAATGTACTGACTTAAGGTCTTGAGGGCAGTTCTTCTTATTTGTTTTCTTGTTTGATAACTTATCAATTATTCAAATTTTGTTCTGGATATATCTTATCTCTGTCCCATAAGCTGTTTTTAATATCTAAACCCAGGGATAATATTTCTTTTACTTTTTGCGGATTAACTTGTAGATTAATCACCTGATTTTCCGAATTAAATTTATATATAGGTTGATTCTTCGGTTCAGCAATTCGATCTGTTGCAATAATTTTTGCTTGTTGCTCGATTCTTAATTCGATCGGTTTCAAGTAAAAAATCGCTTGAGTAAAGATGGTCATGCATAAAGGCACACACAAAATAGCTTCCAGACTTAACATAATAATCCCTCCTAATTTCATAAAGTGCTTATTATTCAGTTCTTAATTCTTCGAAATAAACTAAAGATAAAAACAATATTTCAGATAAATGTAAGTAATAATCAAAGATATAATCAGTCCGTATTAATCAAATACTATTCAGAAATTGATATAAATTGAAAACGAAAAATAATCTGATACTTTCACTTGATATTATAATAATTATTTGCAAGAAAACTCTTCATTATTTTGAGAAAAACCAATATATTTGACAATTATTAAAAAAACTGAGTTTTAAAATATTAGTATTAAATAGACGTGTCAAAAACTACGAGCCTGCGGGTGCACTGTAGGCTCGGATCCGCAGAAACGGCTTTTTTGGCACAGGATCCTTTGGATATTGGTGCTGCAGTGTCAGAAATTACAGTCCTGCGGATTGCAATCCACACAACCGGCTTTTTTGGCACATTACCAAGTCAAACATGTCAAAATTTACGATCTTGTGGATTTTTATCCGCAGAAACGGCTTTTTTGACACAGAACTTCTGAAAATGAAGTATGATGAAACAAACTCCAAATTAATATAGCTCAGCAAAACTGATTTTGCTGAGCTACTTATTATGGGTCATATTCTATAAATATCAATTAAAATTATTTTTATCTTTTTAATTTATGCTCTTAACAGAATATCTCTTTTCGCCATATTAACAATTATTTTCTGCATGATCGGATTGATTTCCCGGTCACTTAAAGTGCGTTCAGCATCTCTGAATACTAACGAAAACGCTACTGATTTTTTATCTTCGGCAATTCCTTGACCTTGGTAAACATCGAAAATTCGAATTGATTCCAAGAGAGAACCTGCCAAACCGACAATTTCTGCTTCAACTTCTGAAACCAGATTTTCTCTTGGCATAACAAATGACAAATCTCTGGTAATTGCAGGATATTTAGGTAATGCCTTGAAAAGAATTTTTTCACGTTTGGCTTTCAACAAGGGATGTAATTCCAAATCTAAAAAATAAGTGTTCGGCGTAACAGCAAATTCCTTTGCAGAGCCCGGATGAATTGTTCCTATTAAACCGATCGGGTCGGTGTAATCAGGCAAATAAACCGATGCTGTCTGTCCCGGATGATAATAGGGATGATCCGGACCAACCCTGGAAACTTGAAACTCAACTATGCCTAAATGACGGAAAAGCTCTTCCATAATTCCTTTTAGTATAAAATAGCCTTGAGAACTATCTTTTAAGTTTTGATCAAAGAGAGCAACAGTAACATGTTCTCGTTCATCAGGCAAATGTTCATCTTGATATGCAGCAGTCAAACCATAATCAGGTAAGGTATTTAATGGATGATAAGTTTTTCCTAATTCATATAAAACACCACTCAAATTACCATGAGACAAATTATGTTCAATAACTCTCAACAGACTGGGCAGCATTGTAGTTCGCATTTTTGAATACTCTTCACCCAACGGATTAAGAATCGTTAATTGTTGACTCAAAGCATGTTCAGAATCTAAACCCAGTCTGACAACATCGGTCGGTGAAACAAATGAATAAGTGTATGCTTCATATGCTCCGCAAGCTTCTAATACACGGCGGATTTTTTCAACATCAAGTTGAGTTGCATTGCGACCGCCTAAAGTCGGTGTGTTGCCTTTGCTGAAACGACTTTCAATTTTGTCATAACCATATATTCTGGCAACTTCTTCCGCTAAATCAGCTTCAATTTTAAGATCACCCCTGAAATAAGGAATTGTTGCAACATAAATATCTGAGTTTTCAGTCGGTTCAATGTCCAATTCAAGTTTATTCAGAATCTGATTAATTTGTTCAATACTTAAATCTACCCCGGTCAATTTGTTAATGCCTTGTGCAGTGTATTCAATCTTGTGTAATACGGGGAACTTCTCGGCAACCGTAATTTCAGTAGACGCAACTTTTCCACAATTTAATTCTTCAATTAAATAACATGCATAATCCATTGCGCGTTGAGCATTTTGTGCCGGCAAACCTTTTTCAAAGCGCAATGATGCCTCTGAACGCAAATTATATTCTTTGGCTGTTTTGCGAACTGAAGTTTTGGAAAAATTTGCTGCTTCAAACAGAATTGCTTTTGTAGAATCCCGGACTTCTGAATTCTCAGCGCCCATCACACCCGCTAAGCCGACCGCTCCCGCAGTATCAGCAATTACCAAATTATCCGAGTTCATTTTGATTTCAGTTCCATCAAGCAAAGTCATCATTTCCTGATCTTCGGCGCGACGAACAATAATAGAATGATCGGTTAGAAAATCCAAGTCATAAGCATGCATCGGCTGGCCTAAGCTCAACATGACAAAGTTCGTTATATCAACGATATTGTTGATCGGTCTCATGCCTGCAGCTCGTAATCTTTTTTGCATCCAAATCGGCGACTGCTCAATTTTTACATCTGTGACAATTCTACCGATAAAAGCTGAACATAAATCGGGCGCTTCAACCACAATTGAGGCAATGTCTTCAGATTTTAAATCAGAAAAATTATTCGGTTTTTTATCTAAAGCAGTAAACTTCGTATCAAAAACAACCGAGGTCTCTCTAGCCAAACCTTCGACTGCCAAACAATCCGGACGATTGGAAGTTATCTCAAATTCAATGATTTCCTGACCGATACCGATAACATCCAAGGCATCGTTTCCTACCGGTGAATCGTCCGGTAATACATAAATGCCGTCGGATACTGCATCGGGAAATTCATGAACCGAAAAACCTAATTCATCAATCGAACAGATCATACCGTTAGACTCTTCACCGCGCATTTTTGCTTTTTTTATTTTGAAACCGCCTGCCAAGACCGCTCCCGGCAAAGCCACTATAACTTTTTGTCCGGCAGCTACATTCGGTGCTCCACATACGATTTGCACAATCTCTGTACCGACATCAACTTGACAAACTGAAAGACGGTCCGCATTTGGATGTTGATTTTTTTCTAAAACATGACCCACGACAAGTTTTTTCAGGTCAGCACCTTCATATTCCAAAGATTCGACTTTGGTGCCGGATAAAGTCATTCCATCAACAAAAGTTTGTATATCTCCCTGATATTCTGTAAAATCTTTAATCCATTCCAGAGAAGCTTTCATCACTTTTACCTCACTTACTGAATTGTTCTAAGAAACGCAAATCATTTTCATAGAAATTTCTGATGTCGGTTACATCATATCGCCCCATGGCAACACGTTCGACACCTATACCGAAAGCAAAGCCGCTATATTTATTTGAGTCAATTCCACAGTTTTCTAAAACTTCCGGATGAACCATACCGCCACCTAAAATTTCGATAAATCCTTCACCGCGACAAGTTTTGCAATTCGGATCATGACCACTGCAAGTCCAACAAGAAATGTCCACTTCACAGCTTGGTTCAGTAAACGGGAAATGATGGGGTCGCAAACGAATTCTGGTCTCTTTGCCGAATAATCTTCTGGCAAAAAGCTCTAATGCAGCAACTAAGTCAGTCATACTGATATTTTCATCAACTGCTAAACCTTCAATCTGATGAAAAATCGGTGAATGAGTAGCGTCAACAGTATCTGAACGATATACTCTGCCGGGACAAACTATATAAATAGGAGGTTTTTGTTGATTCATTACTCTGATTTGCACCGGAGAAGTTTGTGATCTTAATAAAACACCATTTTCATAATCAAGATAAAATGTGTCTTGTTCATCACGTGCGGGATGGCCTTTGGGTAAACGGAGCAATTCAAAATTATAAAGATCCAGCTCTACGTCCGGTCCTTCAGCAATTGTATAACCCAGACCGATAAAGGTATCGCAGATTTCATCCGACATTAAAGTCAGAGGATGTCTGCCGCCAACTTTTACAACTTTGCCCGGCATACTGATATCAAGCATTTCACTTGCAATCTTCGCTTGTTCAGCTTTGACATTTAATTCAGCTTGTTTTTCTGTAATTTTTTGTTCAACAAATTGACGAATTCTGTTGGCTGCCTGGCCTAATTTAGGCTTATCTTCATTGGAAAGGCGTCCCATATTTTTCATAATAGATGTTATTTCGCCTTTTTTACCTAATAATTTGATCCTGATGTCTTCCAGCTCTTGTTGATTAACAATAGAACTCATGTCAGCTCGAAATTTATCTTCAATCGCTTGTAATTCAGATAATAACTTATCCATAAGCCCTCCAAATCATCCTAATAAATTAACATTGCATATAATAACACTTATTCAATAAAAATCCGAATCAGGTACAAGAAAATTAGAAATTAAAAACAAAATACACAAAAAATACAAACTATCCGCAATTCTCTTATATTTTACGGTAGATGACATTTGATTTCAGATTAATACTGTGAGCAAAATCAGAACATTAGTATTTGTTATACCTAAAAGCAACTCAATCACATAAGACCGGATTATCTACAGAAATTGTCTGATAAAAGGATTAAATCGGAAAGCATCTCTAATTAAAAACGGTGAACCGTGACCCGGCAAAACCGGCAAATCTTGTGGTAAGTTTTGTAATATCTTCGTTAACCGGTCAAGCGATTTTTCCATATCAGCAGGATTTCCCCCTTTGAGATCAGTACGTCCGATACTGTTGGCAAACAATGTATCACCTGAAATCAATGCCAAAGGTTGATAAACATCATCTTGTTTATTCTGCAATAATATACAGGAGCATCCGGGCGTATGTCCCGGTGTATGATAAACAATTAACCTTAAATCAGGTTCTAACTGAATTTTTTCCTGATCCGTATAATAAAAATCGGCAGCAGAATAGTGAGTCGGTTTACCATAATCTATCGAACAATTGGCTTCGGGATCTGTAAGAAACGGAATATCACCTTCCGGCATCATAAAGTCTAAACCGGTTTTTTTACGCCATTCTTCAACATGACTTATGTGATCATAATGAAAGTGGGTTGCAATGATACCGTTTAGGTTATCTGCAATATTTTGATCATAAGCAATTGAAGGATCAATCAAATAATCTTTTGCTCCATGAATTATATATGAATTTGCATGATCCCAAGTTTCCGGAATATAAGAAATTTTATTTTTCATATCTAGCTCTCATCAACGAATTAATTCACGCCAATCAAGATCTCCGCGATCAATAGCTAATACCAGTATTTCAGCAGTCGCAACATTTGTTGCTAAAGGAATACTGTTTACATCGCAAGCTCTCAACAGTGAGTTCGGAACATCGTAAGTACGAAGCAACGGATCTCTTAAATAAACAACGGCATCTATCTCATTGTAGTTCGCTTTAGATGCAAGTTGTTCAACACCTGCCAACATATCGGTAGTGAGCGTTTCTACCGTCAAATCCGTATTTTCATGAATGGTACGGGATATATTAAAAAGTGAAATCAAATGATGTTGTGCTAAAATTTGCCGGTAAGCGATACAGAAATTTACTAACAAGTCATATTTTCTCGTGTCTGCAATGAGAACAATATTCACAGCTACCTCCTCAATTATATTAAACATATATTCTATACATAATAACTAAAAAAAACAATCATTTCAAGATTTTTTTACTTAATTTTCCCATATAAAAACTGCAGATTAAAATGAAATTAAATAAAATTGAAATTTTAGAATTAGCTTTCAAAGTGAGCTTAGGGTGCAATGTCAGGCTGAATTTCCGGTGTAATTTCCTAATCAATTACCGGAGCAGGTTCAGCAGCAGGCTCAGGAGTTTCAATTCCGAAATATTGATCCAATACTTTTTTTGCAACTGTGGATAAACCGGCACCAATTGTAGCATCTTCAACAATTCCTGCAAAAACAACTTCCGGATCATCCAAAGGTGCAAAACAAACAAATAGCGAATCGATGGATATATTCGTACTTGAGCTGTCCTGTACTTCCGCCGTTCCGGTTTTCATGCCTAATTCCATAGGATAATTATGGAAATTAAGATATGTCGTACTGTATTCAATATCGTGTTGCAGACCGTTCATTGCATTTTTTACTAAATTAATTGAAGATTCCGAAAATCCTAAATCTTCAATTTGGATTACTTCCGGTTTTATTATTTCTCCGTTCGGAGCGGTAATTTCTTTTATTACATGAGGTTGAACCAATTTTCCTGTAGCAATTCCGCCAACACCTCTTGCCAGTTGAATCATTGTATAAGCATTATCAAACTGGCCGATCGAAGATTGAGCAGTATCTGCGGGAAACCATAATTGATCTTCCGGCAAAGCTCGCGTTTTGCGTTTAACTTCTTTACTCGGTCGGATACCTTTTGCTTCACCCGGTAAATCAATTCCGGAATATTCACCCATACCCAGCTTTTTAAAAATCGGAGAAAGCTTATCAATTGTAGTATCGATACCTAATTTGGCAAAATACAAATTGCATGATGTAGCCATTGCCTGACGCAAAGTTAAGTCACCATGACCTTGATCAGGCTCCCCGTAACAAGTCCAAATTCTATGGCCTATTTCTTCTTTTCCTGCACAATTATAAACTTGATTAGTTTCAGAGATAACTCCGTTTTCCAATGCGGCTATTGCCGTAAACGGTTTGAACGTTGACGCAGGATGATAAATTTCAGAAATTGCCCGATTCAGCATAGGTTTATTATCATTATCTGAGAAATACTCTTGAACTCGTTCTGCCGCTTCAGAATCATATTGAGCCATAATAAAATCTTGTGGATTAAACGATGGTATCGCACACATAGCTATTACGGCACCGGTTTTTACATTCATCAACACTCCGCCGGCAGCTTTTGCAGGCACCGAATCCTCTTTATCTCTCAGTTCAGCCATATGTTCAGAAAAAGCTTCGAGCATCACTCTTTGAACATCCTGATCTAAAGTCAAACGCACGTTTGCTCCGGGTTGAGGTGCAACACCACCTGTTCCTTGAATAAATTCTTCACCTTCTGCAGTTTTTTCCCAATAACTGTAAGGTAATATTCCGGGAACTCCGTGCAAATATCTTTCCGCCGAAAGTTCAACTCCGCTTTTGCCGATAATATCGTTTAAACCGTAATTCAGATTTTTAAATTGCTGATATTCTGTTTCCGATATTTGTCCGGTATAACCCAAAACGTGAGCATAGAGAAAACTGTTTTCTGAATATTGCCTTTGTGGTTTATCTGCAATTAAGACTCCGGCATATCTCTGATTTTGTTCTTCAACTGCCGTAATTATTTTTTGATTAACCGGACCACCTACCTCAATGGCTTGTCCTTGCGTGTATTGCCAATTATGTTCTAAAATTAAATAACGCATTTGAATAATATTAAAAGCCTCTTCAACCGTATAGCGATAATCACCTCCGGCATCTCGGTCTTCAATACCGAATTTGTCAAAAAGCAAATATTCATAAAATTTCTGCGGATCGGTTATAATTTGTTCTTCAATTCTTTTGGTGTCTTCTGCTTTTTTCAGACCGAAAAGATCTGTATTCTGTTGCCATTTTTCAATTTCCTGTAAATCTTTTTTAAACACAAATTCTGCATTACTTTTATCTCGTTTTTCTTTACTGGCACTGGAATAATCAAAATAGTTCACCAGATTTTCAGGCAGCTTAACACCGTTTTCGAGCATTAATTCACTTAAATCGAGCAACATATCATTAAGTGCGGTTCCTTCCAAACCTGAATTGCAAAGGTACAACATAGGTTGAGTTGTTGAATAGGCAATCGGCTCTCCGGAACTGTCCAGAATATCTCCACGCGGGGCCTCAACCTGCATTTGAGCCCGATTACCATAAGTTACCGGAATCTGATCCGAATCAGCTGAACTCAATTGTAATTCAGAGGTTCGCCAAAAGATAAGTAAAAACATCAGGATAAAAAAGATGCCGATCAAAATATTGCGATTCTTAAAGATCCGATTATCCGATCTTTTGACATTGGAACTTGATTTACTTCTGATTGGATTAAAATCAGAGCGTGCCACTTAGAGAACCTCCTGAGTATCATTGTACAAACTGTCAAATTCTTGATCCTGTTTGATTTTTGTATAAGGTATGATAAAGCGAAGAATCAAAAACCACAATACCGTTGCAAGTAAATTAACTCCTACAGACAAAGGCAAATCTCGTACAAAACTATGCCGGATATAACTGAATTTCAACACCAGTTCATATTGCAAAACTGAGAACATAAAATGAAAAAATGCTTCCAAAAATTTTGTTACAAGTATAGCAATTAGAGACTGTACGAATAAAAATGCAGTTCGGCGTTGCCATATAGATTGTAAAAATCCGGAACAAAATACTGATGTCAACATACCGATAAATATTCCAACACCGATAATCGGGCTGAACAGCCAATCATGAAAAAATCCGGCCAATAAACCAACAACTAAACTCCAAATACTGTTATAAAGATACGCAAAAACCCATATTAAGCTGAAAAAGAAGTTCGGATATACTTTCAAGCTCGGAAATATCACTTGACTTATTTGATTAAACACAAAAGCCAAGAAGCAATAAAGCAATACTTTCAAAAAATTAATAATCAGATTTTTCTTAGACATCGATTATTCTTCTCCGGTATAGCTATCATCACTTAGTGCCAGGCCTGACATGACAAACACAACATCTGTTTCAGCATAATTTATTGCCGGTTCTACCAATGCCTGACGATATCCACGCTCATCAACAGGTAAAATCTCGACTACTTTGCCCAGCTCAAGACCGTATGGAAAAATTCCGCCCAGACCACTGGTAATGATTTGATCATCAGTATTGATTACCGTCGCAGCAGGTATTTCGTCTAAAACGCATAAGTTGCGGCTTTTCAATTCCTGATCACCACGTAAGACAAAAGTCTGGCCTCTGTTATCTTCAGCGTAACAGCTGACTGAAAATCCTTCATGTGTGATCGGCAAAACTTTTGCGCTAAATTCATCTGAATTGTAAATTCGGCCAAACACCTGAGCATTCGCATTAACTACAGGGAATCCTTTGATTTCAGACATATCAATTCCGGCTTTTTTGCCTTTGTCGATCCGAAATAAGGATGTATCTTGGTTGATCGGTCTTTGAGTGATTCGACCTGCCTCAATAATCGAATAATTGTATTTTGAAGACAAATTGAAAGCTAGTTTTAACTTGTCATATTCAATTGCTAAAGCTTCATTTTCTTTTATCTGAAGACGAAGTTCAACATTTTGCCGCTCAAGTTCTGCAATCTGATCGGATAATTCACGATTCAAAGTTGTCGTAGAAAAATAATTCCGACCGGACTCTTTCACATTATTAATAAGATTTTGGATTGGTTTAAAAATTGCTGATAACGGATTCGTACTTTTGTTGACAAAACTTTCAGGCAAAATGGAATAAACCATCATTATTGAAACTACAATAGTAACTACTAAAACTATTAATATTCTTGTCCGTCTATTCTTTGACACTTTAATTCACCTGATTGAAGTAATAAACTCCAGTTAAAAATTTACTATAATCTATCTAAAAATATCCTGCAGCTTTCAAACTGATCGATTCTTTTGCTCCGACAATAATGTGGTCTAAAATATGAACATTTAATTGTTTGCCGATCTCATATATTTTCTTGGTTGTAACAATATCTCTTTCTGAAGGTGCCGGATCTCCGCTCGGATGATTATGTGCCAAGATCACACCTGCGGCATTACTTCTGATTGCTTCACGAAAAATCTCTCTCGCATCTAATTCAATAGATTTAATATCCCCGGTCGAAACTTGAACTGTTCTGATTAATTCATGTTTGATGTTGAGCAATGCCAAGTGAAATTCTTCTCGAGGTAAAAATCTTAATTGATTTTCAAAATATAGAATTGCCCCATGACAACTGCTTAACTGTTCTCTGTCCCGGTTTGCTACACAATTGTTTACTCTATTGCCTAATTCTACTGCAGCTTTAATTCGGATCGCTTTCACCCGTCCGATACCGGCTACTTTCTGCAATTCCTCCAGACTAGCCGTTTGCAAAAAACCGATATTGTCATAAGTCGTGAGCAATTGCATTGCTATTTCTACTGATGTCTTGCCGTTCATCCCGCTTGAGATAACCGCTGCTACCAGTTCCGCATCGGATAAAGCTTTGGTTCCAAGCTGTTCTAATTTTTCATAGGGCCGATCAGCAACCGGCCATTCCCGGATTGTTAATTTTGTGTTCATACTTTAACCTTTCTTTTCAGTAAAGAATTAAATTAAAGTAAATTGAACTGAATTTAAGTTTAATCACTAATACTTAATGCCATATATACTCACTTAATACTCAATGTGCCCAACCGTACGCGGGAACGGCAGGACATCTCTGATATTATTTACACCCGTCAAATACATAATCATCCGTTCAAAGCCTAAACCATAACCTGCATGACGAATCGAACCATATTTACGTAATTCCAGATACCAATCGTACTGTTCTTTCTTTAAACCTAATTCGAGAATCCTGGCTTTAAGCACATCAAGGTTATCTTCTCTTTGACTTCCGCCGACAATTTCTCCGACTCCCGGAACTAAACAGTCCATTGCAGCTACTGTCTTACCGTCTGAATTTGATTTCATATAGAAAGCTTTAATATCTTTCGGATAATCAGTAACAAAAACCGGACCTTTGCATATTCTTTCGGTTAAATAGCGTTCGTGTTCAGTTTGTAAATCACAGCCCCATTTTACCGGATATTCGAAATCCAGATCAGCTTTTAACAATTCGTCAATCGCTTCGGTAAAAGTCAGATAAGCAAATTCACTGTTCAGAACATCATTCAGCCTAGCCAGCAGTCCTTTATCGACAAATTGATTAAAGAACGCCATTTCTTCCGGACAAGTTGTCAGAACATGATTTATTATCGCTTTGATCATATCTTCAGCCAGTTGAGTGCAATCATAAAGATCAGCAAAAGCAATCTCCGGTTCTATCATCCAAAACTCAGCAGCATGACGAGCAGTATTCGAATTTTCAGCTCTGAAAGTAGGACCGAATGTGTAAATATTGCGGAAAGCTAAAGCAAATGCTTCACCCGCTAATTGCCCGCTGACTGTCAAATGAACTTCTTTACCGAAAAAATCTTGTTTATAATTAATTTTGCCGTCTTCAGTCAACGGAGGATTTTTCAGATCTAAAGTCGTAACACGGAACATTTCACCTGCTCCCTCCGCATCACTTGAAGTGATAATCGGAGTATGAAGATAAATAAAATTACGATCATGAAAGAATTTATGAATTGCATAGGATGCTTCGGAACGAACTCTGAACACTGCTGAAAACAGATTTGTCCGCGGACGTAAATGGGCAATGGTTCGCAAAAATTCCGGAGTATGTCTTTTCGGTTGCAGAGGATAATCCTCCGGAGATTCTCCTTCCGGAATTATCTGTTCAGCTTTCATTTCAAAAGGTTGTTTCGCATCTGGTGTCAAAATGATTTTGCCTTTAGCTGTAATCGAAGCTCCATTCCCGATTTTAGCAACTTCATCAAAATCATCCAAAAATTCCCGTTCAAAAACAATTTGCAAAGGTTTAAAAAAAGTTCCGTCATTCAAGGTAATAAAACCGAAGTTTTTTTGATCTCTGATTGTTCTGACCCAGCCGCCTACGGTAACACTTTTATCTTTATACTCCTCCGGACTGCGAAACAAATCCCGAATTAAAGTATAAGCCATCTTTTCCTCCTAGCTTTTGCCACAGCAATTTTTGTATTTTTTACCACTGCCACATGGACAAGGTTCATTACGTCCGATCCTATCAACGCGAACAATTTTGCTTTGGCGCCATTCATACAACATTTCTTGCTGTTTCTCAGGATCAATTATATCGTTCCATGCTTTAATGCCATATAACCAATCAGCTTTTGCCTCATGCATCGCAATAAACAATTTCTCAAAATCAATCTCGATTTTCAATTCTGTTTCGTCATCAACTTTATCTAAATCCAGCTCTTCTTTCAGACTTGAATTAATTCCTTCAAGAAATCCTGCAAAGATTACTGATTTTTTGCCAAAACCTAAGTCTTCTCTTAAATCCTCAAATTTTCCTTGCCAGACTTTTTGCGGTTCAGCCAAAATAATTTCGTAAGCTTCTGTTTCTAATTTATAATACAAATCAATTTCCGCCATATTCTGCTGTTGACTTTGCTGGTCCCGGAACATTGCATTCCACTGTTCAAGATATGAACTCATTTTCTCATTCCTTCCATCAAATATTATTTAAACATTTTATATTTTAACTACTATTAACGAACTTTGCCAGCAAAAGTTAAACTTGCTTCAATTAACAATGTTTCAAAAGACAATCGATCTGTCATATGACCACGTTTGACTTTCCAATCTGATTCAAAAGCTAAGCGATAAAAATGCTCCAGTTTTTCGATTGACATATTTCGTGCCTGCTTAATAAGTCTGCGGGCGACGAAAGGATAAACTCCGATTTTTTTAATTAAAAGTTGCTCATTACCTAACTCTTTGGCACAGATTAATTGTTTGATGTGGCGTGCAAACATAAATCTGATCAAAGGCAGAGGCTCTTTTAAGATTAATAAAGTATCAAGTAAATTCAATGCTTTATCGGTTTGACCTGCTGAAACTGCATCAGTCAGATCAAAAACCGTACCTCTGAGATCGGATTTGCAAACCAGATCAATTGTAGCTAAATCAATTCCGGCTAATCCGGCATATTCTGCATACAGTAAGACTTTACTAAACTCTTGCTCAAGTTGTGTCATGTCGGATTCACAACGATCAATGAGATTATCAGCAGCCTCATATGTTAAACCAATTCTTTTTTGCTGGGCCTTGACTTGAAGCCAGTGTCGCAAAACACTGATCTCTTCACGACCGATTTCGACTTGAACCCCACCTGACTCCAACCAGCTTTTGAGTTTTTTCTTAAGTCGGCCGTCAACATTTTCTTCATATAAGATTAAACAGCTGCCTGAATTTAACAGAGAAAAAATCTGACTTAACTCTTCCTGTTTCTTCTTACGCTCTTCAACTTTACCTTGTTCAGCTCGTGAAAAATATCCTGTTTTTTCAAGCAAGATTACTTTACGCTCGGACATAAATGGCGGTGTCTGCAATTCTTGTTTAACACGTTCGATATCTTCGGCAGATAATTTCAATCCGGCATTTATTTTAACTAAGTCAATATCTTGCATTTGCGGTTCAACAAATCTATTGCAGATTAAAGCAATTATTTGTTTTATTAAATAATATTCTTCACCATAAATAAGATAACCGTTATGCCAGATATTCTGATCTATCTCTTGTTTAATTGTTCTAAAATTATATTTTGTCATTTTTTCTTATTCAATATATGTTGACAGATGCCATTGATTATTTATCAATTCTAACACAATAGCACCGTTCAAATCTGTACGCTTGATCTTAATATTATGTTGCGTCAATCTTTCCAGCAATTCCGGTGCAGGATGTCCATAACAGTTTTTACCTGCGGAAATTATCGCCAGTTCCGGCCTGACAGCATTCAAAAACTTCTCCGACGTGGAATATTTTGAACCGTGATGAGCAACTTTAAGAATATCAATTTTAGCAAATTTATATTTGGATATTAAATTTAGTTCGCTCAGATTGTTCAAATCTCCGGTGAACATCACATTAAGATCCTCGATTTCCAAAACAAAGCATAAACTGTACGCATTTTGATCTTGTGTGTTCCTTAACAGCAGCGGATCGGGTGTCAATATTTCAAATTCAGCGGTCAAGGGCTCAAGTATCAAAATATCTGATTGTTTTACTTTCTTATATTTTACACCATTTTTCTGACATATATCAGATAAATATTGATTATTAATAATACTCTTGTTCCTTTCAATCTTGTTCATATTGATGTTATCTGAATCCGGAACAATAAGTTCTTCTATTCGCCTTATTTCAAGCAAATCAAGAATTCCGCCATAATGATCCGAATCAAGATGACTGATTATGGCGTAATCAACCTTGGTAATTCCATAATGATTCAGTGCAGGAATAATAGTCCGATAACCTTGTCCGGGAATTCCTCCGTCGATTAAAATACAATCTCGCTCGGGTGTAATTATTAAACAACAATCACCCTGACCGACATCCAAAAAACAGATTTTCCAATTGAGCTGCGGGCGAAAAATATTGAAAAGTAATAATAATATAACCAAAAATCCGGGCAAAAACTGTTTTATCGTTAAAGATACACTGTATTTCTCAATCAAAAGACTGTTAAAAAGCCTTGCAAAAGTTAAACCAATGCCTAAAATCAGGGTTCCGAAAACTAACCATGTGAATAATGAAGATTGATCATTTTGTAAATTCAACCAAAAATCAGCTCGCGCAAATCGCGAGAATAAATTCAATGCATTGCTAATCAGCCAATTAATGAATTCAAACAATTTTCCGATTGGTTCTTCCAACAATGTAAATAATATAAAATTCATTAACAATACATTTTGTATTAACTTATATAGCAGAAATATATAAAAACTAAATAGACCTATTAAATAAATGACTGTCAAAGGGAAATTCAATAATCCGCCAAGTAAGATAACTCCTAATTGCCAAACACCAAAATTTTTAATTAAAAAAGGTAAAATAAATATTTGAATCAATAATGATAAAGTTATACTCTGAACAAGTTTTAACTTTTGCATAATTTTAATTTTTCTTAAATATGGTAAATAATAATATATAGTCAGACCGGACAAGAAACTTAATTGAAAAGCACTTTGAAAAATCAACCACGGGTTCATCAGCAATAATAATTGCATAACTATTAATAAGATATTTTTTCGAGATAGCTCCAAGCCAAAATACTTCCCTAACAAGACAAAGCTATAAATTAAACTGGCTCTAATTAACCCGATCGGATAAGAACAAAGCCAATTGTAGATAAAGATCAAAGGTAAAACAATAAATAATTGAATTTTCAAATTCCGTTTTTTCAGGTTAAACCCTTCCGACAAAGGTATTAAAAACAAGTCAAAATGAAATCCTGAAACTGCTAACAGATGACTCAAACCAAGATTTTGAAAGTCTTGTTTAAGATCCGAATTTAATGTCTCGGTCTGACCGAAACATATACTTAGCAGGAAATTTACTGTTTTCGCATCAAATCTTGAACTTAGATAATTTCTAAAATCAATTAACAGCTTATTTCGATCAATTAATGGCTTTTTGATTATAATTTGATCAATTGAATTACTTGAATCTTTCATATCTAAAACAGCATGACAATTGTAATTCGCCAGATAGGCTTTTTGATTGAAACCTCCTGGATTTCTGGCTTCTTGCGCAACTTCCGGTCTAAAGTAACCTGAAATTTTATGCCAGTATCTTTGCTCATCCGTTAACCAAACAGCAAACTTAGTACTATTTTGACTTTGAAATATTTTGAATTCACCTCCTTTATCTGTTTGAAAAAGAGTCTGTTGTGACGTAAGTTCTAAGTAGACAGTTTTTCCTACATTCTTTCTGATATCTTGAGTTTGAGAAATATCATCTGCAATTCGCCACATTTGAATGAACAATAAACACAACAACCCAAAATAAAACAATTTATTTTTTTGTGAAATATATGAATAAGCAATAATAAAAAAAAGTGAACAAAATAAAATAATAATC
Source organism: Clostridiaceae bacterium (assembly GCA_012838795.1). Taxonomy (GTDB): domain Bacteria; phylum Bacillota; class Clostridia; order Saccharofermentanales; family DTU023; genus UBA5436. Next base: position 29,814 of record DUOO01000003.1, on the reverse strand, counting down.
ATACATAGGACTAAGTAATCACGTGTAAAATACGAAATCAAACAAAGTAATAAACAGCTGAATTTCAGACCGTAGCGCTCGGCATTGAACAGCAGAGCAATAATTCTTTGTCGGAATACAAATTTCATAATTCTAAGCTCGGACATACTGTAATCTAAACTGAAAATTGCGTTCAGTTTAAGTTGCCATTAATTAACAACATTATCCGACAAAGAAATTCTGACAAGTCGTCTTTTTTTGGTAATTAGTAATAATATTCAGAAAATCAGATAATTGCTTGAATTGCCGATTTCAAACTGTCGATACCTTGCCTGTTAATTGCTGAAGTAACGATCGGTCGAAAGGCCTCAGCCATTTCGTGCAACAAGCTTTGTCTTATTATATTTATTTGAGGTTTAATTTGGCTGCGTTTCAATTTATCCGCTTTAGTCAAAACAATCACATAGGGAATTCCCGAATAATTAATCCATTCGAGCATTAACATATCCTCACGACTTGGTTTATGACGTATGTCGATCAGTTGAATAATCAGATTAATATTTGTTTGAGAATTGAGATAATTGTTTGTCAAATCGGAAAACTTTTCTTTTTCGTTATGTGAAGTTTTAGCGTAACCATAACCCGGTAAATCTACTAAATAAAATTTTTCATCAATTAAATAAAAAAACACTTGTCTTGTCTTTCCGGGACTGCTGCTTGTACGTGCCAGATTTCTGTTATTGCACAAAGAGTTAATCAGACTTGATTTGCCGACATTTGATTTGCCGGAAATCACAATTTGCGGCAAATTATCTTGTGGAAACTGCTCAATAAATCCTGCAACTTTTGCTAATTTAGTATTTTGATAATTTATTCTCATACCTTTGTATCCCTTCGTGAACATTGATATAATATCTTTAATTACGTAAGTTCACAAGTAAAAATATCCGATGAAATAGCTTCGGCTATTTGGTGCATCAAAGCACAAATCATTTATATTTTATAGGTATTTATGACCAATAAATTAAACGAACCAGAACATGTATCACGTTTCGAAGCTTTAGTGCTTCGGAATTATGATGAACGAATTATTCAGCCGATCGGCCCTGTCGGAATTATTACTCATCAATTGGAACAATCTTTTTCTGATGCAGTTAATTTCCACTTATATAATCGTCGCGCATTAACCGTTGCGAAATATCCCGAACAAAATCAACTTGCTGGTTACTATAGACCTGAATATCGGATACCGGTCAGCTTGAAACGTTTCAATTCAGGTGAAGGTCAAGCTACTATTTTAGACACTGTGCGCGGGCATGATCTGTTTATCATTACCGATGTTTTGAACTATGGTCAGCGTTATGTAAGATTTAATCAAAATGTTTCGCTCAGTCCCGATGAACATTTTGAGGATTTATGCAGACTGATTTCTGCAGCTCACGGTGTTTCGAAAAGAATTAATGTTGTCATGCCTTATCTTTATCAAGGTCGTCGTTATCAGCGTGAATCCAGAGAATCTCTTGACTGTGCTGTTATGTTAAATCGCCTTTTCGCATTGGGGATCTCAAATTTTATTACATTTGATGCTCATGATGACCGCATCGCCAATGCAGTTCCACGTTATAATTTTGAATCAGCTGCGACTTCATTTCAATTAATTGAAGCTCTGCTCAGTGAATGTCCTGATCTTCAAATTGATAAAGAACATTTCATGGTCATCAGTGCTGATGAAGCAGCGATCAGTCGCTGTATTTACTATGCTTCCGTCTTGCGTGTTCCGTTAGGCATTTTTTATCGTAAATATGATCCCAGATTATTAGATAAAAGCGAATATACTATGCAAAAACTTAAAAGAACTGCAGAAAAGAAATTTCTCGGTGATAATATCTCCGGAAAAGATGTATTGATCGTCGATGACATGATTGATTCCGGCCAAACTGTCTTGGAATGTGCTAAACAACTCAATTCTCTAAATGCGAGAAGAGTATTTGTAGCAGTTTCATTCGCACAGTTTTCCGAAGGTATTGAAAAATTTAATGAAGCATATGACAACGGTTTAATTCATAAGATATTTGCTACAAACCTCTCCTATCGACCACCCGCTCTGTTAGAAACTGAGTGGTTTTGCGATGTTAACCTGGCAAAATATCTGGCATTATTGATTGACGGTATTAATCATGATGCTTCACTTTCCAAATTGATTAACCCGACCGAAAGAATCCATTCATTATTGAACTCATTCAAAGGAGAAAACAATGGCCAAAACTAAACGAGCAATAGATCGCGATAGCATAAACTATTATCGTTACGATCAATATGGTGATAATCCCATGCCTGCACACGGTCCGGTAGGAATCATTTCCCTGACCGGAGCAAAAGAGTTTGGTGAACAAGTAAATAAGTACTTGGTCAAAAGACGACATGAATATCTAGATCATGTTTCTGATGATATCAGCAATGCAGGTTTTCTGCGGGATGACTATAATATCAGTGCCGAAACTATTCGTTTTTCATCCGGGGAAGGCAAAGGTGTAATCGGACAAACGGTTCGCGGTCATGACCTATATATTATCTGTGATGTTACTAATTATAGTTGCACATATAAAATGCGAGGTATAGTTAATCATTTCAGCCCGGATGATCATTATCAGGATCTGAAAAGAATTATTCTTGCAGCTTCCGGCAAAGCACGCAGAATAAATGTAATTATGCCTTTTTTATATGAAGGAAGACAACATCGCAGAAACTCCCGAGAATCACTCGATTGTGCATATATGTTGGAAGATATTTTCGATCTCGGTATCAGTAATTTCATTACTTTTGATGCACATGATGACAGAGTCGCCAATGCTGTACCCACTTCAAGTTTTGAATCTATTCCTTCGACTTATCAAATTTTGAAAGCTCTCATTAAGTCTGTGCCGGATATTGTAATTAAGCCTGAAGCGATGATGATCGTAAGTCCGGATGAAGGAGCTATCCAACGTTCAATGTACTTTGCTTCAATGCTTGGATTGCCGCTTGGAACTTTCTACAAAAGACGTGACTATTCAAACGTTGTCAATGGCAGGAACCCAATTATTGCGCATGAATTTCTCGGCGATTCAGTTGAAGGTTATGATGTTTTGATAGTTGATGATATGATTTCGTCTGGTGATTCCCTGTTAGACCTGGCAAAATCACTCAAGGCCAAAGGAGCAAAACGCATTTTCGCTGCAGTTACTTTTGCATTATTTACAGAAGGTATTGCTTCTTTCAATGAGTATTATGCAAAAGGGTTAATCGACCGGGTTATTGCGACTAACTTGATTTATACCCCTCAAGAGGTTCTGGATACTCCTTGGTATATTTCTGCTGACATGACCAAATTTGTTGCTTTGTTAATTGATGCGATGAATCACAACGCCTCGATGAGCAGTTTAATTTCACCCACCTCAAAGATTAATAAGCTCTTGCGCAAATTGGAAAAATAAAATAGGTTTTCTTAAAAATTCTCTTCAGATTTGATGATTTTAGTATAAATACAAAGGGAATGTTTAATAATTGTTCCGACCTATGGAAGTGACACGGAAAGCATTCCTTTTTTATTTGAAATTGTGATCTGTTGTGCCAAAAAATACGCTCTTGGGGATTTTGCCAGAAGAGCGATCCACAGCGCCGGCTTTTTTGACACAGACTCATTTGAAAACCGGTCTGTTGTGCCAAAAAATACGCTCTTGGGGATTTTGCCGGAAGAGCGATCCACAGCGCCGGCTTTTTTGACACAAACTCATTTGAAATCCGGTCTGTTGTGCCAAAAAATATGCTCTTGGGGATTTTGCCGGAAGAGCGATCCACAGCGCCGGCTTTTTTGACTAGATACCTTTGTTGTGAAGAATATCACTATTCCGAGTCTTGTTCATGATTGGAGTTGCGTTTGATTAAAAACCACGTCCACCCGGCAATCATAATTATTACTAATTCAATTCCGGTGATTAAAGCAAATTTTTCTAAATCATTCGTTGCAAATAATGTATTAAGAGTTAAAACAAGAGTTATCAGCAATACTATTGATATAAATTTACCGATAATGTTATATCGTAAAAATACCAGTAAAGAATGAAATGACGTTGTCCCTTGTAATTCATCGCTCTTTTTTCGTGCTTTTTCCTGAGATTTTTTCATCATGCTTCCTCTTTTCTTAACTTAAGTTTCACTTGCAGCTTCAGGCAGTTTAGGCAAAACATAATACGTTTGATGTTGATCATATATTACCATACCAGGTTTTGCACCCTTAGGTTTTTTTACATGTTTGACTAAACAGCTGTCAACAGCTATCTTTCCGCCTCGATAAGTTTTTATTTGATTAGCTTCAGAGTACCAAGCTGCAATTTGTGCGGCTTTCTTGATGTGTTGAGACTCAGCCTTATACCCGTTTTGCACAGTCAAAACAACATGAGTTCCGGCTAAATCTTTGACATGAAACCACAAATCATTCGCTGCTGCTTTGCGCAAAGTAAGCTGATCATTCTGAATATTGTTACGTCCGGCATATACCGTTATTCCTTCTGCCAATTCGAATTTGCGGGGCGGCAGAGGTTTCTCATTCTTTGTTTTTTGTTTGTTTTGTTGTTTATGCTGTTGTTGATATTTTTTTCGTTTACCAGGTTTACCTGGATTCAAGCGATTCTTAATCAGATGCTGCTCAGGTTGGGTCGTTTTTTTCGCGGAGCTCTTCTCCCGATTCGGTTTTCCGAATAAATCGAATTCGATATTAATCGCTTGTAAATCTTCCAAAACTTCGGCTCGTTCAAGTGCAATGTGCAAAGAATTGAGCCATATTAATTCTGCTTGATCCAAAGCCAATAACCGTTTAGCCGATTGGAATTTGGCTTGTGCTTTACGATATTTCTTAAAAAAAATCTTAGCATTATCGGCCGGACTCAATTTGGGTTTTAATTGAACTCTGATCTTCTTTTGTTCAGGATCATAGTAATCAATTAATTCTACTTCAGTTGCCTTATCTTGCACTAAATATAATTGTGAATTCAATAATTCTCCCAGACGCTGATATTGTTCAGCTTTCTGGCCTTCAGCAAAATCTCTTTGATGTAAATCCAATTTCTTCTGAGTACGGCTGATCGCTTGATTCAAATTGCGTTCCAACTTTTGCTTAAATTGCTCAAAATTTCTTTTTGCATCTTGTAGTTTATAAAAAACATCCATCGCAATTGAAAAACTGGAAACTGTTTCTCTATAAGGCAATGATCTCAATTCAAATGCATGAAAATCATAGGGTCGATGATCATGTTCATCAAGAAAATACAACGTAGGTTGATCGGCATTTGCTTTGATCATCTCACATGTTTTGTAAAACTTATTACTCAATTCCTGTTTTTGGTTGTTCGACAGTTGATCTACATGTAAACGGGATTCAATTCCGGCAGCAGCAATGATCGAACGTACTAAAAGTGGAGAAAAACCTTGAACATGGCTTAATATCGCCTTATCAATTTTGCCTGATTCTTGAGTATTTATCAAAAATGACAAGATCGACGGTTTTTGCTCATAATAATAATCCAAAGACTGTTTATCTTGTGTTGGCGGTAATTGATATGTTCTGGCAGGCATAACTTCCCGTTTGCTGGAAATGTCCTGATCGACATGAATCAGGGAATCATGAATCTTCTTGTCCTGATTCAAAAAAATAATATTACTATGTCTACCCATGATTTCTGTAACCAAGTATTTTGTTTCAGGATCACCCAATTCATTTATTGTAGAGAATTTGAATATAAAAACTCTTTCATAATCAGGTTGTATTATCTCTTGCAACCTGGCTCCAAGTAAATATTTTCGTAACATCATACAAAACGAAGGCGGATTTTTCGGATTTTCAAGTTCAGCAGTTGTTAAATAAATTCTTGGTGAACCGGGGTTTGCAGAAATTAACAGTTTTTTTGGAAGACGATTTATATGGAAAATCAACAAAACAGTAAAACGATTTGGCTGATAAATGCGATCAACTCTTGCATTAGTCAACTCATAATTCAATTCCTTATTTAAAAATCGAGCACTGACACCGTCTAAAGGCATATATTTTCCCGTTCTTTTATGCTAATATACAAAACCTTTGTGTATTATCTTGTTATTCTTCATTTCTCTATCAAGTTCTCGCGGTATATCGTACTCTGCTAAATCTTTTTTTATTTTTACTAAAAAATCTGAATCTTCCAAGGAAATCATACAACCACAGTATTTTTGACGATAAAGTCCGTCTGCTCTTGCCATTTGTTGACCTTTACGAAACCCTTCCGTAAAATCAGCAGCCAGAAATTCAACAGAATTTTTGGCTGCTTGGCGCCGACCTGCTTGATGTATCATTTGTTTATTCTGATAAGGACTGACTAATAATGAAGTTGTAATAATATCAAAACCATTTTCACCGGCATAACAGGCAACCTTCTTCATTCGTGATTCATAGCAGTAAGCACATCTGCCGAGAATTCTGCCAATCTGACACCAAGTTTCAGGATCACATCCTTCTTCAACAACAATTGGCAATTTGCGCAATTCGGCTAAACGCAAAGCTCCTTCTAAACGACGATACCATTCTTTCTCCGGATGAATATTCGGATTATAAAAATATAAAGTCAGATCATATTTTTCCATGCTCTTTAAGATTTCAATCGGATATTCACCGCATGGACCGCAACATAGATGTAAAAGCATTTTTCGAGACATAGCTTATCCTTTATCAGTCATCGGACTCTAATTGATCAAAACTGAGTTGAGTAAATTCTGTCGATTCAGTTTTAATATTTTTTTCTGATTTGTTTCCGGTAAAATCGTTCTTAATATTTTCAACAATACTTGACGTACCACTTTTCACTGAAAAATCCGCAGGCGGGGTCAAACCAAGATGACACCAGCCTTGTTCCATCAGAATTCTGCCGCGCGGAGTCTTGGCAACAAAACCCAGTTGCATCAAATAAGGTTCGCAAACATCTTCTATTGTTTTCGGATCTTCCCCGGTCATTGCTGCTAAAGTATCTAATCCGACCGGTCCCCCGTGAAAACTTTTCGCCATGACAGATAACAAATTACGATCCGTATTATCAAGCCCTTGAGAATCAATTTCCAAAGCTTTCAAGCCTACTTCAACAACTTCCGCATCTATGACACCCTGTCCTTTAACTTGAGCAAAATCCCGCATTCTGCGCAATAATCTGATCGCAATGCGCGGAGTACCGCGACAACGTGTAGACAGCATTGTCAAGCCTTGAGTATCAATTCCGACATTTAATAATTCGGCATTGTGTTTGATAATTTGTGCTACCTCTTCCGGTTCATATAATTCCAATCGATGTACCATGCCGAAACGATCCCGTAAAGGTGCACTGAGCAAACCGGCTCTTGTCGTTGCTCCGATCAAAGTAAAATGTGGCAAATCCAATCTGATTGATCTGGCACTCGGACCTTTTCCTATGATTATATCCACCACATAATCTTCCATTGCAGGATAGAGTATTTCTTCAACTTGAAAATTCAAACGGTGGATTTCATCGATAAACAGAACATCATGTTCCTGCAAATTGGTCAAGAGTGCTACCAGATCACCCTGCCGTTCAATTGCCGGACCTGATGTTATTCTGATGTCGGCATTCATATTCTTGGCAATAATTCCTGCCAAAGTTGTTTTGCCTAAGCCCGGCGGTCCATATAGCAAGATATGATCCAAAGCTTCATTGCGACTTTTGGCAGCTTCAATGAAAATTTGCAAATTCTCTTTTATTTTTTGTTGGCCGTAAAAATGCTCAAAAGATTTCGGTCTTAAAGCGCCTTCAAAAGTATCATCGGAACGCATCTCACGATCGACTAAGCGAGGTTCTTGTTCAAGGTCATAATCTTGATTAAAAATACTGTAAAAACCGGAATCATTCATAATTTCTTATTATAGCACAGAGAGATGTTTGAGAGCATATTTCAAAAGCGACTCTACTGCAATCTCAATTTCCTTTTCCTTTAATTCATAATAAGCTTTTTCCAAAGCCTTTTCGGCTTCGGATTCTTGATAACCTAAAACCATCAAAGCGGCTATAGATTCCTGACCGACGCTTAACAAATTGCCATCCGCCGATATTCCGATACTTGTTGAAGTTTTAGAGTCATCTTTATTTAATTTAGGCAAGGATTTTTTCACTTTATCCTTCAGCTCTAAAATAATCCTTTGAGCCCCTTTGTTCCCGATGCCTTTAATCTGAGTTAAACTTTTCACATCATCATTTAAAACAGCCATTGCAAAACGTTCCGGACTCATACCGCCAACAATTCCACTCGCCACTTTGGGTCCGATTCCGCTAACAGTAATTAATAATTCATATAACTTTTTGATTTCCTGATTCGGAAAACCGTACAGACTCATTTCATTTTCTCTGACATTCATATAAGTCCAGACCGTAACCTCTTCACCGATTGCAGGAAATTGACCCGCCATTAACGGATCATAAAAAATTTCAAAACCGATTCCCTGAACCGTAACTATCATACTTTCAGGATACTTTTGTAAAATTTTACCTTTTAAAACTGCGATCATTGTTTCCCCTCATATTATGAAATTATGCTATTTCATTGAGCATAATCTTCTTTAATTTTGACTTGATACAGTCAGTATCTTGTATGAACTTTCTATTGATAACCGCCGACAGCTAAAGCTGAACTTCTATTTCCGCTGTGTGCATGACATAAAGCTACAGCAAGTGCATCTGCAACATCATCCGGTTCCGGAATCTTATTTAATTTAAGCAGTATTTTAACCATTTCCTGAACTTGGATTTTATCTGAATTGCCGTATCCGGTAACTGCAAGTTTGACCTGTTTCGGAGTATATTCAAAAACAGGAATATTATTTCTCGCCCCCGTGACTACCGCTACACCTCTGGCTTGTGCTGTACCGATTGCCGTTGTAGTATTTCTATTGAAAAATAATTCTTCGATCGCCATCACATCAGGTTTGTACTTATTGATCAATGTTTCCAAACTTCGCTCAATCAACAGTAAGCGTTCAGGGAAATATGAATTGGCCTTGGTCGTAACTAAACCATAATCCAAAACTTTGAATTTTTGATCTGTATAATCAATTAAAGCATAACCTGTAATAGCATATCCGGGGTCAATTCCAAGTATAATCATATTTAATATTTAAACATCCTGTCAAACATTTGTTCTTATTCTAACACAGATTCTCTTACAATACACAACGCTTACATTATATTATCGAAAAAAACAGCTGATTATTTGATGTTATTTACAAACTAATTCTGAATGCAAGATATTATTTGTAAACTCAGGCAGATCAGGGTAATATTTGAATAATTAATATAGGTGGAAAAATGAGTACTAAAAAAACGAATAACAAGTATTCCGTCTTAAATAAAAAACAAAAAGCAGTTCGCAGAAAATCATGGATTCGCATCATTAAAGACCTGATAATCAACGGACCACAAGCTTGGCGCGGCAAAAGAGCAGGCAGATATTGGGATTATTCGATTGACTTTATTCAATTGATTAACTATCACAAAATAGGTAATAAGGCTGCTGGTGTTGTCTATTATTTATTATTGGCTTTTGTTCCTTTGTTAATGTTAGTTATGTTTTTTTTAGCAATTCTCGGACGCAATATTGAGATAACTCCAGAAACAATTGAAAGATTCAGGAGTTTCCTGCCTGCACCTATTTTAGTTGTTATCGAATCATTAACCATTACTATTCAATCTCCGCTGTCAACCATTTCTGTACTTATCACAATCGGCATGGCACTATGGGCAACAAGTCGCGGTATCGGACAAGTATTTACGGGTATTGCATCAATATATCCTCCACGTGAAAATACATTGCCTTTGCCCGCAAGAATGATCGGTATAGTTTTTACAATTTTATTCTTTATTTTGCTGACACTTGCAACACTTGTCATGAGTTTCGGGCGTGTAATTTTCAATTTTCTGAATGAAAATTTAAAGTTTTTGGATATTCAAAACTGGGTGATTGATTTAGTCACATATGGTTTCAGCTTTTTCCTGATCTTCAGCATTCTCTATATCTTATATTACACTAATTCCAAACGCTCGGTTGGTAAAATTCCGAGTGCACCCGGAGCATTGTTTGCTACGATCGGCTGGATACTTTTGTCTTATGTGTATTCATTTTATATTGCATATCGAGCTTCATTATCCACTCTTTACGGCGGCTTAGCCAATATCATTATTTTAATGCTCTGGTTGAATTTCACAATTCAAATTCTGCTCTGCGGTGCAATGATTAATTATCAAAGGTCCTGGTATAATGCTCAGCGCAACAGAAAATATATCAAGCTTAGTGATGTGATCCGCAGAATCGGTCCCCAAGAAAACCCCTTCAGTTATCTGGAAAAAAATTATCATAAATCTACCGATATAAAATCTAAAGCCGGATCATCTGCATCTAAACTCTGAGGCTTATTTTTTGAGTTCTTCAGTATCTAATATTATTGTGAAAGGTCCGTCATTGACTAAACTAACTGCCATTTCAGCACCAAATTCACCACTTTGAACCTTTGGGAACTCTTTTCGGGCAAGCTCCAAAAAATATTCATAAAGTGTCTTTCCTAACTCCGGTGAAGCTGCTTTGGTGAAGCTGGGCCGATTACCTTTTTTACAATCAGCATATAGTGTAAATTGAGATATTATTAACAGATTACCGCCAACTGTATTGAGATCCAGATTGGTTTTGCCTGCAGCATCGGCGAAAATTCTCATGCGGGAAATCTTTCTCCATAAAAAATCCGCTTCAGATTCAGCATCTTCTGCCCCTACCCCTAAAAAAATCACAAATCCCTGCTCGATTTCTCCGGTAACTTCATTAGCAATTGAAACCTGTGCCTGTGTAACTCTTTGAATTATTGCTCTCATCTTGCGCTCTTTTCCAATAATTATATTATTTTCAAAATATTATAATACATAACGAAAATCTTTATTATGAATATGATACCAAACATTTATTTGCATTAATCAATTAAAAGCTCTATATTGCTTAATAATCTGAGAATCATTTTGCTTGGTATTATCAATTTTCATTTGAAATTTGATTTAGTTCCGCTTGGAGTAATGATAATGAAAAACCCCAAATCCTTAAAAACAATCGCAAGTATTTTAACAGTTATCATCGTTATATTTCTTGCTGTTAATTTTTTTCTTGTTAGCAATAAAAAAGGTGGATCCGTTAATTTAATCACAAATAATTCTTCTGAAACAACTCTTAGCGACGAAGAAACGAAACAAGAATTATATTCATCGGAATCTGATGCAGATAATAATTCAGTCGCAGACGAATCAAAAACAAATCTCCAAACTAAAATTGAATCTGAGATAAGCAAATCATCTTCAACTTCTCCAATTCTGTCCAAAACAAATGATACTCAAATCAAAACTGCTGAACAAGAATCTTTAACTGAAGAACTTACATCTTCTGAAGCCGATTCTGCTGAAATCGATTCTTCAACAATCAATGAGCAAATGTTTTCAGAAATCACTGATAATATCATTCAACCCGCAATAGATTCTTTTAACGGTGAAATCGATATCTACTTTGAAATCTTAAACCATGATCTGATTTTTGCTACTCAAAAAGATCCGATGTATCCGGCAAGTCTGGCCAAATTATTTTTGACGGGTACAATTTTCCAATCAATTGAAGACGGAATCATCGAATATGATAAAAACATAGCCTATGACTTACAAATAATGATCACAGAAAGTGACAATGCAGCTTTTAATCGACTCTTTTATCAATTGCAGGATGCGGTACCTGAGAGAAACATGTTTGATTTTGTCGATGATTTTTGTATGCAAAATAATTTTAATCAAACAACAATTCATAGTTTGATGGTAATTAACGGTAACGAGCGATTAATATATCCGACAGATTATGTATTTGAATCTTCTGCTTTAGATGTCGGACGTTTTATGTCGATGGTTTGCCGGGGTGAATTGGTCAATGCCGAAGCATCACAAAAAATGTATGAATTGTTATCAGCTCAGGAACGCACTTGGAAAATCCCTGCACTTTTACCAAATGGAGCAATTACAGCCAATAAAACCGGTGAACTGGATTCTTTAAGTCATGATGCAGCAATTATCAAATCCCCTAATTGTGACTATGTTTTAACCATAATGACCGATTCTCCGGATGCTTATCAAGCCGATCTTCTGATGCAAGATCTGTCTCTGGAAATTTATAATTATCTGAATCCGTAAATTGAGAATTCTTTTGTAAATTATAACCTAGCTGCTTTAAAGCTCTGATTTACCGGATTTCGAGGCATTTTTTTACGGTTGTCTGAGTTCGCTATATGTGGCAGGAAAGAGATGACCCCGCTTACTTAAGCCAGTGTGTGATCTTTAGATTGGCAAAGCTCATTTTCATATTCTAATGTTCAAGAAGCAACTATATTTAACAATTACTTTACATAGAAATGATAAGATTTCTCCAAAAGGTTTAGGTTATTCAGATCAGCTATGGAGATTAAGTAACTATAAAGTAAAAAAAACATAAAATCAGATTAAATAAATCATTAATTATTCAAAAAAGGGAGAATAATATTAAATGAAAAAAAGAATACTACTTTTAATATTGGGATTAATCCTTATTTTAACCGGATGTTCCGGTAAAGGCTCCTCTAATCAGGAAAAATCATCTAATCAAGGAAAATCGTCTTCCAAGACTACTGAAATCGGTACCGGAAGCAAAGTATTAAGAATTGTATCCGGATCTGAAAATAAAGAATTGGAAGATATTATCAGAGAATTTGCTGACGATAATAAAGCTAAGATTGAAATGACTTATAAAGGTTCAATAGATATTATGAGAGAACTTCAATCTGAAACAGATTCTTATGATGCTGTTTGGCCGGCGAGTAATATTTGGATTTCTATGGGCGACAATTCTCATAGAGTAAAACATATTGAATCTACAACAATTACTCCGGTAGTATTTGGAATAAGAAAATCATTAGCTGAAGAATTGGGATTTGTCGGGAAAGAAGTCTCAATCAAAGATATTATGGAAGCTATTGAAAACGGAAAATTAAAATTCTGCATGACTTCAGCAACCCAGTCGAATTCCGGTGCCAGTGCTTATTTAGGATTTTTAAACGCTTTGGCAGGAAGTCCTGAAGTGATTACCGAAGAGCATTTAAAAGATCAAACTCTGCAAAATAATATTACAAAATTACTGCAAGGAGTTGACAGATCCTCCGGTTCATCGGAATGGCTAAAGACTTTATTCTTAAATGGTGAATATGATGCCATGGTCAATTATGAGTCATTAATTATTACTACTAATCAAGAATTAATTGCCAGAGGTGAAGAACCTTTATATGTAGTATATCCTTATGACGGCATGAGTATTGCAGATTCTCCTTTAGGTTATATAGATAACGGAAATGAAAAACAAGAAGAATTATTTTTAGAATTTCAAGAATTTATTACGTCCGATGAAACTCAGGATAAATTACAAAAACTAGGCAGAAGAACCGGCTATCAAGGAATATTTGATAACAATAAAGAGGTGTTTAATCCTGATTGGGGCTTAGATACGGAAAGAGTCTTGTCTCCTATTAAAACGCCTAACGCTGAAGTATTAAATGAGGCGTTAAACTTATATCAATCTGAATTCAGAAAACCTTCTTTAACAATCTATTGTTTGGATTTTTCCGGTTCTATGTCAGGAACCGGTGAAGATCAAGTCAAAGAAGCAATGGATTTAATTTTAGATCAGGAAAAAGCTTCTTCATTATATATTCAAGCTAACCAATCTGAAATTAATCATGTTATTTTCTTTGACGACAGAGTGCTTGATACAGCTTTTGCCGAAGACGGTTCTCAAGAGTCTTTATCAGATTTAAATCAAAGAATTCAAGAGCAATCAATTGGTGGCGGTACAAACATGTATAGAGCTTTGGATGAAGCATTAGATATTTTGACTAAATATGATTTGTCGCAATATAATCCTGCGATCGTTCTGATGACTGATGGCAGAAGCGAAGAAGGCTTCTCGGATTTTATGACTAAATATGATAAATTCGGACAAGATATTCCGGTATTTTCTATTATGTTCGGATCGTCAGATCCCGGCCAATTAGATGAAATTGCAGAATATACAAATGCACGAGTATTTGATGGCAGAGAAGATTTGGTCGGAGCATTCAGAAGTGTAAAGGGCTATAATTAAACAAGGATTCTAAAAGATGAAAAAAAGCGAGATAAGACAAACAATAATAGGAGTCATAGGTGGTCTGATTACATTTGTAATAACATTATTACTCAAAATGCCTATCCCATTGTTAATAGCTTTACCTGTAGCTGCATATGTCGGATTCTATTTAGCCGGTAAACCACAGTTAAAAATAGGTTCCATCAAACTGAAAGAAGCTAATGGCGAGGAAATGAAACAATTGATGTCTGACGCTTTCGATGATATTCAAGTTTTAGAAGCAGGCAGCAAAATTTCTTATGATAATGAAATTAAAAATTTGTCTGAACACTTATATAAGTCCGGAATTTCTATTTTTGAGCATTTACAAGAAAATCCGGGGAAAATTCCCTTAGCCCGGAGATTTATTAATTATTATTTGGAAACCGCTTCATCTTTAATATCTAAATATGATAAATTGCATAAATCAAGAGTTAAAGGAGAAAGTATATTAAAGGCCAGAGAAGATGTTATTAACGGTCTTAATATATTGACAAATTCCTTTGATAAACAGTTTGAACATTTAATGCAAGGAGAAATCATGGATATTTCAACTGATGTTAAAGTATTAACTCAAACAGTTAAAATGGAGGAAGGTAATGTATGAATAAATCTAAAATAATAGGTTTAGTTGTTCTATTAATAGTGATAATCACTGTAATTGCATTTATGTTTTTCAAGCCGAAAGCTTTACAAAAAGTTGATGGCTACTTAGGCGGAGAAAAAATAGGCTTATTTGAAGATGAAGAATTTAAATCTATAATGAAGAAAGATTATGACTTAGATGTCAATTACAAAAAAGCCGGTTCCATAGATATGGTCAGAGCAGATAAAGAAAATATGAATTATTTATTTCCTGCATCTCAAACAGCTTTGGAATTATATAAAACTGAAATCGGTGCTCCTAAAAAATCAGAAATTATTTTAAATACTCCATTGGTTTTATATACACATGCAAATATTAAAGATAAATTAATTGAACATGGATATGTTGTTGAAGAAAATGGCTCCTGGTATATGGATATGGAGAAATTTGCAGAAGCTATTATTGCAGGAAAAACTTGGGCAGATATCGGGTTGCCTGAACTATACGGTTCAATTTCAGTTAAAACTACTGATCCGACTAAATCAAATTCAGGTAACATGTTTGCCGGATTAATTGCCAACTCCATTAATAAAGGAGTTGTTGACAACAAAGATGATTTTGAAAAAATTATGCCTGATGTCAAAAACTTTTTTGGCAAAATGGGATATATGGACACTTCTTCGCATGACCTTTTCGAACAATTTTTAAAAATGGGAGTCGGTGCTTATCCGATGATCGCTGCTTATGAAAATCAAATTCTGGAATTTGCCATTTCCAATACGGAAGATTGGGAAAAAATCGGTCAGGATATTGTTATTATCTACCCTACTCCTACTGTTTATTCTTCACATGTAATGATTGCTTTGGATGAATTGGGAGAAGAAACCATTACAGCTTTAATGGATGATAAAATTCAAGATTTAGCTTGGAAAAAACACGGTTTTAGAACAGGAGTGTCAGGAGCGCAGGATCCCTCAGTTTTCGGTGTTCAGGGTGTAGCAAATCAAATAAATAAAGTGATGCCTATGCCTGATTTTAAGATTATGGAAATGATTATAGAAGAATTAAAAAATTATTAATTGGCTCTGTTAACCAAAGATGTTTTTTTTAGTTAACAGAACAAAAAAAATTATAAGGAGAATTTATATGGCAGAAATTAGTTTAAAAGATTTACAACAAAATAAAGAAGTATTGAGCCAACCTTCGCAAAATACGGAACTTATCAAACAAGAAGTTCAGGCAGATATGGCAGAAAGAACAAAAGAACTTTCTCCTGAACAAAGAGAAAAAGTAGATGAGATCAAAAGCGGATTAAATATTATGGACTCTAATCAAGCTGTTTCATTCGGTGTCGGAGCCCAAAGAAATCTGGCTCAATTTTCTGATACCATTTTAGATAAAGTTAAAAATAAGGATATTGGTGAGGCCGGTAAACTACTGTCAGATTTAATGGTTCAAGTCAAAGAAATGGAAATTGATTCTATCGGAGAAGGTAAAGGACTTTTAGGCCTTCTGCCGGGCGGACTAAAACGTAAAATTGAAAGATTCAGAAATAAATTTGAAACAGTTGAAGTTCAAATCGATAGGATTGAAGGACAATTGGATAATGCCAAAGTTGAAATGATGAAAGACATAGCGATGTACGATGAGTTATATAGTAAAAACTTAGAGTATTTCCATAGCTTAAATTTATATATTATTGCCGGTGAAGAAGTTATTGATGAAATGACGACCGTAACTATTCCAAAATTAAGAAAAGAAGCACAAGAATCGGGTGACCCGATGAATGCTCAATTAGTTTCCGACTTTGAAGAAACCGTTAACAGATTCGAGAAAAAAGTACACGACTTAAAATTATCTAAATCAATGGCTATGCAAACGGCTCCGCAAATTAAATTAATTCAAAATAACGATAAAGTTTTAGTTGATAAAATTCAAACGGCAATCTTAAATACGATTCCTTTATGGAAAAGCCAAATTGTTATTGCCTTGGGTTTAGCCAGACAAGAAAAGGCATTGCAATTACAAAAATCGGTAACTGATACAACTAATGAGTTATTATTGAAGAATTCGGAAAAATTAAAACAAAATACGATCGAAGTAGCCAAAGAATCAGAAAGAGGAATCATTGAAATTGAAACCCTCAAAAAGACTAATCGCGACTTAATTGATACGATTGAAGAAACAATAAAAATCCACCAGGAAGGATATAATCAAAGACAACAAGCTGAAAAAGACTTACTGTTAATTGAAGAAGAACTCAAACAAACTCTGTTAAAACATAGAAGATAAGGTATTTTTGAAAACACCTTGAAAATTTCAAGGAATTTTCAAGGTGTGAGACAGCAGTACAGAAAAATTTCTGTAAATTTCAGGCTGTGCAGAAAAATTCCGTAAATTTTAATTTTCATGGTCAAGGTGTCTGGAAACCGCATTCCCAGACACCTTAACCATTGTACTTATATTACTTTTAAAATGTGGGTCTACTAAAACCACTTTTCTGCAATCCGATTCATGCTTTATGTAAATTGGTAAGAGTATTTCACTTCTCTCAATTTCTTCCCGCCAATTTTGTTATTAATGTAGTCGCCATCGTATACAAATCCATTATTTTCGTAAAATTTCCTGGCTCTAAAATTTTCTTCCAGAACCCAAAGAAAGACATCCTTAAATCTCTGGTCTTTTAATTCCTTAATTGCAAATTCTAACAGCTTACTCCCATATCCTTTTCCTATATATTCGGGAATCAAATATATTGAAATTATTTCTCCTGAATCCGGATATTTATCAAATCTTGATTTACTGAAGCTACTGGTACCGATGTATTCTCCATCTTTAATGCAAACCACTGTATTCCATCCCGGAATATCAAAGTTCTTATTCCAGTGACCTTTTGGAATTGCGTCCAGATAATTTTGAGGGATAATACCACGATAAGTTTTCCTCCAGCTTTGCTCATATATCTTACTAAGCATGTTTCTGTCATCCATTGAATTTATATATCTGATTTCCAACTTAGATCATCTCCTTTATATATTCTGAGAATATGATTCAATTCTCTTTAAGAAGAAATGCTCTTCATAATTATATACTTAAAGGCTTTGAGGAGTATATATTCAAGTCTTTGAAATATTTTCATTCAAGTGTTTATAGAATAATCATAGAGTTATGAAATTTTTATCTTGTACTAAAGTTTCCGGATATTATTAAGTGCGGCCAACTCTTCATCGCTTTTATTAGTAAAATAGGCAAATTCTCCGGTGTTAATATCCAAACTTGTAACCATTTTATTTTGTCCAAAGTAAATTGAATCCCCATACAATACAATATTATTAGAACCAGGAATATTTATCTCCCACGTTTTGGCAATACTCCAGTTTCCATCAAAGCTGATTTGAAATAGTGTCGTATTATAAATAATTTTTCTTTCCCTGAATTTCTCATCTTCTAAGATAGTAAAACCACTTGTAACAACAATGCACCCGAACTCATTTTCAAACCAACCATGATATTCCAAAAAAGTTCCTTCACCAAAAAAAGTATTTTCATATAGAACAGCTGTTTGAAGATTCTGATCAATCCTCACAATCTTGAACCATCTTCCTGCCAGATGATGTAATTCAGAAACTGCATACGTATATTGCCCGCAATCAAACATGTCGTGGAAATTACCCTCTATACAGTAATCAGCCTGACCAAAAAAACTATGCATTTCTCTTTCTTTTTTCGTCAATCCTTTATAGTCTTCTTTTTCCAGCCAACTTGGGAATTCGCCATTATTGTTATTGTTAAATCTTCCGTACTGAGTTTCAAACACATTCGGAATTTCGTAGTTATTAAGATCACCTATTTCACGATAAAAAACTGAGCCGTTCATTTCTTTTACTTCAATAAACTCAATATCGTAACCATAATCAGAAATATCTTTTTCTATTTGTTTCAGTTCCGAAACAGACTTCCAAGCATTATTTTTCTCTTCAGAATTAATATCCATTTATGATCTCCGTTAGTATTCTAACTAAAATTATATATAGAAATTTAACATAAACCAAATTAGCATAATCTAAATTATCCTAATTAAAATTATGCTGATTATTGCTCATCCAACAGAACATTATTTAATCATTCAGGTGTTTTTCTAAATTCTTAAAATTTATATACTCCACACCATTAAATTGTGGGTATGACTGTCCGGCATATATTATCCTTGGATTTTTAGCCCCTTCTTCTGCAGCAACAAAGGAAAGCAAGTGTCTGGAATATGACTTGTTTGGAGTCATAGATGATTTAATTTCAAATGGATACAAGTAATTTTCTTTTTTTAGAATTAAATCCACCTCAACTCCTTTAGCTGTTCTCATGTAGTAGAGATTAGGATTTTGATTTTTATTTAGCCTTGACTTAAGAGCTTCTAAAACAACTAGATTTTCAAATAGATTACCTCTCAACGGATCACGATTTGCCTGATTCTCGGTTTCTATTCCTAAAAGATAGGATGCTAATCCGATTTCTGTAAAATAGATTTTGGGTGATTTAATCTGTTGTTTTGTAATATTAGAAAAATAGGGTTTTAACCTATATACAATATAAGAGGCTTCGAGTACAGATAACCATTCAGATAAAGTCGTAGAAGAAACCCCCACCTCTCCTGACATAGCAGACAAATTTACTACTTGTCCTACCCTGCCTGCGAGCAAGGTCAGAAATCGTAAAAACTTATCTAAATTTTTAATTTCCAACATTTCTCGTAAATCTTTTTCAACATACGTATTTAAATAATCTCGATAATAAACGCCAGGGTCTCTGGATCCTTCTCTATAAAGTTCCGGCATGAAGCCTTGTAAAAGTAATTTATCAGTAGATAATTCCTCTAATAATTCTTCTTCTGCAAGTTCATTCATACTTAATGGAAGTAAAGTTAAAATACTGGTTCTACCTGCCAGGGATTGTGCAATCCCTTTTTGCAAGCTAGGTTGATGGCTTCCGGTAAGTATAAAACGACCATTCTTTCCTCTGCCCTCATCAACCATAACTTGTATTGCGGAAAGAAGTTCAGGTACTCTTTGAACTTCATCTATGATTAAAGGTTCCCTATATGTCTCAAAAAAACCTCGATAATCTTCTTTTGCAAATATCCTGTTTATCGGATCTTCCAAGTTGACATAATTATATTCCGGAAAAGAATTCTTAACCAAAGTAGTTTTTCCTGATTGTCTGGGTCCAATTATAGTTACAACAGGAACTTGGTTAGCAATCCCTATTAATCTGGTAGAAATATCCCTATTTATCATTTGATCGCCCCCTAACTAAGTTAATAATACTAAACGAGGGCACTATTTTCAAGTTGTACTTTTAAATAAGGCCCTTATATATTCACAGTCTTCTTTTCCCAGCCAACTTGGGAATTCGCCATTATTGTGATTGTTAAATCTTCCGTATTGAGTTTCAAACACCTTCGGAATTTCGTGGTTATTGATATACCGAACCAGAATAAAAAAGTACAACTGAAACAAACTGATTTTTCTACTATAATGAATAAAGGAAGAAACCGTTACGAGACAACAGTACGGCAAATGCCGTTCTATTTTGCATTAGATACAATCTTCAAATTTTAGTATTCTTAATTTCTTCTACTAGCTCAAATACTCTTGTGGCTCCGTACATTTTGGATGGTTTGCAATCGTTTTCCTGGAGTTCATTAAGTCTTGTTCTCGAAATATCTATTTCCGCCTCTCCTAGTTGGAAATGGCCTTCTGAGAACGCGGTTTCCAAAGAGAAACTACAAAAAAATCTATAGATAAGGTTGATAGAGAATTATTTTATAATGAAAATCTGTTTTTATAAAATATAGTTTTTTTGGTAAGGATCACAGATTCAAGAAACTACCAAGGTAAGTGACAAATTAATTTTAGACAGATTAGCATGCTACTATTTTCTGCTAGTCGAGCTTTAAAAACTATAGATAAACGGAAGTGTAGTAATACATCTTTACAATATGGATTCATAGGCGGACGAATTTTCATTAACTTAATACAAGGTATCTTGTAGCTTTTGATTTTTAGGTACTAATATGTATGTGTGATGAGAAGTTTCTTTCAAAATTTCCGACTTTTCCTTTGCATTTTAACTGAAACTTGTTTCTTTAATTCAGGATATAATTCACAGCAGAACCGTTAGGGTAGGCATTCTTAAAGAAGAAAGATCAATTCTGTTCTTTTACTGAAGGAATAACTCGCCCATTCTTGCAATTAATGGCCTATAATCGACGGAGTGCTTGGTTCATTACTGCATAATATTTATTAGCATCTTGACACTTACTCTTGCTGCTTTTAATCATCAGATAAATTACTGAGCTTATTTCTAGCAAAGGTAGTTGTGAAAAAACTTCCTAATAATGCATGGCACAAATAAATATCATTTAAATCAATTTCAAATAATTCTTCAATTTTATTAATCCTGCTGTGAATTGTGTTACGATGTAAGAATATTTTGTCGGCAGCTCTTTTTAAACTTTTATGGTAAAACAGATAATAAAAAAGAG
Source organism: Clostridiaceae bacterium (assembly GCA_012838795.1). Lineage (GTDB taxonomy): Bacteria > Bacillota > Clostridia > Saccharofermentanales > DTU023 > UBA5436. Next base: position 8,443 of record DUOO01000003.1, on the reverse strand, counting down.
TGTCATATAATTCAGAATCATTTTCCTCATCATACTTTTGTAGCTTCATTAGGATAGAATGCTGATAATTTTTGAGAACGAAATTTGGATCTAGGTCATCCAATAGTTCAAAAAACGAAAAATTCTGATATAAGTAAACGTTCAATTCAGGAGATGCTACATGACCTATGCAAAGAGCTTTTTGGGCTTGTTTGAAGCCGATTGAAGTATCATTATAGTTTTCAACAACTAAACTAATCCCTGCCTTTTTACCATAGGACGGCAAATAATAATTTAACAAATCAATATCTTTTTTGAAATTTTCTTGTGGGAGAATTAGAACCAAATAATCATCTTTTTGGATGTACAAGTGGTTATTGAAATTCTCTTGCATAAAAAATTGAAAAGTATTTTTATTTTCAGATTCGGCTATAGCATAGTTAAATTTTGAAAATTTTTTATTTAAATTAATGCATGCTATATAAAAATTATTTGATAAAACAGTACTAGCTATCTTAAAGCGCTCATCCAAATTTTCCCTATTTATAAATGAACCACTCAGAATATTAGATAAAATTTTCTTATCAGTATAATTGCTACTATCTTGTGAAGTGTCAACTGAATTCAATTTTAGTGATAGAATAAACGATATTTTGTCCATGAACTGTAATATTTTTTCGTCTACTTCGTGTTGACAGGCTATTAATACGATAAACCCAATGCTTTCAGTTGAGTTGTCATTATAAAGAGGGCAAACAATTTTTCTATAGGGCGTCTTAGTGCATAATACGAAAAATGATCCTGCTGATTTTTTGCCTATAACAACAGAAGGTTGACTATTAAATCCTATAATAAAATCCAAATCGCAATAAGAACGCTCTATGTTCTTGGACCAAACCGGATCAACAATATCTTCTACTCTAGAAGAACATACAATGTAATAAGCATTATCTATAACAACTATAGGATTTTTCAAAAAATCACTAATTTCTTGTATGATTTCTTCAAAATTGCGTTTACAAAATAAAATTTCCAAGAGCATTGCATTTATTTCTTCAGAACCAGGTGTTTTAAATAATTCCATAAAGCTATATCTCGTCTGTTTCTTTGAATTTATAATAATAATAATAATAATTTTCTCTGTGCTTATGATTAAAATAGATTAATGTAGATTTTAGAGTGATGAAATTGTGTTTAATCAAATTTATAACGAGTTGTGATATTATTTTATACGATTTCACGAAGAAATACAAGATGCCGAATCAAATCAAAAAAAATGCACCTGAAAATAAATACGTTGAATCAAAAAAAATGTTCCTGAAAAATACCTCTCAGGAGGTTAGAAAATGAGGAACATTTCAATGAATTCAAGCAAAGAAGTTATTTTTGGAAACCGCGTTCTCAGAAGGCCAATGGCCTTCCGAAAGCGTGGTTTCCAGAGGAGGTAACCGAATTGAGAACGGCAATCATCGCAAAAGAGGGAACGCTCGAGGGTATCATTCCCGAATTTTACAATCAGGGAGATTTTTTAATCATCTACGATGACGAAGCGGGAGTTTGTGGCGAAATAATCAAAGTTTTTAATAAAGCCAAAACTCAAGGAGACGGAGACATCTTTTTTGCGAAGCAAATCGTCGCAATGGATTGTGAAGTTGTAATTTGCGGGCAAATCGAAGAAGTACCGTTTTTGGTAATCGCTGATGAATGTCAGGTGACAAGGTTTGACGGAAGCGACAAAAAAGCCAGTGCCGCTTTGAAAATGATGGAAATGGAACAACTCAGCTATATAACGGATTATATAGGCGGTGCTGGTTGCCCGTCAGAAGGATCGGCAGAACACGATTGATGTCCGCAGAGCAGATTAACCGCCGAACGCTTTCGGAAACAGTTTTATTTGATCACCTTCTTTAAGAACGGCCTCATTGTTGATTTTTATACCATTGACTATGATGAAACCCAGATCCTTTTTAACATCAATTTTAAGAGATTCCAATAAATCGTTCGTATCGGCACCGTCAGGAAGCTCTATCTCTTTGCTTGCTTGCCAGTTATTAAATTTTTTCATTAAAGATTGAAATTCAACAAACACTTTCAAGGGTGCGCTCCTTTCCATTCAATACACATTCTACCATGCTGCCGACCAGCCAATTCACGGTCTTACAGTCCGATATAATCGTTGTATATTTCCTTGGCTTCACGGCCGTTCTTGACACGATCGATAATTGCTCTGCCATCGGGGAAAATCTTGAAAGACACATTCTCGCTATGAAAACGAAGCGAAAACTTACTGACCTTTACATCACCGTGTCTTTCTAATGCAGAAGCCAAGGTTTCAAAATCCGCTTTCACATCACCATCGGGTATGATCTGCCATGAGTCATGCCCGCATAAGCTCGTCGAATAGGAAGAAGCAGGTCTATTTAACAATTCATATTTTTTTTGTGCACAAACCGGACAGTCGGAAATTTTTTCTATTTCGATAAAATCAACCGTATTCTCCCAAACATCGATTGCCATATAGGTTCTGCGAACTTGAGGAGATCCGGTTAAGATCTTCATGGCTTCGGCAACTTCGTAAGATGCAATTATCCCGGTTATCGGATTGATTACTCCGACGGTGCTGCATGTTGGATAGGAACCTGGGTCAGGCATATCGGGCAGAAAGCATCTGAAACACGGGCCGCCGTCATTTAAAAAATTCATGGTGGCACCGCCACCGGCTATAACGCCGCCATAGATCCAGCTGATGCAATGCTTGTGACACGCTTCGTTGATCAGAAATCGTGTTTCGAAATTGTCTGTTCCGTCAATGACAAGATCTGCATCTTTTATGTAATCTTCGATATTGGAAGAATTGACATCGGATATGATGGATTCCAGTTCTATTTCGGAGTTTGCTTGCAATAGTTTTTGATGCGCAGCTTCAGCCTTCGGCAAACCTTCTGCTGCATCTTTTTCGGTAAATAAAATCTGCCTTTGAAGATTGATCTTTTCTACAAAGTCTCTGTCAATGAAACGAATAAAGCCAACCCCTGCTCGACACAAGTCGTTGGCGATGATTGAGCCCAAAGCGCCTACTCCGATAATACAAACCCGTGAATTGAGCAGCTTTTCTTGTCCCGCCTCACCCAATTGCTCAAAAGTCATCTGTCTTTTGTAGCGTTCCATATTTTTCATATTCTAACCTCAAAATAATTAACTATCGGATAGGATTTCTTTTATAGCACTTACAAGTTTCATTATATCATCTTCTGTGGTAAAAACTCCACTACTGACCCTTATTGTTCCGCCCACTTTCATCGTTCCGAGCGTTATGTGCGCATCGGGCGCACAATGAAGACCGGCTCTTACCGCAATATCAAAAGAGGTATCCAGAATCATAGCAACCTCTGTACAATTCATATTTTTTATATTAAAAGATACAGCTGAAGTTCTCGGCCCCTCGGAAGGATATCCGTAAACGGTTACATCCTTAATTGCTGACAATTCTTTCATCAGTATCCCTGTAAGCTTTTGCTCTTGTTCGCAAACAGATTCGACGGTTTTGTCAAGTATATATGAAACCCCTGCATGCAAGCCGGCCAATCCCGGTGCATTTTGAGTACCCGACTCGTATCTGAAAGGCAATTCGTCCGGCTGCATTTTCATCTCCGAGTAAATACCGGTTCCGCCGTATCTGGCAGGCTCTAATGCAAGACCTTCATTGATATAGAGGCAGCCTGTACCCAAAGGTCCCAAAAGGCCCTTGTGGCCGGGAAACGCCAGTAAATCTATACCCATTTCGTAAACATCGATGGGAACACAGCCTGCGGTCTGTGCAGCATCGACGAGAAAAATGATATTTTCGTTTTTGCATATTTCGCCGATTTCTTTGATGGGATTCATCGTTCCGGTTACATTGGAAGAGTGTGTTATTGCAACCAATTTTGTTTTGGGAGTTATGGAACGTTTGAGCTCCTCGATATCTATACCTTTTACGGGATCCATATGAATCTTTGTATATTTCACGCCTTTCAGGGCTTGATGTTCCAAAGGTCGTGTAACCGAATTATGTTCCATAGAACTTGTTATCACATGATCACCCGAAGCCAATACGCCGTTGATACCCAGATTCAATGCATCGGTTGTGTTGAAACAGAAAACGAGCTGTTTCGGATCCCGGATATGAAACAGTTTGGCCAAAGAGAATCGTGCCCTGTCCAAAATCTGTGCAGCCGAAATGGAGAATTTATGCCCGGATCTGCCGGGATTGCCGCCTTTGTTTTTCATGCAGTCCACTATTGCATCATACACAGATTCCGGCTTTGGCCATGAAGTTGCAGCATTATCTAAATAGATCATTTTCCGTTTGTTTCTTTTGCTCGAAATAAATTGTAAGAAATTGATTTCTGGGCCATCGATTATATCGATGGCCCAGAAAGTTCTGCTTGAATGATTCTGTTTACTCTGTCCTGTAGACAGGATTTGCTTTGAGATAATCTAAGATTCCGTAGAAGTCTCCGATATCGTACTTTTCTTGTTTCCGCTTGATACCCTTCGCTTTATCGTCGAGCGCCTTTTTCACCTTGTCGGGCGTGGCAGGCAGTTCAGTCATTCGCACGCCGCTGGCATTGTAAACGGCGTTGAGAATGGATATATGTCCAGCAGACTGGAATGACTCCGCGCCGCCTCCTGCACCATATGGATCGTCCATTCTCGGTTCTTCCAAGTAGGTAACCGTGTAATGATCCCCATCAGGAACAGACTCGATAAACGTGAAACCTGCACCGATCAGGTTGACATGTTTCTTCATGTCTCTGAAATCTTCCGAAAGGGCATATCCTATAGAATGCTGCATACCGCCATAGGCCTGACCGTCGGCCGACGTGTAGTTTACAACAGTTCCGATATCCGAAAAGACATGCATATCCAATACACGTACCTTTCCTGTGGCAACATCAACCTCAACTTCGGTTACAAATACTCCGACAGAAGCTTCTTGTGCAATAACCGCATAGCCGATATTTTCATCAAAGACATCGTCCGGTCCGGATGCAAACGGGTTGGGATCCCGTTCATACACACCCAAATACTTTGTAGGTATGCCGTCTTTTACCATCTCGTCGTATGTTCTATACGTGCCGTCCTCTTTTTTCATGGCTTTCAAGAGCTTGTCCGCAGCATCCAGGGTTGCACTTCCGCACATGATGTTTGAGCGACTGCCCGCCGAGTACCCGGCATTGGGACACTGCCCCGTATCGCTCAACACCAACCTTATCTGTTCGGGTGTAAGCCCCAAAGGTCTTAATGCCTCGTGAGTGAATGCCAAAGCACCGACGTCTCCGCCTTGCCCTACATCCTGCCATGTGCAGAAGTTTGTAACAGTTCCGTCCGGATTGAGTTCGAGCATTATTTCGGCACGATCTCCTACAGAGCCGCACGTAAATCCGCCTATGGAAATGCCGACACCGAGCTGTTTTTCGGGAGTCGAATTCTCTTTCGCATGCTTTTTCAATTCTTCATATTTAGGCTTGGCCAAATCCAGAAGTTTTGTATAGTTATAGTTTGCCACCTTTCTGCCATGAGGTAAAATTTCTCCCTCTCTCAATACATTCTTGTATCGAAAATCCCACGGGTCCATACCGATTTTTTCCGCCATCATATCCACAAGCATCTCGTAATTCATGAATACGTCTGTAGCCAGGGGTGCTCGATATGCCGTAGTAAATGCCCTATTCGTGAATGTATAAGATGAAAGGTTTAGTATGTTCGGAACATTGTACGGCCAACCGGCAAAATTGATTGCCTTACCGGCCATGTCCGCTAATTCGGTGTAGCAACCTTTGTCGAAAGCCATGTGAAGTTCCTGTCCTATAATCTTGCCGTCTTTATCGCAGGCAAGTCTGCCGTTGGTATACGAACTGGGCCTCTTACCTGTATAGCGTTGATGCTCTTCATACGACATAGTCATGGTTACAAGATGGTTTGTTGCAAGTGCCGCCACTCCCAGAAGTGCTGCGTACCCCGGTGAAAGAGCATAACCGAATGTCCCTCCCGCGGGATTCAGAATTATTCTGATTTTATCCGGTTCCAACCCTACTCCGGCTGCGATCAGATTCTTTGATGTATAAACACCGTGAGTTTTGTACATAACGGTAAGAGTGCCGTCCTTGTCTACAAATGCCTGTCCCGACTCCGGCTCTATGGGCATATGGGGCTGCATGGTCGTTGAACTGCTGCCTTCAACCACATATGCAGCTTCGGGGAAAATCTCTCTTGTATCCTTACCCTTGTAACGGGGTTTGTAAAGAAAAGTGTTGGGAATGCCGGGATGAATTTCCTGTGCATCCTCGGCCATCGCCTCCAAAACGGTGTCGTATGCAAGCAACAATTCATATTCCACTTTTACTAGCTTCGCCGCCTCCCGTGCCTGTTTCCTCGTATCGGCAGCAACCAGCGCTATTACATCTCCGTATCTGAACACCTTCGTATCGCACAGTATCGGTCTTTCAAAGCCGTCGGCTTTTGAAAATATAGAAGATACCGGCCAGGTAATCCTGTTCATTCCTTTAACATCTTTTGCGGTAATTATTTGACGCACTCCGGGAGCTTTCTCCGCTTCGCTATAATCTATATTGAGTATATTCGCATGAGCAACATCGGATGTTACCGGAGCCAAATGCCATGCACCTTCTGCCTTGACAGCGATATCATCTCCAAAGTCGGTTTCGCCCAGAACCTTTCCGAGGGCAGCAGGACGTATATGACGTGTATTGAAGACTTTTTCGTCGGATGAGCCTGCTTTCCTCATCAAATCTTCCATCGTCTTTTCGCCACGCATTACGGCGGCTGCGTCCATTACGGCATCTACCAACTGTTTATAACCGGTGCACCGACATGCGTTGCGATTTTTTTGGAACCAATCTCTGACGTCGGAACGTGTGGGCTTGGGATTTTCATCCAGCAGAGCTTTTGCCGAGACGATAAAGCCAGGTGAACAAAATCCGCATTGTACTCCTCCGTTGACCATCCAGGAAAGCTGTAAAGGATGAAGATTGTTTGCCGTTCCCAATCCTTCGATGGTGATAACTGAGCTGTGGTCTTTTACTTTGCTCATTTTTCTGACACAAGAGCGTATAAGTTTGCCATCGAGTATCACATTGCAGGCTCCACATTGACCCGCACCGCAGCCGATTTTCGTCCCGGTTAATCCCAGGTTGCGTATTGCTTCAGCCAAACTATCTTCGCTGTCGCATAAAAATGATCGCTCTACTCCGTTGATTACTAAAACTCTTCTTTCGACAGACATCGTTTTCTCCTCTCTTAAACTATAAGTTGAAAGTAACTTCTTTTCTCGCTCGCTCAGTTTTGATAGCTTTCGTTAACTTAGGTACTATTTCAAACAAATCACCAACGATACCTACATCAGCAATATTAAAGATTAAGGCATCCGGATCCTTATTTATAGCAATAATAAAGTCTGATTCTTCCATTCCTGCAACATGTTGTATAGCTCCGGAAATACCAATAGCAAAATAAAGAGTAGGCCGAACCGTTTTCCCTGTTTGTCCTACCTGAATATCCTTGTCGATCCAGCCTGCATCTACCGCACCTCTTGAACCAGCTACTTCTCCACCAAGAACATCTGCTAACTCCTGCAAGATGGAAAAACTTTCAGGATTTCCTACCCCACGTCCTCCAGAAATTAAAATATTTGCTTTTTGAATATCGGTTTTATTTTTAGTTAACTTAATAACTTCCTCTACTGTCACAAAACAATTATTTTTTTTAAGTTCAAAATCAAATTCTATTATTTCTCCAATATGATTATCATTTTTAATCTTTCTAACCATAACACCCGGACGAACTGTCGCCATTTGAGGACGATGATTTTCACATAAAATCTCAGCCATCAGGTTTCCACCAAAAGCGGGTCGGGTCATCAGAAGATGTTGTGTACCTTCTTGTATTTCGAGCTTGGTACAATCAGCTGTTAGACCTGTATGAACTCTACCAGCAATTCTTGGACCTAAATCACGTCCGATTGTAGTTGCCCCTATGAGCAAAATTTCTGGTTTGTACTGCTCAATAATCCCAGTGATAACTTGTGTATATGGCTCAGTAGTATAAAGTTCAAGATCATCATGTTCATACAAAATAACTTTATCAGCACCATAATGAATCAATTCATCAGCTAAGTTTCTTACTCCCTTTCCCAAAAGAATGGTTGTTACCTCTGCATTTAAGTCTTTAGCTAAATCACAAGCTATACCAATTAATTCTAATGAAACACCACTTAATTCGCCATCAACCTGTTCTGCAAAAGTGTATACTCCTTTGTAATCAGCTGTCATGTTCACCTCCTAGAATAATGTTATTGCACTTGTTAACAGTTTATTGAACAAAAACAATCTGCGATAATGTCAGCATGTAGTGTGAGTGTCGCCGTTCCTTACCTTGAGGTTATTCCTCGTATTGGAGAGTG
>DUOO01000014.1 GCA_012838795.1 Clostridiaceae bacterium | reverse complement strand
TTTTTGTTCAATATTCTGTTGTCAAAGTACAATTTTGTCTGTTCCTCAGACTGTCAATCAGCTATTTATTTTTACGGATATTTATTTTTACCAAATTTTTGCTTGACTTTTAATAGCTGGTCTCCAAATTAAGTATTTATATAAAATTAACTCTAGCATATAATAAAACATTCTTCACAATATGGTGTAAAATAATTAAAAATCACCTTGATCGTGCATTTTCTTAACTAAATCCAAATCGGAAAGGATGCGCTTTTTCATCAAATCAACTGATTTAAAAATCATTTCGTCGCGCACAAAATCCAGTAAAACCACTGTAACTTCTTTATTATATAAATCAATATTTTTATCATAGATAAAAGTTTCAACTTTGATTTGATTGTTGCTGCTGACTGTCGGATTAGTGCCGATCGATGTAATTGCAGGTAAAGTTTGATTTTTAAGTTTTACGTATGAGGCATAAACTCCGAACCGAGGTTTTACCAAGTCGGCATCAAAAATGATATTCAAAGTAGGAAAACCAAGCGTTCTTCCCAGTTTTTTTCCATGGACAACTTCGCCTTGAATACGATAAGCATATCCTAAACATCGATTGGCTTGTTTAATGTTGCCTTGTTCAATTAATTCCCTGATTAATGTTGAGGATATTTTGTAATCACCGGATTTAACATCGCCCACAACAAGAAAATCAATACCGGTTTGTCGCGACCATTGTCCCAGCAATTCAACATTACCTTGTCCGCCATATCCAAAACGGGCATCTTTGCCTACAATTAAAGCTTGCATCCCGAATTTTTTCAATAAATATTCATGGAAAAAATCCGTTGCTGAGATCGTTTTAACTTGATCTATCATAGGTGCAAGAATGGTTTCTTGAACATTGAGTTCAGCAATTCCGGACAAACGACTTTCAGATTTTTGGATCAGACCGGAAAATTTAAAATGATTATTAAAATTACTATTCGGATGATCGCCGAAAGTAAATACCGTCGAAGTCAAATCTCTGGCTTGACTGATCGCAATCATTTCTTTGATCAACCTTTGATGACCTAAATGAACTCCGTCGAAAAACCCTAAAGCAATTGCTCTCGGCTTGTTTTTTACTTGAAAAGGAAAATCCCGATATACCTTCATTCTACACCTTGTCTGCCAATACTTTCTGATATTGTACTTGATTCGATTTATTCAGGCTTACTATTGCCAACAATTTATTATTATATAACAATTGGATTAAGGATGCTGAATCCAATTCGGAAAAATTGTTTAATTTCAAATTTTGTCCATGAACAACTTTCTCAGCTTCAGTTCCGCTTAAATGATACTGAGGGAAATCAGATAAAGCGTCTTCTATCGGATAAAAATATTTTTGTTCAATTTCATTACGCATTTTACTTTGATCTGAAGCAAATTCTTCTTTTTTTCGGAATAACTCAGCTAAAGTAATTGAGTTTTGACCCAATTCGAGATTTCCGCATTTTTGCCTGGATAATGATTTTGCATAAGCAAAACATTTTGCCTTTCTGCCTAAATCATCGATCCATGTCCTGATATAAGTACCTTTAGAACAGGAAATTGTTGCACTGCAGATCCACTGCTCATTCTGCAGAGTAATTTTTGAAAGTTCCGCTTGGTATATCTTGATTGTCCTGCCCTGTCTGGCAATCTCCTGTCCGTCTCTGGCATATTTATACAGAGGCTTGCCGGCAATTTTTACTGCCGAATACATTGGCGGCACCTGTTTAATCTCGCCGATTAAATTTGATGCAACGATTTTGGTCAAAGTTTTATCTAATTCACCGGATTCAATACGTTGCTGTAATTCCGTTTTGTCAACGAAATCGATAATCTGTCCGGTTCTGTCCATCGTATCGGTAGCTGCTCCCAATACAAATTCAACCTGATAAGTTTTATCAGTTGCTTCCAGATATTGAGCAAGTTTTGTATAACGACCGAATAATACCGGCAGTAAACCGGTGGCAAAAGGATCCAATGTTCCACAATGTCCGATTTTTTTAATTCCGGTCAAAGATCTCAAACGAGAAATAACACCAAAAGATGTAATGTCTGTATGTTTATCGATTAATAACAAACCGTTAAATTCTGTATTATTTTGCACCGATCATTAACTCCGCTTGTTTGATCAAATCAATTTCGAGCAGGTGCAAGTCATGAGATCCGTCAAGTGTAATTCCGGCAGCCCGAGCGTGACCGCCACCACCATATTTCCTTGCTAATTCACTTACATCAATTGCCTGATTTGAACGTAAATTGACTCTGATTTCATCATCTGAAATTTTTCTGATTAATATTGCCAAATCAATATTTTCCACTTCACGCATCTGAGAGCACAACCCCTCAAGGTCATCTTGTATAACTTGATATTTTTCCAATAATTCCGGTTTAACAACAAACCATATAATATTACCATTTTGATTGAGTTTGGCATTGGCGAAAATCTCGCCGAATAAACGCAATTGGTTCAACGGTTTTTCTCCGAAAAGCTTCTCGCTGATCAGGCTGATCTCAAGATTTTGTTGCATTAAAGCAGCACATATTTCAAAAGTTCTGCTGCCGGAATTGGGATAACGCAGACCTCCGGTATCACCGTAAATACCTCCCATTAAAGAAGTGGCAATTGAACTGGTTAAAGACAAACTAAATAATCCGTCAGGATATAGAAATAGTTCGGAAATCATTTCAGAAACCGAGGATCGATCTGATTCCAGCCATATAGTCAATTTATGGACAGGACCGAAATTTTGTTGAAAATCGATTTCCGTTTCAGCTTGAGTCTTATGATGATCAATGATTAAAATCGGCACATCACTGAATTTTCTTAAAATTTCTTTTCTTTGATTAAGTCGATCAATTTCATGATGGTCGAGCATGATAATCAAATTCGGTTTTTTCAAAGTATCCAATATCTTTTTTGTATAAATCTTAACGGGAAAATTACTGATAATAAAATCCAAATTGGCGGGAATCTCTTCATCGACAATAATCTCTGCTTTAATCTTCAATTGCTCAATTCCGCGAGCTAAACTGACAGATGAAGCCATTGCATCCGCATCAGCTTTGACATGAGGCAATATAAGAATGTGCTGTAACGAAAGGTCGGACAGCACATTAAAAACATTATTAATTGAACCGATTTTTTTCATATTGTATTTTATTCTTTTGATTTCCTGTTCAACAAGTCATTTGATTCACGCCTTAATTTATCTTTGGCAATTACTTCATCAATGATTCTTGATATTCGATTACCTTCGGCAATTGAATTATCATATTTAAATCTGATTTCCGGTACATTACGCAGGCGAATTTCTTGACCTATACGGTAACGAATAAATTTCTTTGCGCTTTCCATTACACTTAAAGTGGTTTCAATTTGATCGCCATTCCCTAAAGCGCTGACATAAATCGTTGCATACGAAAGATCACGTGTTACTTCGACAGCCGTCACCGTTGTTAAATCAGGAAGCCTGGGATCTTCTATTTCATTTTGAATGAGATCGGCAACTACTTTTTTTATTTCTTCTCCTACACGATCTGAACGTAACATAATGTCTCTTTTCTAAGCTGCTTTAAGATCTCGCAACTTCTTGCATTTCATATACTTCTAACTGGTCGCCGATCTTGATATCGTTGTATCTTTCAATACCGATACCGCATTCATAACCATGACTAACTTCACGTACATCATCTTTGAAACGGCGTAATGATGAAATTTTCCCTTCATGGATAACTACTCCGTCACGTACTATTCTAACATCTGACGCACGATTGACCGTTCCGTCTGTTACATAACAACCGCCGATTGTACCAAGACCGGAAACATTGAAAGTTTCACGGACTTCAGCATGACCCAAAATAACTTCTTTAAATTTAGGATCAAGCATGCCTTTCATCGCATCTTCAATATCATTAATCGCATCATAAATAACACGATACATCCTCAGATCAACATTCACTTGATTTGCCATATCTTGGACACCTGCAGCAGGCCTTACGTTAAAACCGATAATTACAGCATTTGCTACTTCAGCCAAACGCACATCGCTTTCTGTAATCGCACCGACAGCACCATGAACTACCCGGATTTTCACTTCTTCATTTGAAAGTTTTTCCAAAGATTGCTGTACTGCTTCAACACTACCTTGGACATCGCCTTTAACAATTAAGTTAAAGTCTTTTACTTCCCCTTGTTCAATCTGAGCAAACAAGTTATCCAGAGACATTCTTGAAGTTTTGCGCAATGCAGCTTCACGTTCTTCTTCTTGACGTCTTGCTGCCAAACTGCGGGCAACTTTATCGTCCTTAACAGCATAGAAAATGTCTCCGCTTTCCGGAACATCCGGTAATCCTAATATTTCAACCGGTATAGATGGTCCGGCTTCTTCAACTTGATGCCCGCGATCATCTGTCATAGCTCTGACATTTCCGATTGTTGATCCGACAACAACTGTATCACCGACTTTGAGTGTTCCTCTTTGCACTAAAATAGTAGCTACCGGTCCGCGTCCCCGATCTAATTTGGATTCGATAACCGTGCCTTTGGCTTGACGATCAGGATTGGCTTTCAGATCCATAACTTGTGCTGTCAAAACAATCATATCTAAAAGTTCGTCCATATTTTGACCGGTTTTGGCAGAAACCTCCACCATGGTTGTTGATCCGCCCCATTCTTCTGTGATCAGATCATGTTGTGCCAATTCTTGTTTTACACGATCGAGATTAATTCCTTGTTTATCAATTTTGTTGATAGCAACAATAATTTCCGTATCGGCAGCCCGGGCATGATTGATAGCTTCAACTGTTTGCGGCATTACACCGTCATCGGCAGCTACAACTAAAACAGCAATATCCGTAACCTGAGCACCTCTGGCACGCATGGTGGTAAAAGCTTCATGGCCCGGTGTGTCCAGGAATGTAATCGGTTGTCCGTCCACATCTACCGTATATGCACCAATGTGCTGAGTAATACCGCCTGCTTCTCCTTCAGTAACTCTGGCATCTCTTATATAATCCAAAATTGAAGTTTTTCCATGATCTACATGACCCATTACAACAACAACAGGAGGTCTTGTTTTAAGATCTTCTTCTGCATCTTCCGAATCATCAAAGAGAATATCCTCTTCTGTTATTTCAATTATTTTTTCCGCCTTAATTCCAAAATCATTGGCAATAACTTCTGCCGTGCCATAATCAATTTCTTGGTTCAAAGTAGCCATGACACCGTAAGTCATCAATTTTGCAATAACATCTGCTGTTGTCTTTTTCAATAATTCTGCCAATTCACGAACAGTTAGTACTTCAGGCAATTTGACATTGGTAGTTTGAGCAACTTGCGGACGTTGTTTGTTTTGGCGTCTTTGTCTGCGTTTTTCTTTCAGTCTTTCCTGTTCGAAACTGAGATCACGAGCTTCACGTCTACGTTCATAATCAGAATGTCTGCGCGTTTTTGCACCTGAAGCACGTTTGTCATGTTGTTTTCTGAAATCTACTTTGGTATTTTCCGTAATTTCCGGATTCAATTGTGCTTCATAACGCGGATCTTGTCTTTTCTGACGTGGTGATCTGCTTAAACGCGGTGTTTCTTCTCTGTCTTTATCTTGAACAAAACCGGCACCCCCGCCACGCCGCATATCAGTTTGACGTCGATTATAATCAGATGAACCACGTGCGCCTCTGCCTTGATATTCGCTTCTTTGAGGACGTTCTCCCCGCGGCTGATAATCACTTCTTTGAGGACGTTCTCCCCGCGGCTGATAATCACTTCTTTGTTGTGGACGCGAACGTTCCGATCTGGGTTGATATTCTCCTCTTTGCATACGTTCACCACGCGGTTGATAAGCAGTTCTTCCGGAACCCTCACCCGATCTGCTTCTGCGTTGATCAGCAACAGGTACTTCTCTGTCTTTACCTACATAATTACCTTTTTGCGGTCTGAAACGCGGACCTTCAAAACTGGATTCCGTAACACCGCGATCAACAATTAATTGCGGTTTCAGCGGTTCAGTTTTCTTTTTCATGGTTTTGGGTTTGACAATCTCAGTATTTGAACTTTTGGGAGAATCCGTAACCGGCAAGTCTTTACTTGTTTTTACCGGTTTTTCATCTTCCGCAACAGCTTTGGCCGAAGCTGACACTTTTGGCGACTCGGTTGATACGGATTTTGCAGCAGTTGCTTTTTCAGCTTTTGCAACAATTTGTTCGGTGACCGTACTTTTCTTTGCCGGTTCAGATATTTCTTTGATTAAAGGAGTCGTTGTTCTAGTCTGATCTTTCTTATCTGTGACAGATTCGGCGGGCGCACTTTTTTTGCTTTCCGTCACAGCTACAGACTTTACTTGACTCGGATCTGCCGGAGCTTCAGATTTTGTTTTGCCAGGAGCTTGTTCTGCTTTTTGTGCAGCCGGAATCGTTGTTTGGGATTTTTCCTTCTCCGAATCTGCAACAGGTTCCGATTTTTTCTTGGTTGGAGTAGCAGCTACTTTTTTAACAACTTTAACTACACCCGTAATTTCGCGGCCGGAAATCCCTTGCATACTGACTTTGGGACCTTCAGGCTTCTTAAATTCCGGGATCTTAATTTGGGGTTTAGATTTCACCTCTTTATCCTGTTCGGATTTTACATCAGATTCCAAGTTGTTATTTGCAGCAATGGATTTATTGTCAGTTTCATCAGCTGAAGATCCTTGATCTTTTTGTATATTCGCTGTTTTTCTGACATCATCCTCACGGATAAATCCTGCTCTTAAACCCGAATCCGATTCTCTTCTAATTTGCGCCATATATTCTCCTAACTCAAAACAAATCAAATCTTGTATTCACATACTATATTATCATACAGTCTCATCTTCTGTATGATCCGTAGAATCCGACAGATCATCTTGCTCAATTTGATCGGAATTTCCTGTTTCTGCACCTTCAAAATCTTCTTCCATATCATCTGAAACATCATATTCCAATTCATCTGAAACATCATATTCCAATTCATCAGCATATTCATCAACAAAATCTTCAGAGTAACCATTTGTTAAATCTTCAAAATACTCATCGTGTTCATCATCTTCGTAAACGTAATCTTGATCCAGAGCATCATCAAAATGCATCAGTAATTCTTGCTCGACTTCTTCTCTTTGTTGGCTTTCACTCTTAATATCAATTTTCCAGCCGGTTAAACGTGCTGCTAATCTCGCATTTTGACCTGCTCTGCCGATTGCTAACGAAAGTTGATGATCAGGTACGACTACCCGAGCCGATTCATCATCAAAAATATCGACTCGTAAAACTTTTGCAGGACTCAGGGCATTACTGATAAAGATAACCGGATCTTCATGCCATTCAACAACATCAATTTTTTCACCGTGCAATTCATCGATTACATTTTGAACTCTCATTCCGCGTTGTCCCACACATGAACCTACTGCATCAACATTGGGATCGAATGAACGTACGGAAATTTTTGTCCGTGAACCCGCTTCTCTTGCGACAGATACAATTTCCACTACATCTGTACCGATTTCAGGAACTTCTTGTTCAAACAAGCGCCTGACTAAATTGGGATGACTGCGGGACACCAATACCATCGGTCTGCCGTGTCTTTCGTCAACCCGTAAAATATAAAAACGCATTCTTTGATTAAATTCATAATTGTCCAAGCGTGACTGCTCATTGCGAGTCAGAACGGCTTCGGCACGACCGATGTCAACAACAACTTCTCTTCTATCCATGCGTTGTACGACACCGTATGCCAATTCACCGATCCGATCACTAAATTCCTGATGAATTCTTTCTTTTTCAGCTTGACCAAGTTTCTGATTGATCACGCTCTTGGATTGTTGAGCTGCCAAACGTCCGAAATCTTGAGGACTTATCTGATACTCCAACATGTCTCCTATTTCGAAATCTTCTGATATGGCTTTTGCTTCCGCCAAAGAAACTTCCGAATTCGGATCTGTTATCTCTTCAACAACAGTACGTGTAATGTAAACTCTCATGTCACCGGTTTCACGATCAACTTCCGCTCTGACATTATCCGTTGATTTGGGATTAAATTCCCTTTTATACGCAGCAACCAGAGCTTCTTCTACATATTCAAAAAGTTCTTCTTCTTCAACGCCTCGTTCTTTAGATAACAATTTTAAAGAATTAATCAATTCAGCATTCATCCAATACTCTCCTTATTCAAATCAAAATTTAATCGTTCTTGAAATTTTAGCCACATCTTTCAGCTCAAAAATTATTGTTTCACCATTTGTTTCATCTTTGATAGTTATTGTTTGATCCGTACCGTTTAATAACTCTCCGGTAAAAATCTTTTTATTATCTCTTTTCTGATATAGTCTTACTTCGACAGTTTGACCGGCATATAAAATAAAATCTTTAACTTCAGTCAGCGGCCTTTCCAAACCGGGTGAAGAAACTTCAAAATAATCATGACTGCGCAATTGCAGCTCCTGTTCAATAATCGGATCTACAGATTCACTGATCAATTCACATTCATCGATATTGATTCCACCACGTTTATCGACTAACAGACGTAAAATAATTTTTCCGTTTTCTCTGATATAGAGCACATCAATCAATTCAAAACCTAAGTCGAGAATTGTCGGTTCTAAAGCATTAAATATCTGTTGACAACGTGCATCTCTTTTCGCCATTTTTCACCTGTAAATTATTCACTTTCTTGTATATAAAGTTCACTAAACCTTTTTCAAAAATAAAGAGTGGGCAAGCCCACTCTTTTCAGAAAAACTTCAAGATGTGAACTTAATATAGCAATTAAAACGTTGATTTGCAAGTTTTTAAAACAAATTAAAATATTGTATAATTGTATGTAATAAAGATAAAATAAAATGATATACAAAAGATGGTGTAAATAGTGTTAAACATTTTTTATGAAGGAGAATTAATCTATGATTGAAGCTATTGTCGGATTCAAAGGTTCAGGGAAAACATCAATAATGGTTGACGAAATTACAGATGTTGCCAATACAAAAGATACAAATGTCGTTTGTATCGAATACGGTAAGCGGTTTAATCAAAACATTCCTTATCAGGTGCGTTTGATTGATATAGCAGAATATCCGGTCAGAAATTATCGTGAATTATTGACTTTCATCGCAGGAGTCAGTGCTAAGGATCATGATATTACTCATTTTTACATTGACAGTTTATATAAAATTGCTCACTCTGAAGATAGAAAAGAATTGGAAATATTTTTCAATGATCTGGAAGATCTAACCCAGAATCTGGCAGCAAAATTCGTTATTACTATCAGCGATGATCCCGATCTGATGCCCGACAATGTAAAAAGAGTTATACGCTAAATTAATTCAGGCTAAAAACAAGTCAATATTTGTGTATATGATAAAGCCATGATTTAAGAGAAACAAAATCATGGCTTTTAGCTTATTTCATTGAAAGATAAATCAGAATATACAATTCGGGAAAAATTATTAATCCCGGTTAATCTTAATTAAAATTAATTCAGGGCTTTTTCCAGCAACGACAAGTCAATGCCTGACATGTCTTTAAGCAAATCATAAATTTTGGCAGCTATTTCTTTTGCTCCGCCTTGTTTTCTTGATTCGATGTTTAACGGCAAAATAGGATCATGCAAAGACATCCTAATTAAAAACCAACCGTCACCATTATCTTGATCAAATGAAACACGTACACCTTCATAATTGTCAGGAACAATTTGCCAACCTTGTTTTGAAATGCTGGCTTGTTCAACTGCATCAAGAATTTTTTTGCCTGCAGACTGAAAATCAGTTTCAGTGATATTAAGACGATATTCTACTGCTTCTGCCGGATCTTTCAATGTAGCCAACATGGTATCGATCGTTTTACCCTCACGTTTCAGACAAGCAGTTTTGATCAGGATTTTGGCAATCATATATGCACCGTCATCCAGAAAATAATTTTCTTTCAATGCACCATGACCGGATGTTTCAATTGCTAATTGACTATCGATCCCTTCATTATTGAGCCTGATTGATTCATTGATAACATTGCGATATCCGCGTTTAAAACGATGATGAACACCACCTAAACTTTCAATGAAGATTTTGAGCTCATCTGAAGTTATCGAATCGGTAACTATCGTAGTACCGGGATGTTCCTCTAAAACAATTGCCGCCATCAGGGCAATAATACGATTGCGATTGATCTCTTTTCCTGTCGCATCAACTGCAGATGAACGATCAACATCCGTATCAAAGATAATTCCTAAATCCGCGTTGTTCTGAAGTACTGCTTGACGAACACTTTCCATTGCCTCTTTATCTTCCGGATTAGGAATATGATTAGGAAATGAGCCGTCCGGTTCCAAAAACTGACTTCCTGTAGTATCTGCACCCAGCGGTTCTAAGACTTTATCTGCAAAAAAACCACCTGCACCGTTCCCCGCATCTACTAAAATTCGCAATCCTGTCAACGGCTTGTCGTAATTATCCGGATCCGCTGCACCTCGGCGAATTACATCAACCAAACCTGCTGCATAAACAGAAATGAAATCAAGCTTATCTGCAGAAACATCTTCGATCTTATCAGGCACATCAACTTTGGCAGCTAACTCCAAAATAGCTGTGATATCTTCTTTTTCCAAACCGCCTTCTGCAGTAAAAAATTTGAAGCCATTACGATTAAAAGGCAAATGGCTGGCTGTGATCATGATTGCGCCATCAAATGCATTCTCTTCTTGTACAGTCGACATAAACATAGCGGGTGTTGAAGCAATTCCGAAACCGGTCAATTTAACTCCTTTACTTGCAAGACCCGACATTAACGCGTTTTCAAGAGTTTTCCCCGACAAACGCGAGTCTCGACCGACCGAAACACTTAAAGTAGACATTTCGTTGCCCGTTTTCTTTTCTAACCAACAAGCAAATGCCTGCCCGATCGCATAAGCAACCTCTATCGTTAAATTTACGCTTTCTCCGGCAACTCCATCCAAAGCAACACCTCTGATATCACTGCCATTTTGAATATGTTTCCAATCTACGTTTTGCAATATCATATACATACCTCCTAGAATTTCAAAATTATTCATATAATTAACACAATCAATTTAACACGATCATTTATTGATCATATCAAACAATAACAATTAGATGTAATATTCTATTTCTACGTTAGTCAACTCTTGTGTTGAATATCAATATCATTATAACTTATTTTGATGTCTTAGGTTGTATATTGATTGATATTGATCAGTTTACTGGATGTGCTTTTTAAAGAAAGATGGAGTAACCCATGAATTAACTTTTTACTGCTACTCACTACTAACTAAAATAAACAATAATACAAATATAGTGCCAAAGAGAAAAACCTTGAAACTTTTGTGCTTCAAGAGTTTTATTGTTGAGCTTACTGCTGGACTAGAACCCTCGACCTGCAGACTGCAACGAAATATCTTTGATAATCTCTCTTGAGATTTCAGGATTAATTAAAGCTTCTGCTTGTGTTCTTGTAATATTAGGCATAAATTAATTTCCTCTCTTTCCTCGGATGATGTTGTTCATTATTTGATTCATTTCTTTAACTTTTTCTGTATTTGCCTGCGGAATAACGATTGCAGGCGGTTTGTCTTCCGGTTCTTCTTGTGTAACTTTGTATTGTGGATTTGCTTCAATCCATGACGTTAAAGCCGTATCAAAATCAGTCGAATCATTAACTTGCTTAGATACTTCGAACACTGCAAATTCTGCAAACTCCGGATTAATTCCTGCTTTTGTCACCTTTTCTTTGTTCTTGTAAAGGTTCAACTCAGCTTGCATTTGGTTGTATTCAGCATCTTTTTCTGCTCGTTTTTCTTCGGCTGTTTTCTGGTCTTCTTGCCATTTCTTGAAAGCTTCTAATTCTTCTTTGCTCGGCATCTTCTTTTTTTCTTGCTCAAGTCGTTGAGAAACAATGTTGTTCACATCTTCTTGAGTGAAAGTCTTTTCGCTTCCTGCATTGTTACCCTGTGCATCAGGTGATTGCGATTGAGTGCCTTGCTGTGGGTCAGTGGCTGAATTCGTGCCACTGTCCTGTTGTTGATTGTTATTGTTTAATTCATCTGCCATGTTTTATTCCTACATTCTTACGCTTGGATAAGCTGTTTTTTTGCATTAAAAAAGCCACCCTTTACGAGTGGCTATGTTTATCTGAATCGCTGTTTGCGTTATCAGCTATAATTCGGTTTCTTCTCGTTTTATATTAAAGGTGTAATTTCTTTTACTGTCTTCAGCCCTTTTACTATTTTTTTCATCATATTATTTTCTTGTAAATACTCGATTCCTTTTGGTGTTATCTGTATATCTTCAAGATTTGTTATATGAGTTTCATCATCAGCATTATAAATGGTTATGCCGTCAATGTAACCGTCTTTATATAAATTGCAGATAATGTATTTCCAGTAATTCTCTTTTATTACAAATTTTTTATTAATAGGCTTTATTTGTTCTATATCAATCTCTTTGCCTTGTTTGAGACAATCATACAAATAATTACATATGTGATATACGACAACAAAATAATCATCTTGTGCCATTCTAGATTTCCTCCTAATAAAAAAGCAGCCATTTCTGACTGCTTTTTTGCTATAGTATCTTGTCTTCTTAGATGTCCGCTTAGGTACTATGTTTATAATAAATGATCTAGTTCACCATTAAAGTATGGTTTTGTATGTTCGGTTTCTTCGATTATAAAGCTGTCTTTTTCTCTAACTGCTAACAAAATAGAGGTAGGCTGAGTATCTAAATCATTCATTAATCCATCTGGAATAACCTTGCTTGGAATAGCATATGCTCCAAAACTACTCATACTGAAAAAAGGTAAACTTTTAAGCATTTCAAAATCGTAACCGTGTCGATTACAATAATTTTCTGCAATTAATTCTGTTTCTTTTCTTTTAACCATTTTAACGATTTTCATGATTTCCACCTTCTGAGTCAAAAACGTCAAAACCGCCCACTGAATCATATATAACGCTTTGCTTCTGTTTAAATAATTTTAACACATTTTTATCACCTTGAGAACTCATTCGGACAACATGCCCGACTCCGGGATGTGTGTGCCCGCTAAACCTCCAACCGTCTTTAGCAAGATTTTCCAAATATTCAGTGCTAACCATCGCATTTGTTGAGCTACCACGTGCTAAAATTCTTTGGCCACCTTTTGTAAACACTGCATATTCACAACCATTTTTTGCTGTTAATGCTGATAAGTCTTTCATTTTAATATCACGTTTATTAATCGTGATTCTCTTTCCACTTTCAGGCAACATTGCATCTAGTTTTTGTTGTCTTTTAGTAAGTTTTGCGTATCCTGTATAGATTCCTGCACCTGTACCATCTGCTGGGTTACGTGCTTCTATTTGGTTGTTGCTTGCAATTGTTACAACCACCGGCTTATCCATCGGTCTTTCTCTGACTTTCGACCTTCTCAAATCATGCTCGGCAATATGCTCTCTCAACCGTTGAGATTGTAACCTTGCTTTCTGATTAAGTCTTCTTGTTTCGTCTTCATCACCTAAATCTCTGGCAATGTTTCTAGCTCGTTTAGTCTTACGTAATTCCCGCTCATAACGTCGTTGTTTCTGCTCCTGCTTATATCTTTCAGCATTCGCTGACTCATCGTATTTGACCGGATTAAACGTTGATTTACCCGGCACAAAAAACCCGGCTGAGTGCCGGCAATTGATTCCTAGTATTCCGTTCGATAATCCATAACTTGATTCGTTCCAATCCCTATATACATTGGGTTTCGATATAGTTAATCCCACTCAAAATTTAGTATTTGATACGATAAAATAGCGTTAAGTCGTGTCGTCGAGTAATTTCAGATAACGATTTGAAACGCTTTTTAGAGTACGCTAAAGTAACTAA
This sequence comes from Clostridiaceae bacterium, assembly GCA_012838795.1. Classification (GTDB taxonomy): domain Bacteria; phylum Bacillota; class Clostridia; order Saccharofermentanales; family DTU023; genus UBA5436. Next base: position 3,017 of record DUOO01000014.1, on the reverse strand, counting down.
ATATTACAACTACTATCAAATATTGACTCTCACTGGCTTATATCTCTCTGAGGCGTTAGGTTTGCAAATAAAAGACATTAAAATTGATGTTTTAGAAATTCGACGTGGAATAACAGCGGATGGATTATCTTCTCTAAAAAATAAAAACGCTATTCGCGATATTCCTCTTAACCCAAAACTTAAATCTGTATTACTCGAACAGAAAAGACTATCTGCTTTTATTACTCCGGACGGTCAGATGTTTCCTAGTGAGAGCCACCGTTCCGGACTATTGGAAATATAAAACCCTTGAAACACTGCCGTATCAAGGGTTTCACTATTGGAGCTTGCTGACGGACTCGAACCCCCGACCTGCTGATTACAAATCAGCTGCTCTACCAACTGAGCTAAGCAAGCAATTATTGATTTAGCTTAGTTATAATACCATAAAAATAAATCTTGTCAAATTATATATTTAACAACTCTTACTTTCTGTTCCTAAATCCTACAATATCAGGATTTCACCTCTGATCACATCAACGGCTTCTTGTTCTACTTCAAGTTGCCCTGATTTATTGTTTAAGACTGTAACTGAACAATTCTTGATCGGTCGGATTAATTTTTCCTGAAGCGGAATAAGATCGAGAACAACAGATATTGCGCAATTGATAAATGCTCCGTGTGAAAAGGCAATAACTGTTTCATTCCGATGCTGATTTAACATCTTATTGAGAAAAGCTTTTGCCCGATCCGTGACTTGCTGTATGGATTCTCCGCCTTTTGGAGGAACATAATTCTTCCGATCATAGAAATAGGTGTACAAGTCATGATTTTTATCAATATCCAGATTGCCATAATTAAATCCCTCATAGATTCCGAAAGCCATTTCGATAATCAAAGGTTCAATAATAATCACAGCATCATGACCAAACACAATTCCAGCAGTGTCTTTACTTCGATTCAACGGACTTGTGTAGATTACATCAAATTTTTTGTTTCGCAATATTTCAGACAATTTTCGAGCTTCTGCTTCACCTGTTTCATTCAACGGAATATTGACCTGGCCTTGTATTTTTTGCCATTTGTTCCATTGAGTTTCGCCATGTCTTATCAGAAATAATCGCATGCTTACCTCATCAAATTCAATGTTTTAACTGCCGATAGATATTAATTTATAAAAATGTTTATTCTATACCCTCAAGTTTTTCAGCATCTTCATATTTACCGAGTAAAATTAAATCATCACCGGTTTGAATTTTAAATTTTGATATATCGGAAAGTATTGTTTTGCCATTCCTTCTAAAACCTACTACCATCATATTATATTTTTTAGCAAATTCAATTTCCGTTAAGTCTTTACCTACCCAAGAATTTACCGCTTCAATTTCCATTATAGTATATTCATCACTAAAGTGGAGATATTCCATAAAGTTACTGCCGGATATACTGCGAGCAAGACGTTCACCCATATCAATTTCCGGGAAGATAATCTGAGTTGCACCTAATTTATCCAATATTCTGGCTTGCATATGTGAATTAGCCTTGGCAATAATTCGCGGTATATTATGATCTTTAGCTGCCAGAGTCGCAATAATTGATGATTCCAAATCATCGCCGATGCCAATTATTGCTACATCAAAATTGGATAGCCCCAACTCCTCAACAGCTTTTTCATCAAACAAATCACATTGAACTGCAGCTGTTACTTCATTTGCAAGTTCATTGATAACATCAAAGTCACTGTCGACTACCATTACCTCAACATTAAGTTCAAATAGTTTTTTGGCTAATGATGAACCGAACATACCTGCACCAAGTACAACAACTGATAAATTTTTATTCATTATACATTCCTCTCGATAAGAATCTTTGTCCATAAAAACATTAATGTGTATTAGATTCTCCACTTATTTTGAAAATATTTTGTTTTATCATTTATTATTTTTTTGTTTTATCATTTAATATTTTATCGATTACCACTTAAATATTATTGAATATTATAGCAGTCAAGTAAAATCCGTATTAACCGATCGCAATATTTGCTTCCGGATAATGTAGTTTGCTCGGATTAGTACGATTACTGATCGCAAAACCTAAAGTCAGCGGTCCGACTCTTCCTGCATACATAGTTAAGGTAATCATTAATTTACCGAATGTAGTTAAATCAGGGGAAATCCCTTTTGATAAACCGACAGTTCCGTATGCAGATACTGTTTCAAAAACCAAATCAATAAATGAGGCCTTTTCAGTAATAGTTAATAAAAACGAAACTGAGATAACTAATAATAAACCGACGACGACTAATGCCAAAGCTTTACGAATTGTACCGGAGCCAATCTGCTTATTAAATGCAACCGGATCCTTTTCACCCTTTATCGTGGAAATAGTTGAAAGAATCAACACACCGAAAGTAGTTGTTTTTAGACCACCCGCAGTAGATCCGGGCGATCCGCCGATAAACATCAAAATTATCAATAGAAATGCCGAAGAATCTCGCAAGCTTCCGATCGGAACTGAATAAAATCCTGCAGTTCTGGCAATTACCGATTGAAAGAACGATTGACCAACCTGCACACCAAAACTTTCATTGCCTAAAGTTTCCGGATTTGAGTATTCCAAAATAAAAAAGAAAAGGGCACCGAAAAATATTAAAATTCCGGTAATAGTTAAAACTAATTTTCCATGGACGGAAAGAATCTTAAATTTCCGTTTTTGCAAAATTTCTTTTGTTACCAAAAATCCCAAGCCGCCAATTACTACCAATGCCATAATAGTAATATTAACTACAGGATCTTCACGCCAAGGATAAATTGAGTCACCAAGATTATCAAAACCGGCATTACAAAAAGCGGAAATCGCTTGAAATATCGAATACCAAATACCTTTAAGCCAACCGAAGCGCGGAACAAATCGCGTTGCTAAAAACAAAGCACCGATTCCCTCAACAGAAAAAGTAAAAGCGATAACATATTTCAATAAGCGGATAATACCGCTAAATGTATCTAAGTTTAATTGTTCTTTAAGTATTTGTCTGCTTT
>DUOO01000013.1 GCA_012838795.1 Clostridiaceae bacterium | reverse complement strand
TGCATTGCTTCTTTGAACAATGTATCTCTCTGATTAATTAATTCTTCATATTCTGTGTATTTTGAATTTGTTACTTTGATTAATTTGTTCATTAAGGTTCCTTAAGGATTTCATAAAAAATATTTAGGCTTATCGGTCGGTCATATTATGTAAAAACAAAGCTGTTCCGGGTACACTATTAATCAAGAACTTTAGGGTCTCAGTGCAGTAATTGGTACAACATAGACTCCGTCTTCCCTCTGATAAGCAAAATTGCTGAGTCCGCAGATAACGGCTAAAACATCCGGGATTTTTGCATCTTCAGCTTCCAGTGCATCTCTTATTCCTATTAATGAGCTTGCAGCGTTATCGATGGCATCTGCTCCTAATTTTATTTCAAAGGCCCCCCACCTACCATCTTCCAGTTGAACAATTGCGTCAATTTCCCTGTTTTTATAATCTTGATAATGATATAGTTTCCCTCCTAAGCTCTCAGCATAGATTCTTAAATCTCTTTCGCAAAGGGCTTCAAACATAAACCCAAATGTATTTAAATCATTTAGTAAATCATCGTTACTTGCCCCTAATATGGCAATAGCTAAAGACGGATCTACAAAATGCCTTTTATCTGACTGCTTGATACGTGTTGACGATCTGATATTGGTTGAAAAAGCTTTTTGATTATCAATCAAAAACAATCTTTCAAATAGAGTTAAATATGTTGAAATTGTATCATTGTCCAGATTGTCATTTTCATATTCCGTTATATCTTTTCTCAAGGTAGAAATTGAAGCCGTAGTCGATTCATTTCTTGCAAGAGATCTAAGTAAATTCTGCATTTTTTTTGAATTTCTATTGATTCCTTCCAATCTGTAAATATCATGGTTTATTATTGAACTTATATACTCTTTCGGAATCAAGCTATATTGTTCATAACTCAAGCCTAAACTACCCGGCCATCCGCCCCGAATTGTTAATTCTATAAGTGTCTGTAAATCTATCTCCGGAGTTGCTTTAGCTTCAAAGGTTCCATCAAAAAGAGACTGCAAAGAAACCTGTCCCGATGAATCCTTTGATTCAAATAAAGACATCGGTCTCATTTTAATCGTAGAAATTCTACCGGCCCCACTATGTAATATCCCTTTTTGTACCGGAGTCGACGAACCTGTTAGAATAAACTGTCCCTTTTTTCCTCTATTGTCCACTTCATGTCTCACTATATCCCAAACCGAAGGTACTTCTTGCCATTCATCAATTAATCTGGGAACTTCTCCGATCAAAGCAGTTTTAGGTTCCAGCTTCATCAACTCTCTATTCTGAAAGTTTCTACTTGGATCACCTAAATATATAGCACTTTTAGAGTGATGCCTTGAAGTCCAAGTCTTTCCGCACCACTTGGCACCTTCTATACAAATAGCTCCAAAGCTTTCCAGTTTGAGCGCAACTAGCTTATCTATTAATCTTGGCAAATATATCTCGTTATGCATGTTATCCTCTTTGTTAGTTATATTAAAATCTTTTTATTTCTTTATTGACTTGTTATAACTGGTCTATTATAAGAAGAATAGCGCAAATCGGTCATATTTTCAATTTGTATTCGGTCATATTTTTTGTTTTCATTCGGTTATATTCTTGATTTCTATTCTGTCATATTTCAAATTCTTGTTCGATCTTGTTGTAGCTGCAAAGTACCAACCGTATAATATATCAAGTTCTAGCCGTATTTTACCTGGTCACAATCCATATCCGGAAATTGAATCTCATTAACTTTATCATCTGCAGTAGCCTGTAAAAGTTCTTGACTATAGTCATACAAACTATAATCATCAGTAAATAATGATTTCATTCTTCTCTCCTTGAAATTTGTATTTTAAATTAGCACAAACGAAAATTGCTGTTATTGCAATCAAGATCATAATTTTTCATTTCTTGAAAGTATTATGTCGCAGACTTTCAAGACTTACAGTTTTTTCATTTGTTGAAAGTGAGCGTGAATGCTAGTGAATTAATTTTGATTGGGTGTAGGGGATTAATATTGATTGAGGTGTAGGAATTAATTTTGATTCTTCGCTATTTGAATTATTATTGATTTCCTAATCTTGCAAAAAAAATTAGACATAGAGCCTATTCATAAACCTCTTGATATTATTCTATTAATTATTCCGGTTCTAGTTTTATCCCGTCCCAAGTTCTGCGCACTAATAAACAGACGTAAAATTTTGCGTCTGATTATCGTCTTAATCAAGATTTGTTTATATTTGTTTAATGCTATTACTCTGTAATGATAAGAATTCTCG
>DUOO01000002.1 GCA_012838795.1 Clostridiaceae bacterium | reverse complement strand
ATATAAAAGAGTATCAAACCTATCTTTGTGTGATTCCTCAACAAAAAACATGGACAGCAAAAATTGCAACAAATGATAAAGATGCGGAAACCATATTTTCTGTTAATAATATGACTTATCATATAGATAATTGCTTTTTGTTCAATAATTTTTCCTGGCAGGTAAAAAGAGGAGACGAATGGGTTATTTTAGGAGAAAACGGTTGCGGAAAAACAACATTGCTTAAACTGTTAATTGGTTTTGAAAAACCAAGTGAAGGCAGTATTTCATCTATATTCAACAAAAGAGAGAAAAGAAAGAAAATCGGTTATGTTCTGCAAAATCCGGACTATCAACTCTTTATGCCACGTGTAAAAGACGAGCTTTATTTAAATTCAAAATCTCCGGAGTTTATCGAACAATTAATCGAGCTTTTCGGATTTGAAAATATGCTTGAACGCCATCCGTTAAGCTTGAGTGAAGGGCAAAAAAGAAAATTAGGTTTTGCCTGTATTATCGCGAATGAACCGGAAATTTTGTTTTTAGATGAACCGACCGTCGGGCTTGATACGGGCAGTTTGGAGCAATTACTTAGCGGTTTGAGACTACTTAAACAAAAATCTGACAAAGATTTAACTATCATCAGTATCAGCCATGATAAAAGAGCGATTCCTTATTTGGGCAATAAGTTTTTAACTTTGAGTAAATAAAAGCAGTATTAACTCTTCAGTTTCGTTTGAATTTCAACTAATATGAGAACAATCCTGCAAATTATGAAAGTGAGAAACAGTTAAAGCCCATTTAACAAATAAACAATTTCGTCATATGTTTTCCTTGATGCTTTGTTTATCCTCATAACACCATAGCAATGTGGCATTTCAGGCTCGACATGAATCCGATAATCAGCCCCTGCCCTCTCAAATGATTCACGATATAGCGGCACTGCAAATGCCAGGCTTTCTTTTTCACCAAAGTAGAGAAAGATTTTTCCGTCATTTCGAAAATCACCATTGGCAGTATAAATGAGCCATTCATCCGCTTCCTCTCCGCCTTTGTGTATACGTCCATACGCCTCAACCATATCTACGGAAATGAGCGGGTCTATACCTCGGTATGCTTCGAGCATTTCTTTTTCAGCTAAATTTGCAGGCATGTGACCGGGGGATAAGCCGACAATTATCGCCGGCATCGGAAGATTCTCTTTGTAATAATTATTCCACGAGAGCATCGTCATCGCTGCAGTTGCTCCAAATGACACACCCAAGACACCTATTGTTTTATGATCGTAATTGTTCAACATCGATCTGTACGTTTCAAAAATCATTCGATATGCTTCTTTAATTGGCTGCTTCGTTGAAGGTGGGTAAAACGGATAATAGATTTCGCAGTCAACACGATTTAAAAGTTTTTTAGCAAGGGGAAGTTGCATTTGACAATAGTCGTACACTCCACCTCCGCCACAAATATAGAGTACAGCTCGCTTTGGTCTTTGTTCTTTTTTTATTAGCCCATTCTTTTTCAAAAATTTCTTTTTCATGCGGAGACAATGGTAAGTTCCAATATCTGTATGAATTTTTTCATCTTTGTATTCTATCTTCTTATCATTTGGAAGTTTAAAACTCTGTCTCTCGTTATGCGCTTTTGCATGAGTATAGATTTCATCTACCGGTTTATCCGGGAAAAAAAACGAAAGTAAACGAAAACTGCTCATAATGATTTTATTACTGATTTTCATAAAAAACTTCCGTTGTTAAAGAAGGATCAACCAGCTCATGAATTTCTGCGTCCAGCAGCCGGAGCAGCTCTTGGTCATGGGTAGCCAGTAGTATGAGATGGTCCCGGGCATATTCTGTTAATATTTCCGCCATGGCTACCATGTGTTTTAAATCGAGTCCTGATGTAGGCTCGTCCAAAATGAGGATTGGCCGATTCATTAAGAGAGCGGTAGCAAAGGCTAAACGTTGTTTTTGTCCACCTGAAAGAGAAAAAGGATGTGCATCCAGATAACTATCGAGTGCAAGCTTTTTTGTTAAAGAAATGATCTGTTCTTCTTTTTCTTGTATTTGCAGGTCGCTTTCGTCCAAAGAAAGTAAAAGTTCATTGTACACAGAATCTGTTAAAAGTTGATGATTTACGTCTTGGAAGACAACGCTGCATAACCGGTGCATCCGCCTTAGTTTATAGCGTTGATTCTTATAATGGATATAGCCTTTAGCCCGTT
>DUOO01000012.1 GCA_012838795.1 Clostridiaceae bacterium | reverse complement strand
TATGATAGTAAAATTGTTCCTCGAATAATGGAATTAAATAATGAATATAAAATGTTCTTTCAACCTCTAAATGATGGGATGATAATTCGTAAAGAATTTGAAAAATGTTGGGAAGCTATAGAAAATGGTAAATCTTTAATAATTCACGGAAAAGCTGGCAGAGGAAAAAGCGGTTGTGCAGAAAATATTATCAGCCACTGCGAAAAGAAGGACATTCGTTATCTTGCAATTAAACTCGATAAACGAATCCCTTCAGGTACAGCTGAGAAATGGGGTTCAGATTTAGGATTACCAGCCTCTATTGTCCACTGCATGCACAGCATAGCAAAAGATGAAAGAGCTGTTATTATCCTTGATCAACTCGATGCTTTAAGATGGACACAAGCTCATTCACGAGATGCGTTAATTGTTTGCTCTCAAATAATAGAACAAGTGAAATATATAAATATAGAAAGAGAATATAAAATCTCATTGGTTTTTATTTCTAGAACCTATGATTTAGAAAATGATAACAACATAAAAATAATTTTTAGAAAAAATGATAGGAATAATGAACTAGAATGGGAAAAAATCTATATTGATGAGTTAGATGATGAGCAAGTAAAAAATGTCATAGGGGAAGGATATTTAACATTAACTGATAAGCTAAAAGATTTATTAAGAATTCCCAGCAACCTTTATATTTGGCAACATTTAAATCAACAGAATGAGTACAACGAGTGTTCAACAACAAACCATTTGGTACGCAAATGGTGGAATCAATTATCGGAAAATTACTCTAATTTAGGTCATAGTGAGAATAACTTAACTAAAACTAAGGAAAACCTTGTAAATAAATTTGATGAACTTGGCAGAATATGCATTCCATTAGCTGTTGTCTCTTCAGACATCTCTGAACTTAATTATTTATCATCGAATGGTTTTTTAATTATACAGGACAAGAAGGTTTCGTTTGCTCATCAATCGATATTAGATTCTTTGTTGGCAGATAATATGCTTTCGCAATACTATTCCGGACAAAACATCATCAACATAATCGGAACTAAAGAAAAGCAAACTCCAGGAAGAAGATACCAGCTTCAGATGTTTATGCAAAATTTAATCGAATATGAAAGCATGGATTTTCTTAATGTAGGCCTTTTACTTCTTGATGATGAGACTATCCGTTTTAGTTATAAATTCGTTTTCTTCGAAGTGTTAAATCAGGTTGGCGAAGTTGACTCTAATATTTCTAATTTTATAATTGAATACTGTGAGAATAGAGTTTGGAGTAGCCATCTCATAAATAATGTCATATTTTCAAGAGTTAATTTTTATAGAGTTTTAAGAGATGCCGGTATACTGGATAAATGGTTTAATGATAGTGAAAAAAAGGACCTTGTTTTAGATATATTAATAAGTATTCGGCCAAACTATGACACAAAAGATTTAGAATTCATAAAAATACATGCGCTTAGCAACGGAGCATATGTTAATAAGTTTGCATTGTGTTTCTCTTATGATATCAACGAAGACAGCGATGAAATGTTTGAACTAAGAATGCAATTTTATTGTAAATTTCCTGAATTTGCAGATAAGTATATTGATTTTAAATCCATGCTAAAATGTTGTGAACTAAGAACGATTAGATATTTCGCCTTTTTATTAGAAAACAAGATAAAAAACAGAGAGCAAAAAATCCACAGATATGAGGATGATTTTTTATTGGATGATACTGAATTCCTTATTCAAAATGGCGAAGAAGTTCTACAATTATTGCTACCATATCTGCCGGTATATCCAGAAGAAATTAATGCCTTCAGTGATTGGTCAGGCAGATATGACAAAGTAACTATTGAACGGGCTTGTATTCGTATTATTAAAAAGGCTAGTGCTGCAATAATTTCGACTAATCCAGATTTGATTTGGAAGCTAATCATAAGTAAAGAAAAATTAAGTAATATACTTTTTAACGAGATTTTTTTAGACATATTTATTAATCTACCAACAGCCTATAGTGATAGGATAATTTCTTTTATTATAGATAATTTTGAAAATATTATTTTTGACAAGACTAGCGGTAATCGTGATGAATTAGCATTGATAAAACAAGTTATTGCCAAGCACGGGATTACTTGCCGAAATGAATATTTTTCAGAACTAGAAAATTTAATCATTCATTATATTTCTCCTAGGGCAAAAGATTGGTATAAAAGTAGGATTGAATATAATAAAGAGAAACATGGAAACACGGTTTATTGGAGTTTTCATGGTGATTTACAATATGAATTGTTGAAAGTTATGCCTATTTACAGACTTAGCAATCAAGCAAGACAAGAATTACAAGTTTTAGAGCGCAAATTTCCTCTAGGTTCACAACTCTATAATAAATACTATTCTATCACTGGAGGTTTAGTTACTTCTCCAGTATCCGATAAAAAGTTATCTGACTATAGTTGGAAAGGGATACTTCTAAGCAAAAAACTAAAAAGCAAAAAAACTCGGAGTATTCAAACTCTTCCTGGCAGAACTATAGATAGTTCTCTTGAAAGCTTTTCAAAAAGTTTTAGTAATGTGGTTGCGGAAAGACCTGAGGATATTTTAAAATTAGTACTTTCAATGGAAAAAGACGCTATCGATGATGTTTTTATTGATGTGTTATTTGATGGAATTTCTCAAAGTGACTCCTTAATAAATGTTGATAAATCTTTAATTGAAAACGCAATATTGAGATACCGTTGCAATTATGATTCCCATAGAGCTAGTTCAATTTGCAGGATTATAGAAAAGAAAAGGAATGTATCATGGTCTCAAGAAATAATAGATTTATTAATAGATATCGCACATAATAATAGAAATCCTGAACACAAAATTCCAAATACAACTAACATAAATGATAACGGTACTAAAAATTTTAATACACTTTTTATTAATGCAATTAATTGTATATGCGGACAAGTAGCAGAAACAATCGGTGCTTTACTATGGGATAACCCGAGTTATTTCTATCACTTTAAAAAAACCATAGAACACATAATTATAGATGAAAGTCCGGCAGTAAGACTTTCTTCAATGTTTATTCTCTTTCCCGTCTATAATTTTAAAAAGGATTGGGCATCTGAAATTATTGTTAAACTTCTTGAAGAAGATTATAGATTTGCTGGTTTCCACGGGATGAGAAATATGTTTTTCTTACTATATTCAAAATACAAAGATAACATTATCAAAGTTATAGAAAAATGCTATAAATCTGATGATGAAGATTTAGTAAGAATAGGATCACATTGTTTGGCTGAAATGTATATTCTTAAAAATGAATTTGAAATTGAAATGAGTAATATTGATGCAATGAGTCAGGAACAAGCAAACGAGATATTAAAGATGGTGATGTTGTATTTTAATCAAGATGAATATAACGAATTGGCGAAACATATTATTAATAGATTTAGAAATAGTAAACTAGATTTAGAATCCTCAATTTCAAGATTATTTTATGATAATCTTATTGATCTTGAGAGGGATGAAGATTTTTTATTACAACTGATGGAATCAAAATTAAGTCATAAGCTTATTGATACCTTTATTTACTACCTTGAGAGAGAATCATTATCCCTTATTGCATACAAAAACATCATATTCGCAATAAGTCAGAGTGTAATTAAGGCAAACAGTGATCCAAAAGAAAACATACGGTGGATTGGTGATTCGATTTCTAAATTAATAATAGGTTTATATGATGAAGTCTCTAATAGTCAACTCAAAGAACACAAGGAAATATCTGCAAAATGTCTAGATATATGGGATCTCATGTTTGAACATCAAATTGGATCTGCAAGAACATTGAGTCAAGAAATAATGCAACGATAATTCTTTGCTGGGTTATATGGAAAACGCGTCTTCGG
>DUOO01000063.1 GCA_012838795.1 Clostridiaceae bacterium | reverse complement strand
CCGTGGAGAAACAATAGTGTGACCCGCACGTTTCGTGGAGGTGGCTTGAATCCGGGCGAAATCCCGGATCTAGATAGATGATTGTCCTCGACAGAACCCGGCTTACAGGTTTACTCAGATTTTTTCATAAATAATTTTTAAAAATACAAAGAATAATGGTCAGACCATTATTCTTGCTTTTTTCACAAAACATTTTATTAATAAATCCTTTTGATGTATAATAAGCTATAACATTAATATTTTTAAAATATAAATAACAGAAAAGGAGAAAATATAATGGGAGATTTATTTGGAAATTTATTTGGCTACCAAAAAAAATCGGAAGCCAGAGCTAATGTTGTCATCGGTACTTTAGCGGGATTATTGCTCGGCGCAGCTGCAGGATTGTTGCTTGCACCGCAATCAGGCAAAGAAACTCGTGAAGATATTGTAAAATTAGCTGAAAAAGGTTACGAAAAAGCTGTTGAAGCTTCTCATACAGTTGCTGATTTTGTAAAGGACAAAAGCCAAGAAGTTTCAGAAAAATTTCTGAAAAGAAAAAATAAGGCTGCAGAAGAAGCGGCTGATGTCGTTGCAGAAGATACAGATGAAGTAACAAAAGAAGCTTAAGCTTAATATAACTGAAGTTGGTGGTTTCATGTCTTATCTAATTGTTAGTGAAGTTACTATTTCTTTAAGTGAATTATTGAGTGTTTTATTATACTTAGCGGGTATTGTAGCGATAGTTTTACTTGCGGTTTTATTTTATCGTTTGGCTGCAACATTCAAAAAAGCAAAAGATCTTTTAGATGAAATGGCTTTGCCTTTGACACAAACGGTTAATCAATTACCCGATATTATCAAAAAAACAGATCAAACTTTAGCGGATGTAAATACAATTACGGAATCCGCAGCAAAAAATATACCCGGTATTATAGATAAAGTTGCAGATGTGACCACTTCTGTAGGTACAACCGTTGAAACAGTTGCCGATATTACAAACAATGTTATCGGAACTGTCAATAATATTTTTTCCAAAGGTAAAAAAGCTGCTTCCGGAATTAATCTTCAAGGAATTACATCAAAATTTTCAAAAATTCTCGGCATTATCGGGTTTTTAAGAAGAATTAAACGCAAGCATAATAAATCGAGGAAGAAATCGAAAAAGAAAACTTAATTATAAAGTTAATATTAAATTAAGATATTTACAAGGATGATGTAGCTGACATCATCCTTTGTTTTTTATCTGATCAATTTCTGTTAAAATGAAAAACAGGTTAGCGAAATAGTAAAACTCAATTTCGTTATTTAAATAATATAACAGATTTGATTTGGAGCATTCATTTATGGAAAAATCCCAAACAGCACTAAAAACTCAAACTTCATTTGAAATTCAAAATTCTTTTGATTACCAGAAAAAACTCAGCAAACTTGGTCAAAGTAAATACTTTTTATTGGCATTTTTATTACCTTTGCTGATTATAGGTCTGGCATATGCCATTCAAAACGTCTATCCGTTCGGTTCGAAACATATCTTAACTATTGATTTATATCATCAATATGCTCCTTTTTTACGCGAGTTGAGGTCAAAATTATTGAGTGGTGATTCACTGTTCATAAGCTGGTCCGGAGGTCTGGGATTTAATTTTTTCTCAGCAATTACTTATTATCTGGCCAGTCCGTTTAATTTATTATTACTGTTATTTTCGGAACAGCAAATCAGTGAAGCAGTTTTATTATTAACTGTTTTAAAAATTGCTGCCAGCGGTTTAACGTTTTATTGTTATAGTTATTTTTCCCGCAAACGTCATAGCTGGTTTTATCTGGCAATCGCTTGCGGATATGCGCTATCCGGATATTCACTGGCCTATTCCTGGAATATAATGTGGTTAGACACTATAATTCTATTGCCGATAGCAATTCTCGGTTTAACATATCTGATCAGGAATCAACGAACCTGGCTCTATATTGTCAGTCTTGCACTAATATTAATTGTAAATTATTATACGGCTTTTTTTGTTTGTTTCTTCTTAGTTTTCTATTATTTAGTTTTATATATTCAGGAAACTAATAACAATAAAGAACTGAAAACAATCAAAGGACATGCCGGGAAATGTCTTCTGAAATTCGCCGGCGGTTCGTTACTGGCCGGAGGAATGGCTGCAACTACTTTATTGCCCACTATTATGGCTCTGAGCAGAACTTCCGCTTCCGGGGATGTGTTTCCAAAATCAATTGATTTCTTTCAACCTTTCATTGATTTTGTCAGCAGATTAATGACTTTGGCACCGTTATCCATCAGAGACGGTATGCCGAATCTTTATGCCGGTGCGATCTTACTCATAATCATTCCGTTTTTTTTCAGCAGTAAACGAATTTCTTATTCTACCAAAGTAGTTCATACAGTTCTGATGTTTTTTTTAATTATCAGTCTGAATAATAATGTTCTGAACTTTATTTGGCATGGTTTTCATTATCCTAATCAATTACCGTTCAGAAATTCTTTTGTCTTAATTTTTCTTTTATGCTCAATGGCTATAACCGCTTATGATTCTTGGCATAATTACGACAAAGTGTCTTGGTCGAAAACTCTCGGGATTTGGATCATTCTTTTATTGTTATTGCAAAAAATTGACCGGGAACAATATAAATTTTCATTAATCTTAGTTACAATTTTGGTTTTATTCATTTTTACTCTTATATTTAATACAGGCCTAGATCCTAAAGTTCAAAAAAGATTTATTTCTTTAGCATTATTATTCATCATGGTTGTCGAACTTACGATCAATACCATGGTCGGAATCGCTTCAATCAACGACAATGAATATTACGGATCACGCGATGGTTATTTAGCAGGTGAATATCCGACTTCCGTATTGAAAAGAGTTCAGCAAATCAAGCAGGAATCTCCGAATGCGAGAGCAGCATTATGGCCGGATAAATGCGTCAATGATCCGATGTTGTACGGATTTCCCGGATTAACTATTTTTGCTTCCACTTATCCTAAGGAACCGGTTCAATTATTTGCTCATTTAGGTTATGACAATAACGGAATTAACAGTTATCAAAATACCGGTTCAAATATTATTATGGATTCTTTGTTCGGGATTAAATACAAGATTCTGGATCAGAACAGGGAAGAGCAAATTTCATTTTATGAAGCAAAAGAAACTGATGGTATTACCGCATTATATGAAAATGAATATGCTTTACCATTATTGTATTTTGTTCCCGACATTGCGGATTCTTTCCAAACCAATTCAGATGATACAAGTTTCGTCAATCAAAGAAATCTAATCAATGCTTTTGGCGGTGAAAGGGAAATTTTGCAAGCTGCGAGTTATTATTCTGATAATTCTGTCGGTTGTACTATTATGGAAATATCGGATAATAAATTTCAAGTTGATCTCCTGGCAGATGAACAAGCTGAATTCTCTTTTGAAATTGGAGCAAATGAATCCGGTTATCACACGATTGCCTGGGATGTGACAGGTTTACGATTCGATCAAGTATATATAAGTAAGCAGTCAGATGAACAGACTGATAATACGACTGAATTAACTTATAAACAAAATTTAAGCCGTAAAGGCACCTCAATTTCAGATTTAGGTTATTTAAATCAAGGTGAAAAAGTACGGGTTGTATTTGATGTAAATAAAGATGATTCACATAACGGTACTATCGAATTTGAAGCGGCTGTAATAGATAAGGAAAAATTTGAATATTGGAATGATAATTTATCAAGAATTTCCGTTAATCCCACAATGCATAGCTCCGATAATTTAACTGCAGAAATTGAATGCCCGGATTCCGGTTATTTGCTTTTCACCTCAACTTATGATCCCGGTTGGAAAGCAGAAGTTAATCACCAACAAATAGAGATAAAACCTTTTTCTGATTCATTAATGTTAATTCCGGTCGAAGCAGGGAACAATCAAATCGAGTTGACATTTATTCCACAAGGATTTGAGCATGCCGTAATAATCAGTGGTGCAAGCATATTGCTAGGTGTATTCTTAATTATTATTACTTTCTTAATAGAACGGCATAAAACTAAAAAAAGAATCTTGTTACAAACAGATGAATTAAATAATACTGATACAGGTTCAAGGATCAGGCCGATTGCTCTTGCTGTTAGTGATTCTTTAGAAAAGAAAAACATGCCATCCGGTGAATCTGCACGATCTGATAAACCGTTTCAATCTGATGCCGGAGAACAGTCTCATTCTGATGAACCATCACAAAATCAAACTGATGTAACCTTAAAAACTACTGAAGAAATATTACCCGAAATTATTGAATTATCTCCAAAAAGTTATCATGATACATTTGAAACATTTGACAAGAAAAAGCATGAAGATCTAATAAATAAAAGATCTGTAAGAAATAATAATGATCATTATGATAATGCTGATCAAAATAATAAAGACAACACCTCAGATAATCAAGATAATAAAGATGACAATGATGAATCGGAAAACATGAAAAATCCGGATGATATAGAAGTTGAAGATTAAAAAAATATACAACTCTGAATATTAATGACAAAATAATAATCTAAATTGACATTGATTTTTTTCTTTGTTATATTTGTTTAGTAACTCGCCGGAGTGTCGGAACCGGCAGACGAGATAGACTCAAAATCTGTTGTCCGAAAGGGCGTATGGGTTCAAGTCCCATCTCCGGCACCAAATGCAAATCAGCATTTTCAAAAAGTGCTGATTTGCGTATTTATAGGGGAGTGGCTCAACGGTAGAGCAACGGTCTCCAAAACCGTCGGTTGCGGGTTCAAATCCTGTCTCCCCTGCCAATGTAAGAAGCTTACAAACTAAAAGTTGTAAGCTTCTTTGTTATTATTGAATTATTATTAAAGATTTAAGCTTAAATAAGTATATCTGAAAAAGATATCTTTATAGTAAAATGCCTCGCTCTATGATATCTTTCTCCGGATCATAGAATTTTATTTGTCTTATCTTTTAACTTTGATATAAACTTGGTATTAATCTATTTTTACAAAAATTTGCTATCTTTATCTTGATACTCCTTGATACAATAAATTAACTAAGTTTCGGAGTTAGAAAGGCAATATTATGAACAACAAAAATATCAGCAGAATAATTTGGGGCATAGCATTGGTAGTTTTAGGTTCTATTTTTGCTTTAAATGCACTGGGGCTTACTGAAATAAGTGTCTTTTTCAAAGGTTGGTGGACTTTATTTATTATTGTTCCATCTCTTGTCGGCTTGTTTAGCAAACGAGATAAATTCGGCAGTATAATAGGACTGATAATCGGTGTTGCTTTACTTCTTTCTGCCCAAGGCATTCTCGAATTCGCTTTGGTTTGGAAATTAGCTATTCCGGTGATAATTGTTCTGATTGGTTTAAAAATGATATTCGGTTCTTCATTTAATATAAAGACAAGTGAAAAAATTAAAGAGTTAAAAAACGACAGTCAATCGTTCAAAAAAGATACTGCTGCTTTCTCAACCCATACAATCAATTATGATGGACAAATATTTGAAGGTACGGTATTAGATGCTGTTTTCGGCAGTATTACTTGTGACCTCAGCAATGCTCGTATCGAGAAAGACTGTATGATTACGGCCTCAGCTGTTTTTGCGGGAATCGATATAAAAGTACCGGATTATGTGCAAGTTAATATCGATTCCAATGCACTTTTCGGTGGTGTCTCCGACAAGCGAAACAAAACGGAAAATCAGTACAATCAGCAAGATAAAGCATTAACTTTATATATTGAAGCAAACTGTGTCTTCGGAGGAGTAAATATTATATGAGATCTTGGCACGATACTATAAAATATATTGCTATAGCTTTGGCAGTTATTATTATAATCAGTATAATCAGCGGAATTATGTATGTTTTATCTTTTATGATTCCTATATTTACTCCTGATGTAAAAGGTGAAAATATGACATATGAAATAGAAAATATTATCAGTGTTTTGGACATAGATATCAATAGCATTGATCTGGAAGTGAAATCAACAACTGATTCCAACTTCAGAGTAGAAAGCAATTATAAATATTTAACTGTAACCGAAAATGATAATAAACTCCTGATTAAGGATAAAAAATCATTTTTCCATAATATATATAATGAAGCCGAACTTACTCTTTATATTCCCGAAGATCAGATTTTGGAAAAAGCAGAAATCAATACAGGCGCTGGTGCGACAAACTTAGAAAATATACGAACAAATATTTTCGATATAAAATTTGGTGCCGGAAAAGCTACCCTGCAAAACATATCTGCAAGTGACAAAGCTTCAATAGAGGGCGGAGCCGGAAAACTTAATATTACAGACAGTTTGTTTAATAATCTGGATTTGGATATGGGTGTGGGTCAATTTGAGTTTTCAGGTAAGTTATCAGGCAAGAACACATTCAAAATGGGCGTCGGCTCCAGTCAAATTAATTTAACAGGTTCTGCAGGTGATTATAAACTAATTATCAAAAAAGGATTAGGCGAAATTCTTGTAGATCAAGATAATGTAAATAATAATACACAACTTGGTCAAGGTGATATTGAGCTTCTTTTTGAAGGTGGGGTCGGTTCTGCCAAAATTAATTTTTCAGAATAATAATGTAATAAAATAATATTATATTGTGAAAAATACTACGAACAATTAGGGTCAACTTTATGCTTAAATAATTAAATTTCTAATATGACACAGAATATCTTGACAGACATTCTGTGTCATATTATTCTTAAATAGGTAATATATTACTTATTTTCAAGGAGAAGATTTCTATGGAAAAGAAGGGTAATAAGAAGATCAAACGAATTCTCATTTTGTCAGCTATTCTGTTGTTTGTGATTGTTGCTGTCGTTTTCTTTTTAATGAGTCAACAGATAAATAAATACGCTGAACAAGATTTTACCATGGTTAATATCTCGGATATACCCAATGGAGTTTACGAGGGAAGTGCATCTGCACTTTTGGTTACTGCGCAAGTAGAGGTAACTGTGCGTGATGGCCGAATCCTCCGGGTAAATCTTCCGGAACATAGTCACGGCCCCGGTTATGGTGCTGAAGCAATTTGTGATAGCATCGTTAAAAATAACAGTCCGGATGTGGACAGTATAAGTGGTGCAACAGCCTCAAGTGTAATCATTAAAACTGCTGTATTAGAAGCATTAATAAGCGGTGAGACCCCATGAAGCAAAATAAAATCCAACCGGATAATATCCACATGTCCATTGACCTGAACAGTATAGATGATCGATATTACCTTTTCGGCATGTTAACTGCATTTGCTAACCGTATGCAAACTGTGGGGGATTATGTATTTGAAGAAATAACATGGAAACAATGGTTTGCCTTACTGGGAGCCTGTATGCTGCAGCCTTTACCCTCTATTTCTCAAATAGCCAACTTTGTGGGAACTTCTCATCAAAATATGAAGCAACTTCTGTTACGGTTACAGTCAACCGGATTTATTATCCTGGAAAAAGATGAAGCAGATCAACGCAGGACACTTGTGAAGCTTACCCCTGCAGTTGAAGTGTTTGAACAAAAATATAGGCAAAGCAATCGCCTTTTTATGGATAATTTGTTCGCAGGAATATCCGATGAAGATTTGGCCAAAGCACGAATGGTGATCGATCAATTGTATCAGAATTTAAAATTTATCGCACAAGATATTAACAAATAAGAGGACAACATATGATATTAATCATCTCAGATGACAACAGAGGAAATTGGGGTCCGACGCTGGAGGAAGCAATGCATCTTAGTGAAACTGAAATTGTTCGTTTTTCCGCCGATGCCCTCCAAATCAAACCATGTGCGGCTTGTAACAGCTGTAGCGGGAAAACTTTTGGCCGTTGCATTATCCAAGATGACATGCAATTACTGTTGCCCAAAATAGCGGTGTGCCGTTCACTTGTACTGGTTTCTCCTGTAGTATTTGGCAGTGTCAGCCACCATATCAAGAAGGTGATGGACCGTATGGCGGCTCTCGGAGATCCTCGCTACCGGGTGAAAGACGGAGAAATAGTAAAGGGAATGAGCAGAGTTGGCATGAACTATTATATGGTTGGTATAGGAGATAATTTGAATGAAGCAGAATGCTCAGCCTTTTTACATCTTCATCAGGAAAACCGAAAGATCATGAGTGTCAAAGGACAGACATTTATTCTTGACAGCAGATTAAATAGGGTCTCACTTAATAATATTGTACAGGAGATTATCCATGAATAAGTCGAATATAATGCTTATTTGTGCCAGCCCCAGACATAAAGGAACCAGCGCCATGTTACTTGAACGCGTCCAAGTTGTCACCGGTGGTAAAATATTCTTTTTGCCCCAGAGAGGTAGTTTGGATGAATTGGTACTTGCAATGCAAAAGGCCGGAACCATTATCATATCAGGACCTTGCTATATCAATACTTATCCTGCCAGACTAATTGAATTACTTGAATTAGCTTCGATTAAGGGAAATTTTTCCGGTCAAAAACTTTATGGCATCATCAACGGGGGTATGCCCTATATCCATACACATCAGCACGGACTTATCTGTCTTAAATTATTTGCAGAACAGAATCATCTGTCATGGCAAGGCGGTTTTGTATTAGGTATCGGGGCTATGTTGGACGGAAAACCTCTGGAAAAACATATGAACCGCAAGAGAATTGTCCCGGCTTTTGATAAGTTTATCCGGAACATTGTTGAGGGAGTTCAATCTCCCAATAGCCTGTACGAAGAGGCACAACCTCCTCCTGGTAAACTCACAACCCGTATTTTCACAAAATTTCTTACTTTTTTAGTAGTAAATAATCTTAAGAAATACGGACACGATCCGGAAGCTCCAAATTATTATTTACGAAAACAAGAGGAAGATAAGATAAATGGAAGTCATTAGAGTTATTTTAAAAATTGTTATGTGGATTTTGATTATCGGGTTTTTGAGTAATTCAATTTTACTGACCATTTCCTATTCTTTTTATAAAGGGAAGAAACAGATGGATGAAGTCAATGTGACTCCACAGAAAATACACTATACAAAAAAGTTGACAGGTTATGGTTATAATCTGACAAATGAATCCAATACTATTATTTTATGCTTTGGCGGTTCGTTTTATGTTGCCTACAATACCGTAGGTATTTATGCTTCTTTCTATGATGTTCCATTTCTTGCTGTTGACTATTACGGCACGCAAGACAGCCGCGGGAAAATGAATTTGCACACAATGCAAGCATCAACTGAGGAGTTTTATGATTGGGCTGCGGATCATTATCCGGGGAGAAAAATAGTTGTGATTGGTCATAGTTATGGTTGTGGCATGGCTGCCTACCTCGCATCTGTTCGTAAATGTGATCATTTATTTTTGTTGGCCGGTTTTCGGGATTTTTCCGATCTTTATAATAAAATCATACCGATTTTTCGGGGACCGTTTAAGGTATTCATATCCAACAATATAATAGTGACTGAATACGCAAAAAATACTACTTGTCCGGTAACTGTCATTGGTTCCGATACCGATCTGACATTGAAAAGTGAAATTCAAAAAAAATTGGCCGACAATTATGAAACGGTCGATTTACATATTTATTCTGATATTGAACATGAAAATTATTTAACTGATAAAAGAATCATTGCCTTAATTCAGGAATCGATTGACTAAAGAAAAAATAAGCTTGACCTTAAAGTAAACTATAAAGATATATTTTGAGTAGGGGGTATAGATATGATAAAAATCAAAGAGTTTGCCAATCTCTGCCAATGCTCAACTCAAACCTTACGATATTATGACCAGGTCAATTTACTATCACCTGCCTTCGTTGATGTTGAGAATGGTTATCGATACTATAATAAAAATCAATTGTACGATTATATTAAAATTAAGAATCTTCAATTGGCCGATTTCAGTATTACTGAGATCAAATGCTTATTACAGTTATCTGATGAAGAAGTTTGCCTTGCTTTCGATCAGAAAATCGATAAGTTAAAGGACAAACTGGCAAAAACAATTAAAATCAAAGAAACCTATCATATCGAAAAAAGCACTATGACAAAATTATTTCGGCTGATCAAAGACAAATTCAAAGAAGTGTTTAAACCGGAACTAATCCGACAAGAATTTAATCTCACAGAAAACGAACTCAATTCTTATGTAGAAGAATGGGAAGAATTGTTTACGAATGCACTTTTCCATGATGACAATGCCATTGACTATGGCGGAAGTGGTATTACAGAAGAGCAAATAATACAAACAATAGAAAATTTCTCAACATTGAATTATAAACCGGATAATAATTTTAATATTTCCGATCATAATATTATAAAAGAATTTCATGGCTGGAAATATTTACATGAAATAATAGATGATTTGTGCCAAATCGGAAATACAGATGAAATCATTTATTATCTGGAAGTTAAACCGGATAAATTAGAGTTGAGCTTTGCTTTGCCAACCATACTATTACAAACGGTAATCAGACAAAATCCGAAAAAATCGTTACAGCTGGAATGCCAAATTCAAACCAGTACTGATAGCTCAAATCATATTTATATATTAGGAAAATAAAGTCCGCAACAGATTTATCAAATTCGATATCAGGGGTTGTCTCAAAATATTAAGACAACCCCTGATATCTTATTTTACATTGCTATATTTAAGCTGAGCTCCGCGGAAGAGAAGAGAACCTATGGTAATACAAATTATTATCATTAAAGAACTTGCGATAATAAAGTTGCCAAGGCTTTGCAGAATCCAATTGATGCCATTGACAAAGGGTTTGGCAAGGATGAGAGAAGGAACGTCCAAATCTTCTATTGCTGTTTTGTCGATCAGATATTCCAAGCTGCCAATCAGACCATTCAGAGTAATAATACCGAAAGGCACCCAGAAAATAATTCTGCCTAGCCAGTTAAGACGATAATTAATCGTGGCAAGTAAAAGACCGATAAAATATATTGTTACGTACAAGAAGATGAGGAATAGCAATATCTGACCGAAACCAATTAATCCGCCTTGATCTATCGGTATTGGGGTCAGAGCAAAGAATCCCGGTGTATAAAGACCTAAACTGCGACTGATCCATTGCATTAGATGAAAGTAAATATCAACCATAAAACTGGTAAGTATTCCAAAACAAAAGCCTTCAATAATAAAAGCCCTGTTAATTGTTATTTTGGGTATCTGGTTCTGTGCCAAGAAGTAGTATTCCTCTTTGAATGTGACTAATCCGGATACAAAGCAGGCAATGGAATATACGCCTTCAATACCGCCAATTTTTACATTACCACTGGTAAGAGCGACAATAAATTCTACAAGATACATAAACGTCATCACACCTAAGAAGCTGAGAATATACTTCTTATAGTCACGGGCTAATATCTTGACTGATATCAATAATAAAGATTTGTTTTTTCTATTAGTCTTCATATAAACCTCCTACTTATCTTTCTTCTTGCTGTAAGCAATAAAAATATCTTGTAAACCGGCACGGCTTGTTTTAACGCCATCGGGTAGGTCCGGAGTTACGGAAGTCGGGCGTATGAGTAAAGAAACAAACCCAAGATTTTCTTTCTTTTCGATCACTGAATATGATCTTTCAATCCGTTCTATCTGCTCTGAAGGACCCGTTATATATAAGTGAGATGTAATAATATTATCCAAATTATCTTCCAGGAAAATCTGACCGCGGTCAATGAATATCACCTCTTCTAATAAATTGCTGATTTCATCAATCAAATGCGTGGAGAGAACAATTGTATTTTGCTCTTCCCGATAGATACGTAAAACCTCATTGTAAAATAACTCTCTATTGACGGCATCATGCCCTAAGGTTGGTTCATCGAGGAAGATAAATCCTGCCCTGGTCTGCAGCGCAACAATAGAGCGAACAATCGCAAAGTTTCCGGTAGACAACTGATTAAGCCGCTTTTTCTCATTAATTCCAAAGTTCTGTAAAATCTGCTGTACCTCATCAAGATTAAATTTAGGATAGAATTGACTCGTGTAGTAACAGAGTTCCTTTACCTTGAGTAATTCAGGAAAAGTTTTATCCGGTTCGGAAAAGTACAGCTGGCGTGAAGTACTATCATCTAAGACGGTTTTACCATCATAGAGTATTTGTCCGCTTGTCGGCCTGATTCGATCAGCAATAATTTTGAGCAAGGTTGACTTGCCTGCTCCGTTTCGTCCTAACAGACCATATATTTTTCCTGCTTGCAACTCGAGGTTGACCTTATTTAAGGCTAAAACATCACGATAATTCTTTGAAACATCACATACTTTAATTGTTTGCATCATCTGCCTCCTTAATCCACCGGATAAGATTTTCCATGGAAATATCCAACTGCTTTGCCTCTTTAATCAGGGGAGACAGGTAAGTCTCCTTAAAAGCAGTTTGTCGTTTTTTCTTCAACATTTCACGTGCTCCTTTTTTAACAAAAATACCAATGCCGCGTTTTTTGTAGCAAAAACCTTCATCAACCAAGGTGTTTACTCCTTTACCGGCAGTGGCCGGATTAATTTGAAAGACTTGAGACAATTCTGTCGTAGATGGTATCTGTGTTTCTTCAGCATAGGTTCCGCCAAGAATTGCATTCTCCAATCCTTCCTGTATTTGTAAGTAAATAGGTCTCTGGTCCTGATTATTCAGTTTCATGGATGCTCCCTTCTTACTATATTTGTTAACTGGTTAACTATTTAACTAATTAACTGATTAGGTAAATTTTAATTCAAAATAAAAGACCTGTCAAGGTCTTTTAAAAAATCGAAGATAAATATTTCTAATGGATATTAACAATTTATTTTAACTATTTATCAAACACATTGAAAAAATATAAATTTTAGAATCTTCGGATGGACATGCAATTGTATATCCTATGGATTAATTACTTATATCGGTTCATGAAATTTTCAAGTGCTATATCTATTTCTTCACCGTGTCCTGTCATCATATGGCCTCCATCAGGGAAGGTGACGAGTGTGAGGTTCGGAAAACGATGCTGTACATTTTCAACTTTCTTAAAACTTGCAACAGGGTCATCTTCCGAATGAAGAATCAAGACCGGCGGGATTAGTTCTTCAATTGGATATTGATCGAAATTTCTTTCCATATCCGGATTTGTCAATTTGCCATCTAAAATAACTCCGGTTTTTCTTTCAGAAATCGGCAGTATGGTTTCTACGGTAGACGCCGGCATACCCATTAAGGCAGGCATAAGGGGACTGATTAAGTACATCGCATAATCGGACAGAAGCGGTTCCGGTGGTGCTTGATATTCAAGGTATGTATCCGGTTTTTCATTTACAGGCATAGCGGAACAAAATAAGATTAATCCTTTAACACGCTCCGGATAATCAAGAGCAAAACGAATAGCAGGCGTACCTCCGGCCGAAGTGGCCAAAACAAAGACTTGATCAATTTCCAAACTGTCGAGCAGTTCGTTAAATGCTTTAGACTGATCTGCAGGGGTTCCGGTTCCTTTTACCGCAGAACCGAGATAACCGAAACGCGACGGTGCCAGTAGGCGATTTTTGCTTTCTCTGTTTTTGATATTATCATAAGCTTGATCATATCTGCCGAATATTCCATGGACTGACAAAATAACTTCGCCTTGTCCTTCATCTATATAGGTCATTGAACCATATGAAAGATTTGCAGTCTTTACTTGATATGAATGAAGCTTATCTTGTGCCGTTTTTGAGCCTTTGGAACAGCGAAAACCTTGAACGATTAAATAGAGAATAATTAATATTAAAAAAACGAGAAACAGCCATTTCATTTTTCGACCCTTTACTTTTTTATTAGTGTCAGTCATATTATAAATTCTCCTGTGAAGATCATGTAATACCGATGATTTGCGTTATAAGACGGAAGAAATGCTTGTAATCATCCGGCTTATTCATATTAAACCCCAAAAGCTGATCAATAATCTGTCTGTTTAAGAAAGCGGATTGAATACTGGCCAGAAGTATAAATGCCTTTAACTTTCTGATTTCCTCTTGCTCAGTGTCCGGGATTGCTTTGAAAATTGCTCTAAAACTTACAGAAGAATTGCTTTTCGAATTTGGCTGTGCCAGATCGGCCAGCATGGATATTTTCGAAATCTCCGGATTTTCAATTAAAAAGGTAAAAACTCTTGCGGTGAAAGATGCAATATTTGAATTATTTTTATAAGCAGAACTGATTTTTCGTTCCTGATTTTGATCACTCTTCAAATCTTCTGTCCCGGAAAAAGTTTTCATAACATTACTTATGATTCGTTGTACACAAGTTTCGATCAATCTGCTTTTAGAACCAAAATGATAATTAATAAGTCCAACCGCAACATCCGCTTTTTGGGCAATTTCACGTATGGTAATATTTTCGACTAAGCCATCTGAATTTTTAATTAACGTGATTGCAGTCTCGATAATTTTTTCTTTAACGTCAGAATAATTTTGAAAGTTGTTTTCACTTTGCTTACTATTCCTCATAGTAACCTCCACCTTTGAACAATGTTCAAATTAATAATACTGAACAATGTTCAAATTGTCAAGTTACTATTTTATCGCATGAAGTGTTCTAATAAATAATTATTTTAAAATTAACTATATAATAACTTTATTATTTTATTTCATAGTATGATAATAAAATGCGAGGAATTATTTTATTTAAATCAAAATATTGTTCTATAATCTTAAACAATGTGTAAATTACCAATTAACCCCAATACGGCCAGAGCAGTGGGGTTATGTAAATCCGGCATTATTTAAGTTATACGTGATTTATTTTAACTTTGCTGATTAATTCAACTTTGGGAGGTTTGACCCGGCTTAAATCAGGATAGCCGATAGCCAATGCAGCAGCCGGTACGTAACCTTCAGCTAAATTCAAGACATCAAGTTGTGGTGCATTTTCCTGAACCATATCACGGATAAAACCATACAAATAACAGTTTCCTAAGCCCAAATTACTGGCGGCCAATGCCATATGATCAACCGCACAAGCCACATTTTCATAAGAAATCGGGTTTTTAAGATTATTGGAAGATACAAAAATAATTACTTTCGCACCCAGACTGCGATCACTTCCGGTCTTAGCAGAATACTCACGGATTCTGTCCAGCGCTTCTTCGCTTTTTACAACAGTAAAATTCAGACTGTCATATGCTCCGTTGCCAACAGGAGCATTACCTCCGACATCTAATATTTCTTGAATTAAACTATCCTCAATTTGTTGATCCGTATAAGCTCTGCATGAATAACGCGACTTTACTAAATCTAAAAAATCCATAATTATATCTCCTTTGAAAATAGTGTTCTGTTATTTCTAAATTTTTTTCAATTTGGCGACAGAACTAAAATATAACTGATCTGTTTTAATATTGTAACACAACTTTAACAATACAGGCTTTTTCTCTGGCAATTATCAGATTAAATTGTGGTTCACAGTTTAAGTTTAAGTTATAATAATCTAAGGAAAAAGAGGAATCTGTTAAATAATGATAATCACTAATTTATTAATATTAATCACATCACTATTTCTTATCATCTATGGGAATCTCAATATCTGGATTGGTTTACCTTTGTTAATTTTGTCCGTGAGCGGATTGACTTTTCAAACAGTAAAAATCATCAGCATTAATTATCGTTTAAATAAAATCAAAAGAAAATCAAAAGTAAAATGGGTTGGAGAGTTTGTTTTGATCGAAGGTTTAAATCTGGTAACAAACCAAAATATCGATTTGATTTTGACACGCAGAGATGATCTTTTTTTTCAAGCTGAACAAGATGAATTCAAGATTAACTTAACCGAAGTAGACACGATATTTATTACTAAAGGTCAGTATTTATTAAATTTGACAGATAGTGAAATTAATAATTTTGTTAATCGGGAATCGGGTTATCCGGTTTTTAACTATATCAGAAATTTAATTCGTAACAATCGCAATTATGCACAAAAATTCGTTATATTTGTTTCATTAAAATTAAAAAACGAATTTATCTATAATGTGCGTATGAATCAAGATTTAATAATTATGATTTTAATGCATGGCAACAATAATTTCAGACGTTTAATCAAACGTCCTGAAATTAGAAGCAAGGTGCGTTTTTATAACAAAAGAATGGATAATATACGCTCAAGAGAAGAACTCGGTATGAAAGAACCGGGTTAATTCTTATTATTATCAGAAAGGTTTTCAGATGCAAATACAAGCACAGACGTTTAGAAATTTATGCAATATTATTGAACAAAATATTAATCGTGTTATGATCGGTAAAGAAAATGTCATTGAGTCTTTATTAATTGCGTTGACAGCCGGAGGACATGTATTAATTGAAGATGTGCCGGGGATCGGTAAAACTACTTTGGTTTCAGCATTGGCAAAGTCGTTGAATCTTACATTTAAAAGAATTCAGTTTACTCCTGATTTGATGCCTTCAGATGTAACCGGTTTCAGTCTGTATAATCAAAAAACAGGGGAATTTGAATTCCAACCGGGTGCTGTGATGAGCCAAATGGTACTGGCAGATGAAATTAACCGTACCTCACCTAAAACACAATCTGCTTTGCTTGAAGTAATGCAAGAGAATCAGGTTACAGTTGACGGAATAACTTACAATATCCCTCAACCGTTTATCGTTTTAGCTACTCAAAATCCGGTAGATCACGTCGGCACTTATCCTTTGCCGGAAGCTCAATTGGATCGTTTCATGTTAAAAATCGATCTGGGATATCCTACAATCGAGCAAGAAGTTGAAATTCTTAACTTGTATTCAAACGATCAACCATTGGAAAAATTGCAAAAAGTTGCTGACAGTAATGATGTTCTTTGGATGAGAGAACAGGCTTTACATGTTCATTGTGCTGTTTCCGTAAAACGATATATTGCCGAATTAACTGCAGCTACCAGACGTCATCCGGATATCAGTTTGGGTGCAAGCCCCAGAGCTTCAAATATGTTAATGCAGGCTGCTAAGAGCAGAGCGTTAATCAAAGGTCGTGATTATGTCAGACCTGATGATGTTCAAGCCTTGGCAATTCCCGTGTTATCACATCGGATTACCTTAACACCGGAAAGTCGCTTAAAAAGAATCACCAATGATGATGTGATTTATTCCGTATTAAAACAGGTTCCAGTTCCGGAAAGATAGTTTTATTTATGTTCCGTTTACGTTTTGTTTTTTGGCTAATTGCTGTTGCAGCAACTTTTATCGGCAACCAATTAATTGAGCATAAATTTATCATGATCTTAATGCTTTTTTTATTATCCTTGCCGATATTCTCAATACTTTACGGTTTTTGGATACGCAGAAAGTTAATCGTTAAAGCTATTCCTGAATTGGAATTTATTGAACGTGGTCAAGCCGCATGTTGGTATATCAGATTTACCAATCTCAGCAAAATGCAAACTATGGCGTTACGTATTATGATCAAAGCTAATACTTTGCATTTTGATCAAGATCAGATTAAATCTACTCTATTTGTCTCGCAGAATAGTTATCAGGATATCCGTTTGACCGCCATACCGACATTTACAGGTCCGTTTACTGTTGACGGGTTATCTGTTACTATCAATGATATTTTCGGTTTCTTCAGATTAAAATCTTTTTCTGCAAATCAAATCAATTTTCCTAACGTTTATGTATTACCACTGGAAAACACGGGTGACAATTATCATGAATATCTAAGTAATCAATTGGAAGCGGGGGAATTTCCCACAGGCAAAAGTCAAACTCTTTTAGATGAAATTGATCGGTTACGGACCATGGAAAATGGTGATTCAATGAAATTCATTCATTGGAAGCTATCTGCTCGTATGCAAGAATGGATGGTTAAAGAATTTGACAAAGAAGATGATCGTACAGTTACAATATTGCTTAATTTACCGGAAGTTTTCTTCAAAACATATAATAAAGAGAGTAATCGTCTATTATATTTAAGAAATTTCATGCTTGATCATACCTATTCGGCAATTAAAATTTTTCTCAGTCAAGAAGCGACTGTCAGGCTTAAAACATATCAACCTGAGCTTGTAGTAGAAGAAGCTATTCACATGAATGAATCTGATTTATTGAGAAAACAGCTGGCTTTTGTGCCTTACCGCATAGTGGTTCCTTTCTCTGAACAATTACATGATGAAAGATTAGGCAATGAACAAAATATTTTATATATCATAACTCATGAATTAAATCATAGTTTGGTTGCCGATTTGAGAGCTTTAAGAACTAAAATAGGAAGTTTGCATCTGGTATTTGCAATTGATCAAAATAGTACTTATGAAGATGCTAAAGAACACATCGAGCATTTATCCGGTTTCAATATCAATGTCGAAATTGCTCATTCAAGAAAGGTGAATAGTTATGCGGAATAAATTTGCCTCAATTGATATTGCCCCTAATATTGCTGATTTTGAAAATGAAAAACTAAATATTAATAAATTCAAAATTATTATAGATACTATTTTTTATACCGGCATTGCTTATCTTTTTTCATTAATTTGGTTTAAATTATTAATAAATTCGGTCTGGCTTGATTATCCATACCACTATGCCTGGTTTCCTAAACTTATAGTTATATTATTTTTTCTTTTATTAGTAAAATATCCGAAAATCGCAGGGTTAAGTACATTGGGGATTCTTGCCTTAACCTCAGTTCTGGGTGTCTTTTTCAGTAAATCAATCGGTCAGCCCTTTTTCGATTTTATCAGAACACATGCTCTCGGCATTATTGATTCAATCAAATGGGGCTTAGCATTAGATCCGACAATTGAAGTAATGCCGGAATATTTTCCGGTTTATGTAGCTCTTTTGTCAATAATTGTCGGTATGTTATTTATCTATGTCAAACCTGCACCTATTAATTTATTAATTGTTTGGATTGTACCGATCATAGTCATTGTTCATATCAATCAACAAGACATATCTCTTCCGGCTTTTTTCATCGGTTTATTATGCATCATCATAACTTTTGCAAGACAAAGCATTTTCGGTTTTTCCTGGCGTAAGGTCTGGCAAATTCCACCCTTAGCATTAATTACTATTATTTTGGCGTTAATATTCTCCCTCCAGTCAGTTCTGCCGCAAGATACTTTTCGGAACGAAAAATTAAGTGACCAACTTAATCAATTAATCAAATCAAGCAAAAAAATGCCTGATACAGTTCATTACTTTGAATTCAGTATCCGTGATGCGGGGTATTATCCCCAAGATGTCCGTCTGGGCGGCCCGGTAGAATTGAAAAATATTCCTTTTATGAACGTTAAAGGTCCGGGTTCTCCTTTTTATTTACGCGGCACAGTATTCAATCAATTTGAACAAAATATTTGGCGTGCATCTTCGATGAGCACTAATTATTTATTCTATAACGAAGATCCGATTGATCAACAGGCCGAAGCTTTTGGTTATCCTGATCATTCTAATCTGCCACTGGGAGTAATCGAAAACTATTTTACGGATACACCACTCACTATTTCTCCGATTTATCAGCCGATACAAGCCATTTTCCATGGCGGAAAACCGTTAGAAATAATTAATTTGGCAAATGAAAATACCGATAATATTGACGACAATTTAAGTTCTGCCGGAGACATCTCTGAGATAATGTATTATTTCAATCCTGACGGACAAATCTATGCTTCCTTACAAATCCCGAATCCGGGTTATCTCGTCAACGGCTATGTTTCACGTCTCGGGTCGACCGCAAATTATCTTAATTTGATCGAAAACGATGCAAATGTTGGCAATTTGATTTTCTCAAATCAAACAATCGCTAATTATAAAAGTTATCGCAGTTTTCTGGAAGCAATAGAGCCTAATTTGGCAAATATTATTTATCAAGATATAACTGACCAAAATGTAAAAGCCAATCAATTAATTTCAATTATCAATTATCTGAAAAATAATTTCAGCTATAATCTTAAAGTAGAAGAAGTACCTGCTAATCAAGATTTTTTCGAGCATTTTATTTCGACTAAAAAAGGGTATTGCACTTATTTCGCAACAGCATTGGCAGTTTTAACCAGAGAGGCAGGTTTTGAATCACGTTATGTTGAAGGCTTTTTAATTAAAGGCATTAAAGACCATAATTTACCGAAAGATCAATATGAAAGAGTAATATCCACCGATCAGGCTCATGCCTGGACTGAAATTAAAATTGAAGGGTTGGGTTGGGTGCCTTTTGATGCGACACCGACTGCAGCCTTGGAAAATATTCAGACGGATCAAGAAAAAGAACAAGAACTCACTGCTTTATTGCCGGAACCTTCTGAAACCGAACCTACTCAAACAGAACCTACACAACCTTTAGTAACCGAAACGCCAAACATTCAAACTGAACCGAATAAACCTGACTTAAGTCCCGAAGAACAACATAGAAATCTTATTGGCAAAACTCTGCTGATGATAATTCTGATTTTATTATTAATAGCCGGCTTATTGCTTTATCTAATATGGCGAAAAAGAGTATATAAAAGACGTCACAACCCGAATTGGTTGTCAAACAGATTTGACGGTGATTTAAAAAAGAGTGTGCTTTATATATGGGAAGATTTAAAATACCTTTATAAACTAAATGGCGGAAGCTATGAATCTCACAATACAATTCTAACAATATTTGCGACTATGCTGAAAACTTTTGATTGGAATAATCAGGATACCTATTCAGCATATCAGGCCATTGAACAGGTATTATATGCTGAACGCGAACCGAGTTCTGTTAATTATGATAACTTGTTGAACATTTATAATCAATCAGAATTATTCACCGCACAAACAATCCCGAAATTAAAATGGTTTATAAAACGATTTTTATGCTCACCTGAACCTAAATTATGATTTTCAAGATTTCTGTTATATAATTTAATATTCAGATTATGATAAAATTATTAACAAGGATTCTTTTAACATATGGACGAAATCATAAATAATCAACATAAAAATTTAGATGCCAAATCTCAAAACGATGCATTACATGAATCGCAAAAATCGTACTTAACCAAGCTTCAGGCTTATATTAAACAGTTGACGCAAGAAAAAGGTCAACAACCCGCATACTATATTCAAACATTCGGTTGTCAACAAAACGAAAATGACAGCGAAATAATTGCAGGTATCATGGATGCCTCAGGTTTTGTTTTGGTTGATAATTATGAAACAGCTGACATTTCAATAATCAATACCTGCAGTATTCGGGAAAATGCTGATACAAGATTATTTGGTCATTTGGGGATACTTAAAACTCTGCAGCAACAAAATCCGCAACGTTTTACTATAATTTGCGGTTGTATGATGACTCAAGGTCAACATATAGCTAAGATAAAAAAAAGCTTCTCATTTGTAAATTTGATTTTCGGCCCGCATGATATTTTTCGGTTGCCTCAATTGCTCTTTGATAGTTTGACAAATAGAAAACGGGTAATTGCTGTATCCGATAAAAACTTGATGGTAGAACAAGAACATCTGCCGATCACTCGGTCACGTAAATTCAGAGCATTGGTTTCAATCATGTATGGCTGCAATAATTTCTGTACTTTCTGCATTGTACCCTACACCAGAGGGAGGGAATTAAGTCGCAGCTTCAAATCAATTTATCAAGAAATAGCAGATTTGGTGAAAGACGGTTATACTGAAATAATGTTGCTTGGCCAAAATGTAAATGCTTGGGGAAAAGATTTTAGAGGAATAATAGAAGGTCCGAAAAATTTCGCTGAATTACTGGAAGCAACAGCTCAAATTGACGGTTTGAAAAGAATTCGTTATATGAGTCCCAATCCGCGTGATATTGATCAGCAATTAATTGATATTATCGGGAAATATCAAAATATCGAGCCTCATATGCATTTACCTTTACAATCCGGCAGTGACCGAATCTTAAAACTTATGCGCCGCAGACACAATCGCGCAAGATATTTAGAAATCGTAGAACAATTACGTAAAGCAAGACCGGAAATTAGTCTGACAACAGATATTATCGTTGGTTTTCCCGGGGAAACCGAACAAGATTTTGCTGACACATTGGATTTGATGCGTCAGGTAAAATTTGACAGTGCTTTTACCTTTATTTATTCACCACGGGAGGGAACACCGGCTGCCGAATATAAATATGATATTGATCCGCAAGTAATCACTGAACGTTTTGAACGTTTGACAGAATTACAGAATGCTCATAGTCTGGAAGCTAATCTGAAGGTAATCGGTAAAACGACGGAAGTATTATTAGAGGGTGTAAGTCATGGTGATCCAAATATTTTAACGGGGAGAACAGCAGATTTTAAATTGATTAATCTGTCTATTTCCGAAGAAATTAAGGAATCACTGCCCAAAGATGCATTTACCATGCAAAATACATTTAACGGAGATTTTTTTGAAGGTAAATATTGTCTGGTAGAATTAATTAACGCTAAATCTTTTTCCATAGAAGGGATCATGAAACAATTAATATGTTGAGTTTTGAACAAGTAAGTTGTGAAGAATTAACTCCGATGATGCAGCAATATGTTGCAGAAAAGAAGAAGAGACCTGACTGTTTAATTTTCTTTCGGTTGGGAGATTTCTATGAATTGTTTTTTGATGATGCGGTATTAGCTTCTAAAGAATTAGAATTAGCTTTAACCGGCAGAGAATGCGGTCTTGCTGAAAGGGCACCGATGGCAGGTGTACCTCATCATGCTGCGGATAATTATATCCTTCGTCTGGTCAATCGAGGCTACAAAGTCGCTATTGTTGAACAAGTAGAAGATCCGCAGGAAGCTCAGGGCTTGGTTAAAAGAGAGGTTGTCAAGGTAATAACTCCGGGTACTTTAACCGATCAGAGTGCAATTGATGAACAAAAATATTTATTTTTGGCTTCTATTTTTCAAAAAGGCTCATATTATGGACTTGCTGTTTGCGATATCAGTTCCGGCTTATTTGAAACTACAGAAATTACTTATGGAGCTACAAC
Organism: Clostridiaceae bacterium; assembly: GCA_012838795.1. Lineage (GTDB taxonomy): Bacteria > Bacillota > Clostridia > Saccharofermentanales > DTU023 > UBA5436. The sequence continues at coordinate 76,462 of DUOO01000063.1, read as the reverse complement.
ACTTAAGTTGTTAGATGAATTAGCACGTTTTCAACCATCCGAAATAATTTGCAATCAAGAATTTGCAGATTCTAAAACTTGTCATGACCTCATGCAAAGAGAAACTATTACCTTGTCAGTACAACCTGACACTGACTTTAATCATGATAATATTGCAAAATTCCCGATGATCGAAACTAATGATTACTCTTTATGGGCTGCTTCCACTGCCGCCTTGTTAACCTATGTTCAATCTACTCAGTTCACTCTGCCTGATGATATTGATAAAATCAAACCTTACCAACAAGATGCTTTTATGATTCTCGATCAAAATGCCAGGCGTAATCTTGAACTTACTGAAACTTTGCGCGACAGAAAACGCAAAGGGAGTCTGCTTTGGGCTATTGATCGTACTAAAACCAGCATGGGAGCCAGGTTATTACGTTATTGGCTCGAACAGCCTCTCTTGGATATTAATACAATTGTGCGCAGACAAGATGCTATCTCTACGTTACTTGATAATTTTATCTTGCGTCAAAATCTAATTGAACAATTTACCGGTATCTATGATTTGGAAAGACTGTGCGGACGTATTGCTTTAGGGCAAATCAATGCAAGAGATCTGGTATCTTTAATCTCGGTTTTGGAAAAAATCGGACCGATCAAAGACATCTTAAATGATTTCGATGATCCATATATTAATTCATTGAACAAACAATTACAGGATTTACCCGATTTAATGGATTTGTTAAATACTGCAATTGTCGATGAACCGCCAATATCAATTAAAGAAGGGAATTTAATCCGTACAGGTTTTAATTCTGAAGTTGATAATTATCGAGACGCTACACAAAACGGTAAACAGTGGATATTAAATCTTGAAACTCAAGAAAGAGAAAGAACCGGAATTAAATCACTTAAAATAGGCTATAATCGTGTTTTCGGCTATTATATCGATGTAAGAAAAACTAATTTAGATGCGGTGCCGCAAGAATATATCAGACGACAAACCTTAACCAATTCTGAACGTTACATAACTGAAGAATTAAAAATCATGGAAGATAAAATTCTCGGCGCTGAGCAAAAATTAATTTCTTTAGAATATGAATTATTTTTAGAAATCAGAAATGAAACTATTACTTATTTATCGCAGTTGAAAGCTAATGCTGATGTCTTATCCCAAATTGATGTGTTGTCAGGACTGGCTGAAGTGGCGGAGCAGAATAATTATTGCAGACCGCTGTTAACCGAAGATTTGACAATAGAAATCTCCAATGGCAGACACCCGGTAGTTGAACAAACATTAGATTACGGACAATTTGTACCTAATGATGCTTATCTCGATCATGGCGAGAAAAAAGTAATGATTTTAACCGGTCCTAATATGTCAGGAAAATCTACATTTATGCGTCAAGTAGCTTTGATTGTTTTGCTTGCCCAAATCGGAAGTTATGTCCCTGCTGATTCTGCTGAAATAGGTATTACCGATCGGATTTTTACCAGAGTCGGAGCTGCGGATGATCTGGCCGGCGGTCAATCTACTTTTATGGTTGAAATGAACGAAGTTTCACAAATTATGCGTAATGCGACATCGAGAAGTCTGTTAATATTAGATGAAATCGGCCGGGGAACCAGTACCTATGACGGCTTGTCGATTGCTTGGTCGGTCATTGAGCATATTGTCGACCCCGAATATATCAATGCCAGAACTTTATTTGCCACACATTATCATGAATTAACAGATTTAGCGGAATCGACTCTAGGAGTTTTTAATTGTCATATTTCAGCAACTGAACAAGATGGTAAAATTGTTTTTTTACATCAAATTGAAGATGGTTGTGCAGGACAAAGTTATGGTATTGAAGTTGCCGAATTAGCAGGAGTGCCTGATTCTGTCGTAGATAGAGCCAGAGAAATCCTCTTTCAACTTGAGCGCGATAATCAAGGTCGCAGATTAACCGTAAAAAAATCTGCCAGACCGTTTGACGGTCAATTAGACTTGTTTTCTGCTGCCCAAAGTTTTAATCAAACCAATAAAGTAATTGATAAACTTAAAAATATTGATATGGATTATGTTAGTCCGGTGGACGCCAGAAAAATTCTTGAAGAGTTAATTGCTGAAGCAAAGGGTAAAATATAATTCAATAAAAAGGAAAGCTAATTATGATTCAAATTTTAGATACTATAACTGCAAACGGAATAGCAGCCGGAGAAGTAATTGAAAGACCGGCCTCAGTAGTCAAAGAATTGATTGAAAATTCATTAGATGCCGGTGCATCTATTATTAATTGTGATATTGAACAAGGCGGCATTAAACGAATTCTAATCAGCGATAATGGCTGTGGTATGACACCGGAAGATGCTGTATTAGCTTTTGAAAGACATGCTACGTCAAAATTAAATAAAATTTCCGATTTAGAACATTTGACGACGATGGGGTTTCGCGGTGAAGCTTTAGCAAGTATTGCGGCAGTTGCAAAAGTTAATCTGCACACAAGACAAATCGGCCAAGAACAGGGGTTTGAAGTAATCGTTGAAGGTGGAAAATTAATTAAATCTCAAATAGTCGGATGTCCTGAAGGAACTCAAATTGAAATTCGGGATTTATTTTATAATGTTCCTGCCAGATATAAATTTTTGAAACGAGATCAAACTGAACAAGGTTATATAGCTGATTTATTAACACGATTAGCTTTAGCAAGATCAGATGTCTCTTTTCGTCTGACATCGAATCAAAATAATCTGCTGCATACTCCCGGTAACAATAATTTGCTTAGCACAATTTATGTTCTATTCGGTAAAGAGACTACTGAAGCAATGGTTGAAGTTGATTATTTCTTTGAACCTGTAAAATTATCGGGTTATATTACAACACCGCAAGTCTCCAGAGGAAATCGCAGTCGGCAAATCGTGTTGGTTAATGGAAGAAGTATTGCGTCCCGGATCGTCTCCGCAGCAATTACCGAAGCATGCAAGACATGGTTTATGAAAGGAAAGTTTCCCAGCTTGGTTATCAATTTGGAAATACCTTTGAATTTAGTAGATATCAATGTGCATCCGCAAAAAACCGAAGTAAGATTTTGGGATGAGCAAATTGTTTTTCGTGCCGTATATCACGGTATCAGAGAAGCTTTAGAATCCGGTTCTACTGTTATAAAGGGCGAAATTTCGAGTAGCTTCTATGATAGTATCACACCTGTATCAGTAAAATTTAAAGAAACACCCCTGGACTATAGTTTTGATGAAAAGAAACCTCATGCAAACAATCCATTGAAGGAGACAATTACTCAAGCAACCAAACAAAAATATAATGCAGATGAACGTATTCATCCTGCCGAACAAGCACGGGCATTTATTATGCATCAACAAACTGATCAAGCTGATCCTGAAGCACGCCAAACCGAATTATCTTATCTAAAGGATTCGAGGTTAATCGGCCAGGTTTTTCAAACGTATTTATTATTAGAACATGAGAATCGTTTTATAATTATAGATCAACATGCAGCACATGAAAGAATCATCTATGAACAATTGCATGATCAGTACATGAAAAATAAGAATCAACTATTAAATAAACAAATTTTATTACAAAATGAAACTCTGGAATTAACTACACATGAGATGGCTTTAGTTGAGGAAAATTTAGCTGAATTTGATCGTTTGGGATTTGAAATTGGTCTATTCGGAAATAATACGATTATCATTCGAACAGTTCCTGATACCGGTAAAAAGTTTTCGAATCCGGTTTCTGCAGTTAAATCCTTAATTGATTCGATTCTGGATCAATCATTTTTTCAAGAAGATAAACATGATGAGTTGCTTTATACCGTAGCATGCAAAGCTGCAGTTAAAGCTCATGATAACCTTAGTTATAATGAGATGAAAAAATTAATTTCCGACTTAACTGAATTAGTTAATCCTTATCATTGTCCTCATGGCAGACCCTTGATTATCGAGTTAAGACAAACCGATTTGGAAAAGCTTTTCAAAAGAATTGTTTAAATAATAATTGTCCGGATAATCTTTTTTGAAAAATTATCATTTAGATAGTTGTTGTACTATTAATACCGTTTAATTATTTAATAGGTTAACAGGGAAATCAATATGAATATAGATCTTACAGATCAGATAATTGTTATTTGCGGACCAACCGCTTCAGGTAAATCGAGTTTAGCGGTTGAATTAGCAAAATTACTTGAGGCAGAAATCGTCTCTGCTGATTCCATGCAAATATATCGTGAATTGGATATCGGTACGGCAAAAGTATCATCTGAGACTCAATCTGTTATACGTCATCATATGATCGACATTATTGATCCTGATCAAACCTACAGTGTAGCTCAGTATAGTAAAGAGGCAACCGCTGCGATTAACCAAATCCTTGAAAAAGGAAAGCGGGTCATTGTTTGCGGAGGAACCGGACAATATATTAATGCTTTACTGGACGGATTAATTTTTATTGATACTCCGATAAATCATGAAGTTCGTAAAGAAATTAATCAAAAAATTACTGATGATAATAGATTAATTTGGTATTCCGGATTGAATGAAATAGATCCGCAAGCCGGTGATAGAATTTCAAGCAATGATATACGACGTATCCGCCGTTTTTTCGAAATATATCAAACTACCGGTCTTACTCAATCTCAAATTTATGAAAAGTCACACGCTAAAGGACCGGATTTTAAGTTTTGTGCATTTTATTTATATCCGGACAGGCAACAACTCTATAAACAGATTAATCTGAGAGTTGAAAAAATGTTTACAATGGGTCTAGTAGAAGAAGTTAAAAACATTTTGATTAAATATCCTTTTATTCGTAAGGCACAAAGTTTTCAAGCTATCGGTTACAAAGAAACTGTTTCTTATCTTGATGGAAAAACAGATCTAAGTTCAATCAAACAACGAATCAGTCAAGTCACACGTAATTACGCCAAAAGACAATTCACTTGGTTTAATGCGCGTGAAGATCTAAATCGTATTAATGATTTCGGTAACTCAAATTCTTTAAATCAAATTCTTAAACTGCTGAATCTCTAATTTATTAATATCAATATAAGTTATTTCAACTCTTTATAGTTATTATGTATAAAATAAAGACTAAATATTGTTAATGTTGACAGTTTCTATTTGCAACAATCTATTTTATAATGTCTCTGTAATTAATAGAAATATTCTATAATTTTACTATATGATTTAGCAATTATTACTATTAAATTTTCTTGATTTTATCAATTTTTATCAATTTTATTAAGATTTACAAATAATTTATCTATATTGAGATAATTATTATTTTAATATATTAATATTGAAAACTAGCGCTATGTTTTAAAATAATTTTTTAAAGGAGAAGTAAAAATGAATACCAAAAATAACAATATTGCTGATAAAACCTCACTAACTTTAACGAGCGGCAGGAGAATGCAGGACAGTTTCCTAAATTATTGCAGAAAAAAAGAAATACCCGTTATTTTGGAAATGAATAATTCTTATACTGCGGAAGGTTATATTGTAGGTTTTGATCAGGATAGTATTGTATTAGAACAAAGCGGTGCACAACAATTGTATTTTTTATCATCTTTATGTTGTATTAAACCCAAAAACGACGTTAACTATATTTTTAATGAAGCTTACCGCTATAAAAAAGTGCTAAACAGATACCCTGAGTACACCTCTAACTATTCCTAAAATACTACAACCTTCATGATCAAAGGGGATAGGCCTATAGGCCGTATTTTGCGGAATGAGAAACGGTTTATTATCTATTATTTTGAAAGTTTTTACTGTTGCCTCATCCTCAATTAAAGCTACTACAATATCTCCGGAATTTGCAGAATTTTGTTTGTCTACAAAAACAATGTCACCATCCATGATTGCAGCGTCAATCATGGAATCCCCTTTGACTTCAAGGGCATACATGTTGGGATAACGATCAAAATAATCTGGAATCGGAATATTACGCTCGATATTTTCTACTGCTAAAATAGGCGAACCGGCAGTAACTTTACCAATTAACGGTGCCTGTCTTATGTCATTCTTCAACTCTAATTCCGGAACAACGATTGCACGACGTTTCCCATCACTGTATGTTATTCTGCCATCATCTTGTAATCTATTTAAATGATTATGAATTGTCGATGTTGACTTAATCCCTACTCCTCTGCAAATATCACGAACAGAAGGTGAGTAGGTGTTTTTCGTTATATATTTAACGATAAACTGATAAACTTTTTCTGCTGTTTCGTCAACATTCGCTCTGGTAAAACGATATTTTTCACTCATAAACAACTCCTGGATATATTATAATTAATCATGTTATTATTAATAAGTTATACTTGATAAAAATATAACAAAACAATTGTTCTATGTCAAACGATTGTTCTTTTTCATTATAGTTAACTAACCATAGACTGAGAAAGTCCAACTTATACCGGCAGGTAAAATTCAGGATTCATAATTATCCTATCATTTCCGGACATTCTCATATTGACATTTACTTGAAGATTAGTACAATGCCATTTGTATCTTATTTATTTTGATTAATCGGATAACGATAAAAGTACTATGAACATGAGGGCAAGAGAGATTATATGAAGAAGAAAATTTTAGTTGCCATTTCCGGCGGAATTGCCGTTTATAAGGTGGCACAGCTGGTCAGCAATCTTTCTAAGAAGTATGAAATACAAGTCATTATGACCAAGCATGCCCGGGCTTTTATGAGCCCGTTAACCTTTGAAGCTTTAACAGGCAGAGCTGTACCTAAGGCAATGTTTACGCCGGATGTACATTATGATCAGATCAGCCATATTCACTTGGCCAAATGGGCGGATATTATTATTATTGCACCTGCTACAGCAAACCTCATTGCGAAAATGGCTCATGGTCTGGCCGATGATCTGCTCAGCACCACTATGCTGGCAACCAGAAGTCCCATTTTGTTATGCCCTGCGATGAATACTAATATGTTAAATCATCAAGCTACTGTCGCAAACTTAGAACTTCTGCAAAATAGAGGCATTCATATTTTAGAAAGTGAACGAGGTTTGTTAGCTTGTGGTGATTTCGGTTCCGGTAAATTACCTGAGGTGTCTATCATTCAAGAAACTGCAGAAAAGTTGCTGGAAATTAATCAAAAACAAGATTTAACAGGTTTAGAGATTACTGTAACGGCAGGTCCTACACAAGAAGCTTTAGATCCGGTACGTTTCATTACTAACCACTCCAGCGGCATAATGGGATACAGTATCGCCGAGGCGGCTCAAGCAAGAGGAGCCACGGTTAATCTTATTTCCGGACCGACTAACATAACGGCTCCGCCCGGGGTTTCTTTGATAAAAGTTATCTCGGCCCGTGACATGTTTGATGCCGTTCAATCAGTTTTCTCTGAGACGGATATTCTGATCAAAGCTGCTGCTGTAGCTGATTACCGACCGACAGAAACGTTTCGAAATAAAATCAAAAAACAAGAAGGTGACTTGCAAGTAAAATTTGTCAGAAATCCGGATATTTTGGCATGGGCCGGAGAGCATAAACAAGCTCATCAAGTGTTATGTGGTTTTGCCATGGAAACAGAAGATTTATTAGATAATGCCAAAGCCAAACTCCAAAAGAAAAATTGTGATATGTTGGTGGCAAATTCTTTAAGAGACGAAGGTGCAGGCTTTGGCGCAACGACCAATGTAGCAACTTTGTTATGGCCTAATCAAGAACCTAAAGCCTTAACACTGATGAGCAAAAAAGATTTGTCAGAATTAATTTTAGATGAACTGTTAAAGATTAAAAAGGTGAAATAAGATGTTGATGACTATAGATATTGGAAATACCAAGATTTTATTTGGTGTCTTCCATGGTGAAGATTTGGTTGCGAGGTTTAGAATCAATAGCAGAACAGAACGAAGCTCCGATGAGTTGGCTATTTTATTAATTGATTTACTTAGAACCAAACATATTAAACCTGCAGATATTAAGGATGTAATAATCAGTAGCGTTGTACCCAAGATTCAGGACAGTTTTAAGCGCCTGTTTCAAAATTATTTTGATGTAGAGATTTTAACGGTGGGTCCTGAAATTGAAACCGGTATCATTATTAAAGCCGAAAATCCGAAAGAAGTAGGAGCGGATCGCATCGTGAATGTAGTCGCCGCCCACAGCTTATATGAAGGAAGTACCATGGTCATTGACTTCGGTACGGCAACCACCTTTGACTATGTTGACCAAGACGGTGTCTTCCAGTATACCGTTATTATGCCCGGAGTTGAAATTTCCGCTCAAGCCCTCCACCTCAGGACGGCCAAGCTGCCTCAAGTAGAGATCAAGAAACCGGAATCCATCTTGGCCAATAATACGGTAAGCGGTATGCATTCCGGTATTTTTTTCGGATATATCGGAGCAGTAGAACATATCATTCGCAGGATGATGAAAGAATTAAACGATCGGCCTAATGTGATTTCTACCGGTGGTTTAGGTCGTTTATTTTATGAAAATAGTGACCTGATTGATGCTTATAATCCAAATATTGCTTTTGAGGGAATGAAAATTATTTTCAAGTGCAGTAAGAATATCAAAGGGGACTTAGCTAAAAATTAAAGCAGGTTGTTTTTAATTTTAAAAATGAAAATTTATTGAATCATCTTATATTTGCGATTAACTGTATAATAATTTTCAATAAATTTATTTCGATTTGCATTTATCCGCACAAGATTACATATGATGACTTCAAATAAGAACATTGTTATAATATATATGGTTTAAATGACTTTTCAAGGATCCAGTTAATGAAATCAGATAATTCAGATAATATTATTTCTAATAATAACTATAATTTAAATATAGATGAGACGGAAAATATTCAAACACCAGTCAATATCAGACGTATTAATATTTCTGAGAATAATTTCGAGGCACAAAATATAAATTCTGATCAAGTATCAAATATTGATTTTGAGCAAGTATCTGAGTATGAGAGTTCGGATATTGTTGAAGATTCACTTCAAATTAATAATTCAGAAACCCTGATTGAAAAATCCGTAAATTATTTACCGAAAAATGAGATTAATGAATTTATTTATGAAAACATCCTTGAACCGGACCCTGTAGGATCAAATAGAAAGTTCTCAAATGATGATACCATCATAAAAGAACCTGCCATTCGATTAAATACCGAAACATTGAAACAATATTTAAAACCGGCAAGAAATATCAATTTACCTGATTCACAAAGAGAGCAAGTTTCTTATAAGCCTTGGGAGATTGATCGCAGGAATGGATCAAAAGTTTATGAGTTAGTTGGATATACAACATTAAGTAAAATTCATCATGGTATAAAAAAAGAAAAACGCCAGTCACTATTAAAACGAATTTTGATCACATTAATGTTATTTATAATAATTGTAATTATTTTGTACGCATTGAATCCAATTAAGGATCTTGTTGATTTCAGAAGAATAATCGGAATCAAAAGTATGTACGGTGAAAATTACGATGAGAATATTAAAAAATCGGAAATTAATGATAATCCGGAAAATAGCTCAGAAACAGATATTGATCCTCAAACAAACTCAACAGAAGATTAATTCAAGAAATTGTTTAATCGAGTTCCGACTTGATAATAAAAAAAGTATATTAAATTTTATTAAAATTAACTTTAATAAAATTATTTTCCTTCTGACTTCGTAAAACTATTATTTTGCGAAGTTCAACAAATATATGAGAATTTGATTGTTTATTAACGCGAAACAAATCTGCATCATATTCTGTCACTTCTGCTTTTAGTTTCTGTTCATTAACTTATCTCTGGTGAAATTTGCACTTGATTAGTTCTCGAAAGAATAATTTATTTTATAATGCAATTTATTAATAAATAATGTTATCATTATAACTTGAAAGATAATTTGAAAGCGGTCATAACAAATGAGAGAACATGTCTTATTCCTGTTTAGTAATCGTGAGGCAAAGGTTCGCAAAGATGTCATCACTAAGATCAAGAATTTTACCGATAATAATCGAAACCTTGATGTATATTATTTAATCACTCAACATGCCGATCATTTAAAAGAACTAGTCAAAGAATTTGCTTATAAACATGGTGAAAAAGGTATTATTTTTGTTGCCGGCGGAGACGGAAGTATAAATGAAGCTACTAATGTCATCGCTAATTTACAGACAAATACCGCACTGGGTGTTCTCCCCTTCGGTACAGCAAATGATTTTTGTAAATTGCATTATAACAAGTTTAATTTAGATTACTTTTTAAATGATTTATCTAGATTAAAAATTTCACCGGTGGATCTTTTACAACTTACCGGTAATATGCAACTTATCGGTGACGGTCCGGATACGATCTTTAATAACGATTTAGCATTAATTAAATCTACTTATGTCATGAATGTTGCGAGCATCGGTCTTGATACGGAGATTTTAAAGACTGCTTTTCATTATTTACATAAAAGCCCCTGGCTCAAAGGTTCTGCTTATACGTTTGCAGTCTTAAAACATTTTTTTAATTTACAGACCAGAGAATATATTTTTTCTTTCAAAAATAAAGATCATCAAATTGATTCACTATTAGCAGCATTTTGCAATGGCGGTTTTTATGGTAACGGCTTTAATCCGGCTCCCGGTTGTGATCTGCAAGATAATCTATTGAATTATGTGATCGCTCCGAAATTTAATCATTTACAATTTGCCAAATTAGCAATCCATTATAAAAACGGTTCAATTGAAACTCAAAAGGACAAGCTCAATATGGGTTTGTTAAATAAAATATCAGTCAAATCCGCTGACGGCAAACCTTTTATTGGAAATTTTGATGGCATTATTTTTGAAACTGAACATTTGCAAATCGATGTCGTCCCTAAAAAAATACCGTTTGCTTTTGTCGGAGACTATTCACAAAGGCTGATTACGGATAAATCGTCTATTATTGATTAATAATTATTCATCATCGTATGTTTCAAATCCCGCTTCCAATGGTTTAGTAGCATCCACATCAAAATAGAGATAATATGCTTCATAATTTACCGGCATTGCTAATTCTCCAACTATTGCGTTCAATTCTTCACCGGTAAAAGCAAATTCTAAATTATTTCCTGTGATTCGTATTATTTCTTCTTCTTCATCTATTGTAACGTCTAATGTTCCCTTAACCATTCCTTCATATATTTTAAATTGATCATCCTCCAATTTTGCATAATTCTGACAAGGAAATGACTTAGCAATATTATTAATAACTGAAACAACAGTAAAATACATATCATATTCATTATCTCCGGGATCATTCGGCAATACTTTTTCTACATTTATTTTTCCGCTGATACTAAGTTCCTCATTGAATCTTTCGGTTAACCAACTTTCCCAATTGTCTTTAGGTGTCCAGCCTTCTAAGTTCTTAACATAATTATGTAATCTGTTACTAATTGTTGTGGAATTAACTTCAATTGGACCGCTTATATTAGTATATGTTCCTTCAAATCTGCCTTCTACTCCACCGTCAATACCGGCATATGCTTTTTTATCTATTTCAGAAATACTTAACTGAAGTATTTCCGCCGGTTCATCTTCAAATAAGTCGGCATCCGGTTCATAAAGATACACTTCGGTTGGAGACCCGGAGATAAGATAACCCAAAATTGTAAACGATGTTTTATGTTGTCCGTTTTCATCAATGGTTCCGGTAGTCCATGTTTCAATATCAGCATCTTCAGATAAAGGACCGAATTGAACTGTATATCCCGGATATTTATATGTTTGTTCGTCTTCATCTATTATTTCATAAACATAGGTTTCTATCGGAGTGTTAAAATAATATTCTACTTCATTTAACATGTTTTGATATTCTTGAATAGCTTTATTTTTAAAATACATTGCAATAGATTCTTTTACAGGAACAAGTTTAATTAATAAATTATGTTTATAATCTGCAGTTATTTGATCTCTTTCTTCTTGCCAGTTCATCGGAATAGCTATTTCTAAACCACCTTCTCTTCCCCTGCTTTCATATTCCATACTTGACACAAGAGTCGCATTATCAAGACCGATATTCCAAAATTTAGCTAAATATGTATCAATTTCTTGATTTATTAAAATGTCAATTTGTTCCGGAGTATTTTGGTTTTCCTCAATTATTTTGATAATTTCCATTCTCCAGTCTTCAAGACTTCTTGCAGTGTGCTTAATTGTAGAAAAATTACATTCTTCATTGAAATATTCATAAAGTCTCGCTAGTTTCTCCATTTTAATTTCATAATTTTTGTTGTAAGCATAATTTACACCTTCACCAAATATCCATACAGCAACCATGGCACAATTAAAATACGCTGAACCGCCTGAAGTTAATTTCCCCATAAGATAACTAATTGCAGTAGTAGAAACACTATTTATTAAATCTAATTTATCTTTATTACTTCCATCATTTACAAGAAGATTGGCCGTTTTTATCGCAAGTACAGCATATCCAATTCCTTCCATTGCAGATGAAACTTTTTCATGAAACAAACCGCCAAAATCTTTTTCGCCTATTGTAAACAATTTTGCTAAATTATCTGCATATCCTCTAGCATATTTATCATAAGCTTCATTTGCACTGAATAAATTATCTAATACAGTTGCACCGGTCTCTTGCATCAATAAACTTTTGTTGGTACTTTCTAAATATTCTTCAACTATTCCCGCCAGTTCACTGTCTTCAAAATCGGGTGATCCGATATCCATAGAAACATATGCATTTCTGGCACCGGCATTTCTTACGTAGCATACCCCGAATTTTGAAAGATGGTCTGTCATTATTACTACTTCTTGATTTTCTTTATCTACTGAATAAGGAATTATTTCCCATAGTCCGGTTTCTTCATTTTTGTACTGTCCTTGAACACATTCTGCAGGATCTTCGCCGGCATCACAAAAATCTGTTCTATACGGCATTCTAATCGTTATGAAATCATTAAGTTCACTTTTATCCCCTATGGAAATTTCATATACATCAATTTGTTTATCTTCTTCTTCTAAAACCTCTTGTTCGAGTACAGTAACAACTAATTCTTCTTCTCCATCTAAAACAAAATCTCCGACATCAACTTTGATGTCACATATTTCGGCAGATGTTTGGTCTGCTGAGAGGGTTACCTGTTCAGTTTTGACTTTTTGCTCAGTTGGTTGCTTGACCCTACTGTCATCAGCTGTAAAACCATCAGTTTGCATCTTTTCGGTTTTTTCAATCTTTGTAGAATCAGTTGGTATATTCAAATTATTTTTTTTAGAACAACCGATTATTTGAAAAAGAAAAGCAAAAAGTAAAATAAAAGATACCATTCTCAATTTTTTCATTGATATCCTCCTGTAATATTGCTTATAGATATTTTCCGATTTAATTACGACTCTAGCTGTGCAATCAATATAATTGCTATGCTGCTCAGATAATTTAGACAATGCAAAAACTTAACAATTTAAAACACTTGTTTCTATAAAATACTGCTGAAAATAGCCCGGTTATTAAAATTATACTAATAACAAATAGAATAAAGTGTAGTTATAGAAAAATGACAAATTTTGACAATGTCAAAATTTGTCATTATATATTTCATTTAATAATTTACATGGATTTTGAGGCGTTCTTGATAATTTCGGTAAAACGATAAACACATCTTGCGGTGTAACCCCAGAGTACTACGTCATTTAAGTGTTCCGGTAAAGTGTAAAACGGCAACCATTTATTCAGATTATAAAACGGATAATTGATCCCGCCTTTTATTTTTTCAAAAGGAAAATCTGAATCCGGTAAAGGTTTTGTTTCCAATTTATAAAAAGTCGGTTCATGTTCCAGAAAGTAATTCAGTTCTACAGTATAAAAATGATCGACTTCATAGGGATCAGGTTGTAAATCGCTTAAATTAAAATTTGGTAAAAAACCGACAAAACAATGTACTATATGCTGATCACTTATGGAAGTATCTATTTCACCCCAAATTTCAATTTCATTGGACGGAATGCCCATTTCTTCTTGTGTTTCACGTAAAGCTGCTCGCAGCGGTGTTTCCCCTTCTTCTATTCCCCCACCCGGAAAAGAAGATTCGCCCGGTTGCCTGATCGTATTACCTCTGACTTGAAAAATCAAATGCAGTTCGTCAGCAATTTCAATCAGTAATAATATAATTGCCGCTCGTCTTTGATTACCTAAAGGCTTTAACCGGTAATCCTGTATGATGTTTCTTATTATATTGCTGTCTGTTATTTTATTATATTCATTATTTGGATTTGCAGAATGTTTTTCCATAAAATTTCCTTATATATGATTTTAGAATAACAATAAACTAAACAATTTTTGATTGACAGAAAGTTTTATTTGAAAGAATATAATCGTTTATGCCGGTTTGCGTGTGGTACCTCTTACTTTCAAAGCCGGTTTTAATAAAATTCGGGCAGGTTTACGATAATTATTCTTAATATTGTCTTTATCCGCATTGTTTTTCATAAAATCAATTTGATCCAAAATCAATTTGACAGCAGAAGAACCCATTTCATCGCGCGGTTGAGCTATCGTAGTCAAGTTAATCATCGGCAAGCCGGAAAAATATATATCATCATATCCTATTACACCGAAATCTTCCGGAACTCGAATTTTCTTTTCGTATAAATATTGCAATACACCTAATGCAATGTAATCGTTTCCGCAAAAAACTGCATCCGGTCGGACTGAACCTTGTTCAAGAAGCTTTTTAATTCGATCATAACCGCTTTGCAGATCAAAACCTCCATAAATGATCAAATCATGCTTAACCTGAAAATTATTTTCTTGTAAAGCTTGTTGATATGCCAAAGATCTTAATTGATTTGCCGGAGACAAGGCATCACCTCCGATATAGGCAATATTTTTATAACCACATTCGATCAGATGCTCAGTTGCCATTTTTCCACCGGCAGAATGATCAATTTCGATAAAATCAGTTTCATTCTTGTAAGGATGCCAAAATACTACCAAGGGAATATTAATTGAATCGAACGTTTCCGGTTTATAAAATGCTGTCGGTTTTATAATAATTCCCGCAACCTGCTGACTTTGCATATGTTCCAACATAAAATTTTCACGTTTACTGTCCCAACCTGTATTGCAGGCAGTCACGATATAACCTGCTTTATTCGAAGCCTCACTGATTGAACGCGACAATTCGGCAAAGAACGGATTTGAAACATCAGGAACAATCAAGGCGATATGTTTAGTTCTTTTGGTTACCAAACTCTGAGCTATCACATTCGGCCGATAACCCATTTTCTCAGCTAATTTTACAATCATTTTACGTGTATTCTCGTTAACATCTGCTTTATTATTTAAAGCCCGTGAAACAGTTGCATATGATACCCCTGCTCTTTTTGCAATGTCTTTGATTGTAACCATATATTACCTTTTAGTTTATTTTTACTTTATTTGAAATTTATATAACCTTGATCAACTAATAATTCAGCCGTCAAAACAGCACCGCCTGCTGCTCCTCTCAAGGTATTATGGGACAGACAAGCAAATTTATAATCAAAAATATTATCTTCTCTTAATCTGCCGATACTTACCCCCATACCTTTTCCGAAGTTAGCGTCCAATTTTGGTTGCGGACGATTATCATCTTCCAAATACTGTAAGAAAGGTTGCGGAGCTGTCGGGAATTTCTTTTGTTGCGGATACGGCAGATATTCAGCCCAAGCTTTTAAGATGGCTTCTTTAGTCGGTTTTTCCGCAAATTTTACCGCTACTGAGGCCGTATGTCCGTCTTGTACCGGAACTCTGTAACATTGTGCGGAAATAAGCGGTTTGTTCGCCAAAACAATTTCTGTGTTATCAGAATTCAATTTTCCCCAAACTCGCAGCGGTTCCTTTTCCGATTTTTCTTCTTCACCACCTATGTAAGGAATTACATTAGCATTGATTTCAGGCCATTCTGCAAGAGTTTTACCTGCACCGGATACAGCTTGATAAGTAGAAACCAGAACTTTTTCAATTCCGTAATCAGCCAAAGGGGTTAAAGCAGGTACATAACTTTGAATTGAACAATTAGGTTTCACTGCAATAAACCCGGATTTTGTCCCCAAACGTTGTTTTTGCACTTCGATAATTGCCGAATGCTCGGGATTGATTTCCGGAATAATCATCGGAACATCAGGTGTCCAACGATTTGCCGAATTATTTGATACAACCGGTGTTTCCATTTTGGCAATGGACTCTTCCAGAGCAATTAATTCCGATTTTTCCATATCAACCGCACAGAAAACAAAATCTACCCGGTCAATAAATGAAGCTAAGTCTTCACTGCTTAGGACAACTATATTTTTAACCGCTTCAGGCATTATTGCATCTATTTTCCACCGACCCTGCATCGTTTCTTCGTATGTTTTTCCCGCAGATCTTGAGGAGGCTGCGATCATTGTTGTTTCAAACCAAGGATGATTATCAAGTAAGGTTAAAAATCTTTGACCTACATAACCGGTACCGCCGACAATCCCGACTTTATACTTACGTTTCATTATTTGTAAACCTCCTGTAATAACAATTATCATATTTTATCATATAATTATAAACAGAGGCAGCATAATATGAAAAATACTTTTTATTGGTTAGAAGAGTTTTTTAGCTATTTTTCCGGTATAAAAGCAAGAGCACCCGGAACAATCCAAGAATATCGTTATGACTTGGAAATGTTTTTTCGGTTTTTAAAAAAACATCGCAATTTAGTTGCGGAAGATTCGTCATTTGAAGAAATTTCAATTACCGACATTGACGAAGAATTCCTGCGTTCAATCAAATTGAGCGAAATGTATCGTTTTGTCGCCTGGTTGGGCAATGAACGAGATAACGGTCCGGCCGCCAGATCACGTCGTATTTCTGCAATCAGATCTTTTTATAATTTTCTTTCCTCCAAAGCTAAAATAATTGACTATAATCCTGCTGCTGAATTAGAATCACCAAAACAACAGAAAAAATTGCCCAGATACCTTACTATTGATGAGAGCATATCCGTTTTGGCTGAAGCAGCAAATTCCGATGATCAGTTTTCAAGTCGTGATTATTGTATATTAACTTTATTTCTTAATTGCGGTATGCGACTTTCTGAATTATGCAGCATAAATCTTGGTGATATTGCTGAAGAGACTCTGACTGTTATGGGTAAAGGTGGCAAAGAAAGAACAATCTATCTCAATTCTATTTCCCTGCAAGCAATTGATGCGTACTTGCCGGAAAGAATTGAGCCAAGACTTGAAGAAAAAGGTGATCCGTTATTTGTGAGCAGGAATAGACGTCGAATTTCACAAAGAGCCGTACAAAATATAGTAAAAAAATATATCAGTAAAGCCGGCCTTGATCCCAAAAAATATTCAGCTCATAAATTGCGTCATACTGCCGCTACCCTGATGTATCAATACGGTCAGGTCGATTTACGCAGTTTACAACAAATACTTGGTCATACCAGTGTTTCAACTACGGAGATCTATACTCATATCAATGACGAAATGCTGCATCAGGCAGTAGAAAATAATCCGCTGAACCTCTATCGCAAATCGGATTTCACTGATAACAAATGAGAAAATGAAAGATTTTAGTTATGACCGATAAAAAACAATATAAAACAAAAATCTGTGCAATAGTCAACGTAACACCTGATTCTTTTTCCGACGGAAATCTATATTATAATCCGGAAATAGCTATTGAACACGGTTTGGATTTAATAGCTCAGGGAGCTGATATTTTGGATATCGGAGGAGAATCCACTCGTCCCGGCAGCACATTGATTTCCGCCCAAACAGAAATAGAGAGAATTGATCCGGTGATCAGAGAATTAAAACAAAAATCCGATTCACCACTATCAGTTGATACCTGGAAGGCAGATGTTGCCGAACATTGTTTAGATATAGGCGCAGACATCATTAACGATATTACCGGTCTCTTCGGGGATCCGAATATGGCTGATCTTATTGCAGGTTCAGGTCGCCACCCGCTTTTTGTCTTAATGTTCAACCCTGTTATGGCACGACCGCAACATTCAAGCAGTATGTACTTTCCAAAATTTTGTCTTGAAGATAATTATTCTGTTTTTACCTCAGCTGAATACGCAGATATGGCCGAAAAGCCGATTCTTGAAGTAATGAAATACTTTTTTGATAAAGCTTTAACTATCGCAATGCAAGCAGGCATTAAAACTGAACAAATATATCTTGATCCCGGTATTGGTTTCGGTTTAACAAAAAAAGAAAATCTTCAATTAATTAATAATATAACTACAATCAAAAAATTAGGATTCCCGATTTTTTTAGGAGTTTCACGTAAAAGATTCCTGATTAATTTATTGCAAAATGCTCATATTAATACAAATCCAGCAACAGAGGCGGGTTTTGCCAATCGCGATTTGGCTTCCGCCGCACTGACTGCAATCGCGGCCAGCAAAGGTGTTGAAATTGTCAGAACCCATACAGTCAAAGAACATCTGTTAGCTGCAAGAATAGGTGAAGCTATCTGCCAAGCCGATCTTGCAGAAAATTCAGATCTTCCGCAATATGATCGTTAATAACTAATATTTTTTAGCTAAACTAAATATATAATCCTTCGTAAAGCGGGTAAATCTTTAATAACAATTGTGCGATGACCTTTAAAACCAATATAACCTTTATTACGGAACTCGTTTAATTTGCGGGTCATTGTTTCGCGGGTCAAACCTGCATAACTCCCCATTTCTTCCCGATTAATCGAAAGTTTAAGATGAATTTTATCGTTTTTCTTAATTCCATAGGAATCGATTAAACTGATTAAAAGTCCTGCAACTTTAATTTCCGCATTGGACGCTGAAAGCCTGGAAATAAGCGATTCGGCCCAGCGAATCCGATCAAAAGATTTTGCTAATATTTCAATCAAAGAATCGACCCTGGTAAGAGCAAATTCTGAAAAAATGTTTTTACCGATTTGTCCGATTTTACTATCTTCTAAAGTTTCTCCCAAATACAAATATTGATCACCACTCAAGATATTTAAGCCTCCGACAAAATCTCCCGGATTATAAATATATAAAATTTGTGGTCGGCCATCAGGCATTAACTGAGTTATTTTCATTCTGCCGGAAATAACAATGTACATTCTATCGGCAGAATCTCCCGGTCTGAAAACTGTCTGATTGCGTGTAAAATCAAGAATTCTGACACTTGAAGCAAGTTCAATATATTCTTCTTCCGTCAAACCCTTAAAAAGACTCCATGTTCTTGGATCTTCAGTTACAATTTCCGTGTTCGAATTTTTCAGATTTAAATCTTCCGCCATAGTTTAATATTATTTGTATATAGAATTAATTACAACAAAGTAATTTAATCTTCAGGTAAAATAATTACGGTTAAACATCCTTTATCAAAACTTATTTCTACTTCCGAAGTTCTTTTGTAATCGGCGTTTTGAGCTAGATTACTTATACCTATAGAATGTCCGGAATGTAAATCGTATTTATTTAATATATATTCACTATTACAAATAGTGAGATTTTTTACTGATTTACTCAATGCTAAGACAGAGAATATATATTCTTTTGCCAAATTTGCTTCAGTACATGGCCAATTCAAACTGAACTTACGAGGGCCGGCTAAAATCCATTGTAAAAGTAAACCGTCAGACAAAATGAAATCTGCATGTTCAATAAAACGTTTCGCCAGTAATTGATTATTTAATAAATGATCATAACGCGAACCGAAAGCAGCCAATAAACCAATTACCGGTTTAGCTGCAATTAAATCGAATCTTTGACCGAAAAGTATTTCTTTAACTGCTAATTCCGAATCAGAATAATTTTTATGTACAGGGAATTTTATTATATCTATTTGCCATTGTTCAGCTTTTGCTAAAGCATCTTTGCCCACAGAATCAAAATCACCTAAAAACAAGTCCGGTATGATATCTAAATCAACCAAATGATTTAAGCCTCCGTCAACTGCAACAAGATATGCGGCTGAGCGGACTAAATAATCAAATCCTTCCCTGTCAGCTATCTCACCGCTTAAAACAATGGCAACATCCAGCATTAACCTGTATATCCCTTTTCTGCTAATTTACGCATTAAGCTAATTTCAGCAACTCGATCCGATTTCTTAAAAATACCGCTTCCGGAAACAAAAGCATTGGCACCACAAGCAGCAACTCTTTCAATATTATCACTGGTGATACCGCCATCTACCTGCAGGAAAATATCATAACCGGATTCATTGATCATTTTACGCATTCTGCGAATTTTATCGTCCATTGATTCAATGTATGACTGTCCCCCAAATCCCGGGTTAACAGTCATAATCAAGACCAAATCCAAATATGGTAAATGTTCGTATAAAGTTTCAATCGGTGTTCCGGGATTTATTGCCATACCTGCTGAACAACCTAATTCTTTTATTCTCTGGAGTGATCTGTTCGCATGTACAGCAACTTCTTGATGAATAACCAAAGAATCGGCGCCGGCTTCGGCAAAAGGTTCAAACCATTCATCCGGTTGTGAAACCATCAAATGAACATCCAGCAATAAATTGGAATATGGTTTCACCGCAGATGCGACAACAGGTCCAAATGATAAATTAGGAACATAATGTCCATCCATCACATCAAAATGAAGCCAATCAGCAGAACTGATTGTTTCAAGATCAGACGCTAAATTAGCAAAATCAGCTGATAATACACTTGGACAGATTACAATATCACTATTCTTGTTTTTAGTTAACATAAGACTCCTTTATAACAATTTTTTGTATTTGTTTTGATCTTTACTTCCTGACATTAACCTTTACTATAACTAAAATGATTCTTAGCTACAATTTATTATAACTGTTTTCAAATTAAATCATCTAAATTATTCCTTATTCTAATACATATTTTGATAAAAAGAATCCAATTCACTTCGTAAAAACTGATAACGTTTCAGTCTTTTCGGATTTATTTGATCGGAACCGGCTTCTATAACGGCACAACCGGGTTCATGCAGATGAGTACAATTATTAAAACGACAATTTTCGGATAATCTGTTTATTTCAGGATAACCGGCAGCAAATTGAGTTCCGGTAATCTCGGTTTCGGCTAAATTAAGTGTTTGAAAACCCGGTGTATCAGCTACATAACTTATTCCTGTAGGAAATAATTCAATATGGCGTGTCGTTTGTTTGCCCCTGCCGGCTTTATGTGATAACTCACCTGTTTCCATTAACGAATTCCCGAAAAGCAGGTTTAAATATGTCGATTTACCTACTCCGCTTTGCCCGGCAAATGCCACAATTTCTCCTCTTATATCATTTTTTAATCTTTGCAGTTCCATCTCGTTTTCAAAACCTAATTGATAGATCGGGAAGCCGGCAGGACGATAGTTATCAAGAATTTCCGAAACATTAGAATCGTCAATATCTGTCTTGGTTAATAAAATATAGGGAGTAATATTCAAGATATTGGCATATGCTGCCATGCGATCAATCAAATAAAAATCAGGCTCAGGCAACCCTGTAGAAACTGTGATCAATAAAATATCCAGATTTGCCATCGGCGGTCTTTTCAATTCATTTTTACGCGGTAGGATGTTTTCGATAACAAACGGAATATCCGGATCTCCCGATGCAGAATATTCCACCAGATCACCCGGCAAGGGAATTATTTTGTCTTTACGAAATATACCTCTTGCTACTGCAATACCAGAGAAATAAGGTTCATAACGATGTAAACTGTATTGACCTGCCACACCTTTCACTATTACCGCTTGATTAGCCTGCAGTTTCTTCATTTTAGTTAAAACCTAACATTAATTAACCACCTTCCGGGGTCGGATCCGGTTCGGGTTCAGGTTCAGGCTCAGGTTCAGGTTCAGGATTAATCGAGGAATCTGTTGGCAAAGTCGGATCCGTTGGCGGTTCCGTAGTTGTCGGTGTTTCGGTTGTTGGCGGTGTAGTAGTCGGTTCCGTCGTTGTGGTCGGCGGTTCTGTCGGATTTAACATTTCCTGATAATCCGCGTAAGTACCGAGCATAAAGAGAATCTCATTCACACTTTTTAAATTTGTGTCCGGACTAACTGATTGACTTAAAATATAGGCTTTTTCCGGATTTGTCATATGGTAAGCTTCTGCTTTTGATGCTGCACTGATGTAAGTAACTTTAATATTATCAGGGATACTGTCCGCACTCCAATTAGTAATCTGATTATATGCAACATCCCACGTTTTACCTACCAAATTGGGCATTTTGGTCACACCTTTGGATGTAGTCGCTTCCGTAGGATTCATATATTCGTCGTATTGTTTTGAAGTTCCGTAGGTAACGGCAACTTCAGAATTAATTCTGACCATTACACCTTCTGCAGGAGATTGTTTAATAATAATCCGATCTTTTTCTGCGACACTGCCGTCAATGCCTGTAGCCTCACCTATATTCAAATTTGCATCAGAAAGGATTTGCATTGCAGCTTCCCAAGTATATCCGACAATATATGGTACTTCAGTTGTTAATTCGGTTGCATCAGACGGACCTTCAGAAACGTAAATTGTTACTTTCTCACCCGGCGGTAAAGCGCTCCCCGGACGCGGCAAAGAATTTATTACGATATTCTCTGCGTATGTTTCCGAACTTTGATATTTAATTAATACATTATAATTCATGCTCTCAAGCAAATTACTGGCATTTTCCTTAGTTTCACCGATAACATCCGGAACATAAGAAATTTCATTTCCGGCACTAACCATCAACTTTAATTTGTCTTTACCGACAAAGAATTTTTGTTTAGGTTTCGGCTCCTGATCATAAATGTTGCCCTTAGTAACATCATTGGTTTTCCATTCAATAAATAAATCTTTTTCAATTTCTAAACCATGTTCATTTATCAACTGATTAGCAACAATCTCGATGTTTTCACCCGTATAATCTTCTAAAACAAAAAAATCTTCGCCGTTTTGCGCATTAGATTTTTTAATGGAATTTATCAACCAATATAAACCGGCAACTACAACGGCAACCGTAACCACAATTATTATCACAACAACCGATGTATCTCTGGTCCGTGTTCTGCGGCTTTTGTGAATCGAAGATTCCAGTTCATGAATTTTTTCAAAATTTGAACCTTTTGTTTGACCTCCAAAAGACGAGGAAGCTTCAACTTTATTACGGCTACCGGCTATAACTCCGTATCTTCCCTGCGGATTTCTTAGAAAAGCATCCAACTCATCGACAAAAGCTCTCGCTGATGCATATCGATTACCCGGACTTTTTTGAATTGTTTTAAAAACGATATTATCCAAAGAACGCGGCAGTTTTGGATTATATCGACTTGGCGGGTCCGGCATTTCCTGCAACTGTTTGATTGCAACTGCTACTGAAGAATCACCGTCAAACGGCAATTCCCCTGTCAACATTTCATATAACATTATCCCCAGTGAATACAAATCCGAGCGCTCGGTAACGTGACTCCCTCTTGCTTGTTCCGGAGAAAAATAATGTACCGATCCGAAAGCCACACCACCGGTTAAAGTAATCGTATTTGCATTAGTCGTTCTGGCAATTCC
This sequence comes from Clostridiaceae bacterium, assembly GCA_012838795.1. Lineage (GTDB taxonomy): Bacteria > Bacillota > Clostridia > Saccharofermentanales > DTU023 > UBA5436. Next base: position 52,957 of record DUOO01000063.1, on the reverse strand, counting down.
GAAATCGGTAACCTTGGCAACCATATCCGATGTAATCATTACATTTTGAGGTTTCATATCACGATGAATTACACCTCTTTTATGAGCATGTTCTAAAGCAAGACCTATTTGAACCATTAGCGGTATGGCTAAATGATAATCCAGTGCACCCTGTTCACGGATTAAATCTTTTAAAGTTTTTCCTTCAACATATTCTTGGACAATATATCTGACATCTTTATCCTGTCCATAGTCAAGAACTGCTACAATATTCGGATGATCAAGACTTGCAGCAGCTCTTGCTTCGGTTGCAAAACGTCTGATGAACTCAGGATCATCTGACAATTCATCACGCATAACTTTTAAAGCAACATAAGACTTGTTATGCAAGTCTTCAGCCATATATACATGGGCCATCCCGCCTTGTCCCAGAGTTCGAACAACGCTATAACGTCCGCCTAAGACTGTACCGGATGCCAAATTTCGCTTATTGACTTTCATTAAGCCCTCCAAATGACAAAATCACTCATAAAGCACTACAACCGTAGTGATATTGTCTTTGCCGCCCACTTTATTTGCTTTGTTAATTAATATCTCACAAATAATTTCCGGTTCATTGTTTTGGGCAAGCGTATTTTCAATTTCATTTTCTCCGACATAACCATGTAACCCGTCACTACACAACAAATAGCGATCTTGTTTTTGCAAGTCCATATGTACAATATCAGGTCTTAAATATCCGGAGGCACCAAGTGCTTGGGTCAATACATGTCTTTGTGGATGTGTATAGATTTCTGCTTCAGTAATTGTTCCGGCTTCAATCATTTCATGAACAACCGTATGATCGATAGTCAAACAATCTAAATATCTGTCACGTAATAAATAGCAACGCGAATCGCCAATATGACCGATATAAACACTTGATTGGTAAAAAACCGCAATAGTCAAAGTTGTTCCCATACCTTTATTTTTAGGAGTTTCCAAAGAAGTTAAATATACTTTTATATTGGCTTTTTGAATAACATCATTCAATAAATTCTTAATGGTTTGCGGTTCATTTTCGAGCGGCAAATCTTTTTTTAAACGAGTTTGACAATATTCGACAGCAATTTTACTAGCCAACTCACCGTTAAGGTGACCACCCATACCGTCAGCAACAATACAAACAAAAGGATAATCCTCTTCGAAGGTTACAAAACCGAAATTATCTTCATTGCCTTCACGTACTAGTCCAATATCGGATAAAGCGGCTACTTTAAACTTTTTTAACATATTTAATTCTTCCATATATACTGTCACCGATCACGAGCATACTTATGATTGCAAATTCTAATTTTAGCATTAAGCATAAATAGTGGCAAGCTTTACAAATTGGCATTGGTAAGTTGATTAGTTTCTGTCAATTATTTTGTATATTTTGTCTTCTCAGCTGCCCGCATGCTGCAGTTATATCTTGACCGGCGGAATAGCGTATTGTGGCATTAATTTTATTTTTATTTAAAATTAATAAAAAATTATTAATCGCATCTTTGGCAGATCCAGTCCAAATAGAATCGGCTACCTCATTGGCAGGAATCAAATTTACATGAACCGGCTTACCTTTTAATAATTTTGCCAATTGTTCCGCATGTGCAGGTTGATCATTGATTCTGTCAAACAAAGTATATTCATAGGTTACTCGACGACCCGTTTCAGCAAAGTAATAATCTGCCACTTGAACAATCTCTTCAATCGGATAATGTTTTGATATCGGCATCAGCATATTTCTTATAGCCTGATCAGCTGAATGAAGTGAAATCGCCAAGGTTATCGGCAAATGTTCTTTTGCCAATTTTTTGATCTGCGGCACTAAACCGCAAGTAGACAAAGTAATATTTCGCATACTCATCGTAAAGCCAAATTTCGAGCGGAGTCTGTTTAAGAATTTAATTGTTTGATCATAATTATCTAAAGCTTCACCAATCCCCATCAGAACAGCGTGACTTATGTGTGATTGTTCCATATGAGAAATCATTGTAATCTGAGCAAGCATTTCTCCGGCAGTCAAATTGCGCTTAAAGCCCGGTTTGGCAGAAGCGCAGAACCCGCAACCCATTTTGCATCCGACTTGAGTTGTCAAACAAACTGAATGTCCATAATTGTAATGCATTGAAACAGTTTCAATAATATTTCCGTCGGATAGTTCAAAAAGATATTTATTAACCGGTTCAACTTTCGAGCGTTCAATTTTAACAATCTTCAAAGCGGGCCAGACCATCTCTCGTTCAAGCACGATACGCATATCTTTTGGAATATTTGTCATTCCGGAAGTTGACTGAATGCTTTTAGCTTGCCATTCCAGTAATTGTTTTATCCGAAATTTAGGCCAATTATATTTTTCAGCCAAGATTTCTAAGTCCGGATAATCATAATCATAAAAAATTCTTGGTTTATTTTGTTTGTTCATTTTACTCGCTTATGAAAATTCTATATTTAATAATTAATATTTTCTTCTGCTAAATATTTTTTGAAAGTTCAGCTGCTCTATTTTGACATATTTAATATTAACATTCTATTTTCTTATTAAATAACTGATAAAAAATCCGTCAACAGGAATCTTGTCCGGTCTGATACTCAAACCGTAGCAATTCAAGCCGTCTTGTATCTCTTCTATATATTCCGGCTTAATTAAATCTAAAACATATGATAGATCAATTACTTTGAAATTCCGACCTGCTCGAGATGCCAAAAATTCGGCAATCAATTGTTCGTTCTCCGCAGGATTTATTGTACATGTGCTATATAATAGTTTTCCTGTTGAAGTTAATAATTTTGCGGCATGTTCCAGTAAATCAATTTGAATTTCAGGGAATTCCTGCAATGTGTCATAACTTAAATTTAATTTAATTTCCGGTTTGTTTCTCAGAACCCCTAAACCGCTACAAGGTACATCTAATAGAATTTGATCAAAATATCGACTATTAGAATAACTTCGAACAAAACTCTGCAAATCAATTTTCAAATCTTTTATCCGATCAATTTTCAATCTTTGTATATTATCTTGTAACCCTTGATAACGTTCCTGATTAGGTTCTAATGCAGTAATTTCCAGTTGCGGAATTTGATTCAATAATGCAAATGACTTGCCGCCCAATCCTGCACAAGCATCCAGAATCAGTTGATCTTTTTTTAACTGCATGACTTCTGCAACTAACATTGAAGATTCATCTTGAACATAAAACAGGCCTTGCTGATAACCAGGTAAATCCTGTACGCCGGCCGGTAAATTATCCAATATATAAGAATTATGTATTAAAATCCCCGGCCGGATTGTAATACCGATTTCATTGAGCTCCGAAATCCAATTTCGTTTTTCGATTGCCGTACCTCTGAACAATACTGTCAGTCGAGGATCAGCTGTCAAATAACTGTTACATACCGATTTGGCATCTCCTTCACCAAACCATTTTTTATACATACCGAAGATTTCAGAAGTCATGCCATATTTCAGATGTTCTTGTTTTTTCATCAATTTTAACGGATTACGAATGACATTCCGTAAAACTGCGTTAATATAACTGCCGGCAGATCGTTTATTGAAGCGTGTAGCCAGTTTGACACTTTCATCAACGGCTGAAGATTTGGGTATTTTATTTGCAAATTCAAGCTGCCAGACACCAAGTCTTAAAATATTCATAACAACAGAATCAATTTTATCCGGTGAGCGCTGAGAGGCACTGCTGATAATTTGATCAATTAAAGGCAAATAGTCTAAAACCCCATAGACTAAAGCAGTCACAAATTTACGATCTAAATTTGATAATTTAGGATCAATTAATAAAGTATTCAAGACATCATTGGAAAATTTGTCTTGATTTAAAATCATGTTCAATGCTTGTATTGCTCTTGATCTCGGATAATCGTAAGTTGTCATTAATAATCAGTCAGGAAATATCAACAATGAATTTGTATTTATGAAAATACTTCTAAAATATTTGAATTAAATCACTTTTTGCTAGTCACGCCTTCTGCCGCTTAAGACAATCACAGCTATTCTCAAAAGCGAAAATAACGCGGAAATTGTCGAGGCTACGTAAGTCATGGCCGCCGCATTTAAAACTTTTTTCGCACCTTTAAGCTCATCAGGTGCCAGAATACCGGTCGCACTTAGAATCTTAACAGCTCTGTTGCTTGCATTAAATTCTACAGGTAAGGTTACCAGATAAAACAAAAAAGCAAAGACATATAATGCTAAGCCGATATATGCAAGTGTCATGCCGAATTCCACCGAATAACTGATCACTACTCCGATAATGGCTAAATAAGGACCGGCTGCCGAACCGATTCTGGCAACCGGCACCAGAGAAGCTCTTATCTTATTTGGTACAAAATTGACTCCGTCTTGGATTGCATGTCCTGCTTCATGTGCTGCTACACCGATAGCAGCAATTGAATTGACGTCTCTGGTAGAATCCGATAAACGTAATACGTTTGATCTGGGGTCATAATGGTCAGTTAATTCACCACTGACACCTTCAATTCGGACATTGTGCAAATTATTCATATTCAGAATCATTCTTGCCGCCTGTGTTCCTGTTAATCCGCTTTTTGTCCCGATATTATTATATTTATTAAAAGTACTCTTAACTCTCGCCTGAGCAATAAGACTTAAAAATAATATAGGAATTAATAAGTACCAATACCACATATTTTCCACCTTAATTATTCATCTTTTCCTAAAATGATCCCGGGAATATAATTATGAGCACAAATCTCCGTACACATTTGTCTGCCGGAAGCAATTTGAATTTCTTTTAGTTTAATTGCATCTGAACCGCATTGGATAATTAAGCCGCCGTCACAAGACAATAGCTCGCCCGGTTCACCTTGCATTCTTTCTTGAAAAATGATATCTGCCGCAAAAATTTTCATGCGTTGACCTTTATAATATGTATAACATCCCGGCCAAGGTTGAGTTCCTCTGATTAGTCTGTCAATCATGATCGCACTGTTTTGCCAATTAATTTTGCCTGTTTTACGCGTCATTTTAGGAGCATAAGTAGCATCATTATCATCTTGTGCAAGCCTAACAACATTGCCTGTAAAAAACTCCGGTAAAAATTCAACAATTGTTTCAGCACCCAATTGAGCTAATTCGTCAAATAGTGAACCGGCAGTTGCATCATTATCGATCGTAATCTTTTTTTGTAATAGAATATCTCCGGTATCACAACCATGATCCATCTGCATAATCGTAATCCCGGTTTCTGTTTGACCATCAATAATTGCGGCATTAATCGGAGCTGCCCCTCTGTACAAAGGCAATAATGAAGCATGAATATTGACACAACCGTATTTGGGAATATCCAGAATCTTTTGGCGCAATATTTGACCGTATGCTGCAGTTATTATCAGATCGGGATCTAAAGAAATAACCTTCTGTATAGTTTCTGATTGATTGATTGATTCAGGTTGTAGCAATAATAAATTGTATTTTTCAGCCACTTTTGCAACAGGAGTCGGCACTACTTTTTGTTTGCGTCCCTGTGGCCTGTCAGGTTGACTAATTACCGCCACAATATTAAAACCATGTTCAATCAAAGCATTTAATGCAGGAACAGCAAAATCCGGTGTGCCCATAAAAATAATTCTTTTCATTTTGCTATTTGCTGAGATTTTGTTCAAATTATTTTCCTCATATTCTCTGTATAAATAAGAATATATGACTTTTTAATACTCACTGATATCAATATCTTAAATCTACAAGAATCAATCAAGTTGTCCTTGATCAATATTATCTGCATCTTCTGTCAATCGAGATTCATGAACCAATCCGCCTATGACTTTTTCCGTGAACATAATACCATCTAAATGATCCGTTTCATGACAAATGCATCTTGCTTTTAACCCTTCAGCTTCCATCTCTTGAGGATCACCATTTAAATCATCGTATTTCAATTTTAATTTAAGCGGTCGTTTGACTTTGCCGAACATTTGAGGATAAGACAAACAACCTTCATATTCTATGCTCTCACCTTCCATCTCGCTGATTTCAGGATTAATAATAACAAAATCGCCTTCTTCGGCATCTACATTCATGACAAACATCCTTCTCAACAAACCAATTTGAGGAGCGGCCAAGCCCACACCGTTTGCCTGATGCATAGTTTCAATCATATCTTCTGCCAACATTTTAAGGTTTTCATCAAATTTCTCAACTAATCTGGCTTTTTTATATAAAACAGATTCTGCTTCAGTATTAACTTTTACTATATTTCTCAATGCCATACTTCACTTCACTTCTATCTATTCTGCAAACTAGATTATAGCATGTGTTCAGGGTTAATATCCAGGCTGCGATTTACACCTTTTACCATTTTGCGCCTTGATTCCAAAGTAAACAACTGAGCAATTTTAAGAATATTGTCGCTTTTAACGATTAAACGATAACGATACTTTTTGCGTAAACGAGGAATCGGTGCAGGAGCGGGTGAATAAATCATGGTATTACTGAAAAAATCGCGATTTGATTGTATTATATTATTTAAATATTCATACATAAAATCTGCTTCAGAATTAACAATTAACTCATTCAAGCCTTGAAACAACGCCAATCCGATATTTCCGAAAGGAATAAATTTTGCCCGCATTCTAAATTCCATTTCAGAGTTATAAAACTCAATATAATCCTGTGCAGAAGCACTTTTAATCACATGGTTTATCAAATTATAACCTTGAATAAAAACATCACCTTGAATATCTGATCTGCCGGATCTGCCCGCGGCCTGAGTTATTAATTGAAAAGCACGTTCTTCCGATTTGAAATTACCTGTATTAAGCATTGAATCAACAGACAAAATACCGACTGTCCGTACATTCGGAAAGTCATGACCTTTTGCAATCATCTGTGTACCGATCAGACAATCGGCTTCCTTTCTGCCGAATTGAGATAATATTTTTTGATGAGCATCTGTTCCGATTGTTGTATCAAAATCCATACGCAACGCTTTATATTCGGGAAACAATTTGGCAAAAGCTTGCTCCACTCTCTGTGTACCAAGTCCCGAGCTTTCCATTTTCGCACTTCCGCACAGAGGGCAAGTTGTAATTACAGGTATGATTTTTCCGCAATAGTGACATATTAACCTCTCTTTATGCTTGTAATGTCTGTTCAAATGTCTCGTCATAGGCACTTCGCAATTATCGCATTTTACAACAAATCCGCAGATTTTACATTGTAAAGTTGAAGTCAGACCTCTGCGATTCAAAAACAACATAGCTTGACCACCATCTGCAAAAGTTACTCTGAGATTTTGAATCAATTGTCTGCTGAATACTCCGTCAAAATCATCACGGGCAAATTCATTTTTCATTTGACATAGATGTACTTTCGGTAAAGAAGCCGGTTTGGCCCGATGCGGCAATTCAAATCTGACGGATTTTCCGATTTGAGTACGGAAAAAAGTTTCAACTGCAGGAGTAGCAGATCCTAATAAAAGTAATGCATTTTGTTGAATCGCTCTGATTCTGGCAATCTCATGTGCATTGTAACGAGGTGTGCTTTCGGAACGATATGAACTCTCTTGTTCTTCATCAATAATAATTAAACCGATATTTTTCAAGGGAGCAAAAATCGCTGAACGTGCCCCTACCACAATTTGTTTATCCTGAGACAAAATGCTTTGCCATTGCTCAAAACGTTGGGTTGCAGTTAATCTACTATGTAAAACGGCAATTTTTTCTCCGAATTTTTTTGTAAATCTGCTTATCATCAATGGAGTCAAAGATATTTCCGGTACTAAAATAATGACAGTTTTGCCATATTCAAGCATTTGTTCTGCTACTCTTAAATAAACTTCTGTTTTTCCACTGCCGGTAACACCAAATAACAAAGCTTCTTTTAACTTTGAAATTTTTTTACTTTGTTGAAAATCAACATCTGTTGTTTCGTTCATTGTGGCTAAGTCAAGAATTCCTTGAACAGCTTTTTCCTGATCCTGATTCAAGTGTTCTACTTCTGCTTCCGGCCAAATTTCCGGTTGTTTAAATTCACGATCTATATTTTTTGTAAAAAATTTCAGTACTCCTTTTCGTTCTAAAGTCTTAAGTACTGAAGGTGTTACCTGACATGCCTGTGTTATTTCCTGAACAGAAGCAGTTTCAACTTGAAGCAACATTTCGACAACCCGCTGTTGTTGCAAACTAGTCAATAAATTATCACATAACATATCTTCCGCAATATCACGATCTGTTAAACTACAAGCTCTGGCACTTTTTTTGCCTATTGTAAAAACCGTAGGAGGACTGATAGTTTTCAAAGCTTGACCGATTGAACAAAAATACCTGCGTTTCATTTCTTTTGCCAATTCAATTTGATCCGGCAGATAAACAGGCTGACTGATCAATACTTTTGCAATACGTTTTAGATCTTTGAATTCAGTTTCATTTTCTTCAGCAGAAATAACTGCCCTGCGTAAAGAATTACCGTGCCCAAAAGGAACCTCTACCAATTGGCCTATGAAATGCTCTGCTTCTTCTTTAGGTAAGTAAGTATATTCCTGATCAAAATCAAGTGTTGAATCCAGCAGATAAACTTTTATGAATTTTTTGCTAATTATATTTTCTATAATTGCCCTCTTATTGTTAAAGTCATATAAATATCAGTTGCAGCTGACATTATGCAAAATAATTTTCAGAAAACATCAATACCATAACAAAATTATTACAACAGCGAAAATAGATCTATCTGTGCAGATTCAGCCAAGTCATCCAAAACACCGGCTTTTGCCAAAGATTCAATTGATGCCGTGCCCAGTTCCGCTCGACGTGCCAATTCTTCGCGAGTCTTGAACTCTCCTCCCGTATCACGAGCTTTTACAATTTGATTACTGAGTGTTTCACTGATATTCGGTATTGCATTAAAGGGAGGTCTGATTTTTCCTTTTCCAGGCGAATAAAACTCGGTTGCTTTGGATTTATCAAGATCTATCGGTAAGAAATCAATTCCTCTTTGTTGCATTTCCTCAACTAATTCTAAATAAAAATGACGCTTTTGTTCCTGTGGTGTCAGTTGATTCCAGTTTTTTCTTTGTTCCGCCCGCTTAATTCGAATTTCATTAGCAGGCAAACATAATTCTTCAGAAGAAAATTCATTTGCCCGAATAGTAAAAAATGCACAATAATATGCTTCCGGATAATATATTTTATACCAGGCAATCCGTAAAGCTGAAACAATATAAGCCACGGCATGAGCTTTCGGGAACATATATTTAATTTTTTTACAACTGTCAATGTACCATTGAGGAATATGATGCTCAATCATTAACTCTTCTTGTTCTTCCGACAAACCTTTGCCTTTGCGAACTCTTTCCATAATATCAAAAGAACTTTTCTTGGGCAGACCGCGATAAATCAGATAAGTCATGATGCTGTCCCGGCAACCGATAACCTCGTCTATTGTACAAGTTCCGTTGCGAATTAATTCTTGAGCATTTCCGGTCCAGACATCAGTTCCATGAGACAAACCGGAAATCTGTACTAAATCGTAAAACTTTGTTGGCTTCGTTTCAGCAATCATGTTTCTGACAAGCATTGTTCCAAGTTCGGGTAAACCGATCGTTGCACTTTTAATTGTAGACTCACTATCCGGAATGCCCAAAGCTTCCGTACTATAAAATAACGACATGACTTTTTCATCCGGGATCGGAATATCGGTAGCCTTAACACCGGTAGCATCACTCAGAACTTTTAGCATCGAAGGATCATCATGTCCCAAAATATCCAGTTTTAAGATAGTTTCATCCAAAGAGCGGAAGTCAAAATGTGTAGTAATAACACCGGAATCTTTTTTATTGGCAGGATACTGAATCGGTGTAAAATCAAAAATTTCTCTTTCTTTAGGTACAACAACAATACCGCCTGGATGTTGTCCGGTAGTCGCTTTAACTCCCTGTAAACCTTGTGCTAAACGTTTAACTTCGGTCGAACTGACCGGTATTTCATTATTTTCAAAATATTTCAGAACCATTCCTGCGGAATTACGCTCGGCATAGCTGCTGATTGTTCCGGCTCTGAAAGTCTGAGAAGCTCCAAACATTTCTTCGATAAATTGATGAGCTTTCGCTTGATAAAATCCGGAAAAATTGAGATCGATATCCGGTTGTTTATCACCGGCAAAACCAAGGAAAGTTTCAAACGGGATGTCTTGTCCGTCACGTTTCAGGTCAGTTGTACAATACGGACATTTCTTTGCCGGCAGATCATATCCGGAACCGTAATTACCACTATTATCAAATTCGGAATATTTACATTCAGGACATACATAGTGTGGCCGCAGAGGGTTGACTTCGGTTATACCGCAAAGTGTAGCCACCAGAGAAGATCCCACAGAACCGCGTGAACCGACCAGAAAACCGTCCTGATTTGATTTCTTGACTACACAATGTGCAATATAGTACATTACGGCAAAACCGTTATCTATTATCGAATTTAGCTCTCTGTCAATTCTATTTTCTACAATTTCGGGCAAAACTCCCTGATGTCCATAGACTCGATAAGCCTCTTCCATCGTCAATTTTCGGATATCCTGATCGGCGGATTTGATTAAAGGCGGGAATGAACCTTTCGGAAAAGGTCTGATTCCTTCAGCTACCATATCGGCTATCAAATTCGGATTATGTACTACAACCTGTTCTGCCGATTCTTCTCCTAAATATGAAAATTCCAGCAACATCTCATCAGTTGTTCGGAAATACAAATCAGCCATCTCTTCCGTATCATCAAAATTCATATTTGTCATCAGGATTTTCCGATATATTGCATCTTCCGGATTCAAAAAATGAGCGTCACAAGTTGCACAAACCGGTTTGCCTGTAATTTTACCCAGTTCAATAACCATTTTGTTCAAATTCTGCAAGTCAAAAATAGATTGAACATAAGATTCCGTATCACGCAGCAAAAAGCTATTGTTGGTAAGAGGTTGAATTTCCAAATAATCATATTGATTTGCCAGCAGAAGCAAGTCAGGATTATTTAATTGTTGCTTAGCTAATTCGAAATCGCCTTGACATTCATTATATATTTGTAAAATTGCACCGAATATTTCTCCGTCTACACATGCCATCCCTTTAATAATTCCTGCTCCGTAATAATTTAGTACTGAACGTGGAATTCTTGGAGAATAATAAAAGTATTTCAAATGTGAATCTGAACATATACGATATAAATTGTATAGTCCCAATAAATCTTTTGCCAAAAGTACAATATGGTTTGTTTTCTTGCGTTGTTCCTTCAGTTGTTCAAATGACTGCCAATCAACCAGACTGTTCAATTCAATCAGATCAGTTATTCCGCATTCTGCAATAATCTCAGGAAAAACCCCGGCAATTGAATATATATCATATGAATCCGGTTCATTTAAAAATTGTGTTTTTCCCGGTATTTTTTTTGTAAATGCTTGAACTAATAAGTTAAATTCAATTAACGGCGGATTAAATTTTATGCGCGGATCCGTACCTGCAACATTAAAACCGGCATAACGTAAAAAATTCAATTGTTTTAATGCATCCGATGCTACAATCGGTAAATTTTCCAAAAAGATTGCCAACTTTTGCATTATATCAATATCGGAGCCGAAATCCGACGACTTTTTTTCAATTAACGGCAAATCATTATTATTAATATTTGTATCATCTGAAGAATTTGAAAAAGTTTCAAAAAAATGTTCAAATTTATCCGCAATTTCAAATTCATATTTGGATAAATCTGTAGGTTTAAGTTTTAAAGCTTCAATATAACTAATTGCCTTATATTCATTTTCATTGCCGTTTGTATGAACTTTGATTACGATAAAACCATCTGATAAATCTTTGCCTTCGACCTCATAAGCAATACAATCAAATCCGTCATCTAAAAGATATCCTTCAACACCGTAAATTACTTTAAAAGGTTTGCCGTCTCGTTCTAACTTCTCAGCCATGTTGCAAATTTCCGGAAAACCTTGCATCACACCATGATCAGTAATAGCAACTGCAGAATGGCCAAAATCAAATGCCGCTTTAACAATATCTTTAGGATTGATTGTTCCGTCTTTAGCTGACATCTTCGAGTGAATATGTAATTCCACTCTTTTTTGAGGAGAATTATCTTTGCGTACCTCAGGTTTTTTAGCTTTTTCTATACACAGTACTTTACCTACAAAATCTTTTTCATATCGATCATCATAAAATATTTCTGCTGTTACCCTGATATATTTATCTTCAATAATTTCGGTAAGTACAGCTTTCTCCTCAGGGTCGGTAAAAATTGTGCAAGATAACGATGTAGTTAAATCAGTAATCGCAAATTTAACCAACAATCTGCCGTTAAGGGTAATTTTAGTTTCAAACATAAAAACATGACCTTCAAACATAGCCCGATCAGTTTCATTGTTTATCTCATTGAGTTTTATTAACGGAATCGACGGTCCTGGTTTTCCCCACAGGATTTTATCAGATTTTCGATGTTTTCGACGATATTTATTCTTGGTTAACTTTGAAGTTGAAGCTTTTTTTCGCTTTCTTTGTTCAGCCAGTATTTGCTCAAGTTCATTATTATATAATTCAGATGCTTCAAGTATTGCATCATTTAAAAGCTGCTCTGTTGTTTCAATCTTTTCTTTCGCCGTAAATTGTGTGTCAACCGGCTCAAAGTCAAATTGACAGGGAATACAGGCATAGGCTTGCCAAAAAACATCCAACCAATTTGTGCCGTTTTCATTAACAATATCAAGATGAGCCGAATCCAAAAGCCAAACGGGATTATTATCTCTAACTGTCAGTTCACCTTTAGCCAGTAAACGTCCTGTTAAATGATCGGTCAAATCCGCATGTTTTTTTATCCAGGGTTCTATGTCCCGTACATAACATTCTTTTTCAGCGGAAGATATTTCCGTTTGTGATATTTGTTTAATTATGACCTGAGGTATGGAAAAATGTTGTTCAAGCTTATTTTCTAAAAACATAATTTGTTTTGCGGACAAAACTTGCGGTACCGTTATTGTAAAGCACAGAGCACCTATTGAATTACACAGAACTTTATCAACATGTATCTTTTCCAAAAGATTAACATCGTAATTTGCTTTTTCAGGATCAGTAGCATCTTCCGTTCGTTTATAAACGGTTAAAGAATGTTGTATAAAGTATAAGAAGTCTTGATCAGTAATCTCTATTTTTAAATATGAAAAAATATCAGCTAAATTTTGTTTCAAACAATAATCTCCAAATATAACCGACTGAATATCGGATATCTACTAATTTTCTTGATGTGCCTGTATATATTTATTTCGCGCGATTTCAATTTCACGAATCAAAACACTTAAAGCATTTTCCTGACTAACTTTTTCTACAACTTTTCCATTTCTGAAAATTGAAAAGGTATTTCTGCCACCGGCAATTCCACAATCGGCTTCCCTTGCTTCACCCGGTCCGTTTACCGGACACCCCATCACAGCTACTTTGATCGGTTCCCTGACATCGGCCAACAGAATTTCAACTTGCTCCGCCAAGCCTTGCAGATCAACTTCAGTTCTGCCGCAAGTAGGACATGAAATCAGCAAAGCACCTTTTGATCTTAAACCTAAAGACTTGAGAATCGAATAAGCAGTTTCTACTTCCAGAACAGGATCCGCCGTCAGAGAAACTCTTATAGTATCACCGATTCCTTCAGCTAACAGAGTACCGATCCCGACTGCCGATCGTACAATACCCTCTCTCGGTGTACCGGCTTCAGTAACACCTAAATGTAACGGGTAATCTATTTCTCGGGACAATTTTCGGTAACTGTCAATTGTCAATTTCGGATCAGAAGCTTTAATTGAAACACAAATATCATAGAAATCATATTGTTCTAACATTTTACAAAATTTCAAAACCGAGGCAACCATCGAATCAGCATTCACTCCGCCCATTCTATCTCTTATTTCAGGATCTAAAGATCCTGAATTCACACCTATACGGATCGGAATTCCCTTTTCCAATGCTTTAATGGCAATTTCTTTAACTCTTTGTTCAGATCCGATATTCCCCGGATTAATTCTTAAACCGGCAACACCACTTGTCAAAGCTTGTAAAGCCAATTCGGCTTGAAAATGAATATCTGCAATAACCGGTAAAGGTGAGCGTTCAACTATAGCTTTAAGTGCATCGGCAGCAGCCTGATCCGGTACTGCAACCCGTGTTACCTCACAACCGGCTGCCGCTAAATCTTCTATTTGCGCCAGGGTTGCTTCAATATCTCTGGTATCAGTATTATTCATCGACTGGACAACAATAGGAGCATTACCTCCGACAGCAACATCTTTAACCCATAATTTTTTTGTGTTTCTTCTGAAATATTCCATACAATAATTAATCACCATATAATATTACTCTATATATCCTATAACAATACTTATAGTAAAAAAGAATAATTAATCCGGAATAATCTTCGTAATCAAAAGATTTTCCGCAAATCAAAGTAAATCACCAAACCTGCCAAAATCAGAATTAATACCATACCGATTGCAGTAACCACATGTTTAAATTTTTCCGGCAAATCTTTGCCTCTAATACCTTCAATTGCCAAAATCAATAAGTGATGTCCATCTAATGGCGGAATCGGTAATAAATTGGTAAAACCGATCGCAACGGAGATCAAAATAAAATAAAATAATAATTGTTGAATCATCAGACTGACATTGGGACTTTCCTGTACAACATCACCGAACATTTTTACTATTCCCACAGGTCCGGTTACGCCTTCTGAAAATTTCATCGAACCGTCAATTATCATTATAATGCCTCTGATTGTCGATTTGACAATCGACCACGGATATTGAATTGCCTGATATAGAATATCACCGAAAGCTCGAGATTCTGTAAAATATATCCCTGCATCAACCGGATCTTGATATAACGTAGTTTTCATATCAACAGTCATTTCTTTTCCGTCACGCAGCAAAACAAGATGCATTGTTTCACCTTTAGATTGAAAAATCAGATCAGTCGCCGCACTGTCAGAAAAAGGTATACCATTAACCGATAAAAGCTTATCGCCGACCTCAAGTACCGGATTACCTTGATTTGAATCAGGTTCAACGTGTAAAACGACATTTTCATTTTCACCGCTGATACCTTGAACAATGCCTAATCGATAATTAGCTTGAGTCTTGGGTTTTAATTCGAGAATTTCTTGTTTACCGTCTGATTTTTCGATTTCTAAAAAAATTGTTTCTTGCGGATTAATCAACGATCTTGCAACAGAATAGTCTGCACCCGTACGAATCCGCTGACCGTTAATCCTAATGATTTTATCCCCTGCAGTCAAACCATGTTCGGCCGCAAGCGAATTCTCAGGTGGTTGATCTGCCACAGGTACCATCACGCCAAAAGCAGAGAACATAATTACCGAAGCCAAAAATGCAGTCAAAAAGTTAGCCGCAGGCCCCATCACAACAACTATTGCTCTCATCCAACGCGGTCTGTTAAAAAACAAACCGGGATCATCAGAGTCAATTGAGCCGGAATCGATCATTTCATCATCCTGATACTCACCGGCAAATTGAACTGATGCTCCGATCGGTAATAATTTGAAGCTATATTTAATTCCGTTTTTTTCTGTGGTAAAAAGTCTTGGTCCCATAAATATCGAAAATTCAATTATTTTGAATTTCAATGCTTTTCCTGCAAAAAAATGTCCGGCTTCATGTACCAACATCATCATTCCGATGATTAATAAACCTACTAATATTCCTACTATTGTCATTTAGTTACCTTTTCTGTTATCCTGCTCGAGCAATAATATGGTCAGTATATTCTCTTGCCCATTGGTCCGCTGCCAAAATATCATTCAGAATCACACTGCGATATAAATGATGATGACGAAATTTTTTCATTGTTAATTCTACGGTTTCCGAAATATCAACAAATGAAATTTTTCTTTGCAAAAAAGCTTGGACGGCAATTTCATTAGCAGCATTCAACACCGCCGGCATTGCCCCGTCTTCAGCTTGGGCTTCATATGCCAAACGCAACGCGGGAAAACGCTCCATATCCGGTGCTTCAAATGTAAGTTGACCAAGCTCCGTAAAATTTAATTTCGGCTTATCCGGCATTGCTATTCTCTTGTCATAAGTCAAGGCATATTGAATCGGTAATTCCATATTGGGCATGCTCAGTTGAGCTATTACTGACCCATCTACGTATTCTACCATTGAATGAACAATACTTTGTGGATGAATTATGACTTTTATTTGATTTCCGGTTAAATTAAACAACCGGCAAATTTCAATCAGCTCTAAACCTTTATTCATCATCGATGCAGAATCTATTGTAATCTTTTTTCCCATCGACCATACAGGATGATTTAAAGCATCTTCAACCGTTATTGAATTAAATTGTTCTTTGCCATATGTATGAAACGGACCACCGGAAGCAGTTAACCAAACTTGTTTAACTTCTTCATTTTCATGTTTTTTACCGGTAAGACACTGCCAAATTGCCGATGCCTCACTATCCACCGGATAAATTTTCGCGCCATATTTTTCAGCCCGTTCCAAAACAAATTTTCCGGTAGAAACGATGGTTTCTTTATTTGCTAAAGCAATCGTATGCTTAGCTTCAATTGCAGCAAGTAACGGTTTTAATGCAGCAAAGCCGATTATCGCAACAACAATTTTATCACATGCACTCTTTGCTAATTCAACATTACCCTGTTCACCATAAAGAATCTCTGTATTTATTTGCGGTATACTTTTGATACGTTCTGCCAATTCAACAGCAGAATAATAATTCGCAACAGCTACTTTCCGTGGTTTAAACTCTTTAATCTGCTCCAATAAAAGATCAATATTGGCTGAACAAGACAGTCCGACAACTTCGAAATCCAACCGGCGGCAAACATTAAGTGACTGCTGACCAATTGAACCGGTTGAACCTAAAATAATTATTTTTTGTTTTTGATAATTTTCCATGTGTAAATACTAGAAAAAACATACCATTAAAGCAATTGTCAAAATGCTGATAAATGTAAAATATGTACTGTCAAAACGATCCATAATGCCACCATGTCCAGGCATTAAATTCGAAAAATCTTTAATTTCACAATGTCTTTTAATTGCGGAAGCAAGAAGATCGCCGATTTGAGTCAAAATTGCGATGACAACAGCAAATACTGTCACAAAGATTAATGTAGCTAAATTAATTTCAATCTTGAATAAACTTGGTATTATAAACACTAGTAACAGAATATACATTATAACTGTACCGATAATACCGCCATAAAAACCTGCAAAAGTTTTATTCGGGCTGATCAGAGGAGCAAGCTTTTTCTTTCCCCAGAACATCCCGCAATATAAAGCTGCAGAATCACATACCCACGGTGTCGTAATTGCCAGAACAAATAAATACCAACCTGCAGGTAAAATGTAAAGTAATAAAAAGCCGGCAAATAAGGGTAACGATACATATAAACCTGCTGCAATATTTAATACTCCTTGGCGCAAGCCACTTGGGCCGTTTTTGAGTATAGGATGGAATAAACTGAACAGGCTTAGAATCATAATCACAATCGTATAAATCATTAATAATTTAATTAATAAGGCCTTATCAATATCAGCTAATATTTTCGGACCGAGCTCTATTGCTTTGACTCTGATATCTTGAGGTGAATAGACTTCATTACCGCTCAGTAAAAGATAAAAATATCCCGGTACAAACGCCAAGTTATATGACATCAAGTTAATCCGATTAAACTTAAGATTAATCTTCCTTAAAACAGTGCTGAATTCTCCGGATGCCAAAACGCCGATCACAACTAATAGCGGTACAGTAAAATGTACCGACCAAAAGCCGGGAATAATGAATATACCCATTATAAATCCGAAAATAAGGGCAGTAATCACACGAGTTTTCATCTTGCATCTCCGAATCTTCGATCGCGTCCGGAATATTCTTCAAGCGCTTGATATAAATCATCTTCAGAAAAATCCGGCCACAATTTATCGATAAAATACATTTCAGCATATGATAATTGCCATAAAAGAAAATTAGAAATTCTTTGCTCTCCACCCGGCCTGATTAATAAATCAAGATCAGGTAAATCAGCTGCATAGAAAAAATCAGAAAAATTATCAATTGTCAGTTGATCAGGAGTCATCGTACCGGATTGCAAAGCATCGCCATATAATTTGCAGGCACGAATTATTTCTTGACGCGAACCGTAGCTTAAAGCAATAGTTAATATAATTCGATTACGTTCTTGCGAATCACGTTCGGCTTTCTGCACAACTTCCAAGGTTTTTTGGGGTAAGTCAGACAATTCTCCGATAAAATTCAAACGAACACCTTCCGCTCTCAACTCATCTTCATATTTACCAAAAAATTCAATGATCAAATTCATCAAAGCATTAACTTCATCTTTTGAACGTTGCCAATTCTCTGTAGAAAAAGCATATACAGTCAGATATTTAATCTTATAATCGGCACACCAGCGCACAACTTGACGCAACTTTTCCGCACCGGCACGGTGGCCGAATTTTCGAGGCATTAATCTTTTTTTCGCCCATCTGCCGTTCCCATCCATAATAATTGCTACATGATCAGGAATTTTTAAATTTTGAATTTTGTATTCTTTCGGATTTCCCATAAAAATTGTAATTAAAAAAATAAGCCGGCTGAGCCGGCTGAATAAAATAAATCGCCGCAAGAATTATATTTCCATCAATTCTTTTTCTTTTCTCGCAACAGCTTTATCAACTTCATCCGTATATTTATTGGTTAATACTTGCATATCCTGTTCAAAATTATAAAGTTCATCTTCACTGATTTTGCTTTGTTTTTGATATCCGCGGTAAGTATCAATGCCTTCACGTCTGACGTTACGAATTGACACTTTTGTATTTTCACCCATTTGACTGACTTCACGCACCAATTCTTTACGGCGTTCTTCAGTCAATTGAGGAAATACCAAACGAATCAGTTTACCATCACTTTGAGGATTAATACCCAAATCAGACATGTGCAACGCCCGTTCTATTTCTTTAATCATATTGGATTCCCAAGGTTGAATTGTAATCATTCTTGCTTCAGGAACTTGGATATTGGCTACTTGATTAATTGGCGAATCTACACCGTAGTAATTAACCGTAATTTTATCCAAAATACGCGGATTGGCTCTCCCTGCCCGAATTGTATTAAAATCTTCTTCCAAAACTTTGATTGCAATTTTCATCTTGTCTTCATAAGGTGTTAAAGATGCTTTATTTACCATAATATCTGTCATAAGAAAGCCTCCGTTTCATCTTGCCTATAGAACCATTATACATAAATTGACCTTTAGGATTCAACTTTAATTATGGGAGAACAAGAGTGCCTAAATTTTCGCCTTTCAGAATGCGAATCACATTATTCGGATCTTTGATACTGAATACTATTAAAGGGATATTATTGTCATTACAAAGTGCCGCTGCCGTTGCATCAACAACCGCCAAGCCCTGTGACATTACATCTCGCAAACTGATTTCGGTATATCTCCGGGCATCGGGAAACTCATTCGGATCCTTATCATATACTCCATCAACTTGAGTAGCTTTCAGCATAACATCCGCATTGATTTCAGCCGCTCTTAAAGCAGCGCCTGAATCGGTTGAGAAAAACGGACTGCCTGTGCCGCCGGCAAAAAATAAAACTATTTTATTTTCTAAATATCGCACTGCTTTCTTCTGAATATACGGTTCACTGATTGTCGGCATACTAATCGCATTGAGAACTCGACATTCGACATTCAGCTTACCTACCGCATCGGCAACCGTCATCGCATTCATCGTAGTCGCCAACATTCCGATCTGATCGGCCGTGACTCGATCCATATGAGGATTAGTACGACCGCGCCAATAATTTCCGCCGCCGATTACAACGGCCAATTCAATGCCCAATTTATAAATTTCAGCAATCATTTTGGCCAAAGTCTGAACTTTACTATCATCTATACCATATTTATTTTCACCGGCTAAAGCTTCTCCGCTCAATTTCAACATTACTCTTTTGTAGCGCATATATTCCCCTTCAAATCAGCCTGCTGTCAAGCTTTCAAAAAAAAGGTGTGCAATCATGCACACCTTATAAAAAAAATTATTGTTGCATCTGTTTCGCAACTTCAGCCGCGAAATCTTCTTCTTTTTTCTCAATTCCCTCACCCAGTTCAAAACGAGCAAAGCGACGTACTTTAATATTTTCACCGATCTTAGCAATCAATTCTTTGACCAGAGTATTAACTGTTTTACTATCATCTTTGATAAATGCTTGATCCAATAAACAGTTATTTTCATAGAATTTCTCTAAACGACCTTCAACAATTCTGTCAACAATTTTTTCCGGTTTACCCTCATTTAATGCTTGATTACGGGCAATTTCACGTTCACTGTTCAAAACATCTTCCGGAACATCCTCACGACTTAAATATGGCGGATTCATTGAAGCTACTTGCATTGCAATGTCTCTTACCAACTGTTTGAATTCGTCATTTTTTGCCGCAAAGTCAGTTTCGATATTCACTTCGATTAATACACCTATTCTGCCTTCACCGTGGATATAAGCATCTACAATGCCTTCAGCAGCAATTTTGCCTGCTCTTTTATCTGCACCTGCCATACCTTTTTCTCTTAACCAGGCAATAGCTTTTTGTTGGTCGCCATTTGATGCTGCTAACGCCTTCTTGCAATCCATCATGCCGGCACCTGTCAGTTCACGTAAATCTTTAACCATAGCTGCAGTAATATTAGCCATTAAATTTTCTCCTTTATTTTCAATATTTGTCTAAAGTAATTTATTATACAAATTCGTCTTCAAATTCATCCTCAAAAATTTCAAAAGCATCATCGGATTCTTCTTCATCGCTTGCATCTTCTTCTGCTTGATCCGTTTGTTCAGGTTGCTCTTCTAATAAATTTTGAGGAACATCTGCCATTGAAAAACCTTGATTGCCTTCTATTACCGCATTTGCCATTGTTGCAGTAATTAAACGAATGGCTCGAATCGCATCATCATTACCGGGAATAACATATTCAATATTATCCGGATCACAGTTTGTATCAACAATCGCAACAATCGGAATTCCCAAACGATGTGCTTCATGAACTGCAATATGTTCTTTATTCGGATCAACGACAAAAATTGCGTCCGGCAAATCAGGCATTTCTTTAATACCGCCAAGATTTTTTTCCAACTTTTCTTTTTCAAGATTTAATTGTGCAACTTCTTTTTTCGGTAAAACATCAAACATGCCGTTATATTGCATTTCTTCAAGTTCTTTTAATCTTTTGATACTTTTCTTAATTGTCACATAATTGGTCAAAGTACCACCCAGCCAACGATTGTTAACATAATACATTCCACAGCGTTCAGCTTCTTCTTTAATTGATTCTTGAGCTTGAGTTTTTGTGCCGACAAACAATACATGTCCGCCACTCATAACCGTATCGCGTAAAAACATATAAGCTTCTTCGATTTTGGTAACTGTTTGTTGCAGATCAATGATATAAATACCATTGCGTTCAGTAAAGATGTACTCTGCCATCTTCGGGTTCCAGCGACGAGTTTGATGTCCGAAATGAACACCGCCTTCCAGCAGCTGTTTCATAGAAATAATAGCCATACAAAAATATCCTCCTGTTTTTTCCTCCGCAGAATCACTTCACTAAATATTCTGAATTCAGCAACAGGTTTAATCCTGCGTGTGTATTGCCTCAGCAATAATACCATTATCTTTCATTTTCGGCAAGAGCCTTTAACGTCTGTTTGTAAATATAGCTTGCGGCATATAAATGATCCAATTCTACATGTTCGTCGACTTGATGCATCACATCCGGTGTGCCGGGAAATACTGCACCGAATGCTATAACATTAGGTATTGCTCTGGCATACGTTCCCCCACCCATTGCCACGGCCTGTTCTTCACAATCCATCGCTTGATTGTATTCATTCATCGCAGTCAATACCAGTTGTGATTCTTTACCTAAATTTAGCGGCGGCGAATTCGTATGTGATTTTCGCTCGAATCCGAATTCCTCTAATTTAGCATCCAGCTTTTCCAAAATTATCGTGCCGTCTACAGTTACCGGATATCGGATATCAATAGCCAAAGTAACTTCTGATTCATCAACTGTAATTTTTCCGACATTTAAGGTTAACTTTCCGCTATCATCGGAACACGCCAAACCAAAATCATCGCCATATATATGATTATTGAAATATTCTTTGGTCAAATCAGCGAGAGGATCCTGCCAATCAGGGTATTCCGAAACAATATTATGTAATGCTTTAATAATTGCATTATCACCTAATTCCGGTTTGCTGGCATGAGCAGCCTTTCCTTCTATTTCAATATCTATCTTTTTATCCGAATCTATTTGCAAAGTGAAACGGCAAACTTGGGGTACCATATTGGTTGCTTCACCGCCTTGCATACGTATCAGCTGAAATTCCTGATCAAGCTTTGGACGATTCATTTGATACGTAATACCTAAAATCCCTTTTTCTGCATAAACCGCAGGAAAAGCAGCATCAGGCACAAAACCGGCAACAGGAATTTCCTCTACCTTTTTGTAATGCTTCATACAATCGAATCCGCTTTCTTCGTCCAAACCGATAATTAATCTGATTCTGCAAGGAGGTTCATAGCCGTCATCTAAAAGAGCTTTCATCGCATAAAGTGAAGCGATCGCAGGACCTTTATCATCTGCTGCACCGCGCGCATATAGTTTGCCATCGATCAAACGTGCCTCAAACGGAGAATGGTGCCAACCTTCTCCGGCAGGAACAACATCTAAATGAACCAAGACACCGATCATTTTTTCACCTGAACCAAATTCGGCATAACCGGCTTTATTATCGATATTTTTAGTTCGAAAGCCGAGTCTATCAGCTTGTTTTAAAAAGATGTTCAAAGCTTCGGCAGTTGCTTCACCGTAAGGGGCCGTATCAGTAGCAGGTCCCTTAACACTGGGCACTGCCAAAATTTCCTTCAAATCCTGTAAGAAATCTTTTTTATAAGGTTCCATTTTTGCAGACAATTCTTTAATTTTAGTTTGATCTGTTTTCACTTCTTCCGTTTGATTCAGCTCAGTTTCTTCCGCTCGATTCAATTCAGCTTCCAGTGCCTGTTCATATTCTCCCGCTACATCAATACCTTCCAGATACTCACACTCTTCATGCATATAACAAAACAGATCCAAATAAAGTCCCTTATTTAATTCGGTTGCCGGTTTTCCGCAAATAACGCAAACTTCACTCAATAAATCAATTTGCTCAAATAAGTTTGACAGATCTTCTATGATTTCACGAATTGAGTTAACTGATCTGGCAAAAATTCCTTCTTTTAAGCGAACACAAAGAAAATTATCCGTAATTTCATAATTTAGTAAATTATATTTTTTTTCATTATCTTCCAGCCAATCAAACAATTTATCGGTATCTTCTATCTCCAGTCCTGCAACCGGAGTGAAAATTGCAGTAAAATTTCGTCCTGACATCAAAGAGTATAGATATCCTTTATGTTCACCAAACGTGAAATCTTCATCAGAATTTACTTGCCATTCAAATTTTTCAGCATATTTTAATAAAGTATTCGTCAACATATAAGCCTCGTTCAATATTCTTATCATAAAAAACCGGAGTTCGAGGAACTCCGGTTAATTGGTTTCTACTTAGAAGTCTATTAGAAATCTTCAGTTATAAGATTCATCAACAATTATTCCAAAGCAATTTATTCAACAATTTCTTGGTTTTCTGTTGATGTTTCCAAATCCGACTCTTCCACAACTTCAGCTTCTTCCACCGTATCATCAACAGTTCCCGTAACTGTTTCAACTTCGGGTTCAGCAACTTCTGCAAATCCTTGACTATTATCACTATAAGTAATATCGGCTAAAGCGGATAACGTAGAGCCTCCTGACGGGACATCCGAATATGCAGTAGTTGAATCGGAATGTCCTGTATCAGCCTGAAATTCTTTTTGTCTGTTTTCATCACGACGCTGGCGACGTTTACGCTGTTTCGGAGGTGTTTGTTCTTGTAAATCTTCAACATTTTCCGGATTAATCGGTTCAACCTCACGAATGCTGATTGAAATCTTACGCTCATCATTATTCACGTCCAAAACTCGGGCATCAATCTCCATACCTTCTTGCAGCACATCCTCCGGACGATTTAAGCGGTAATCTGAAATTTGTGAAATATGACATAAAGCGTCAACACCCGGAGCGATCTCAATAAATGCACCAAACGGGAACATTCTGACTACTACACCGCGAACAATAGATCCCACCGGGAAACGGTTTTCCAAATCACGATAAGTATCATTTTCCGGTCGTTTAAATCCCAGTGAAACACGATTTCTATCTTTATCGAAATCTAATACACGAACTAAAATATGATCACCGACCGAAACCACATCAGAAGGTTTATCAATGCGTTCCCATGAAAGTTCACTAATGTGAACTAAACCGTCAACGCCGCCGATATCGACGAAAGCGCCGAAATCGGTTAAGTTACGCACAACACCCTCATATTCTTTGCCTTCTTCTATCGAATCCCAGAAATTTTTGGCTTTTTCACGACGCTCACGTTGGATTAATGATCTTCTCGAAGCAGAAACTCTTAATCTTCTCTTGCTGTCATCATATTGAGTTACCAAAACATCTATTTCCTGATTCAGGTAAGGTGTTAAATCCTCAACAATTTGCAAATCAAGTTGTGTTCTGTGAATGTACATATCAACACTGCCAAAAGAGGCAATTACACCATCGCGTACAATATTGTTTACTTTAACTGTTAAAGGTGTTTTTTCTTTGAATGCTTTTTCCACAACATTTTTGTGTTTATTAAAATCTACTTGAGCTTTGGATAATTCAATTTCTTTTCCGGAATCGGTCATTCGAATCTTGCGTACATAAACTTCAACTGTTTGACGTTCAACACAAGCTTTATCTATATCAAAATCAGGATCTCCTCTGAATTCATGAATTTTTACTTTGCCTTCAGATTTGTCTCCGACATCAACATATACAAAATCATCATCGTAACTGGTCATCGTACCGGTTACTGTCATTCCTCTTTTAAGCTCAGGGATATTGTCGATAAAGTTTTCAAAATCAATATCTCCGTCATCTTTCAGCGGTAATTCTTTTTCTGCCGCATCAGCTGCCGCCATATCGGCTGCTTCAACATCTTCGATCGTGAGCGGTTCAGAAGACGCAGTCTCTACAGTCTCTTCCTCCGCAACATCCGCAGCTCGTTCCTCGGCCTCACCTTCAACGGTTGTCTCCGACACTTCTACTATACCTTGTTCCGCTTCATCTGATGTATTATCTTCAACATCTTCTGCCGATTGCTCTTGTTCAATTACATTCTCTGCTGCTATATCTATCTGTTTATCAGTCGCTTCAAATGCCTGAACTTTGTTTTCTTCCTGTTGGTCACTTACTAACCCATACTCTTCTACCATTAAGTGGATAACCTCCCAAAAATTCTCGTATTACTTATTATATCAAAGTAAATCAGATTTGCAATGAATAATCATAAAATAATTAAAATATATAGAAGCACGAGAAATAAAAAATAAGCTGCTAAATAATTACGAAGGAAGATTACTTTTCGGGAAAATATGACAAGCCGATAATCTGATAACATTGACGGATAATCTCAATAACCAACTCTTGATTTTTTTCCGACTTATTTGAGTTATCGAATTTCGGATTCAAACAGAACGGTGCACCGAAATAAAAATGGTTTTTGCGAAATGCTTTATATGGTCCTGAGCAATAACATGGCAGTATTGTTGTTTTGTATCTCGTGCAAATTGAAGCAACTCCTGCCTGGGGCATGACTTTTTCATATTTATCTTTGTCCACACGTTTGCCTTGTGGAAATAATCCGACATTATTTCCGGATTTCAGATGATTGATAATTTGACGCATTGCAGTTAAATCAACCTCATCTCTGTTTAATGAAATAACTTCTAATTTATTCAGGAAAAATTTAAGAATCGGATTTTTGAATAGTTCTTCTTTAGCAACCCAATAAATAAAATCAGGCATTCCAAGATGAATCAACACCGGATCCAATATAGAATGATGATTACTGAAAAGCATATAACTTTCTTTCAAAGGAATATAATGAATATTGTGATATACCGGACGATAAATTATTCCGGCTAAAAAACTGACAATTTTAGTAATAATCCTCACAGTTAAATTTCTGTTTT
Source organism: Clostridiaceae bacterium (assembly GCA_012838795.1). Classification (GTDB taxonomy): domain Bacteria; phylum Bacillota; class Clostridia; order Saccharofermentanales; family DTU023; genus UBA5436. The sequence continues at coordinate 26,725 of DUOO01000063.1, read as the reverse complement.
TTGAATTTTTACCGTAATAAGGATTTCTTGTCATTTTTTTGCTCATTTCTCGACAACCTTCATCCAACATTATTCAGATCCGCTCAATCTGTTCAACCAAAGCAACTACTTGAGCAATAGTATCTTCAATTGTCAAGTTGCTTGAATCAATTAAAATCGCATCATCTGCCATTTTAGTCGGAGCAGTTTCCCGATTACTATCCTGATGATCTCTTTTTTTAATATCCAGCAAAACCTGTTCATATTTCGCATTCTGATCACCTGCTTTTATCAAGTCATTTAATCTGCGTTTAGCTCTGACTTGGGGTGAAGCTGTTAAAAACACTTTCACATCTGCATTAGGCAGTACCACAGTACCAATATCTCGACCATCCAAAACAAATGACTCTCTTTCAGCTAACTGTCTTTCTTGTAAAAGAATATAATTTCTAATAACCGGATGAACTGAAATATTTGAAGCAGCTATTGATACCTCTTCTGTTCGGATATAAGGTGACACATCTTCACCGTTAATCAAAACTTTTTGGTTTTTACCTTCAAACTTAATTCCCAATTCGACTTTTTTGACTAATTCTGCGGCCTGTTCAGAGCTTTGTGTATCAAATCCTCTTTGTAATGCGGCATAACCCAATGCTCTGAACAATGCACCGGTATCCAGATGCATGATGTCCAGTTTTTCGGCAATCGCTTTTGCAAGTGTGCTTTTTCCTGCACCGGAAGGTCCGTCAATCGCAATTAAAATTTTTCTTTGCATATACTACTCCTCTTGTAAGCGCTCAATATTCTCATACATCAATAAGTCAACACTGGGTAAATCGGAAATTGATTTCAAACCGAATTCCAGCAAAAATTTACTTGTTGTGGAAAATACCGCCGGTTTTCCGGGCAAATCAAGATTGCCTGTCTCTACAACATAACCACGTTCTACTAAACGATTTACCAAACTATCAGAGTTTACTCCTCGGATTAATTCAATCTGTGCTTTTGTAACAGGTTGATTATAGGCAATTGCAGCCAAAGTTTCATATGACGCATTCGATAAGCTTGGCAAGTGTTGCGGTCTGAACAATCTTGCCATATATTCTTTATATTCCGGCTTTGTAACTATACAGTACATATTTTCCATTTGTTTTAACATTAATCCTGATTCCGCACAATCTTGATAACGTATTTTCAGACGATTACATAAATCATTAATCTCCGTCAAAGATAACTCGGTAATCTCGGCAAGAGCTTCCGAGCTGATCGGATCACCTGAAGCAAATAATATTGCTTCAATTACGGCTAAAGCTTCGGAATCATTTTTCAATCAATTCACCACCTTCATTCATAAAGTCTTGCAGCATATCCTCTGATCTGTTCTCTATTTCATTTTTCAGCTCAGGTTCCAACTCAATCATCATCACTGCGAAAGGATTGGACTGCTTAACTCGAAGCTTATTTTGACGAATCAATTCAAGAATCGCGAGAAAACCGCTCACTCTTTCGGCTTTTGAAGTTTTTGCCGCTGGAAATAATTCACTGAAAAACATTCTGCTTTTGTGAAAAACACGTTTAACAATTTCAAGCATTTTGTCTTTAACCGAAAATTTTTCACGTTTTAACAATTGTCTGATTCTTTGATTTTGATCACTGAATCTTAAAGAATTTCTTTGGATTAAATTGTTGACAGATTGCGAAAATTTTTCTGCCGATATTTTATCTTCAACAATTTCTATACTCAAGCCCAGTGAAGCTGCAGATGCCGCTATTTTTAAATACGAACCCTGATTGACTGCAAATCTGTTTTCCAATTCAATTGCCAATTGCTTATTTCGACGATAAGCCAATAAACGCAGAACTAATTCTTCACGCGGATCGGAAAAATCTTCATCTGTTAAATCCGATTTTGCTTCCGGTAGCAGCATTCCGGATTTAATTTGCATCAACGTTGCCGCCATTACTAAAAATTCGCTTGCTAATTCCATATCTAATTCGTTTAAAGTACTGTCTTGTAATACTGAAATATACTGTTCCGTAATATCTGCAATCGGTATGTCATAAATATCAACCTGATTAACTTCTATCAAATGATAGATTAAATCAAGAGGACTCTCATATTCGGTAATCTTGACAGTCAAAAATTGATTCATATTATCTCAGAACAGCCTTGATCAAAGCGTCGAAAAGCGCCTCTACCGGAACCCTCAACACATAATCAATCGGAATGGCAATATAGCCGATAATCTTGCCGATAATACCGCCACCGAAAACAATAATTACGAATAGAATTATCATTGAATATTGTTGAAGCGACATATATCGTTGGTATGCCCGATCCGATAAAAAACCACCCAAAACTCTTGAGCCGTCTAACGGAGGGATCGGCAACATATTAAAGAGCGCCAAAGAAATATTAGAAGCATAAAACGTAACCAATATCAGAAATAAAATTTCGATAACTCCGGCAACTCCCCTATTAGCTGTAACTTTAAGAGCAATCAGAACAAATTTCAAGATTTGATAAAACAAATTTGCTATGAAAGCAATAAATAAATTGGAAACCGGACCGGCCAAAGCCACTCGCATCATACCGGCACGCATGGTTTTAACTTTCTTGCGGTCGAATTTTACCGGATTCACCGGAACCGGACGCGCCCAACCGAAACCGGCAACTATAAAAGCCAAAGCTCCTAACGGGTCAAGATGTTTTATCGGATTCAATGTCAATCTGCCCATACGCTCAGCTGTATCATCACCTAAGCGATAGGCCGTTTTGGCATGTGCATATTCATGTGTTGACAAAGACAATGTCAATACTAGCATTCTGATCAATATCTGTTGTATATCAATTCGCGGCATGAAACACCTCAATTTGTTTTATTACAAAGTATTATCACACATAAAAACAGAAATGTGCAACCGTTAACCCACATTGTCTCTTTTTTAAAACTTGTGGAATATCCTGTTCTTTCTTAAATGTAATAATAAAATCCTTAAATGGATTATGGATATTTATGCTATACTTACCTTTAATCAAAGAATATTAAATTAAATCATTCTTAATACACTTAATACAGAGGAGACATATTAATGTGTTTAGGTAAAAAACGTAAAGACGGAAAATTAATAACCGACGGCGATCCGATGAATCATATCATGCCATATCTGATGCGTTCCCGTAACGAATCAGTCATCTATTATCACAACACCATTGAAGTCAGCCCTATTCGGGATTATATCAAAAAAAGACGTAAACAAGGTGAAAGAATCACGTTGTTTAATATTCTGATGGCTTCTTTTTTGAATATATTTGTATTACGTCCAAAACTAAATCGTTTTATAGCCGGGCGCAGAATTTATGAACATAACGGATTCGAAGGTTTATATGTTGTTAAACTTGATTTATCAGATCAAGCTTATGAATCAATTGCCAAAGTCGTTATGACTAAAGACGATAATATAAATACCGTAGCAGAAAAAATGAAAGAACAAGTAGAATTAATTCGCGAATCCGAAGAACAAAAATCCGATGACAAATTGATTTCTATCTTCGCCAAAACTCCACGTTGGTTTTTGCGCTTTGCTTTGGCAACTTTGCGTTGGCTTGATTTTCACGGTTGGATGCCGAAAACATTAATCGATATAATTCCTCTTTATTCATCAGTGTTTCTCTCACATTTGGGAAGCATCGGCGGAAATGCACCATTTCATCATTTATATGAATTCGGTACAAACTCGGTTTTCATTACCCTGGGGAAAATATATGAAAAACCGTTCAAAGGCAAAAACGGTGAAGTCGAATGGCGTGAAGTAATCGATATGGTAGCCACAATTGATGAAAGAATTTGTGACGGCTATTACTTGATTAAATCTCTCAGTATGTTGGAAAATTTCTTTGAAACACCGGAATTATTAGAAATATCACCACGTGAAATGTTTAACTATATAGATTCGAAAGACATTACTTTTGGTAATCGCAAACTCACCATTTCCGATCATATCAAGCAACGTTTGGGTATCGATGAGATCAAGCCCAAAGATTATCACTTAATCTTCGAAGATGGTGATTTAGCAGATATAAAGCTGGAAGATTAATAATATTAATCAGCAACAATACTGCCATATTTATCAGCTTTGCGCCGGAAAAGTTTCACCACATAAGAACAAGTCGGTTTGATTTTTTTACCTTGACTTTGAATTTCTTCAACCAAAGCTTCAACCAATTGTTCAGCTACTCCCTGCCCTCTTAAACTTGAATCAACAAAAGTATGATCAGCCTCAACTGTTGATTTATCAAGATCGATGTATGTTATTTCTGCCAGTAGTTTGCCTGAATCGTCTAAATAATAAATTCTGTTTTTTTCTCGAATAAAGTTCATCGTATTGCCTCATTATTTTTCCTAGTACTGTTTAACAACTGTTTCAATAGTTTTTTCGATTATTAATTATTTTATACTATCGTAAATCACATGCAATTTGATCCATATATTACGTAACATATAAAACACTTAGTTACTTACATAAATTATATAGTATATTTACTCTATAAAATAGATAGCTAAGAACGGGAGGTATTATATTATGAAAAAAATAACAATTTTATTGCTGTCAGTCTTATTTCTGGTTCTTGTCTTCAGCTCTTGTTCGGCAAAAGTAAATGAAGTTAAAAATAAAATCAATAACTTAACTAAACAGACTTCAAGTGAAGAATCAGAAAAAGTTGAAACTTCTGAAGAATTAGAAAAAGCTGAAGAATCTGAAGAATTAGGGAAAACCGAATCTTCCGAAAACACTGAAAAACCTGAATATTCTGAAAAATCTGAATTAACTTCCGACAGCATCTGGTTTTTTGAATCTACTGACTTCACAGGTAATGAATTCAATTCACAAACATATTTTGCCAACAGTAAATTAACTTTTGTCAATGTTTGGGCTACCTGGTGTCCGCCTTGTAAGGCGGAATTACCTGATTTAGGAAAATTAGCCAATGACTTTGCTGATCAAGATGTTCAATTTTTAGGCATTGCATCCGATGTGCTTGAAGATGATCAAAATACTTTGGATATTGCAAAAAGTCTTTTAGCTGACTCTGCTGTTGATTATCCTAATGTTAAATTCAATGAGCAGATCAATTATATTACGCAACAATATCGTATTCAATCTATACCTACCACAATTTTGATTGATGCAAACGGCAATGTAATCGGCGACTTAATCATTGGTATGAGGAGTTATGAAGAGTTTGCAAATTTAATTAATTCATCTTTGGAGCAAATCGATTAATTCAGATTGTTTAAGATAGAATAACTAAACTAGATTTCATTTTGCCACACTTGGATCGCTCGACAATTCAAAAATATGATCAACTCAACTGTTAACAATTCGGAAAACCGGCTATAATGTCAAATGTAGCCGGTTTTCGTGTTTTAAGGATGTATTTATAATGAATCTAAAATCAAACAAATTATATCTTCGTATCATTCGTTATGTTCTTTTGATATTAATTGTCATCTCGATTGTTTACGGTATTTTGCGCGGTGAAGTGCAAATCGTCTTGCGAAATGCCGTTAATATTTGTTTAGACTGTATCGGGATCGGATAATATCGAAAATAGAAATGAGTTCATATGAAAACAAATAATCGAACCGGCAATCTGTCTAAACAACGTAAAAAACGCATGCTTATCCAAGCCATGGGCGCATTAATCTTTAACGGTAATTGGAAAAACTTTATTAATGGCAATATCTACAAAGGCAACCTCAAAAATGTGTGTGTACCGGTTTTAAATTGTTATTCCTGTCCCGGTGCCATAGGAGCATGTCCAATCGGCTCTTTACAAGCAGTAAATAATTCACATCAGTTTAATTTTGCTTTTTATGTAATCGGTTTAATAGCTTTATTCGGTATAACTATGGGACGTTGGTTCTGTGGCTGGCTCTGCCCTTTCGGTTGGATTCAGGAATTATTGCACAAAATTCCGCTCAAAAAAATCAAAGTAAAACCGACTGTTCATAAAAAGGCGACCCGGTTAAAATATGTCTTGCTGATTCTTTTCGTTTTTGTTATTCCTTTTTTCACTCAAGATCCTTATGGCATGAGTTCTCCGGCATTTTGCAAATGGATATGTCCGGCCGGGACTTTGGAAGCAGGATATCCCTTACTTCTTACTAACCCTGTATTGAGACAAGCCGTCGGATATATTTTCGGCTGGAAATCATTTTTGTTGATAATTACGATTTTCTTTTCAATTAAAATTTTTCGTTTTTTCTGCAAATATGCCTGTCCCTTAGGTGCAATTTACGGCATGTTCAATAAGATCAGTTTCTATCATATGGAATGTTCTTCCGACTGTATCAAATGCGGAAGATGTTCCGGTGTTTGTAAAATGCAGGTTGAACCATATAAAACTCCAAACTCGGCCGAATGCATCAGATGCGGTGAATGTGTCGAAGTATGTCCGGTAAAAGCTTTGAAGCTCGGTTTTGGAAATGAAAAATCAAATAATCAGTAAATTATATTGATCGGATATATTTAACAATTATTTTATATAATCATCAGAAAGCCAATTATTTAGAAAGTAATAATCATGTGCTCAACTTATGAAATATTCGGCATCAGTATTCCGGCATACGGCACTTTAATTGTGATAGGTTCATTATTCGGGTTATTGGTTTCATATCTTTTAGTTAAGAAGAATCAACCGGAATTTGCCTCTGATATAGTATTCAGTTTCTTATACGGTATGATCGGTGTAGGTATTGGCGGCAAATTACTGTTTATCATCGTAGAATTAAAACATTTAATCGAAGCCTTTAGGATCGGTCAGGGATTTAAGCTTTTAGGTATATATATTCTGCAGGGCGGTTATGTTTTCTACGGCGGTTTAATCGGTGCATTTCTAATGTTATTGATTTATTCACGTCAGTTTAAATTCTCATTAGAAAAAATTATTTTGTACCTTGCTCCGGCAATTCCCTTGATTCACGGTTTCGGCAGACTTGGTTGTTTGGCTGCAGGCTGCTGTTACGGGATTCCATGCGAAACATTCGGATATGAACTCAACCATTCGCCTATTGCTCCCCCGGGAATTAAGCTGTTCCCTACTCAGCTCTTAGAAGCAATTTATTGTTTTTTTATTTTTATTGTACTTTTTACTCTATTTAAAAAAATTAAAAATGGTTATAAACTAATCAGTATCTATATTCTTTTTTATTCACCTTTCCGCTTTCTGATCGAATTCGTACGTGGAGATATTCAACGAGGTTTTATCGGTATCATTTCCACATCACAGTTTATCAGTATTTTGTTGATGATTATTACCGGAATAATATACAAAAAGTATCAGAAATTAAATTAAGATTTCAAATAAATAATGGTGACAACGTTGCAGTTTATGATAAACTTTATTGTGAAAATATTATTTTTTGTTAATGATCAAGCTAAAAACAATAAATGATAACAATGCAATATTACTTATTAAATTAAAATTATAAAATTATAATTTGTTTTGTTGTCACCTTTTGTACATAAAAATATTATCGAGGTATCTTAATATGAAAATTGGAATCACAGAAACAGTATTGCGTGATGCACAACAATCACAAATGGCAACCAGAATGCCTTTTTCTGATTTTCAGGAAATTCTTCCTGTTTTAAATCAAGTAGGGTATGAATCTCTTGAATGTTGGGGTGGAGCTACTTTTGACAGTTGCTTGCGTTTCCTGAATGAAGATCCTTGGGAGAGACTCCGCAAAATTAAAGAAGCCTGTCCCGATACAAAATTACAAATGTTGTTACGCGGACAAAATCTCCTGGGCTATAAACCTTATCCGGATGATGTGGTCAGAGAATTTGTACGACTTTCAATTAAAAACGGTATTGATGTAATCCGAATTTTCGATGCTTTAAATGATTTACGAAATGTCAAAATTGCTATTGAAGAAACGAGAAAACATGAAGCTGAAGCTCAAGTCGCAATATGTTATACGACCAGTCCGGTACATAATATTGAGAATTATGTACAAATGGTAAAGGATATCGAGAATATGGGGGCAAGTTCAATCGCCATCAAAGATATGGCAGGAGTTGTCACACCGTATGAGATTTTTGAGTTGGTATCCGCCCTAAAAGAAACAACAAAATTACCGTTACATATTCATACACATTCTACAACCGGAATGGGGTTTATGTCGTTATTAAAAGCCGTTGAAGCAGGAGCCGATGTAATTGACACGGCAATTTCCGCTTTTTCCGGCGGTACCTCACAGCCTGCTACCGAAACAATGGTTTTCGCTTTGGAACAAATGGGTTATAAAACCGGAATCAATATTGAAAAAATGAACGAAGTAGATCATTTTTTCTTGCCTTTACATCAGCAATACATTAAATCCGGCTTAATAGAACCTTATATTTTAGGCACACGTACAGATGCATTAAATTATAAAATTCCGGGCGGAATGCTTTCCAATTTAATTTCACAATTGAAAGAATTAAATGCTATTGATCGTTTTGATGAAGTACTGGCGGAAGTTCCTCTGGTACGCAAGGATTTTGGATATCCCCCCTTAGTAACTCCTCTGAGTCAAATGGTCGGTGTTCAAGCTACACAAAATGTTTTGTGTGGTAAACGTTACCTTAACGTAAGTAATGAAATTGTTTCATATTTACGCGGTGAATACGGGAAGGCTCCGGGTGAAATCAATCAGGATTTACAAAAAGAAATCCTCGGAGATCAGAAACCGATCACTTACCGTTTTGCCGAAAAAATGGAAAACGGTTTGGCTGCAGGTAAAGAAAAAATCGGGGCTTTAGCCGGATCGGAAGAAGATGTTCTTTCTTATATTATGTTTCCGCAAATAGCTAAACAATTCTTTAAAAAGCGAGAAGAACAAGAGAAAAATACAGTACAATATACAATTGAAGAGTGGGAGGAAATATAATGTTAAGATTTTGCGCATCTGCTTCTGCAGATCGTCCGAGTGATCCCTCAATTATTTTAATTGCAATCATCGGTTTCGCTGCAGTTTTTATCGTATTAATGCTATTTTGGCTTATTATCAGTCTTATGCAAAAAGCTGCAAACAAAAATGATTTCTCTAAAAAATCGGAACAAAAAGAAGCATTATTGTCTGTTTCTCCAAAAGAAAACGTTCTTGAAAATTCAAGTTTGAGAACTGTTTCTTATGCTTATGGTCAATGTGATTTGCATAACGTCGATGATCGCACTGCAACTCTGTTGATAGCTATTGTTGCAGATAAAATGCAAGCACCATTAAATGAATTGTATTTTAAGTCCATTCGTCCGCTTGAATCAGAACAAAAATAAAAATTAAAACGAAAAGAATATAAAAATATTAATTACGTGAGGTTAAAATGAAATATAAAGTATCATTAAACGGAAAAGATTATCTGGTCGAAGTAGAACGCGGTGAGGCCCGTATGCTCAATATTACCGACACACCGGTCATGGCTGTGACCGCCGCACAAACAGTAGAAGAGAAAACAACTGCATCTGCATCACTTTCTCCTGCAACTTCTTCATCTATGTCCGGCATAGAATCTGAAGGTATAAAAGTCGTCTCTCCTATGCCGGGATCTGTAATTGAAGTGTCGGTAAACATCGGCGACCAAGTTCAAAAAGATCAAAAATTATGTGTCATTGAAGCGATGAAAATGGAAAACGCGATAGTTGCTCCTCAGGCAGGCACCGTAAATCAGATTTATATTGAAACCGGATCGAAAGTAGAAACATCTCAGATTCTGATCGTTTTGATATAGCTCGAATTTTTTCTGATAATTCGTTCATAAGAAAGGTATTTAATAATGGAAGCTTTGCAAAGTTTAATTGCCGGATTTACTAATTTCACATGGAAACATGGCATTATGTTAGCAATTGGAATCCTTCTGATCTATCTTGCCATCAAAAAAGAATATGAACCTGTTTTATTATTACCGATGGGTGTTGGCTGTATTCTGGCCAATATCCCTCTCTCTTCTTCCGTCATTGAAGGTGGCTGGTTAAATGTTCTTTATAATGCCGGTATTGCCAATGAATTATTCCCGGTATTAATCTTCATCGGTATCGGTGCTATGATCGATTTTTCACCACTGTTCAAGCGTCCGGTTATGTTATTATTTGGAGCTGCGGCACAAATGGGTATTTTTGTAGCTATGTTATTAGCCAATGCCACCGGGATGTTTACTTTAAGAGAATCGGTCGCTATCGGTATTATCGGTGCAGCCGACGGGCCTACTTCTATCTATGTTGCCGGTTTATTTGCTCAAAAATATTTAGGACCTATTACCGTTGCCGCATATTCATATATGGCATTAGTTCCGATTATCCAACCGCCGGTAATCAAATTATTGACTTCAAGACAAGAACGTTTAATCCGTATGGATGCTGATTATGATTTGACGGTAAAAAAGAGCATTAAAATTTCTTTTCCGATCATCGTTACTATTGTAGCGGGATTTATCGCTCCCAGCTCTACCCCTTTAATCGGTTCATTGATGTTCGGCAATCTATTGCGTGAATCTTTAGTCGTTAATTCTTTGTCCGAAACAGCTCAAAAAGAATTAGCTAACATTGTAACTTTATTAATGGGAGTTACAATCGGATCTACGATGGTCGCTGAACGCTTTGTAGCTTTAGAAACAATATTAATCCTCTTTATCGGATTATTGGCTTTTGTTTTTGATACAGTCGGCGGAGTATTATTAGCGAAAATAATAAATATTTTCCTCAAAGAAAAACTTAATCCGATGATCGGTGCATGCGGTATTTCAGCATTTCCGATGTCGGCAAGAGTTATCCAGAAAATGGCCGTCAAAGAAGATCCGACAAATTTTATTCTCATGCCGGCAATAAGCGCTAATGTATCGGGACAAATCGGTTCAATTATTGCCGGTTCAGTGTTAATTGCGATGCTATTATAATAAATTTAACTACTGTTAACGACATCAAAATGAATTAATATTGATGTTTACCAGTAAGTTTAGTAAACTTAAAAAATACAACATATATATAGTTGTTATTCAAATAATACAATAAAAAAGGAGACAGTTATGAATCAAAATAATAATCCGGAAAATAGAAATGAACAAATGCAATCTCCCGCAAATCAATCACCTTACCAACAATCACATGCGCAATCTCAGGGTAATCCTTATCAATCGCAAGCATCGCCCCAGCCACCTGTCCAAAATCAACAACCTGGACAGTCACCCTATCAGCAGGGACAGTCATCCTATCAACCGTCTTATCAACCGGAACAACAGCCCTATCAACCGGGACAACCTCCTTATCAGCCGGGACAGTCGCCCTATCAAGCAGGCGGACAACAATATCAACAACCGCAAGGAGCTCCCGGTCAATATCCCCACCCCGGAGGAGGTCCTTCGGCTCCTACTGACGGTAAAACGATCGCTTCATTAGTATTAGGCTCAGCCTCAGTTCTGGCATTTATCTTATCTGTAGTTCTTACTATTTTTGTTTATCCGTGGGCAGGCATTATCGGAATAATTTGCGGGATAATCGGACTTATATTAGGAATTATCTCCAAAAAACAAAATCCGAATTCCGGTATGGCCACTGCCGGAATTGTTGTAAGTGCAGTAGGACTTGGCTTAAGTTTAATCGTTACTATTGCTTGCGCTGCATGTTTGTGCTCCGCAGCCAATACCTTTAACTCAACATTAGAAGGATTGGATGACCTTTTCGATTATTAATCATTTTATTAAAACAATAATAAACCGTAAATAAAAAAAGGGATGTCAGACATCCCTTTATTATCTAAACAAATATCTTTTTTCTTTAACCAAACAAATTCAACAAAAGACCGGCAGCAACAGCTGAACCGATAACTCCGGCAACATTCGGACCCATAGCATGCATAAGCAAGAAATTACGCGGATTCTCTTCCTGACCTACTTTTTGCGAAACTCTGGCTGCCATCGGTACAGCGGAAACACCTGCCGAACCGATTAAAGGATTAACCTTTTCTTTACTGAACAGATTCATCAGTTTAGCGAAAAGAACCCCGCCGGCAGTGCCAAGTGCAAAAGCAACCAAACCCATTGCTAAAATGCCTAAAGTTTGCGGCTGCAGGAATCTGTCGGATGATGCGGTAGCACCAACCGTTGTTCCCAGTAAAATTGTAACCGTGTACATAATTGTATCTTTGGCTGCTGTAATCAAATGAGGAACTACACCTGATTCTTTGATCAAGTTACCAAGCATCAACATCCCAACTAAAGGAGTAGCTGATGGAACAAGTATACTGACCACTATAGTTGTAATGATCGGGAATAAGATTTTTTCACCTTGTGACACTTTACGTACACTTTTCATTTCGATTTGACGTTCTTCCTTAGTCGTCAAAAGTCTCATAATGGGCGGCTGAATTACCGGAACCAAAGCCATGTAAGAATAAGCAGCAATTGCAATCGCACCTAAAAGATGAGGTGCAAGTTTACTGGTTAAATAGAGGGCTGTAGGTCCGTCTGCACCACCGATTATCCCGATTGAAGAAGCTTCTTGGGGTGTAAATCCGAGTGCAATAGCACCTAAAAATGCCGCAAAAATTCCCAATTGAGCAACAGCGCCTAAGAGCATACTTTTCGGATTAGCAATTAACGGTCCGAAATCGGTCGAAGCTCCGACTCCTAAGAATATTAACGGCGGGTAGATTCCTAAACTTACGCCTTGATAAAGGTAGTATAACAAACCTCCTTCATCATGTGAACTCATTTCGCCCAAAGGCAGATTCGCTAATAACATGCCGAACGCAATCGGGATGAGCAAATAAGGTTCATATCCTTTTTTAATGGCTAAATACAATAAGATACAGGCAACTATCAACATAATACCTGTTCTGAGATCAAGAGCAAAAAGACCGCTGGACTTAAAAAAATCGACGATCATATCTAACATGACAACACCTCGCTAAGCTATACTGTAAAGAGCATCTTCGGCATCAACAGTTTGTCCTTGAGTAACAAAGACTTGTTGAATTACTCCATCTTGCGGAGCAACAACTTCATTTTCCAACTTCATTGCTTCAATAATCAGAACAGTGTCTCCTGTTTTGACAGCATCTCCCGGTTTTACATTGACTGATAAAATCAAACCTTGTAAAGGTGCTTCAATTATCTCAGCATCTCCGCCAGCAACAACATCTGCCGAAGCGGCAGGAGCGGAGGCAACTGTCTCCTGAACTACTGTGCCTTCAGCTACTTCTTCAACTTTGACAATATATTCTTTGTCACCTACTGCTACACGATATGTTTTCATGATTCCTCCTAAAAATCTGATTAAAATAATATATTAACAATAAACTTTGTTTATTTTGTTCGTTCTACTGAAACAACTCTGACATCACCGTCTATTTCGTCTTTAGCTAAACAGGAAGCAGCCAGCATCGCTACCATACGTTCTTCTTCATCCGCAGCTGACAATGATGTGACTGCATCATTTTGAGCAGCAACTGGCACAGGCTTTGCATTAGTTTTCTCCGTATCTTTGAAAGGGATATATTTTAAAAGCATAACAATTATTGTTAAAAGTAATAATATTAAAAAGACTATCAACATCGAAAATATGGAAACAATAATTCCGTCTCCCATACTATATTTTTCCAGTAAGACAATTAAATTTTTCATCATTATCTCTCCTTAAGTTGTTGGCAAAACCATACGGAACGCAATCGGTTCAGCAGGATCGGTTCGTTTTGTATTATTTGATGTAAAAGAAGCTTGCTCTGCTTGCGATTCGACTTTATATTCAGAATCTTCGGAATCAACTTCAATAGAATTAAGATAGAAGTTTTTCACCGGTTCGGGGAAGATTGTATATGCTACAACTTCTTCTTCTTCCGGTTCTCTTTCCAGAAATTCTTGCATCACCTTTTTATTTTTCTCATAAAGAAATGGCAGATCTTCCGGCAAAACAGCTTCTTTTTTTTCAGACTGTTGCCTTATATGATTAACAATATCCTGATTCAATTCACCCGGAGCTTGCCCATATAGTCCTTGAACATAGTCCTTAATTTCATTTGGTACAATTTTATAACGCTCACCGAGCAAAACATTAAACACTGCTTGTGTTCCTACCATTTGCGATAAGGGGGTTACTAACGGCGGATAGCCCATATCTTTTCTGACCTTAGGTATTTCTTGCAAAACATCATTTAATTTATGTGATTGTTTTTGTTGCTCTAATTGACTCAATAAATTTGACAACATTCCACCCGGAACCTGATATTTCAAAATTTTAGGATTGGGAATCAATGAACGAACACGGAGATCACCCGATTCAATATATTTTTCTACTATTGAATTTGCTAATTCATAAGCTTCATCTAAAGCTTCCATATTCAGCGCCGTTTTCCGCCCTGCCAGCTTAGCAGCCTCAAGTAATGTTTCATCAGCCAAATGTGCCGTTCCGCCTGAGAAAGGCGAAATACAACCATCTACAACATCAACGCCCGCTTTCATCGCTTGTTCCATCACCAAAGACGTAGCATTCGCCGTTGTATGTGAATGCAAATTCAACGGAAGATCCGTAGCTTGCTTAATTGCCGAAACTAATTCATATGCCGTTTGCGGTGTAATTATTCCCGACATGTCTTTAATACATATCGAATCTGCTCCCATAGATTCGTAAGTTTTAACCAATTTGATATAATAATCATTATTGTGAACCGGGCTAACTGTATAAGCTATCGCAGCCTGTAAATGTCCGCCGTGTTTTTTTGTAAACTTAAATGCATTTCTCAAATTATCGGGATCATTCAAAGCATCAAATACACGTAAAATATCAATTCCGTTTTCAATCGTTAAACGAATAAATCGTTCCAAAGTATCATTATCATAATGATGATACCCTACAACATTTTGTCCTCTGAGTAACATCGACAATTTTGTATTTGGAGTCGCTTTATTAATCTCTCTTAAATTTTCCCAAGCACTTTGATTCAAAAAACGGTAAGCAGAATCAAATGTAGCTCCACCCCATACTTCTAATGAATAAAAGCCGACTTTGTCCAAAGCAGCGGCAATCGCAAGGATATCTTCTCGTTTCATACGTGTTGCCAAAATCGATTGATTACCATCACGTACCGTAACATCCTGAATTCCTAATTTGCTCATTTTAACCTCTTTAACTAAATTTATCAGGATTGCCCATGATAAATGACCCATAAAAATCCATTATGAATTATATCATCAAATAAGCAAGCCTGCCACTTTGTTATATAGATTAATCAGCAAATTATAGTTATTATTGTATTATTTTATATTATCGGCATTTAGTTTTACTATTGGGAAATGTCTATTCTTAATTTCTCATACTGTGAATAGGTGCCGGAATTCTGCCACCACGTTCAATTAAACGTACCGAACCTGACGGATTTACTTGCATGATCGGTGCTTCACCCCAAAGACCGCCATAGACAACTTTATCACCTGCAACTTTACCGGGAACCGGAATAATTCGCACTGCAGTTGTCTTATTATTAAAAACCCCGACGGCCATCTCATCCGCAATTATACCGGAAATTGTCGTGGCCGGAGAGTCACCAGGAATTGCAACCATATCTATTCCGACAGAGCAAACACAAGTCATCGCTTCAAGCTTTTCTAAACTTAAAGTACCTGATTCTACAGCTGCAATCATTCCTTCATCTTCACTGACAGGAATGAATGCACCGGACAGACCTCCTACATGGGATGAAGCCATCGTACCGCCCTTTTTTACAGCATCATTCAACATTGCCAAGGCTGCTGTTGTTCCCCAAGCTCCGCAAGTATCTACACCAATTTCTTCTAAAATACGCGCAATCGAATCACCAACTACCGGAGTTGGTGCTAAGGATAAGTCGATAGTTCCAAATGGTGCATTTAAACGTTGAGCTGCCTGCTCTGCCACTAATTGACCTACTCTGGTCACCTTAAATGCTGTACGCTTAATAGTTTCAGCAACTACATCCAAGGGTTGACCTGGAACTTCTTTTAATGCTGCCAAAATTACTCCCGGACCGCTAACTCCTACATTAATCGCACATTCCGGTTCACCTACTCCGGTAAAAGCACCTGCCATAAACGGATTGTCTTCAGGAGCATTAGCAAAAACTACTAACTTAGCGCAACCATACGCATTCGTATCCTTTGTTAACTCAGCACATTCTTTAATTATTTTCCCCATCAAAGCTACGGCATCCATATTAATACCGGATTTAGTCGAGGCAAGATTTATCGAGGCACAGACTTGATCGGTCTCCGCCAAGGCTTGAGGTATCGAATTAATTATTTTAAGGTCGGCGGCGGTAAACCCTTTTTGAACCAGAGCAGAAAAACCTCCGATAAAATTTACACCGATTGTTTTAGAAGCTTTATCTAAGGTTTTTGCAAAACAGGCATAATTATCAGCATCAGAAGCACCGGCTACTAACGAAATAGGCGTAACGGAAATTCGTTTATGAATAATGGGCACACCGAATTCGCGGCTAATCTGATCTGCAGTATCTACAAGATGTTCCGCCCTTTTCGTAATTTTATCGTATATTCTTCGGCAAGCCGTTTCTGCGGATTCAGCAGCACAATCTAACAAATTAATTCCCATAGTAATAGTTCGTACATCAAGATGCTGATTACGAAACATATTTATAGTTTCCAAAATTTCAAAGTTTTCAAACATAATTCACCACTCAAATACGTTGCATCGCATTAAAAATCTCTTTATGTTGAATACGAATTTCTAAATTCATTTTTTCGCCTAATAATTTGAGTTCTTCTCTGATTTTATCAAAGTCATATGTACTGTTCATCGTATCGACCAACATAATCATCGTGAACATATCTTTAAGAATAGTTTGAGAAATATCGGAAATATTTATGTTTAAATTTGCCAGAACTCCGGTTACACCTGCAATGATACCGACCCGATCTTTTCCGAGAACTGTCACAACAGCATTATATTTTACTGATTGACTCATTGTTTTATACCTCTTTAGTTTGTAGAAGTGCTTCAAGCCTTTCTCTGACT
Organism: Clostridiaceae bacterium; assembly: GCA_012838795.1. Lineage (GTDB taxonomy): Bacteria > Bacillota > Clostridia > Saccharofermentanales > DTU023 > UBA5436. The sequence continues at coordinate 9,699 of DUOO01000063.1, read as the reverse complement.
GCGGCCAAAAACTCTTCTGTATTTACTTTTTGCAAATTATCTCCTTCAGCTGTGTTGATCAAATCACCTGTCATAATTCCGTCTTCAATTGTCGTGACTGAAGTTTCACATAATAATTTGCCAAAAAGTTCCAGCTCCGGCAAATTGTCAAGTTCACCTCGTTTTTCCAGAGCACCGCCCCAGGCAAAAATAGTTGCCATCGGATTGGTTGATGTTTTTTCTCCGTCACGATATCTGTAATAATGTCTGGTAACAGTTCCATGAGCAGCTTCATATTCATAGGTTCCGTCCGGTGAGACTAAAACAGAACTCATCATCGCCAAACTGCCGAAAGCCGCGGAAACCATATCGCTCATCACATCACCGTCATAGTTTTTACACGCCCATATGTATCCGCCTTCAGATCTGATGACTCTGGCAACTGCATCATCAATTAAAGTGTAGAAATATTCGATACCTGCTTCTGCAAAAGCATCTTGGTATTCCGCTTCAAAAATATTTTGGAAGATTTCTTTGAAAGCACCGTCATATGTTTTTGAAATCGTATCTTTAGTTGAAAACCAAAGATCCTGTTTAGAGTCTAAAGCAAAGCGGAAACAACTGTGTGCATATTTTTCTATTGACTCTTCAAGATTATGCATACCTTGAAGTACGGCATTGCCGGGAAGCTTTTGGATTAATTCGGTTTTTATGTCACCGGAATCACCGATAAAAGTTAAAAAGGCTGTACCGGATTCGGTCGTGCGAAGCTCAGTGTTTTTATAAACGTCGCCATAAGCATGACGCGCAATGGTTATCGGTTTTTTCCACGGTTTAACAACCGGCGAGATATTATTAACCATTATCGGAGTACGGAAAATTGTACCGTCAAGAAGTCCTCTGAGAGTTGCATTCGGACTGGGATGAAGTTGTTTCAAATTATACTCTTCTTGACGTTGGGCATTTGCAGTTATAGTTGCACATTTAACACCTACACCATATTTTTTGCATGCAAAAGCTGCATCAACGGTAATCTGATCATCAGTTCTGTCACGCTCTGTTAAAGATAAATCATAATATTCACTTTTCAACTCAACAAAAGGCAGAATTAATTGATCTTTAATCATTTGCCAAATTACTCTTGTCATTTCATCACCGTCTATTTCGACAATCGGTGTAGTCATCTTAATTTTTTGCATTTATTCCTTACTCCCTATTTCAAATATTAAATTAACAGAAAATTTATGTATTATTATTCCTGATTTCGTCTTTATTTACAAAAAATCTATGTTTTGTTCGTTCAATATTTCTGATTCAATCAGATTTCAATAAAAAGCAACACTTTATTTGTTCACTATTTCCTATTTTGAGATTTCGGATATTTATCCTGATCATACAGTATCAATAATACCGTTCCTAATTATTGCAAATATTAGACTCGTTCCTACCCGATATCGCAGGCATTGGCCACCGAATGAATTGTTGTTTTAGCATATCCGTTTTCGCAACTTGTTTTCTTACTTTTTACGAAAATAATTATCCTGCCTTTTCTATTATTCTCGGCATTCTATACTCTCACCTTATCTTTTATAATACTATGTAAAGAAAATTTTCAATTCTCTATTTTTGTTTTATAAAACTAAAAAGGCAGTTTGGTTCAAAGTCCCAACCGCCTAAAATTCTTCCGTTTTCTTTGTTTTCATCTGTTTGTTAATATGAACATTTCTTGCTGTTAAAAACATTCAAGCAAAAAAGATGAGTTCGCTTTTCTTATTATACTGAATTAAATATTGTCTTTCGCAATAATCAATCTGCAAACTTATCAAAAAAATCATTGATCGCATCTCTTTCTTTTTCTGACCAATCAGCATCTGATTTGTCAAAGACTTCATTCATAACATCTTTAACATTTTGCTTGATATCATCAAGCCTGTCGCTTTCCTTGCCATCATGCTCAAAACCGTCTCTCGTTTCTTTTTCATTTATTTCAGAAATAATGTTTTTAAAAGATTCTATACTTTTAGAACAACTTGAAAGAATTATTGATACACCTAAAACCATCAATATGGTCAAACAAATACAGATTGCTTTTTTTATCATTACAATCATCCTCCTTCAATTGAATCGAGAAATCAAAATTTATATATGCTTTTTTGATAACAGTGTAAACACTGAAATTTTGCTAATCCTTAAGTTTGATATTTGGTATAACAATATAGACCTTCTCTAAAACAAGATCATGTTTTAAGCTTATCAGAAAAATCGCTTGTATTTTCATTAATTATTCAATAGTTTTAATAGTTTTAATTATCCTGAAAACAGGTTTAGCCTACTTTCTTTGCTGCGATAATCTTTTTTTGCGTAACACAAACAGTAATCCGCCTGCGGATAATAATGTCAAGACCGGCCATGGATAATATCCGTTGCTCTCTCCGGTTACAGGCAAAGCATCACTTGCTTGAGTTACTTGCTCAGTTTGCTGAACGGCTTGTGCTTTGATTTCAATTGTACCGAAGGCAGAAATTGTACCGTGGCCAGAACCTGATGCAGACACAATTTCTACAGCATGCTCACCTGCAGAGAGAGTCTCCAGGTATGATGCTTTGAAAGTAACAATTGTCGAGCCTTCTTTCACATCATAATTAGATTCATCTACTATTTCTCTGTCTACCTTGACATACAAGAAGTCTTTAAAATCTGCATTTGAGGTGAAACTGGCAGACTCGTTGGAACCTTTGGTCCATATCGAAGGTTGTTGAATCATTAAGACTTCGGAAGAGTCTCCGGGATCAGTATCGGTCAAATCAGTCTCAGTCGGATCAGTCCCGGTCGGATTAGTCCCGGTCGGATCAGTCCCGGCCGGATTAATCCCGGTCGGATTAGTCCCGGTCGGATCGGTTTTGGTTGAGTCGGTTTCTGTCGGATTAGTCCCGGTTGGATCAGTCTCTGTCGCATCTGTTCCGGTTGGAGAAGTGGACGTCGATATGGGGTCCGGAGCTGCCGGAGCAATTTCAATGCTAAAGTAGGCTCCTGCATCCGCAACGTTGTTAGACGCTTCAACGTAGATATTATATGTTCCGCTCTTTGTGGGGGTGCCTTCTATCGTGGCTGTTTCGCGCTTGTCCACTAAATCCAGTCCCGGCGGCAGCTCGGTTGAGTCCCAGTCCCAGTACTTGGGCGAACCCGTTGCCTCCAAGTTCGCGACGTAAGGGACACCGACCTGTCCATTGGGCAGACTTTGCGTAGTGATGTTAATCGGCTCATATACAGTAATTTCCACGTATTGCACGAAATTGTCCCCGCGTCCTATATCAAATACGGTGACCTTTACGGTCGCTGTGCCGGGCGAAGTGGCATAAAACATGCCCTCAAGCGTCACAGAGGCATTAGTAGTTCCCGGATCCTTGATCTGGTACTGTTCATTCGACCAGTCTGTACCCTCCGGCTCCGCATTCCAAACAGACAGCTTCACTTCTGCCCCGGCGGCGCACCTGGGTGGATCAACGGAAATCGAGTTGATCCATGGTGGCAGCATTCCTGCAATCACCGTAAGCGGAGATAGCATAAGCAACATACAGAGCACAAGCAGTGCTGTAAATATTTTTCTTTTCATTATTTATTTCCTCCCAGACTGTTTTAATATACTTTTTCGAGCATAAGTGTCCTGATTTTTCGAAATCCAAACTCTGTCACTATAATTTTGTTCTTGTACCAGTAGACTAAGATTCTGTTCATATCTGCAATTGCAAAAAATCGTGAGTGGGGAGAACTTCGAAGCGATAAACGATCAACTTTGGTTTTTTATCAAAGGTGGCTGCATTGCAACTATCGAAACTCACCGGTTAGACATCGTCTCTCTGCGTTATTAATTCAATAATCGGGCTAAATTTCATCTTCACATCCCATATGCATAGATAGTAGTTTCCGATAATATCATAATACAATATGTTCTCTTCTTTTGCCCAAGCCTTACGTTCTTTAAATTTCAATATTATTATAATATTGTTCTCTTGTAATGTGAATACTTATAATTATTAAAATTTTTAGTGCTTTTTCTGTCGACTCATACTCGCAGGGCGACCCTGTCAACGAAATGGCAATTCAATTAATTCATCACTTTTTGAATTAATCTCACAGCTTCTTCTACACTTCTTTCTTCCTTAATTTTAGCGGAAAGAAATTCCACATTCTTTTTCTTTTCTTCAAATGACATTCTCCCGAGAGAAAGAATTATCGGTTTTTCTCCAACAGGGGTGTGAGCCAAGTGATACATCATAGCCGTTTCTGATAAGTTCTTTGGCTAAAAAGATATATGGCTGAATATCACCTCTTGTACCCATGGTAAACATAGCTATCTTTTTTATAATCAGCTCCTTTTTTTGTTTTTCCGAAACATCCGATTCATGATGAAGGTACAGAAGATACCAACCGGAATCATGACGATTAAGAAAATTATGTAGATCGTCTGCACGATTTCATTTTCTCCAATCAATATTTCAAATACACTGCCGAAGAAATTGAAGACAACATGAATCAGGATGGGCACCCAAATAGAGTTAGTCCAAATATAGAAAGCACTTAAAAGGAGGCCAAGCGGCAGGACATAGAGGATTTGCACAATATTTCCGTGCACCAGGGCAAAAATGACTCCGCCCAGTAAAATCGCCAGCCAATCCGGAGCCACCCGTCTGATTTCTTCTGTAATGATGCCGCGAAACAGTAATTCCTCGGCAATCGGAACCAAGATAGAGATGCCAAGTGTCATCAACAGTAAATCTACACCCTGAAGTCCCGAAGCGGAACGCTGGTAATCGCCCAGAATATTTTGCCAAACGAGACTGTTTTTTGCCAGCATCTCAAAGAGCTTAATGATCAGAGTCGCAATTCCCAAGCTGCCAAATGCAGTGGCAAGACCCAGGGGAAATGCGGTTGCATGAATCGGACGCATCAGCAGATACTGCCGATTTTTCCGTTTTTGATACCAAAGAAAAATCACATAGGTAATGATCTGCAAGGGAGAACTGTACAACAACGTGGGAATAACGATGCTCTGCCACAATTCCCGCATAAACTCCGGATTCATATCAAGTGCCATATTTATAAGGGAAGAAAACGAATTACTGCCTATATAGAAAATTACAACAAAAACACCTACCAGCAGTTGAATCAGAAAATGTGCGATTATAAATACAATCGGATATACAATCGTGCGTGCGGAAAAGTAGTGTTTCCCGTTTGGCCGAATTCTCTGGCGTGGTCTGACAGGCAAGTTTTGCGGCGGATAAGCGTATCCATGCGGGAATGGTTCTTGAACACAGCCCGGATCGAAGGATTGCAACGGTAGCTGAACCTGAGCATAGCCCGGATCATATGGTTGTTGTGGCCGGCAGGAGGTATCCTGCGAAAAAAACGGTTGTTTATTTTCTGACATGGTTTCTCCCTCTGTCATTTGCAGGTCAGACTCACTTGTTTCAGGTTTTCCCTTTGCTTCCCTGCTACCAAGCAAGTAATCGATACTCACATCTAAAAGCCGAGCTAATAATTTTATACTATCTACATCAGGAAGCCCTGCACCGGATTCCCATTTTGCGATTACAGAGCTTGAAATTGTCATCGTTTCAGCAAGTTGTTCCTGAGTTAATCCTCGTTGCTTTCTTGCCTCTTTAATTTTTTCACCTAACGTCATTATTTGCACCTCCTTGTGGATTAAATTTAAGTTAATTTTACATGGAGGATTCATCTTAACAATAAACTAGTTGTAACATCGTTGTCACTCTTCGTAACAGATCTAAAAAAAGATATATATTTAGATTAGCCGAACAATCTATGATAGGTTGTCGATCAGTTGCCGATATTAATATCACCGGACTGAAGTTAAAATACAAGTGTAGCATTTGTCTGACTTCCGAGGTAAGTGATATCAGGTGCTAAAATTTGAATTTTATCTAATTGCATCTAAGACATGTTATGAGAAATAATCTGTTTAAAAGCATTCTCTTCATGAATCCTCGGATCGTGCTTTCCGCCACACTTTGCAATATCCGTTTTTTCAGGTATGCCAGTTTTTACAAACATCAATCCAGCATATAAAACCCGAATACTCCTCTAATTCTGCTATTGATAATTCAATTGCACTGTTACTGCTTCCGCAGGCCGGGAATACAGACGAAAATCTTTTCAGCGAATCGTCAAGATAGATTGAAACACCCTCTTTTACTGCAAACGGGCAGACACCACCCACAGCATGACCGACTAAGGTTATCACTTCGTCAGGTGTAAGCATCTTTGCTTTTGTACCAAATTGAGCTTTATATTTTGGATTGTCGATTTTTGCATCACCTGCCACAACGATAAGAACAGCGTGTCCGTCCACCATGAATGAAAGCGTCTTCGCAATGCAGCAAGGTTCACATCCTAATGCTTGAGCCGCTAAATCCACAGTAGCACTTGACACATCAAACTCTTTTACCCGATCTGCAATTCCGTATTTCGAGAAATACTCTTTTACTGCTTCAACAGCCATAACAACCTCCTATACCCACTGCCAAATCTGAATTCTAATTTGTTAAAGCATTTTAATAAATCTCTTTTGAGTTTTATTACAGGTGTATCCAATATTTTCATAAAATTTATTTGCATCTATTCGATGAGAACTCGAATCCCATCAAACAAAACTTATGTTATTGTCAGCTCCATAATTCTCAACATGCAACTGTATCTGACCCGTTGGCTATTCAAATACAACAGCCAGCATCTTGGCATTACTCTTTCCAGTATTCATAGCCGAGTGGGTGTCACCGCCACCGGTAAATACGGCATCTCCCGGCATTAAGACTTTAGAGACACCATTTTCAACTACAGTGAACTCTCCTTCCAAAATATAATACAATTCTGCATCAGGACCGTGTGAATGAGGTCCTATAGAAGCACCCGGCGGGAATTCCAGCACGGCACAAAGCCTTGCCTTGTTAAAGGTTTCTTCCGTTGTAAAAACATGGGTAAACTCAACAGATTTATTTCCGTCCCTTACATTTTCTCTAACTTCACTTGTCATCTGATCTTTTGATTTAAACATATATTCCCTCCATAAATTCCAATTTAACTATTAATAAGTATTCTGACTGAAATGACAATAAAATACTACTCAATAAGGGCAGATTATGCTCTCAAAACTAAAAAAGCCCAACGTTATACTGTTGAGCTATTCTTATTTTATTTTACTGAAATACATCCGGGATTCCATCGGAATCAGCATCCTCGAAATCAAACCCTGAAAGACCGCCGGAGACTTCTCGTACAAGATTTCTCTTTCGAGATTCCTCTACGAGTTTTGAAATCATCTCTTTTACATCATATGATAACTTAATATTTTTTAAAATAATGGTAGGTTGAGTTTGCTCAGCCGTAATAAGTTGTATATCCCCTGTACCAAAGATTTTATGTTTTAAGTTTCTTTTAAGCTTTATATCTCTAATACGATACAGTTGGGTCTCGTCATAGTGAGTATTGATAAACCCTACTTCTATCAAAAGTCTATTTTCAGTCAATTTGTAGCGTGTAAAACTCCAAGGGAACCACATAAAATGCTTCTTGTCTTGCCAAATAACTTGTTCAGCCATATTTCCTCCTTTGTGTTTAATTCGTTAACCTATTAAACCAAGAACTACTTACAGGAAGTATCCTCCTTGTCCCAGATGTGGGAAAGCTACCTTCCTGCATCATGACTATCCCCTTGTATTCTAACTTCAGATGTGGTGATAAGAAGTGTTACCATGGTTTCAACGTGCCTAAGTTAGTTGAGATTCCGCCTGCGTTTTACAGTATACAGCATGTTTATTAAAAATGCCATGATATTTGTTGCAAGAGTTACCTGCATACTTTATATTCAGACAATCACATAAATTTCACATTAAATATTCTTATAATCTATAGATTATATTTCTCATTATAGTATATAACTCATGTTTTGTACTTTTATTCAGATTAGAATTTCACTACCTGTAGACAGGTAATCTATACGATTTCCCATATTAGCTTCCAGTCTTTTGTAGGGCTCTATTCCCGTACAATGACATGTATAGAACTGAGCCTTTGTCCGCATTAGGTATTGACTGATTTTATCTATCGTTTCAGAGTCCTCGGTATTGCCGGAACCGCCGGAAAGATGAAATCCGCCTATCACATAATCAGGCATTCTCCCTTATCTTGTGTCCATTCTGTTCCATGAATAAACCGCTATTTGATTTAGGACGCGGTTCTTTAGTAACTACATTTGCGAATATCCGGGTTCCTTCGCTTATAAAAAAGTGATCCGATATGAATATTATTTGTTTATTTTGTTTCAAATCTTCAGCAAGACCTATATATTCCAGTTTGTTGTCAGGACGTAGACATAGTATTTCCCAAAAGCAAGTTGATGTAGATATATCTCAGCTTTTGTATTTTCTTTTAAAACGTTTTTAGACCCCCGCCATGATCGTAATGTCCATGAGAAATTACCAATCTTAATATTAAATTCTTAAGTAAAGCGACTAGTCGCAATTAACGTTTCTATAAATAAGGGACCTGAACATGTTTTTCAGTTCCCTCATGATTAATTTAACTTGTAAACCTTGCTATTCATTTAAAGCCTTGCTATTCGTCAGACTCTTTTCTTTTCCTTCTAACCATTAACAACACAAGACCTAATGTAAGTAGTGTTAAATAAGCTCCTTCATACATTATCTTATTTTCACCTGTTTTCGATACTAAATTAATCTGATCGTAACAGTTGGTTACTATATATCCTCGCTGGACATCACCGGAAATCGTGGACGTGTAATTATCTACCGGTACTTCTTTGATTGTATAGATCACTTTTTTGTCATACTTGCATTCCGACAAGTCAGTAAAGACACCGCTCCAATCATTGGTATCATTTAAAACCAAGATCTTACCAGTATCTATTCCATCAGCGAAAAGTTTAATAACGACTGATGTCGGTCTTGAACCATATTTATTATCATCATCTTCCCAGGCTTTCGTCACCTGTATACTTATATTGGTCGGTGTATACACGTATGTCACTGTAAAGCCGGTCGCAGCATTGCCGGTCAGATTATAATCATACTCTGCAATCGCATCTTTTTTAATTGTATAATTGACAAGCTTACCTGCCTCATACTTCGCAAGACCTGTAAAGGTCCAGGACCAACCGTCTGCAGCCGTTACAACCTTAGAAGCATGCTCTACACCATTCTTCATCAGTCGAAGTGTAATGCTCTCAGGTCTCATTCCGTCTTGGTCATCGCTGTCTTTCCAAATCGCAGAAACCGTAACATCTGTTGTCTCAGGCACATGCCTGCATGTCACTGTAAAGCCGGTTGCAGCATTGCCGGTCAGATTATTATCATACTCTGCAATCGCATCTTTTTTAATTGTATAATTGACAAGCTTACCTGCCTCATACTTAGCAAGACCTGTAAAGGTCCAGGACCAATCGTCTGCAGCCGTTACAACCTTAGAAGCATGCTCTACACCATTCTTCATCAGTCGAAGTGTAATGCTCTCAGGTCTCATTCCGTCCTGATCATCGCTGTCTTTCCAAATCGCAGAAACCGTAACATCTGTTGTCTCAACCATGTAAGTGTTCGTCACCGTCAGCGTGTCTTGGGCGTAGCTCGCGATGTAGCCGTCAGGTACCGTGGGCTCAGCGACCGTGTAAACGACGACCTTACCCTG
>DUOO01000001.1 GCA_012838795.1 Clostridiaceae bacterium | reverse complement strand
GTCGATATTCATAAAAATCTCCACACGACTTGATATATATACTATAATTTAACTTTATTAAAGTCAATATTCAATTTGATTTCAATTATATTAAATATTGCTTTAACTTTATTAAAAACAACAATCTTATTAAAATATATTTATTTTTGATACAGATGATTACGGGAAGCAAATTTCTTGAAAACTTTATCTCATATATCGAGTGCCAAAAATCACGCTCCTGGGGATTGCGAACCACAGCGACGGCTTTTTTGACACATTAAAATTTTTGAACAACCTTAATTTGTGTGCATGTTGTGTACAAGTTGTTGCATCGCATTGAGTTTGCAGACAAAAAAAGACAACGCCGCTTTTTCAGAATTACTCAATATATGGCTGCGTTGTCTTGATATTATTCAGATACTAATAAATTTAAATATAAAACTTTTCCTGATCGGTTTCTTGTATTTATAATTATTTTCTCAGTGCAGATGTATTTATCTTTCTTTTTATTACTAAGAATAATCCTCCTGTTAATATGAGTATCAAACCTGAATACAAATACATCCCGATATTTTCTCCTGTTTTCGGAGTAACAGAGACAGTTTCGACAGGTTTTGTCGTTGCTGTAGTCTCATTTGGATTCGTAGGTTCTGTCGGTTCTTTCGGAGACTCAGGTTCTGTCGGTTCTGTCGGAGACTCAGGTTCTTCCGGTTCGTCAGAGGACACTTTTTCTTCAGGCACGTACGGGTCTACCGGATCCGGGTAGTTTATTATTATGAAGCCTTGATCAGCATCACCTGATATTTTTTTAGCAGTATAGCCTTCTACTTTCTCTTCCGCGACAGTGTAAACAATCTTTTCGCCTGCCTTATACTCATCTAAATTGCTGAATATGCCTGTCCAATTTTCTTTTTCCGTTAAGATTAAGACTCTTCCTGTATCATCTCCATCTGCAAATAGTTTTATCGTAACACTATCGGGTCTGATATCATCTTGATTATTGTTATCATCCCAAGCTTTTGTAACTTGAATACTTGTTTTGCCCGGAGTATAGGTATTAGTTACATCATATTTATTGATAGCAGGTGTGTAGTCCTTTACAGTATCTTCGGTAATTGTATAAATGATTTCTTGGCCTGCCTCATACTTTGGTAAATCAGTAAATGACCATGACCAATTTTCAGTCGCAGTAACTGTTCTCAGATCAAATTCATCTCCATTCTGTAACAGGCGAATGGTTATTGATTCCGGACGTTTGCCATCTTGATTATCAGCGTCATCCCAAGTTTTAGTACCGGAAATATCTATTGTTTCCGGTGTTCTGGAATTAGTTACTACAAAACCTTCTGCAGCATCTCCGGTGATGACTGAAATATAATCATTTCCGGTTTCAGCTTCTTCTATTGTATAAACTATCTTTTGACCTGCCTTGTACTCATCCAGGTTGCTGAACACTCCTGTCCAGTCATTTGTTTCATTCAAGACCAGCACATCTCCCGTTGCTATATTATCAGCTAAGAGTTTTATAGTTACGCTTTCCGGTCTGATACCATCTTGATTATCACTATCATCCCAGGCCTTCACCACATTGACAGATGTCTTGCTCGGTATATATGTGTTAGTTACATCATAACCGGAAATTTCACCGGTATATCCTTTTATCTCATCTTCAGTAATTGTATAATTGATCAGTTCTCCGGCAATGTCATATTTCAACAAACCGGTAAAACTCCATGCCCAACCATCTGCTTCAGTTACTGTTCTTGAATCGATTTCTTCTGTGCCGTTCCAAAGACGGATAGTGATGCTTTCCGGACGCTTGCCATCTTGATTATTTTCATCATTCCAGGTCTTTTCGCCTGAAATCTCAACCTCAAGGCTATTAGTCAAAGTGAAACCGTTCGTGACATCTCCGGTAACTTTGCATATATAACCAGGTACTTTACGCTCTTTAACGCTGTATTCGTATTCTGCGCCTGACGGATCAGTTTTCGGCAAATTGCTAAACTTCATCGACCAATTGCCGTCTTCATCAGAAGTCATGGTTTCATGTCCAATATAGATCGGATCATCCGTGCCATCTTTAAGTTTGCGCCACAGTTCGACAATTACGGTTGCAGGACGATTATTGTCTTCATCATTCTGATCATCCCAAATTTTGCTTGCCTGAATTTCTATTGCTGTCGGATCAGCTGTGCCGATTGTCACATTGCCGTTACTGCCAATCCCCCCGCCACGTGTTGTGGATTTGTTCCCCATGATAAATACTTTAGCTAAATTATTTGTATTAGCATCAGCTACTGCGTCGGTTTGTAAATCAATCGACTCACCATCCACCGTTAACTTGCCCGAAAGACTGTTTAACGGAACTTCATTACCGTCATTGTCTTTCCAGCAATACGGTACACCGCCAAGCATAGTATTGGAAATAAAGTATTCAGGATGACCGGAATGACTTTGCCAATATTCTGTTCTGGAATCACCGAGAATATATATATCTTTTGCAGCAGTTCCACGATTTTGATAGATCGCTCCACCGTCTTTCAGATAAATTTTCGTATTACTGATCGGACATCCGGCATATCCCCCGCCTTGACCGCCTTCACCTGATGTTCCGGTAGCCTCATTATCAGTAATAATTACATTGGTGAGATAGAGCTGGCCGCTTGTCCACTTATAACCATAATAGTTCGGATCTATGCCATTTACATAAATACCGCCACCGCCAAAAGCTTTATTGGTCACACCCGTTCCATCCATGACGTTGTTTGTAATATACCCGGCAGATATTGTAGCTATTCCATGACTTCCGGCCAGGCTCGATTGGACAAAAATGCCGCCTCCGCTTGACCCGGCATAATTACCATTAACTGTTCCGCCGGTCATGAATAATTTACTTGAAGGTCTGCTCCAACTATTTGAACCGACGCTTATTCCTCCGCCAATTTCATCTGAATAATTATTTTGAATTGATCCTGATCCGGATAAATTAAAGGTCGAGCCACCATAAAGCAAGACTCCGCCACCGGCTGCATAATAATAATTGTAATTTGGATCATGTAAGCGATTTGCTTTATTTTCTTCAATAGTACCGCCACTCATATTAAAAGTCGATCTATTAATAAGACAGACACCACCGCCATAATTCGCCTGGTTATGTCGAATAGTACCGCCCGTCATGTTGATTATCCCACCGCTGCTGTAAACGGCACCGCCTTCTGACATACTATAATTAGCTGTTGTATTAATAATTTTATTGTTTTCCAGAACCGTACCGTCATTTATATTCAAAGTTCCCGAAACATAGATTAATGATTTCTTATTCTCAACTAATTCACCATGACCGTCAACGGTAATATTTTTAAGTGTCGTCGTCGCACCGGAAGCTACTCGCAATAAATAGTCGTTAAAAGAAGCCTCACGTTTCAAAATAGCATTTGTGTCTTCAAGCGAAATATCTCCGGTAACGGAAACAGTACCTGTAATGTAAATTGTCTTGATTCCCGGGTGAGTTGTCGCCAATTCTTTGGCTTTGGCAAAAGTTTTAACGGCGGTTTCTTTAGTGCTGCCGTCGTTTGAATCGTCTCCTCTTACTCCGTTCAAGTAGATTGCTGTTGTATTTTCAGCGAGATTTCGCTTCTCAACAGGAGATTTATTTTCAAGAAGTTCACCCATCTTTCTGGTTTTATTGCTCACCGGATTTTTATTAGTCTTTGCTTCCTCATCGGTCTCGGTTGTTTGATCTGTCTCAGCAGCATTTTCAGTCGTATCAATCGCATCGGACTCGGTTGTTTGATCTGTCTCAGCAGCAATTTCAGTCGTATCAGTCGCATCATTCTCTGTCGTTTGTTCTGCTTCAGCTGCCTTTTCAGACGAATCAGTTTCATCAGTAAATTGAACATTACGTGTCGAGTCTTCTGTCAGTGTTCCTTGCAAAGCATCTGCATCGTTTTCTGTAAAAAGGTTTTCCGTATTCCCTTCATTTTCCTTTAGAGGTGACTCATTGCTCTCATTTAAAACCGGATTCTCCGATTCGGAGTCCTGAGATTCTTCTGTCACATCGGAAACATCAATTTCTGATGCAAATACCGTTTGATATGTTTGCATTACCAATGCCAAGATTAGCATCAAGATGATAAGTATTGACTTTTTCTTTATTCGGTTCAGCATTAATTATTCTCCTTACCCTTTGTTCTTAAAATATTCAATTTCTTATGACACTATTGTTATTTCCAAAATGCAGGCACAAAAGAAAGGCCGGCTAAATAACACAGCCAACAAAAATTTCATATATTTATACAACAAGCATTTTTAAAGTGTCGAAATATAAAAAGTATTAAAAAATTACTATTTATGGTTTTATCGTAGCTTCTTGAAGAGGCAAACTCAATACGTGATTTCGGAATTCACGCTTTCTTTAACTTAAAATAAGCGTGAATCTTCGCTTCACGGTTAATTTGAATTATCATAAATCACTTAATTAACGGATAAATCCTAAAATTTGTTCATTGGTTAATTTCCAAACATCTTCTTTGCCAATTTGACTATTCGGTAAAGCCGAAGCTTGATAACTGTTTCTTAAAAACAAAGCTAAACGTCTTGTTTCAAGTAAAGGAACGAAGTGTGAACCTTCAATATCTCCCTTGAAATAAACATATTGCGCTTCGGGCAAATCTTTTATTTGTTCATAGAATGCTGCAGAAAATTCATAAGGCATCATCGGATCCGGCTGGGCATGCCAATAAAATATCGGACGGCCGGCTATCGATTTAGGTTTTAAACTTAAATCAAAAGGTTCCAATTCCGGTAACAGCTCCATTATTAAATCTGATTCTTTATTAATAATACCTAATTGCAATCTTTCATCAGGCAATATAAGGCCGGGATAAAATTCTTGTGCAGCTCTGAACATATCCTCCAAGCCTACGAAGCTGACCCATTCGGCAAATTTCTGTAATTGAGGCGATGCCATAAAAGTTCCGGCAGCTTTTATTCCCGGATTTATTCTTATTAAAATATTTGTAATCAAGCCGCCCATCGATACACCAGCTGCACAATAAAAGTTATTTGCAATCAAGTTTTTCGCTTGATAATATTCAATTATTATTTCAAATTCAGCTGCAGTTTCCATAATGCTGAGAAAAAGAAAATGAGTATCCCACATTTTCAAAGGAGTTGTATTACGTTCTCCATGATAAGCACAATCAGGTACAACAACCCGAAAACCGAATTTTGCAATACTTTCACCAAAACCGGCACCGTTCATTTTATTCGAAGTCCAACCATGGTAGAATACAAGTAGCGGAATGCTCTGATCTTGTAACTTCAGAGGAACAATCTCAAGCACCGGAATATCATTAATCAATCGCTTTTCAGTAACTAACTTAACATATAACATTCATTAACCTCTTTCGAAAACAATAAACAAGAAACATCGGAAAATCTAAAATGTAAATCAAATACACTTCAATAAGAAGCATCTATAATCTTCTAAAACAATTAAGAATTATTAAAGAACTTCTTAAGAATACATTCAAATGCTTTATTCTTTGTTCAGTTATCATATACTTATTAAATAAAAAATAAAATATATAACATTTGAAACTTTAAATAAAAAAGACATAATAGATATTAATTCCATAAATTAATCCTCAAATTGCTGTTATTATTAACTTGGCAGAACGACGCTTCAAAAAAGGAGTGCATTATGAATGAAAAGCATACTATCTTAATTTGTGACGATGATCAGGATATTCTGGCCGCCTTGAAAATCTACTTGTCCGCTGAAGGATATAATGTTCTTGAAGCAAGTAACGGCGTTCAGGTCTTAGATGTTTTGGCAGAGGAAGAAGTCCATTTAATAATATTAGATATTATGATGCCGGTACTGGACGGAATAGATACTACTAAAAAAATCAGAGAAAAAAGCAATATTCCAATTATTTTGCTCACTGCAAAAGGTGAAGATCATGATAAAGTTTTCGGTTTGAATACCGGTGCTGATGATTACATCGTAAAACCTTTTAATCCGATGGAAGTCGTTGCCCGGGTACGTTCTCAACTAAGACGTTACACAAGTCTCGGCAGCATCAAACAGTCCGGTAATCGTCTGGTTTCCGGACCTTTGGTGATGGAAACCGATAGTCGGGAAGTTACCGTTGACGGTAAATCTGTTACTTTAACTCCGATTGAATACAATATTTTAAAGCTTTTGTTGGAACAACCGGGAAAAGTTTTCTCTACTACGCAAATCTACGAAGAAGTCTGGCAATCTCCGGCTTTCGGAGCTGACGGAACTGTTGCAGTTCACATCAGACATTTAAGAGAAAAAATCGAAGCGGATCCTGCCGACCCCCGATTGATTACGGTAATATGGGGACAAGGTTATCGTTTAGAACAGTTATAGATTAATGAATTTGTATAAAAGTACTTTTTTAAAAACAACGGTCTTTCTTTTCATAACGATTTGTTTCTTTTATGCTTCTTTCGTAGCAATCAGCAATATTACAGCTGATCATGATATTTTCGTGTCAAATTTCGAATCGGAAAACAATAATATACAGATTCCGGAAATTCAGCATGACGGATTATTTGTTACCAAACCGACAAAACCGGACATAAACATATTCAGATCTGATTTAAGCCCTGTTCAAGATGATGACAGTACCGACATATCAGAAAGTAAACAAGCCAATATCGATTTCACTGAGAGCGGTGCAGGAAGCATCATCTGGACAGTAATAACATTGTTTTTCGTATTCAGCGGTTTTGTTTATCATTGCATCAGTCTGGGCTGGCAAAAAGGTCAAGAAAACATGCAATTTTCCATAATTAAAAAATGGCCGGCAGACTTGTTGCTTGTTCCACTCGGTTTCCTCATTGCAATATTCTTATCAATCGGTGTTTATTTTTCCCGAGTTTTAGCTCAAAACAATTTGGCCGTATTTCCACGTTTGCAAATCTTTTTGAGTATTATTTCAACAAGTATTTTTATCATAATCTATACTTATCTTCTTTTTATTGTTATTCAAATCAAAGCTGATACTTTAATTCGCAGCAGTTTTATTTATAATGCAATCATATTCTCTATCCGAATCATTAAGAGTTCTGTTAATTCTCTCAAAAGATTATTCTATTACATTCCCATATTATGGCGTGAAATTTTGATCGTTATTGCATATATATCAGGCAACATTCTACTTATCAAACTCTTACATGTTTTTTTCTCAGTATTCTTAATTATCGTGTTACTAGCCTTTAACTTGGTTTTCCTGATCTTAAGCATCAAATTTCTCAAGAATTATCGAAAAATCAGAGATGCCGTTCTGGCATTGGCACAAGGAAAGCTGGATCATCACTTAGATGAAACGAAAATGACGCCGGATTTCAAAGAATTAACCAGAGCGGTTAATAATCTAAATGACGGTATCAATAAAGCAATTGAGGAAAAGACCAAAAGTGAACTTTTCAAAACTGAATTAATTACCAATGTATCACACGATATCAAAACTCCGTTAACTTCGATTATCATGTATACCGATCTGTTGCAACGTGAAAAAATTAACAATCAACAAGCCGAAGAATATGTTAAAGTTCTGGTAAGACAGGCCAATCGTTTGCGAAATTTAATTGAAGATTTGATTGAAGCATCCAAAATATCAACCGGAAATATTCAAGTTCAATTAATGCCGCTCGACTTAAAACAAATGTTGCAGCAGTCCTACGCCGAATATGAAAGCAAACTTGATAAAATCCAATTAAAACTTATTATGACCTATCCCGAGCAACCATGTATGATCTTGGCTGACGGAAAATATTTTTGGCGTATCTTGGACAACTTACTAAGTAATGTAGTTAAATATGCTCAACCGAATACCCGAATATATCTTGATGTATTAGATAACCTTTCTGATATAATGCGAATCCGTTTACGTAATGTTTCCGCTGAACCGTTAAACATTACTGCAGAACAGTTATTAGAACGTTTCGTCCAAGGCGACAGTTCCAGAAGCAAGGACGGCAGTGGTATAGGTCTTTCAATCGCCAGCAGTTTAATCGCTGCCCAGAATGGTACCATTGATATTCAAATTGACGGTGATCTGTTTACTGTTGAACTCCGCATCCCAAAATATCTTGAGCAAAACTAAAGCCCGCTATTAATTTCAAAATTTGCAGACTGTTTTCTGCTCAGAATTTCGAGCTCTGCAAAATCCCGTTTGCACAACGCCGAATCGTGAGCAAAACTGGTGCTCATTATTTATTAAGAATTGGAATTTGCAGAAATAATCTTCGATTCAGTCTTTTCACTAATTTATCTCGGACAGATCATTTCTGCATCATTCATGAAGGGTCTTAAGACTTCAGGAATAATCACTGTGCCATCTGCTTGCTGATATTGCTCCATGATTGCAGGGAAAATTCTGCTGGTAGCAAGACCCGAAGCATTCAAGGTGTGTACAAAATCATTTTTTCCGGTTTCTTCATTACGGAAACGAATATTGCCTCTGCGTGCTTGATAATCTCCGGCATTTGAGGCGGAAGAAACTTCTTTATAGTCGTTCATGCTGGGAATCCATACTTCAATATCATACGTTTCCCGCATTGAAGCAGAACAATCTTCAGCAGCTAATTTGCTGACCCGATAATGTAAGCCTAGACCCTGAACCAAACTCTCAGCTTTGGAAACAAGTTCATGTAAAGCCCGGTCTGAATCCTGCGGTAAAGTATACTGGAATATTTCTACTTTGTTAAACTGATGCCCTCTGATCATTCCGCGTTCTTCAGCTCGATAACTGCCGGCTTCACTTCTATAACAAGGAGTGTATGCAAAATATTTTTTCGGCAATTCCGTTTGATTCAATATTTCATCACGGTGCAAATTAACTAATGCGGTTTCAGCGGTAGGTAAAAGAAATCTTTTAAAACCATACTCCGCATCAATATCATCTTTTGATCTGAGAGTAAAAATATCATCAACGAACTTCGGAAACTGACCTGCTGTAAAACCGCATTCATAATTCAGAAGATGCGGAGGTAAAATCATTTCGTAGCCATCAGCAATATGACTCTGTACAAAATAATTCAGTAATGCCCACTCCAACTGAGCCCCCATTCCGCGATAAATCCAATTGCCTGAACCTGACAATTTCGCACCTCTGGCATAATCTATAATTCCCAAATGTTCTACAATATCAACATGATGTTGCGGTTCAAATGAAAATTCAGGTTTTTCACCGAAAGTTCTGATTACTTGATTATTCTCTTTGCCACCCGGAGCAATACCGTCGGCAGGCAAATTCGGCAAGCCCGCAATGAACTCATTTTGTTCTTGATTCATCTCGGCAATTATTTGATCATTTTCTTTAATTTGATCACCGATCTCGCGCATCCTTGCCAGCAATTCCGAAACATCTTTGCCTTCTTTTTTGAATCTGGGAACATCAGCTGATGACTTATTGCGCTCAGCTTTTAATTGCTCCGTTGCGTGAATCAAATCGCGACGCTTTTGATCGTCAGCCAAGAATTCCGAAAAATCTACAGCTAAACCTTTAATTGCCAGTTTCTCACTTACATATTCAGGATCTTTACGGATTAAATTTATATCTATCATATAGCCTCCATAATAATTTGCATTATAGCCTATTATTAATCAGGAAAGTATTTCCGTCAATTAAGTTCCAAAATTGTGATCAACTTGTGATTATTTGAAGCAATATAAAATGCCCGTTTCGGCATTCTGTCATTTTCATTGACTGAATAACGATTTCCGGGCATTTTTAATCACTTTATTTTAAGATCTCAGATTTTAATAATTACTATTTACCTGTAATTAACAACGACTATAATTAATAATCTTGGTCCTTTTGATTGTATGCAATCAATTATCACCGGCAATTTATAATTCAGCAGCTGCTTGTTCTACTAAACTGATAAGCGGCGAGTCTTCTTCAAGTTCACTATATTTGATCAAAGTTTCTTTGATACTGTGATCAGCTAGAAAATCCTGCAATTCTTTAGATTCAGGATCTTCCGGATTATCAAAACGCAATGCGGCAGCAAGTGCTCTTGCAATATTTATCGGTTTGATTCCGTAATCCAGTAAGCCTAAAGCAGGTTTAACAAAACGATCTCCACGGGAAATCTTGCGTATCGGTCCTCGTCCTACTCTTTGCAGAGCATCACTGATTTCCGGATTTTTAAAACGTTCAATTATGGTATCAACGTATTCCTGATGTTCAGCAGCATCGAATATACTATATGTTTTTAATATATATTCAGAAGTCTCACTCAGTACATCGCGGACTTGTTTTTCAATTTTTTCATCTGCCATAGCTTGATCAACACTTAAGTATCCGGATAATAAACCAAAATATGCACTTGTTGCATGACCGGTATTAACGGTAAATAATTTGCGTTCAACATATGGCGTTAAATCATCTACGTAGTGGACATCTTGCATTTCCGGAACTTCACCGATTAATTTATGTTTTTCAATTGCCCATTCGAAGAAGGGTTCTACTTTTACATCTAACGGATTTTCGTTATTTTGTGCAGGCACAATTCTGTCTACTGCTGAATTCGGAAATCCGATATGTTTCAGGGCCAATTCTTTTTGTTCCTCATTCAATTCAGCAAGTAATGCTTCTTTAAATAAATCTGTTGCACCAACTGCATTTTCGCAAGCAATAATATTAAGCGGTTTAATTTCCGGCTCAGACTGAGCCAGTCTTTCTTTAATTCCCTCAACACAAGATTTTGCTATGATCGGTACTATCCGGGGACCGACAGCCATTGTAATTAAATCTGTTTCAACTATTGCTTTTTTTAATTCTTCGGTTTCTTCAGGTGAATATATCGCATTGAAACCTTCAACTTTAATTTTTTCACCGGAACCATCCGCAATAATGACTTCGTACGCCTTATCTTTTTTCAACAGTGTAACCAAGTCTTTCATAACATCGGAAAATGTTAACTGATAACCGTTCTGGACGAGAACCAAACCGATAAAACCACGACCGATATTACCTGCTCCGAAATGTAATGCTTTCATCATTCCAAATACTCACTTATCATATCCACAGCTTGTTGAGGTTCTGTGACTTCTAACAAACGATCGACATTTTCCTGTTCACTGCAAAAAATTGCGATTGCAGATAAGATTTCCAAGTGCGAACCATCTTTACCTGCTATACCGAACAAAACTTTAGCTGATTCATCACCAAAAGGTACTCCGTCAGGTACAATTAAAACCGAAACACCTGATGCAATAATTTCAGATGTTCCACCTTCAGTTGAATGAGGAATAGCAATTCCATTTCCGATATACGTTGAAACAATTTCTTCACGTTCTAACATTTTCTGAATATATTCAGGATTAACATATCCGTTTTCAACAAGAACTGTACCTGAAGCAACAATCGCATCTTTTTTATTGGTAAAACTTTGGTTTAACCGTACATTTTCTGCACTTAATACTGGTTTCATTAGTAACTCCATTCATCTTTATTTTCGTTAAAAATAAAATTCATCTGCTTTTATAATATTAATTAATTTAATCCTTAACAGATTATCTTAATATGCAAAAAGGCCCGACAGTGCCGAGCCTTTAATCTGGAAAATATGTTTAACTATTCTTCAAATTTTCTACAATTTCATCATATTTGGGTGAACCCAAGAAATTTTCAACTGAAACATGAATTCCATTAGGAACTTTCTGTTTAGCATTTTCTGTCAAGTCTTTATGCGTCACTACCAAATCTTCATTTCCGGTTAAGTTTTTAATAGCTGAATTTGTTACACTAATGTCTTCAAAGCCTGCTTCTTTAATTTTCTTTCTTAAGAGTGTGGCACCCATTGCACTTGATCCCATACCGGCATCACAGGCAAATACGATGTTCTTGACATTTTTGTAGTCAACAACCGCTTCACTGTCAGAAGCTTCTGCATCATCTGTTTTTAATGCTGAAGAAACAGAGCTCTTCTTGCCTTTCATTTCTTCCATTTTGGCTACTGAATCGCCAAGATCCGTACCAAGGCTCTTATCGCGTTTCAAGATGATACTTGCTACCAGGAATGAAACAACTGCAGCTACCAATACGCCTGCCAATACCGGAATATATTCACCTTTCGGTGTCATTAACAAATATGCAATAATTGATCCGGGTGACGGCGTAGCAACTAATCCTGCATTAAGTAATTGGAATGTTGCTGTACCGGCCATACCGCCTGCCATTGCTGCAACGATTAATGCCGGTTTCATTAATACATACGGGAAATAGATTTCATGAATGCCACCGAAGAAGTGGATGATAGCAGCTGATGAAGCACTGGCTTTTGCACTGCCTTTACCGAATGCCATAAATGATACCAAGATACCAAGTCCGGGACCCGGATTTGATTCAAGCATAAAGATTATAGATTTGCCTGCTTCTGCAGCTTGTTCTAGACCTAACGGTCCAAAAATACCATGGTTAATCGCATTATTTAAGAACAAGACTTTTGCAGGTTCAACAAACAGATGTACCAGAGGCAGAATACCTAATTTGATGATCGCATTAACACCTGCGGCTAAAGCATTATTCAAAGCTTCAACAACCGGACCTATTCCGAAATAACCGCCAATAGCTAAGAGAACTGCCAAAATACCTGCCGAAAAGTTGTTAATTAACATTTCAAATCCTTGAGGGATTTTGGGAACTAATGCTTCATCAATTTTCTTCATTAACCATGCTGCCAAAGGTCCTACAATCATAGCACCCATAAACATCGGAATACCTGCACCGACAATAACACCCATCGCTGATGCTGCTGCAACTACTCCGCCACGATGTTCATGAATCATAGTACCGCCGGTATAAGCAACCATTATCGGTAACAGATAATTCAACATCGGTCCAACTAAGGATCCCAAACCTTCATGAGGTATCCATCCCGTTGGAATAAAGAGAGCAGTTATCAAGCCCCAAGCGATAAACGCTGCGATATTAGGCATAACCATTCCGGATAGGAATGAACCCATTCGCTGGACTGATGACTTTAAGCCTGTTTTATTACTCATAAAAACCTCCTCAAAACAACAAATTTTTTCTTTTGCAGCAAAGCCGCTATCTATTGTTTGAGCTACAATAAATTTTTAAGGTAATGTACTATCTTCTATATTTAACCTTTATCGTAGCTACGATTTGTATTGTATAAAATTATTTAGAATTTGTCAGCTACATATGTTACATTTAGACAATGAAGTTAAAACCTAGTGAATCAATATGTTAATATCTCACAAAAATTCGTTTTACAATTTGAAGCCATCCGTATTTCAATTTGCTTAACGGATTAATACACATTAAAAAAGGAATGACTTTTAGAGCCACTCCTTTACATTTTTGCATAATTTCAAATTATAGTTTAAATTTATAGAATACTATTACTTAAATTATTGAATTTCTACTTCAGCACCGGCTTCTTGAAGTTTAGCAGCAACAGCATCAGCTTCTTCTTTGCTGACATTTTCTTTAATAGCTTTCGGTGCTTCATCAACAACAGCTTTTGCTTCTTTCAGACCTAAACCTGTCAATTCGCGAACAATTTTGATAACAGGAATTTTGGATGCGCCGGGACTTTTAAGAATAACTGTGAATTCTGTTTGTTCTTCTTCTGCGGCACCGCCTGCGGTTCCGCCGTTAGTAGGAGCAACAGTCATCATTGCTGCAGCTGAAACGCCGAATTCTTCTTCTAATGATTTAACTAATTCATTTAATTCCAAAACGGTAAGACTCTTAACATCTTCCATGATTTTAGTAATTTTATCTGCCATATATTTTTCCTCCACAATAATATTTTAATTTTTTTGTTTTGATAAAGTTTTTAGGCTTGTAGCCATACTTATTCCTTATCTTCTGCTTTTTCAGCAGTTTCAGCTTCGTCTGCAACATCAGCTTCCGTTTCTTTTGTTGCTTCTGCAGTATCTTCTGCCGTTTCTGTTTTTGCCTCGACTGAGTTTTCTCTTGCAACAACCATATCAGCTACATTTTCTTTGCCTTCTTCAGCAGCTTTTTCCGCTAATGCATTTAAAGTCATAGCTAATGATGTAATAGGGAAGATTAAACCGGAAACTAATTGACCATACAGTGTTTGTTGATCAGGAATACTTGCCAATTGCATAATTTGTTCAAGATCAACTTTAGCACCTTCCATAACTCCGCCTTTTATTTCGAATTTCTTCAATTTGTCGGCATATTCTTTTGTCAATTTAGGTGCTAAAACAATGTCATCCACACTGTAAGCAATTGCTGTGGGTCCGGTTAATTCGTCTGTAAAACCGTCAATTCCCAATTGATCAAATGCACGTGAAATAATCGAATTTTTGATAACGCGATAAGTAACTCCCGCTTCACGGTAAGCCGTACGCATCTCAGTATCTTGAGCAACGTTTACACCCATATAATCAGCTAAAACTATGGATTGAGCGTCTTTCAGTTCATTTGCCAATTGATTGACTTTTTGCTTTTTCTGTTCCAAAATCTTCGGACTGGGCATTGCAATACCTCCTTCTTTATATTTAAATACCCCTCACGCTTGGGCGGAGGGGCAGGAAGTATTACAAAAAATAATTTATCATAATATTATTGTAAAGCGCCTACTGTCCGCCTCGGCAGGAAATTATTATGTTGCCGGAACTCCTGCTGTCTCTGGCGTTAAGGTAATATTTAATTGTTTAATGCGCATCAATTCTAGCCTAAATTTCAGCGCAAAGCAAATATTTTATTCAGAATCATATAATTATTTATATTTGCCTGTTATTAAAATAAGACACAACTCGCATCTTGGCTATATCTTAGTTTTGTTTGGAATTAACTTTAATTCCGGGTCCCATTGTTGAAGTTATATGCAAGGTTCTGATGTATGTTCCTTTAGCTCCTGATGGTTTCGATTTAATAACCGCATCAAGCAAAGTATTAAAATTATCCAATAATTGTTCTTCAGTAAATGATACTTTACCGATCGGACAATGAATAATGTTTTGTCTATCCAGACGATATTCTATTTTACCTGCTTTACTGTCGGCAACAGCTTGTTTAATATCCATTGTTACAGTACCGGCTTTTGGATTCGGCATCAAACCGTGAGGTCCTAAAATACGACCTAAAGGTCCGACTAAACCCATCATGTCCGGGCTTGCGATAACCACATCAAAATCGAGCCAGTTTTCGTTTTTGATTTTATCAACCATGTCTTGACCGCCGACATAATCTGCACCGGCTTCTTTTGCTTCTTCAACTTTCGGTCCTTGAGTAATAACTAAAACTTTTACTTCACGACCTGTACCATGGGGTAAAACAACTGCACCTCTAACCTGTTGATCTGCGTGTCTGGAGTCAACACCCAGACGAAAATGCATTTCAACCGTTTCATCAAATTTGGCAGTTGCTGTTTCTTTTACCAAAGAAATCGCTTCATCAGGTTCATAAGTTTTTTCAAAATCTACTTTAGCAGCGATTTCTTGATATCTTTTGCCTCTTTTTGCCATATTCGACTCCTTTACTTATCCATATCGACATTGATACCCATGGAGCGTGCAGTTCCTGCAACCATTCTCGCACCGGCTTCAACATCAGCGGCGTTTAAATCTTTCATTTTCATCTCAGCAATTCTCAAGCATTCTGACCAAGCTACTGTTGCAACTTTATTTTTGTTCGGTTCACCGGAACCTTTGTCCAGTTTCACAGCTTGTTTCAGTAATACTGATGCCGGAGGAGTCTTGGTAATAAAAGAGAATGAACGGTCCTGAAAGACCGTTATTTCAACCGGAATAATTAAACCGATATCCTGTTGAGTTCTTTCATTAAAATCTTTAACGAATTGAGAAATATTCAATCCGTGTTGTCCAAGCGCTGGTCCTACCGGTGGTGCTGGCGTTGCTTGTCCTGCCGGAATTTGCAATTTTACAACTGCTTCAACTTTTTTTGCCATTTTGGCCACCTCCCATTTTTTGGATGTATTTTATTTATTTTAACCGGATTTTGATTTTCAATCTGTAATCTGAGAATGAACTAAAAACTTTAATTCATGCATTAAGCCTGATTCTCGATCTATATTCTCAAAATCTGAGTTAAATCCAGTTCTACCGGAGTTTCGCGACCGAACATTGAAACCAGAACAGTAACTTTTTTCTTGTCTGTATTGATTTCCTGTACGGTACCGACAAATCCGTCTAACGGACCATGAATAATCTTGACTGAATCGCCTTCGCCATAATCGATAATCGGCTCCCAGTCTGATTCCAGGCCCATAATCATCAATTCTTCGTCAGTTAACGGAACCGGTTTTGTGCTTGAAGGTCCGACAAAGCCGGTTACACCTCTGGTATTTCTTACTATATACCAGATATCGTCTGTTAAGATCATTTTGATCAAAACATAACCCGGATAAAGCTTCTTCTCAGAAGTCTTTTTCTTACCGTCCTTTATTTCAACAACTTGTTCCGTAGGAATTGAGATCTCTTGAATAAAACCTTGCAATTCACGATTTTCAACAATCATCTCCAAAGTCATTTTAACTTTTTTTTCATAACCGGAATAAGTATGTATGACATACCAGCGAGCTTCTTGCTCTTGATTGGAACTCATCTTATCACCACTCATTCAGTCGGATCTGTATTATCTTCTGCATCAGTTTCCGGTTCAACAACTATTTCGGTATCCTCAGCTGTTTCATCAACTGTTTCCGTAATTTCACTTTTGGATTCATATGAATAGAAACCGGTACCGCTGAGTACGGAAGAAATAACTGTATCAAAGATAAAAATTGTAATTGTCGCCAATAATATTATTGCAATTACCGTTCCGGTATTTGATTTCAGGCGCTTGCGATCAGGCCATGTGACGCGTTTCAATTCAGCTTTAATATCCGAAAAGAAATTTTTAATACGTTTGCCGAAACTCGGTTTTTGATCTTTTTTGCTCTGTTGTTTTTTACCTTTTTGCGAAGCCATATAATATCCTTCCTTGATTAAAAGATAATCAAATTATTTAGTTTCAACATGAAGTGTATGTTTTCTGCAAAACGGACAATATTTCTTCAATTCTAATTTTCCGGGTGTATGCAGTTTGTTCTTTTTCGTATTATAGTTGCGTTGTTTACATTCTGAACAAGCAAGCGTAATTTTATCTCTTGGACCTGTACTGGCCATTCCATTCACCTCCGATTATTCTGAGTGCATTGCCATCTTCTTTTTCAATTAAATTATTGCTGTTTTTTATCAGTATTTAACTTAATAAATAGCTTGTGCAAAAACAATTTTGCTGTTTTTTGCATAATTAAAAAAAGCCTTCTTCGGGCAAGCTATACTATTCTATATTTATTATTTTTTCATGTCAAGAAAGATTTTTATGACCGGACTCCCGATAAGCAGTTTTTTTTGCTATCTGCTATAATCCTTATTATATAATAACCGCTCAAATAGTTATAGTGAGCACTTTAGAATATTTGCTTAAAGGTTAAGGTGAGTATTAATGTACTTAAAAGAGATAAGTCTGGAAAAATTCCAAGAGTTTGCAGTTGAACATTCGTTATATAATTTTTTCCAAAGTCGTGGTATGGCTGACTCACAGTCAATAAGAAATATTGAAAATTATGCATTGGGCTTATTTGATGCTAATGAAAATCTCTTTGCTGCTACCTTGTGTTTTGTTTCTTTAAATCGAAGATTTATCAGAACAATGAATGTAAATTATGGGTTTTTAATTGATTATTCCAATAGCGATATCCTTTCTTCTTTTTTAGAACAGTTTGTCAGATTTTGTCGAGGGAAAAAAATATCTAAAATTAAAATCAATCCATATATTCTCGGATTTTCTTACGATGCAGAAAATCCTGTTACAATTGATAATTCCCGGATCGAAAATATATTTAAACAATGCGGTTTTTCTCAATCAGACCCGATAATCGACTACACCAGACTGGTTAATCTCATGTTCGTAAAAGATCTGTCGGAATATGCTGCTTTCGATGACATTGTTAAATCGTTCCAGCCAAATTTGCAGCGTTTAATAAAAAAAGCACTTCAATATGATATTGAAATCTCTTCAGTTACGTATGATGAACTGGAGCGTTACTATAAAATTGAATGTGCTTCTGCTGAAAAAAATGATACTTCAGCTCGTGATTTGGAATATTACAAAAGTATTTTTCAAGGTTATTCTCCTATTGATGAAGTTTTGTTTTTAATAGCTACACTTGATATTAAAAAGTATCGTGAAGAGAAAGAAAACAGGAAAAGAGAAATTCAAGAAAACATCAAAACAATTAACAATCAGGGCCCGTTATCCAGAAAAATGAAAAACAAATTAAGAGCGGAGCAGGAAATATTGGATGGCATTAATAACAGATTAAAAGATATTGAAGACATTCCCGCAACGGCAGGCATCATAGATATAGGCGGATGTTTAGCGTTAAAGAATTCCAATGAAATCACCGTATTGGAGATGGCGCAATACGAAGAGTTTGAACGCTTCAGCCCTACTTCTGTTCTTTATTATAAACTTATGGAATCAGCTTTTGCCGAAGGAATCTACCGGTTCAATTTCTATGGAACTTATGGAATTAATGATCCCGAATCGAAAGGCTACAATATTTATCAGTACAAGAAAAAATTTGGCGGTAAATTAGAACAATTAATTCCGGAGTTTGAGTTGAATTTAAATTTCTTAGCAAAATTCATTTAAATTATTTAGCGATTTTTAAATTTTCTTGCAATATTATATAAAGAATTCATAAAAGAGTTAACAACCAATACAAAGTTGCCTGGTTGTTCCACAACTCGACCACCGAAGCCTTTTTTGAAACGGTAATTGCCATCATCTTCCGCACCGCTGTATTTTCCGGAAGTTCCGTAAAAATTAAATCTGGTACAATCGGTACCTAACGTGTTGGACATAACTGTCCAATGAATGGCATGCGCACCGTTAAATCCGAAATATCGCTCATCATTGCCGCCAAATAAGGCGGTCATTTCATTACCGTATTTTATGTAAATAATACCGGCGAGAATCAATTCTTTCTCACCCTCAGATAAGTCATCAATTTCTTGCAATTTTGAAAAAAGATTGGCCAGATTTCGGTCAATCAAATCAATTCTGTTCTTGGTCTTCTTTGAAGCCATTTTCT
>DUOO01000062.1 GCA_012838795.1 Clostridiaceae bacterium | reverse complement strand
GACCAACGGGCCATCTTGGTAGCGGCGGTAAGATTTGAACTTACGACCGTCCGGGTATGAACCGAATGCTCTGGCCAGCTGAGCTACGCCGCCGTGCATACGCTATTTTAAACGCTTAATGATAATATCAATGAATCTTCAAGTTGTCAAACTCTTTTTATAATAATCAGAAGAATTATTATGAATATATTTTCTCTTCAGCTTTTCTCTCCAATTATTCTGTTTTTCAATCAAACAATCGCCTTATAACAACTAAAGATTCAGCAAGTTTTTCGTTTGCCGGCAGGCTGATTATTTGAATTGAACCTTGATTTCCTGAAGCATATAGAATATTTCCGTCTGCTAAATATATCGCAGACGAAGTCAATTTCGCAGGATTTTTATCTAATGAAAAGAATAGAATATCCCCTGCTTTCAAAGCATCTATATTCGGCATACCATATTTATCTCTTTCAAAAGAAATCTGAGTACCGCAGTTAGCTTGTTTTTCCATTATTCTCGGAATATTCAAACCGTTCGTTTTCCCGGCAAGGTATATTATCGAAGGTAAATCAATCCCGCTCATATCCATTCCGCCGGGTACATATGCTACATTAATAAAAATCAATGCACTGGAACAAAAGATATCCGCTTGCTTTTTTTCCGGTTCGGGAATTGCTTCATTCAGATCAAGCACTACTAAATTTTCTCTGCTCATCCATCCGATATCCCCACTTGGAAGAATCACACGCACTACTTGTTCCGTCACATAATCCGCATATAGTACACAGCCCATGGGAGCCAATGCAATTACATTGCCGCCGATTGTATCGGAAACGATTGCTTTTTCGCGATTAATCAACAATACTTTATATTTTGCTGATTCAGCTTTATACGAATTCAGGTTAAGGGTCAATTCATCTGCCAAAACATAACCCTGTACTCCATCAGTCAACTCAATCAGATAATATCCGTTATTGGTTTTCGGGTCTAAAATTTTAACAGGTTCATTATAAATACCGGAAGTAATACGAAGACTTTGACGATTCGGTTCTTCCCGAACTGCTACACTTCTTTGACTTAATACTGCATTAGCTCCTTGAAGAAAAGGATCAATTTCAACTTGTTCGGAATTGTTTCTCTCTGTTTTTTCCATCTGATATTTGGTAAATAGTTTCGGTACAAATAAAATTAATGCTAAAGACAATGCTGCCACTAAAACCATTGGAATTAACCAACGAGGAAAACGTCGAGGTTTGATTTTATCAATATAGATCTCCTGCTTAACAATTTCCAGCTTGCGATCTGCTAACTCTGCTGCAATATTTTTATTTTTCTTTTTATCAGTTTTCTTTACTTTTTTACTCATAATTATTTTTTTTCGAATCAGTCAATATAACACAAACTGCAACAACATAATTTTTTTCATGACTGATACTGATATCTATATCTGTCCCGCTCATTTTATCATATCTTTTCAAAGCTTCACCGCTCAAATCAACCTGCGGCTTACCTAATTCATCATTCGAGATAAAAATATCATGCCACTTTACATCTGCCTGCCAGATACCACTGCCGATGGCTTTGGCAACGGCTTCTTTAGCAGCGAAAAAACCTGCTAAACTCTCCGGTTTATTCTGCGCATTTTTAATTTCTTCTTCCACTAAAAAAGTTAAAAGAAATTTTTCTCCCCTGCGTTCAAGAGACTTGTTGAATCTTCGCAAATCCAGGATATCTATGCCTGTTCTAATCCGCATCTTGTTCTATTCTCCCTTTGGCAGTCTGAGTTCTAACATCAGGGCCTTCAAACATTAACAGTTGAAAATTTCCGGTAATTCTGCTCTGAATTCTTTCATCATAGTCTTCGCCAAGTTCCGACGGTTTTAAATTGCCGGTCATAATTACCGGCAATTTGGCATTATAACGATCATCCAGCAGAACAATCAAATCAGAATAGGTATTAAGCAATCCCTTTGCCTCGAGGCCGATATCATCAATACAAAGTAATTCAGTATTATTGATTAATTCAAAGGTCCTGTTAATGAAATCCTGCTCTTCCGGATCAGGACTGTAACTGTTGAGCAATGTTCTGCGTTGAGCCATTAATTCAAATAGTTTAACAGCTTTAATAAAAACCAGATTAACACCCAGGTTACTCAATTCATTGGCAATACAAGACATTAGAAAAGTCTTGCCGGTGCCGGTTGTACCGAACATATATAAATTTTCCGGATTATCACGAAAGTTCTCTGCATATCTTTTGGCGATAGTCCGCAAACCGCGCATAGCTTCTCTGGGTGAAAGTTGTCCTTGAAAAAATACCGGATTTTTCCGGTTAGAAAAAAGATTTAAATCAAAATTTGCAAATGTTTGATCAGAAGCCGGCAAATACAAATTAGTCTGTTGATTTATTTCAATTAATACTCGATCGACACAGGAGCAATACCCGTCAGCAATCCAACCGCTATCTCGACAAATATCGCAATTATAGTCAGGCTCTGAATAATCCAATGGAATATTTTTCGCAATTAAAACAGATTTTAACTCTTGGTCAACCTCAGCCAAATCCAAAGTGTTTTGCCCGACAAATCCGCTGATTTTATTTCTGACTTGAGCTATTCCCGCCTGAATTCTCTTGTTTTCCAATTCCTTTATTTCAGGGTAAGCTTGATGAATTGAATTCACCTTCTGATCGCGGATACGTTCTGCTTTTTGTCTTAATAATTCATAATAACGATTCAAACGTTTTTTAGTTTGTTGATCAATATTCCGCATCATTCTTTATCTTCTCCGGCTTCAGAATAACGTTGAATCAGGTCTAAGCGATATAATTCTTCTTCCGGAATATCTTGCTCAGCCTGTTCTCTTGTCTTAAGTCTGCGTCTTGTTTTTGGCGAACTTGTAACTTTCCTTGCACTGATTGATTGTTCACGATGTGCCTTTTGATCCGCTTCAATAGCTTCTGCTGTCTTTAATCCTTTTTTATGCCAAGCAGTGAGAATGGTATCTATATACTTAAAGCTTGGTGATCCGACATTGACGGTTTGGGCCATCGCCAAATCAATGATTTCAAAATTATAACCGTATTCTTTGGTCCACCTGTCAACAAACTCTTCCTGATATTCTGTTAAAAAACCTTTGATCTTCAATTTTTTTCGAATTTTTTGGATCAAAATCTGTCTTTCTTCAAATTTTTTATAATATTGATTTAGCTGACTATAAGTTTTGACACCGGACTTACCCCAATTTTGGGCAATCCCTGATACATAACCCGGATTTTTCAACATTTGTTTGGAGCTTGCCTCAGCAAAAATGGCGTAAACAACTTCAGGTTCAAATTGATATTGACTGAACCATTCATCGATCACAGTATAAAATCCCAGAGACATCACTCCTTGAAAGAATGTATCATTAATTTGCTGTACAATAGCTTCTCTCCGTGAAAGATCCGTTTCCGAAACATTCTCATCAGGCGGACTGCGCAGCAAACTGCGTTTAATTTCTTTAGCTTTCAGATCGACCAATTCTATTATACCGCTCTGAATAACGATCAGCTGAACTTGTTGTAATTCAGTCAATGCCTGTTCCGCTTTATTCACACTCACACCAAGCCTTTGTGCAATGTCTGCCGGGGAAGCCTTGCGATTGCCATGTTGAAAAGTTAAAAGCAAGGTCAAATAACAGCGTATTGCATTTCCGCTTAATTTATTAATATATTCTGTGATGAATAAATCAGGCACCAAGGTATCTGACAGATGCAATGTACTGTTGAAACTTACCTGCATTTAATCTTCCCTTTCTTTAAATAACAAAATCTAACTGCTCATCTATTGAATTCATATGTTCTTTAAATCTGAATTTGTCTTAGCCGTTTGTTCAGAAAAAATCCCCGTAACTTCATTTTGCTACGGGGATTTATTATAACATATTTATTATTTGCCTTTGCAGTAATGTTTCTGCATTAATTATTATTTTTCTGAGATCATCTTTAATATTCTATTATTCAGCACAATCTTAAGTAATAATTATTCGGCATCTGCTTTGCTGAATTCCGCTTCTGCCATCCGTATATATACTTGATAGCGTTCCTCGGCAGCCTTGGCTGCTTTTTCGAAAATTTCTTCAACTTGTTCTTTCTCGTATTTCCTGTTCAGAGCAGTATAACGTACTTCTCTGGTAATAAACTCATGATAATCACGTTTAGGCGGCTTAGATGTAAGCGTAAACGGATTTTCACCTTTTTCAGCTTTTCTCGGATCATAGTTCCAAAGATGCCAGTAGCCGGTTTCGACCGCATCTTTCATTCTGGTTTGTGACAAGGTTAAACCGCCTCTGATACCGTGTGAGATGCACGGAGCATATGCGATGATAATTGAAGGACCGTTATATGCTTCAGCTTCGGCAATCGTTCTTAAAGCATGAGTTTGATTTGCTCCCATGGCAATTTGGCCGACATAAACATAACCATATGTTGTCGCGATCATGCCGAGATCTTTCTTCTTAATCGGTTTACCGCCGGCAGCAAATTCGGCAATTGCGCCTAACGGAGTTGATTTCGAAGCTTGACCGCCGGTATTGGAATATACTTCGGTATCGAGAACAAAGATATTGATATCTTCGCCTGATGCCAAAACATGATCCAAGCCGCCAAAACCGATATCGTATGCCCAGCCGTCACCACCGATAATCCAGGATGAACGTTTCATCAAGTAATCTTTTAATTCAAGAATTCCGGCGACTAAAGCTTTTGCCTCAGCATTATCTCCGGTATAACTTTCTAAAGCAGCTATCAAATCTGCAGTTGTCTTACGTGTAGCCTCTCCGTCTTCATAACTGTCCAGCCAGGCTTGTGCAGCAGCATTTATGTTTTCACAAGCATTAAGAGCCATCAGATCTTCAACTTTTTTCGTAGCACGCTTACGGATTTGTTTTGCACCCATGTGCATGCCCAATCCATGTTCTGCCGCATCTTCAAACAATGAATTAGCCCATGCCGGTCCGAATCCGTCTTTATTCTTGGTATATGGTGCCGAAGGTGAAGAAGCACCCCAAATTGAACTGCAACCTGTTGCATTGGAGATTTGCATTCTATCACCGAACAATTGAGTTAAAAGTTTAATATAAGGTGTTTCGCCACAACCTGCACAAGCTCCGGAGAACTCAAATAACGGTTTTTCAAACTGTGAACCTTTAACTGTCGTTTTCTTCATCGGATTTGCTTTATGCGATACGGTTTCTGCATATTCCCAATTCTCAATCTCGTTCATATGATCACCAATCGGTTCCATTTCCAGAGCTTTAGCAGGACATTGAACAGCACAGACTCCGCAGCCTGTACAGTCTAAAACTGAAACTTGGATTTTGTATTGGAATTCATCATACGGTTTAGAACCGCCGATTGTAATGAATCCTTCCGGTGCTGCTGATGCTTCTTCATCATTCAACAAAACGGGACGAATGACAGCATGCGGACATACAAATGAGCATTGATTACATTGAATACATTTTTCCGGGATCCAGTTTGGAATATTAACTGCAATGCCACGTTTTTCATACTTGGTAGTACCCAGCGGAATATGCCCGTCAACATAATCCATAAATGCTGAAACAGGCAGTGAATCTCCTTCTTGACGATTCATTACATCAGCAATGTTCTTCACGAAATCCGGGGCTTCACGAACCGGTAAGACTTCATCCGGAGCATTAACCCATTCTGCCGGAACATCTACTTTCTTAACATGCTCGATACCTGCATCAACGGCAGCATAGTTCATGTTAACGACTTCTTCACCTTTTGAGCCGTAGGATTTAACGATCATTTCTTTCATGTATTTAACAGAATCTTCTACCGGAATAACTTCAGTAATTTTGAAGAATGCAGCCTGGCAGATTGTATTGACTCTGGTGCCCAAACCGATTTCAACACCTAAATCAATCGCATTGATTGTGTAGAAATTAATATCGTTTTCGGCAATGAAACGTTTCATTTTACCCGGCAGATGTTCTTCCAAAGCAGCTTGATCCCATTGTGTATTCAAGAGGAAAGATCCTCCCGGTTTCAGCGGTGTAAGCATATCATAAGTGTTAACATAAGCTTGATTATGACAGGCAATGAAATCAGCCTTATCAACCAAATATGGTGCACGGATCGGCTCACTGCCGAAACGCAGGTCGGAGATCGTAATGCCGCCTGACTTTTTCGAATCATAGCTGAAGTATGCTTGAGCATACATATCTGTATGATCGCCGATGATTTTAATTGAGTTTTTATTAGCACCTACGGTACCGTCTGAACCCAAACCCCAGAAACGTGCAGCAAATGTTCCTTCTTTGGCAACATCAATACTGTCACCGAGCGGCAAGGAAAAATGCGTTACATCATCGTTAATACCTATTGTGAAACCGTGCAGCGGTGAAGCATTACTTAAATTCGTAAATACTGCAGCAATTTGATCCGGTGTTGTATCTTTAGAACCTAAACCGTAACGACCGCCGACAATAATCGGTGCATTTTCTGCGCCTTTATATGCTGCAACAACATCAAGATACAAAGGTTCGCCTTCAGCACCCGGCTCTTTGGTCCGATCCAAAACACCGATTTTTTTAACTGATTTCGGAACTGCTTCAAGCAGACGATCTATTGAGAACGGACGATATAAGTAAACATGTATTACCCCGACTTTGCGACCGCGAGCATTGAGATAATCCACTGTTTCACAAACAGTTTCAAATACGGAACCCATACAAATGATGATTTCTTCAGCATCTTCCGCACCGTAATACTTGAACGGTTTATACTCGCGACCGGTTAATTCGCTGATTTCTTTCATATATTCTTCTACTATCGGTAATAAGTTTTGGTAATATATGTTGGAAGCTTCACGAGCTTGGAAGTTTATGTCCGGATTTTGAGCCGTACCGCGAATTACAGGATCATTCGGGCTCAGACTGCGATTGCGGAAAGCTTCCAGTGCATCTTTATCAACTAATTCAGCTAAATCATCATAATTTAGAACTTCTATTTTTTGAATTTCATGTGATGTTCTGAAACCGTCGAAGAAATGCAGGAAAGGTACACGCCCTTTAATTGTAGCTAGATGAGCAATTGCCGCTACTTCATGTGCTTCCTGAACACTGGATGATGCCAGCATCGCAAATCCGGTTTGACGACATGCCATTACGTCGGATTGATCACCGAATATCGAAAGAGCTTGTCCTGCAAGTGCTCTGGCAGAAACATGAAATACACAAGGTAATAGCTCGCCGGCTATTTTATACATATTTGGTATCATCAACAACAGACCTTGAGATGCTGTATAAGTGGTTGTCAATGCACCTGTTGCCAATGAACCATGTACGAAACCCGCAGCTCCTGCTTCGGATTGCATTTCTATAACGTCCACTGTCTGTCCGAAAATGTTTTTACGTCCCTCTTGAGCCCATTTATCAACATAGTCAGCCATGGGTGACGACGGAGTAATCGGAAAAATCCCGGCAACCTCAGAAAATGCATATGATGTATATGCAGCAGCCATGTTACCGTCCATCGTCATAAATTGTTTGTCTTTTGTCATAAGTTCTCTCCTTTTGACTAAAAATTATAACTAATATTAATTTTTTTTATACACATTGTATTATAGCATATTTATAATATTTTATTATTGAAAAATGAATATTTTCAATTCCAAGTATTCCGGCTTAACTGACAATCAGCTGTATTTTTTCAATTCATTTTCTGACAATTAGACTTTCACCGGTCATTTCAACGGGCTGTTCAAGTCCCATCAAATCCAACATGGTCGGTGCAAGATCCGCCAAGCGGCCTCCGGCTTTTAATTCAATGTCTTCTTTGCCGACAATGGTTAAGGACACCGGAAATGTCGTATGAGCTGTGAAAATTTCTTTAGTGACGGGATCAACCATCTGTTCACAATTTCCATGGTCGGCAGTCAATAAAGCTATGCCTCCCATTGCCAAGATTTTTTCAACTACTTGTCCGACACAACTATCAACCGCTTCAACTGCGGCCACTGCAGCTTCAAACACGCCCGTATGACCTACCATATCACCATTTGCATAGTTACAGATAATTGCATCATATTTATTTGAATCCAGACGTTTTAATAATTCTTCAGTAATATCATATGCACTCATTTCAGGCTTCAAATCATATGTTGCAACTTTGGGTGAAGGCAGTAAAGCTCTGTCCTCTCCGGGATATTCTTTTTCAATACCGCCATTAAAGAAGAAAGTAACATGAGGATATTTCTCGGTTTCCGCAATACGTAATTGGGTAAAACCTAAACCCGATATATACTCGCCAAAAGTATTCTTCAATACTTCAGGTCCATAAGCAATTTCAAATTGAGGGAAATCATAAAAATCTTTATGGTATTCGGTCATAGTTACATAGTACAGATCCAAATGCCCGGTTTTTAAATCAAATTCAGCAAAACCCGGTTCCTTCAAAGCTCTGGTTAATTCACGTGCCCGATCCGGCCGGAAATTATAGAAAATAACACTGTCATTATTTTGAATCGGCCCTACCGGCTCACCTGCTTGATTAACAATTGTAGTCGGGATTATAAATTCATCGGTTACACCTGCAGCATAAGAATCTTTTAATACCTGAACCGGGTCGGTACCGGTTTTTGCTGCACAACTGGTAATTGCATCATAAGCTTGTACAACACGTTCCCAACGGTTATCACGATCCATCGCATAGTAACGACCGCTGACTGAGGCAATTTCTCCAATACCGATTTCAGAGATTTTTTCTGATAATTCCTCCGTATAACCTACTCCGGCTGTAGTCGGAACATCACGACCATCATAAAAACAATGAATATATACATTGTCCAAACCATGATCTTTTGCCATTTGTAATAAAGCATATAAATGTTTTTGGTGACTGTGAACTCCGCCATCGGATAACAGACCTAAAAAATGCAGAGCCGACTGATTTTGCTTAGCACGTTCCATTGCATTAATCAAAGCCTGATTTTGAAAAAAGCTTTTATCGTCAATTGCTCTGCTGATCCTGCTTAAATCTTGATAGACAACACGTCCTGCTCCGATATTCATATGACCTACTTCCGAATTGCCCATTTGACCGTCCGGCAAGCCCACATCTTGACCGGAGGTTTTAATGCTTGTATTGGGCCATTCAGCCTTATATTTGTCCAAATTAGGGGTTTTCGCCGTATATACGGCATTATTCTCGATGTTTTCATTAATTCCGATACCGTCTAAAACAAAAAGAGCAACCGGTCTTTGTTTGATTTCTGTCATTTAATAAACTCCTTAGATTAAAAATTGTAATAAAAAACAAGGGGTGTTTCAGAATTATTAGTGTTGCAAAATTGAACTTACTACACCTCTTTTAATGAAACAGCCCCCATATCTGATTATGCTAAGCAAATAACACTGAAATCCTGAGGTTTTAATGAAGCACCGCCGACTAAACCCCCGTCAATATCCGGTTGAGCAAATAAGCCTGCTGCATTTCCTGCATTGACCGATCCGCCGTATTGAATTCTTAATTCTGCGGCAATCTCCGGATCATATAATTCGGCAACCAATTCCCTGATGTAAGCACAGACTTCCTGAGCTTGTTCATCAGAGGCGGTTTTTCCCGTACCGATTGCCCAAATCGGTTCATAAGCAATGGTGATAAACCCCATTTTTTCGGCAGGAATATCCTTCAAACCATTGGTGATCTGCTCTCTGATCCAAGCAAAAGTTTCGCCTGCTTCACGTTGTTCCAAACTTTCACCGCAGCAAATAATTGGTCGAACCCCCCAGTGAAGAGCCGCTTTAGCTTTTAAATTGACCGTTTCATCTGTCTCAGCAAAATATTCACGACGTTCCGAGTGACCGATAATTACATAGGGCACCCCCATATAAGCCAGCATTTTCGCTGAAACTTCACCGGTATAAGCACCGTTATCTTCAAAATGACAATTCTGAGCAGCAATCTTAATATTGCTATATGCCGTAACTTCTAAAGCTTTAGTAAGCGCAGTGAAAGGAACACCGATCGCAATCGTTGAATCAGCATCTTTAACTAAAGGTAATAATTCACTTAATAATTTTTCTGCATCGGCAGGAACACCGGCATTCATTTTCCAGTTACCGGCAGCAAAAGTTTGACGTCCCTCACCACCATCTAAAAGGCAGTCCAGTCCCGGTAAAACCTTACCTTCAAGTAATTCCAAAGATGCTCCGCCACCGGTTGAAATATGTGTCACCTGATCTGCAAATCCCATTAATTCAACTGCCGCGGCAGAATCACCGCCGCCTACAATGCTAATCGCATCGGAATTTGCTAAAGCTTCAGCAATGGCTCTCGTACCTTTGGCAAATTCTTCAAATTCAAAAACACCCATCGGACCGTTCCATACAACAGTACCTGCTGTTTTGACAGCTGCTGAGAATTTTTCAATCGTTTTAGGTCCGATATCAAGGCCCATCATATCACTCGGCATTGCCTCTACATCAACAATCTCAAATGCTGCATCAGCCGCAAAATTTGCTGCTGCAACTGTATCAACCGGCAAT
Source organism: Clostridiaceae bacterium (assembly GCA_012838795.1). Taxonomy (GTDB): domain Bacteria; phylum Bacillota; class Clostridia; order Saccharofermentanales; family DTU023; genus UBA5436. Next base: position 22,786 of record DUOO01000062.1, on the reverse strand, counting down.
AACAGATTGACATTTTGTGCTTCAGCTTCTTCCAATAATGATTTTGCCAAATCAAGTTTATCTTCTTCGCACAAGGAAGTTCCTATCTCAAGACCCTTGGCTTTTAAGAAAGTAAATGCCATTCCGCCTCCGATAATCAGAGTTTCAACTTGCGGCAACAGATTGCGAATAACACCGATTTTGTCCGATACTTTGGCACCACCTAAAATTGCTACAAACGGTTGTTTCGGATCAGTAATTGCTTTGCCCATTACATCGATCTCTTTTTGGATCAAATAGCCTGCATAAGCAGGCAGATAATTAGCTACACCCGCAGTTGAGGCATGTGCCCGATGTGCGGTTCCGAAAGCATCATTTACATATATGTCAGCCAGACCGGCAAGTTCTCTTGCGAAGGCAGGATCGTTTTTGGTTTCTTCAGCTTGGTAACGTAAATTTTCCAACATCATTACTTCGCCTGCCTGTAAATTTTCAGCTTTGGCTTTGGCATCTTCACCGATAACATCGGCTGCTAAAACCACTTCTTGTTTTAAATATTCACTCAAACGATCAACAGCCGGTTTCATTGACAGATTCGGATCAAATCCTTTCGGTCTGCCTAAATGTGACATTAAAATTACTTTTGCTTTATTATCAACTAAATATTGAATGGTCGGCAAAGCAGCTCTGATTCTTTTATCATCTGTTATTTCACCTGTTTGTTTATCCAGAGGAACATTAAAGTCCACTCTGACAATTACTTTTTTGTTCTGTAAGGATACATCTTCAATGTTTTTCTTTTTTCTTTTGGCCATAGCAAGCACCCCTTATTATATTTTCTATGTTACAATCTATCTGTAATAATCTTAAAATATTGTATAACTAATAAATATTTAAGACAAATATTTTAATTACTAATTTGATTGATTAAGGAGATAAAACTCTTGAAAATAACCCTCATTATACCCTGCTTCAATGAAAGCGGAATTTTATCAAAAACGATCTGTACCTTAGAGCAAATAATGCATGAAGTTGCTGATTATTCTCTACTATTTGTTGATGACGGTTCAACAGACGATTCTTGGGAATTATTGACAAAAGCCGGACAACAAAATCCGAAAATCAGTGCTATACGCTTGTCACGAAACTATGGTAAAGAGGCCGCTCTCTGCGCAGGATTGGAACAAGCGGAAGGTGATGCGGTAATCATTTTGGATTCCGATCTGCAACATCCTCCTGAATTAATTCCTGAAATGATTAATCTGTGGAAACAAGGTTATGATGTAGTTGAAGGCGTGAAAAAATCCCGTGGTAAAGAAAGTCTGTTTTCTAAATTATCTGCAAAAATATTTTATGGTTTGTTTAAAAAATTCTCCGGTAATAGTTTGGATAACGCCTCGGATTTCAAATTGTTGGATCGTAAAGTCGTCCTTGCTTGGCGACAATTCAAAGAAAGAGATACTTTCTTTCGCGGTTTGTCAGCCTGGATGGGATTTAAGCGAATTGTAATTCCTTTTGTCGTGCAAGATCGGGAAGGCGGTGAATCCAAATGGTCATTCCGCAAGTTATTACGTTTGAGTATTTCGGCCATCACCGGATTTTCAGCAAAACCTTTATTGATTGTTCCCCTGCTGACTTTCATCCTGTCGATTTTCTTTTTAGTTTTGGCTGTTCAGACTCTGATCAATTGGTGTTCAGGTCGTGCCGTTGAAGGTTTTACAACTGTTATTCTGTTGGTTTTATTAATCGGATCAGCAATTATGATCAGCTTGAGTATGATCGCATTATATATTGCCAATATTTTCAATGAAATTAAAGGGCGACCACGATATCTGGTTTCAGAACAACTTAATCTGCCGGATAAAGAACAATAATCAAGGCTCATCATAAAATGAATATTAAATTAGGATTGTTTTTAAGCAAAATTACTGAAACCGGCGGAATTGATCTTCACACTCATTCAACTGCTTCTGACGGGAGTTATACTCCGGAACAGGTAATGCAACTTGCAAAAAACAATCAACTTAAATACCTTGCATTAACAGACCATGATACAATTCAAGGCTGTCTCGAGCTCATTGAACAATATCCTGTTCTTGACGATTTTTTATCAGAACAACATCCGGATCAATTTACATTATCCAAGTGCCATCCAAATCAAGTTTTTTCATCCGTTCAGTACAAAACTCAAAATGTTAATTATTCATATCCGATATTAATCCCCGGTGTTGAATTATCAGTAATCTTTGAAAATCAGGAAATTCATCTGTTAGCATATTATTCAGGACAATCTATCAAACAATTAGACAGTTTTCTGAAAGAGCAAAGAGTTAAGCGCGGTAAACGAAATCAGGAAATGATTAAACGGCTAAATCAGCTGGGAATACCGATTCCTGATGACGAGCTTGATCCTTCAGCTGAACAACCGGTCACCGGAAGGGTTAAAGTTGCCAAATGGCTCGTTGCCAATAATTATGTTAATTCCATTCAACAAGCATTTGACAATTATCTTGCAGAAGGAAAACCGGCATACGTTCCCAGGCAACGAGTTGAACTCGAATATGCTCTAAAATTAATTGAACAATCCGAAGGTTTTCCCGTGGTTGCACATCCTCATCAGTACGGTTGGTGCAGAAATCAAGATATATTAACCGAAAAAATTACAAAGATAGCAAAACTGACCGATGTCGGTGTTGAAGCTTTTCACAGCAATGCAACTCCCGAACAACAAAAAATGATCTTCTTGCTGGCCCGAAAACTGAACCTGGCTTTTACCGCCGGTAGTGATTTTCATGGTATCAATAAAGAAGATCATCAACTATATTCTTTTAAGTATAAACCGATTGTTTATTAAGGTTCTGCATCGCCTGAATCTGCAGAAGGATCTTCTTCCGGGGAATCCGGAATCTGCGGTTCCTCAGTTGTCGGTGCTGCCGTTGTGGTAGCGGCTGTTGTCGGTGCTTCCGTTGTAGTAGGTGTCGGATCCTCCGGTGTTGTATCCTCCGGTGTCGGCTCAGTCGTCTGCTCCGAAGTTTCTTCCGAAGATGATTCCTCAATTGTTTTTTCAGTTGTTTTCTCGGTTGTTTTTTTGGTAGTTGTACTGTCCGGTGAATCAGGATTGTATTCAATAACGCCTGCATATGACCAATAATATGAATCATTAAAATGAACTCGATCATACTCTACACCATCGCGGTAATACACTTTATCAGTAGTCCAATACGAACCGATAACTTCATTTTTTACCACAACTTCTTCACCCGGCTTTAAATCTTTATTAACTACTTTTTTCGGTGGTTTAGCAGCAGCATAACTTACAAATTGCGGATCTAAGTCAATCGTTACTCCCGGCGGCAATTTCTTTCCGTAAATTTGAAATTCGATTGAAGTAGAATCAACATAATAGCCCACGATCGCTATCGGATACCCGGTATTATTTACAAACTTCAAATCCGACCAGTCGGCAACCATGGCATCAATCCCCTCAATCGCATATGCACTCGGAATTGTATGGTTGTTTCGTTCGGTAATTTCCAAATCAGCTCTGACTAAAGCCAGATACAGGGTACTGCTGCCTTGACATACACCTCCGCCGATCACAGATTCGTACGAACCGTCATCAGCAATTGCACCGCCATAGGTATAACCATTTTCCACAGAAATCGGATTAATATTTGTCCAATATGAAAATTCTTCGCCCGGCTGAACTACAATACCGCTAAGTAATTCAGCAACCCTCTTAACATTGGAATCGCGAGCAGGATCATGAGAAACTAATTCTGTTAACCCTGAAGATATAAAACCGAATTCGATGTTTTGTTCTTCTTCCGGAATCTCATCGGACTCAATAAATTTCAATTTAATAGATTCATTCAATTTGTTTCCCGAAAAGGCTTGTTTAAGTTCATTAATTAATTTTTCTGTCTCTAATTTATAACCTTTGGTTCCTTCGCCGAATTCAAATTCCAAAGTTTCGAGATTAAAACCCGTTGCTGTCAGCTTTCCCGGTTTAATTTCGACTTTTGCAGAAAAATCTTCTACAGCATTTTTCAGAGCTTTTTCATCTATCACAAAAATCGGATGTAAATTGTATTTATCATCCTTAACATCTGCTAATTCAGTTATTTCAGCAGGTTTATCGTTATTACCAACCATAGCTTCTGCTTTTACGACATGAAAAAATAAGTTCGTTATTTGTGATGGACTCTGTTTAATTAAATCATTCAGCTTTTCCGCATTCTGATAAATTTTTTCAAGATCTAAACTGATACCCAATTCGAAAGCATTCAGACTTGATTTCTTTTCATTGTTTTCGTCTTTTTCATTCTTCAAATCTATCTTGAATTTCTTTAATATCGTATCAGATTTTTCTGTAATTGCTTTTTCAAAATCTGCGTATTCCATGCCACCTAAAGAAATATCACCAAAATAAATGTTTGAAGCAATGCCTTCTTCCACCGGTGATACAATTTCGCTTTCAGTTGTATTGTCAACTTTTGTAACATCATTATCTTCAGATTCAGGTTCACCGTCTTTCAGAAAATGAATAACCGTCATCACTAGCAAAATTAATGCAATCGCCGCCAATGTATAAACCAAATATAATGTTTTATCATTTGTTTTCTTCATGTTCTTTGAATTTGGTTTTTGACCGTTTTTAACTCCGGGTTCCGGATTTTTTCCGCTTTCGGAATTCATCTTATTATTAACATTTTGATTTGTGCCATTGTTTGCTGTAGCATACGTTTTCTTAACAGCATTAAAATTCTGTCTATTGTTAACAAAACCGGTATTGCCGCTTTTGCCTTTCATGTTTTGTCCAACATCAAGTCGGACCGCTCTGTTCAGTGTTTCCGGCTTTGCTTTACTTTGATTATGAGGCTTGACTCCTTGTAAAGGTCGAGCTGTTTTCATATTATCAGGGAGATCGGCAACATTCTTTTTCAACCTGCTCTTGGGATTTACTTGCCGATGAATTGGCTTGCTTGGTTTCCTGTTTGCACTATTTCTATTGGTCATACACACCCTTTTTATACTTAATAACTTCCTCCGAAATTAATCCTGAAACAACAAAGATTTTGCATAAAATTTACTTTTTTCATTATAACATCTAAAATCATTTTTCTCTTGTTTTAAAATTTAAATTATCAAAGATAACTATTATACATACGTTACATACAAAAAAATGTAACAATTGCTCTATCTATATAATTTTCAACCTTAAAATAGCCTAGTCTGACAAGATATTATATCCAAAATAAACAATACTTTTAAAGTGCTAAAAGGGAATTCTTTGAAAACAAAAAGTTGAATTGCCTTTTAAATTACCATAAAAAAGGGACTGTCTTTTCGAGACAACCCCTTTGACCGTAAGTAAATTATTTAGTTATGAGTTTTTCGATAATCTGCTTAATAAACAATTAATAGAAAACACGTCTTACATAAGCTAGAGAACTTGCCCAATAACCGCTCAACGAATTAATTTGAATACCATCATTAGGATTCATTGCATGAACAAATTGTCCTCCGCCTATATACATGCCTGAATGGCTCACACCACCACCGTTGAAGGCAAAACACAATACATCACCCGGAGCCAATGCCGAGTAATCTCCGTAAGAGAACGGAACAGCAATACCGGCACTTGCCTGGCTGGCCGCCGATCTGCTGATTGAGCCGCCGGCTTGGTATACTGCAAACTGAACCAAACCTGAGCAGTCAAATGAGTACGGCCCTGCTGTACCATAAACATAAGGTAAACCTACCTTGCTTGCCGCAATTTGTGCCGCAGCAACACCACCACTTCCGCCGGGTGCAACAGGCTCAGACGGAGCGGGTGCTTCAGTTGGAACCGGTGTTTCAGTCGGTACCGGTTCTTCAGTCGGTGCCGGTTCTTCAGTCGGTGCCGGTTCTTCAGCCGGTGCCGGTTCCTCAGTCGCAACAGGCGCTTCAGTCGCAGCAGGTGCTTCAGTTTGTGTTGTGGTCTCTGCAGGGATTTCTGCAGAAGCTCTTAAGGCATCAATTTCTTCTTGAGGTACAGGGTCACTGCGTAAAAGATCTTCTCTTACATATCCGCTTGAGCCGCTATCATCAGAAACTGAATACCAGCCATCGGCATAGCCTTGTAAGTAAACAGGTGCACCGTAATAGAGAGTACAGTTGATATCTGAGCTTGTATTTGCTTCAGATCTTAAATTAGCTGCCCCGACACCTATGTACATGGTACCGGATAAAGCTTCAAAATCTGATTGATTAACTGTAACTTCAGGAACAGGTTCTGCGGCAGGAGCAACATAATCGAGCGTTAAAAATTGATTATATACATAGCCGACTTTTCCTTCGCTCAGCAAAATTTCTGACCATTCGTAATTTGTTGAAATTTCGGTAACCATATCGCCGCGCTCTAACGTTCCGATTACCGCTGCATCAAATGAAGGTGTTTCTCTGATATTTAGCAATACTGAAGTATTGACATATTTATTAACCCAAGTTTCTTCATATTCAGGCACTTCCGGTTCTTCTATATCAGAAACCTCTGCTTTATCAGAAACTTCTGCTTCCTCAATTTGTTCAGAAGCTTCAGAATTTTGTTCAGTATCCGAATCAACACTTTTTTCGACAGCTACATCATTTACAACTTGTTGTTGCGGTTTCGTAAACTCAGGTTTTGTCGTTTCAGCAACTTCAGATTCAATTGTTTCAACTTCAGTAGCTTTTGCACTGGCATGAATTTCAACGATGCTGATCGTATCTTCCTCTTTTAGTTCAACACCGGTTCCACCTTCAACCAGTTCCTGTAATGTCAAAGGATTGCTATCCCTTTTTACCTGAACTAAATCTTTTTCCACAAACTCAGAAATTTCAACCCTTTCCAACGGTTCAATTTTTACCTGAGAATATTCTCTTTGATTGTTTTCTAAATTGGCATCGGCTTGATTCGGTTTGATCAATATTGACGTGGCAACAACTGCTATCACCAAAATCGCTGATAATACCGGAAGACCATATAAAAAAGCTTTTTTCAAAATGCTGCCGGGCATTTGATTAAGCATTTTCTTAAGTTTACCGAATTTCGGATTATGTTGAGAGTTATTCATAAAACCTCCAATTATCGTTTCCGATAATCATTATATCTTTTCAATGCAAATCTCTCGATTCCTATTGTTATTAAATGTATTCTCGTAACTTTAATATTATACACTATATTAATAATTCTTTAAATTATATAGTTGTATCTTGTTAAAAATATTACAACTATAATTAACTGTGATTAAATTATTTTAAACTAATATAGGGTAAAAACAATTATATTACTGTTTTTTCACTTTGTCTAAACAAAAATACCATATTTTCACTAAAAATCACCGATTATTTATAGTAATTTGCACTAAAAATATGTTTTCTGCTTAAGTCAAGTTGGATCAAAGCTTTTACACATATAATATTCAGGCTGACATTCGGAATATTGCTTTAACTTGTTTGACACAATAATTGCTATTATAATTACATATGATATACATAAAAAAGGTGTTTTATGTCAGAAGATAATAATAAACAACTCGAATCAAAAATAGCCAGACGTAAGGCAAAATCAAAATTAGATTTAAAAAAACGTGTAAAAGGCAAACCATCGAAGCAAGCAAAACCTAATTCTTTTTTAGGTACTTTGTCTTATGCCGCTTCGCGCGGCTTAAAAATACTTCTCATTTTTGTCTTAACCATCGGTTTTTTAATTACAGGTTTCGGCAGCGGTATGTTAGCCGGCTATATTTCAACCGCAAATCCGGTTGTAGTTTCCGACATGAGAAACTTTGAAGAAAACACTATTCTGTTGGATAAAAACGGAAATAAAATTGCTGAATTAACCGGTTCATCTTATGCAAAAAGAGAGTATGTATCTTATGACGATATAGAGCATACTTATATTGATGATGCTTTTATCGCAATTGAAGATGAGCGTTTTTTTAGTCATCCCGGAATTGATGCAAAAAGGATTGCCAGTTCAGTAATAAGTGCAATTGCCAACGGAGGTACTCCTACACATGGCGGTTCTTCAATCACTCAACAAACAATAAAAATGATTTCCGGAGCCAACGATATTTCGGCCCAAAGAAAAATTCAGGAATGGTATTCAGCTATCGAATTGGAAAAAACTTTTTCCAAAGAAGGAGTTCTGGAATTATATCTTAATCTGGTCCCTATGGCTAACAATATCGTCGGTATCGGCGCCGCAGCACAGACTTATTTTAACAAAGAAGCTTCCGAGCTCAATTTGATGGAATCAGCTTTTTTGGCAGGTATCCCCAATCAACCTGCTATCTACAATCCGTTAACCGAACATGGCCGCAGGAATGCTTTACGCCGTATGCGGACTATACTAGGCAAAATGGAAGAGCTTGGAGTTATTACTGAAGAAGAACATGACGAAGCACTCAATACGGAACTTATTTTTGATTTCAGCTACGTCAGCAAAGCCGATACTAATATATACAATTGGTTTGTTGAATATGTGATAAATGAATTGATTACAGATTTGATAACAAAGAGCGGATATAGTCCTGAAATGGCATCCTTGACTGTTTTTAATCAAAGCTTGATTATCGAAACTACCATGGATCCGGATATACAAAGCAAATTGGAAGAAGTATTTAAGGATCCGGCATTAGTATCAAAAGACCCTTCGCAAATTCCGGACAGTCCGGAATCTCCGCAAGCAGGGATCACAGTTTTAGAGAACAATTTAAATGATCCGGGACGAATCAGAGGAATGGTCGGAGGTTTCGGCGAAAAGAAAAATAATTTTATTTTTAATCGGGCAACCAGTGCCAAAAGACAACCTGCATCATCAATCAAACCCTTAGTCGTGTATGGTCCCGCACTTGATTCACAACTAATATCTGATGCAACTATTTTCAATGATAAAATGGTATATTTAGATCCGGGTGATCCGGAGCGTCCTTACCCTGAGAATTCTTATGAGAGTTATCTGGGTAATATTACTTTGGAAAAAGCTCTGATCAATTCCACCAATACGGTTGCCGCAGATTTATTCATCAATACGATAACTCCCGAACTCGGTCTGACTTATCTGAAAATGAGCGGAATCAATCGCATGGATGAGCAATATCCTTCGACTGCTCTTGGCGGTCTGTCCGTAGGTGTCAGCACATTAGAAATGGCAGGTGCCTATAGTGTCTTGGCTAATGAAGGAATTTACGTTGAACCGACATCTTATACCAGAGTATTGCGACATGACGGAACTGTCCTTTTGGATAATATCTCACCACCGCAAACAGCAGTTTACAATCCAACTTCAGCCTATGTTCTGACAAAAAACTTGGAAAAAGTTGCTGCTTCCTGCGGAGCAAAACCGGATAATATTCATGCAGCAGGGAAAACCGGAACTTCAGAGGACGCAATTGATGTATGGTTTTGCGGATATACTCCTTATTACACGGCAGCTGTCTGGTATGGATACGATAATACAAACGGCAGAAAAATCGAAATTCCGGAAATTGATTTCAACAATGCAGCCGATATTTGGAATGCTTGTATGACAGAAATCCATTCCGGATTAACAGACAAAGACTTTACCCAACCTGTAGGAATATCTGAAACACGAGTATGCGGTGATACCGGTTTATTAGCAACTGATAATTGTCCAAATGCTTTTACAGCTTATCTGATTGATGGTTCGCCAGCGAATCCTTTAAGCAGATGTAATCTTCATGCAAAAACTCAACCGAGTTCAACAACCGAAGCAACAACATCTGCAACTCAAACAGAACCGCTTAATCAACCTTCTGAAGTTCCATCTGAAACTCAAAGTACACTGCCTGATACAGAACCGACCGAATCACTTGCCGATCCGTCAGTTGAGCCTGAACCGGAACCAAGTGTTCCCGAACCGGTTACTCCCGATCCTCAACCATAATTAACCCATATTTAACCCATATTAAAGATGTTGAATAATAATATTTTATATAATAAAACAATTAAAATATCATCGTAAATAAGTCTAAGAATACCTGTATGCATTAACAAATAAATTTAAAGAGGTAAAAATGTTTCTATTAAAAAATATTGATTATCTTGATCACAATTTCGTTCATCAGAAAAATGTTGACATATTAGTTGAGAATAATATTATTAAACAAATAAGATCAGGTTCTGACGACAATTATAATGATTTAATTTCCGAGCAAAAACCGGAAATCATTGATGGAAAAAACAGAGTGGTTCTTCCCGGTTTTTATAATATGCACAGCCATGTACCGATGACTTTGCTGCGCGGATATGGCGAAGGATTAAATTTACAAGACTGGCTTTTCACCAAGATTTTTCCTTTTGAAAATCTGCTGACCGCTGAAGATACTTATTGGGGAACCTTATTGGGTTTAAGTGAATTTTTGGCTTCCGGTATCATTTCTTTTTCCGATATGTACATGCGAATGCCGGGTATTGTCAAAGCCATTGATCAAGTTGGAATCAAAGCTAATCTGTGTAATGCGATCACTGATTTCGGACCGGGAGTAAAATTTTCTGAAACCGAATCCTATCGTGATGAAATGTTTTTGTTAGATTACATGAATAATAATCCCAATCGAAAAATCATTGCCGATGCAGGAATTCATGCCGAGTATACTTCTTATCCGGATCAAGTTCTGCAATTATTGGAATTTGCTGCAGATAATAATCTGATCATTCAATTACATTTATCTGAAACAGCATTCGAACACGAAGAGTGTAAGCAAAGACATCAAGGTAAAACTCCTGCTGAATATTTCTTTGATCTCGGTGTTTTTCAACAAAAATGCATTCTTGCACACGGGGTTTATGTCGAAGCAAAAGATTTAAAGATCATTCAACAAAATAATGCCGTGTTAGTACATAACCCTGCCAGCAACATGAAATTAGGCAGCGGCTTCGCTTCGGTCGGCCAATGGTTGGATTTCGGTGTCACAGTTTGCATAGGTACCGATGGTGCCGCAAGTAACAACGATCTTGATCTTTTACAGGAAACCCGTTTAGCAGCATTAATCCAAAAAGGGTTAAAAAAAGATCCTAAATTATTAAAACCTGAACAACTGTTGCAAATGATTACAATTAACGGAGCAATTGCCCAAGGCAGAAACAACAGCGGCCAAATCAAAGAAGGAAATACGGCAGACCTTGTTATTTTCGATCTGGATACACCCAACATGCAACCGATTTATGACTTGGCTACCAATATAATATATTCAGCAAATCAAAAGAACATCTATCTCACTATGGTTGACGGACAAATCCTCTATCGAAACGGCGAATACAAAACACTCGACATCGAAAAAGTAAAATTTGAAGTCGATCGCATCAAAAACGAAAAATTGACTCAATTAAGTAAACATTAAGCAATTAGATAGCACATTTTAAAGCTAATTAAAGATATTGTTAAGATAACATAAATCTTCGGTATTTATTTATAACTCACTATTAACCAAGATCAATCCCAAATAAATTATCCATGATATATCTAAGTTACATCATGGATAATATGGATTATTTTCTGATAGATTATTATAAAATCATGTGAAAGAATATCAGATTAAATTCTTTCAACTGTACCTTCCCAAGTATCAACTGATTTTTTAGCTTTGCCGTGTTCATCATACCAGTGTTTTGTAACTGTCTTTGCTCTGGTAAAGAAACGTACTCCATCCAGTCCCAAAACGTGTTGGTCACCGAAGAAAGAGTCTTTATTTCCGGAGAACGGATAATAGGCTGTCGGTACGGGGATACCTACATTAACTCCGACCATTCCGCCGTCTGTCATAAGTTCAAACTGACGGGCATAGTAGCCGTTTTGTGTAAAGATTGAAGATCCGTTTGCAAATGGACTACTATTCATTAAAGCAAGACCTTCATCAAAATCTTTTACGCGTTTAACACAAACCACAGGACCGAATATCTCTTCATTACCTATGCTCATTTCCGGTTTGACATGGTCGAAAATTGTCGGTCCGACAAAGAAACCGTTCTCAAAACCGGGTACTACATAATTGCGACCATCCAGAACTAATTCCGCTCCTTCTTCTACGCCTTTTTGAATCCAGGCTTCTACCGATTTCTTATGTTCTGCTGTTACTAACGCTCCCATTTGTGTTTCGGGATCATAGGCACAACCCACTTTTAAGTTTTCTGCTCTCTCTTTTAATTTTGCTACAAATTTATCTGCTATACTTTCTTGGACTACTACTACAGGCAACGCCATACAACGCATTCCTGCACAACCGAAACATGAATTTATTACTGCAGATACTGTATTCTCCAAATCACAATCTTCCAGTATCAATGCATGGTTCTTTGCTTCTGTTTGGGCTTGTACACGTTTGCCGTGCGAGGCTGCTACTGAATAGATATGTTTGCCTACTCCGGTTGTTCCAACAAAACTTACTGCCTTTATTCTCGGATCAGTTAAGAATAACTCGGATTCCTTACGAGAACATGTTACTAAATTTACTACACCTTTCGGGAAACCGCCTTCTTCATAAAATAATTCTAAAATTCTCATCGAGGTTAAAGGAGTATATGAAGCAGCTTTCAGTACTACTGTATTACCTGTCGCAATTGCTAAAGGTACTACCCAACCCCAAGGAATCATAGCAGGAAAGTTGAATGGGATAATGCCGGCTACTACGCCTAACGGTTGTCTATAGGTCGTACAATCAAAACCAGTTGTTACTTGCAATGCGCCAGAACCTTGCATTATGTAGGGTAAGGAACAGGCAAATTCTGTTGGTTCAATTGCTTTTAATACATCGCCTTTTGCTTCCGACCAGCTTTTTCCTAACTCTTGTGCACATAAATGCGTTAATTCATCCAAATGTTCCAGCAATATATTGCGCCATTTAAACATCATTTGTGTACGATGGCTTAAAGATAATTGGGACCATTTAGGAAAGGCTGATGCTGCAGAACTTATCGCTGCTTCAACTTCTTCTTTCGTACAACACGGTACTTCCGCTATTACTTCTCCAGTACTGGAATCGGTTACCTCCATATATTTATCTGTCTCTGAGTCCAACCATTCACCATTAATACAATATTTTTTTCTTTCTCTTTCTACTGACATGCGTCTACCTACTTTCTAAACAGTACTACAATACTTCAATAAATTTCATTGAGTAGAATTAATCTAAGAGCTCTCAGGCTTGTTTTCTAGCAAAAACCTTCTTTGCTTTCTTAACAATATCTTCGGCTGTTAATTCAAAACGCTCTTCCAGATAATCTTGTGGACCTACTTCACCAAATAAATCTTTAACGCCTATCCTCTCAATTGGTGTCGGTAAATGTTCACCTAATACTTCAGATACTGCACCGCCCAGTCCGCCTAGAATGTTGGAATTCTCACAAGTTACTATTGCTCCCGTTTCCTTCGCACATTTTACTATATTGTCTACATCTATCGGTTTGATCGTAAACATATCCACTACTCTGGCGGATATTCCGATTTCGGCTAACAGGTCAGCAGCTTTCAGAGCATTAACTACTATCAAGCCACTTGCTATCAATGTTACATCTGTTCCCTCTCTGATCGTCACTGACTTTCCCAATTCAAAGGTAGATCCAGGTTCGTAAATATCATATACGGTTTTGCGAGGCATCCTTAAATAGAATACTCCATAAGTATTTGCTATTTGCGGAACCAAGGCTTTCATCATGGTCGGATCGGATGGCTCTACTATTGTCGCTGTAGGCATCGCTCGTACCAAGGCTATGTCTTCAAATGCCATATGTGTTCCTCCATTAGAGGCAGCACTTACTCCGGCATCGCTTCCGACTATTTTTACATTTTGCTTGGCATAGGCACAACTCAAAAAGAATTGATCATAGACTCTTCTTGTAGAAAATACGGCAAATGAATGAAAAAATGGTATTAATCCTGTTGCCGATAAGCCGCCTGCCATTGCACAACCGTTCTGTTCTTGGATTCCTACATTAAATCCTCTATCCGGATAGGTTGCTTTAAATTTCTTGGTTCCGCATGAATTGCTCAAATCGCAATCAATGGTCACGATCTTTTCGTTATCTTTTGCTGCTTCTATTAAAGCATCGCAATATGCATAGCGCATTTCTTCCGGGGATATTTTAATTTCTTTTCGTATTTTTACCATTTGAAATCTCCTACAGGATATGTTCCTTCTGATAATCTTCGCTCTATTTCAGCTATTGCTTCTTCTGCACCTTCATCTGTAATAGGCAAATGATGATTAAACTCTTTTTCTTCCGCCAGTTTTACGCCTAGCCCTTTTATCGTATCCAAAATTATTACACTCGGCTTACCTTTGATTGATTTTGCTTTCTCGATTGCTTCCCAGATGGCTTGATAATCATAACCCACGACTGTCTGGACATCAAAACCGAATACTTCAAATTTCTTTGAGATATCTCCCGGCTCAAGTATTTCTTCCAGCCTGCCATCCAATTGTTTTTTGTTCCAATCAACAAATACTATTAAATTATCTAATTTCAGATCTGTCGCGGCTGAACATGCTTCCCACACTTCTCCCTCGTTCAACTCGCCATCGCCTACTATACAATATGTATAGCTGTCTATTTTCTGGGTTCTGTTACCTAGCGCTATACCTACTGCTGCTGATATTCCTTGACCCAAAGAGCCCGTTGACATGTCTACTCCGGGAGTTCTATTTGCATCGGCATGACTTGGCAGATTTGTATTAGGTTTATTTAATGTCGTCAGCCAGTCCATCGGAAAGTAACCTTTGAGAGCTAATGTCGCATATAGAGCCGGGCCGCAATGACCTTTCGATAATACTAACCAATCTCTTTCAGCCCATTTCGGATTCTTCGGATCAACTCTCATCATACCGCCGTACAATACTGCCAGTACGTCTGCTATTGAGGCTGAACCTCCTATATGACCCGAACCGGTTGAGTGGATTGATTTTATCGTATTGATTCGGATATCTGCACTAAATCGTTTTATCGCTTCATAATCAGGTACTTGATTCATGATTCCTCCTAGTATATATACTTAACATTTTTTGAATATATCTAATAACCCTATCTAACAATACATATCTTGGGATAGTGTTTTACAAAAAACAACTATTACATTAAATAGGGTCATTCTATAAATATCTAAATCTTTCTAAATTAAGTGATAAAAGACTTTTATTTTTCAAAGCCATTAGGCTTAATAACTACTTTGAGTGAATCTTCCAGTCGTCCATTGAAAATACTGAATGCTTTTTGATAATCTTCTATCGAAAACACATGAGTAATCATCGAATCAAGTGCTTCAATATGTTGGTCAGCAACCAGAATTGCTCTTGGTAAAGTATTAGGATTTGCTCTACTTCCATGCAAATCAATTTCATCTAAAACTATCTGACGAATCGGAATTTTCACATCATCTTTCGGTAAGCTTATCGTAGAAATGCAACCGCCTCTCGACACTACATGACATGCTTGATTTATTCCTAGTTCAGTTCCTGTACATTCGAAAACGCGCATTACACCTAAACCGTCTGTCGCTTCCATGATATAGTCAACTACGTTCTCTTTTTTGTAATCAATAGGAATTGCACCCAACTCGGCTCCTTTCATTAAGCGGCTTCCGCTACCCGATATAAAAATCCGATTTGCACCCATGGCTTTTGCTAAAATCACACTATATAAACCTTGAGCACCAGAACCATTTATCAGAACATCTTCTCCAATTTTCAAACCACTTCGTTCAATCATATGCAGGGCAATACTTATCGGATCCATGCATGCAGCTAAGTTATGTGACATATCATCGGGAACTTTTGCAATGCTTTTTATCGAAACAGAAATGTATTCAGCATAAGCTCCATTTGTAATATGTCCATACATTTGATGTATATCTTTTTTCCCATAGTTCAAACAGATTGTCCAACGACCTTCCAGACAATTTTTACAATGGCCGCAACCAACATTGGCTATGCCTGCAACTCTATCTCCTACATTCCATCCAAACTTATCAGAATTTTTTCCTAATTCAACAATTTCACCAGACCATTCATGTCCTAAAATAATAGGAAAAGACTTTGGCCAATATCCTGGATAATAATTATCAATTATATGTTGATCTGTACCACATATTGAAGTTGACCAAACTTTGCATAACACTTCATTTTCACCAACTTTTGGTATTTCTACTTCTTTGAGTTGTAAGTCATTTGCTGCTACTAACTGTAGTGCTTTCATAGTTTTTGTCATATACACCTCTTTTATAAAATAATCAATTATTTAATATGTTATTATTTGTTATTAGTCTTCTCGTGTTTTATCCAATTTTTAACCGCTATTGTTTTAGCATTGTCAAAATGATTATTTAATTCAGAAATTAAGTTCTGTGAATCTCGCTGCACCAAATAACTCAGAATATTATCATGAGATTTTGGGAAATAATATACATCATCATGTAACATGATTGTGTATCCAGTCCATTGTGGTACACAAGCAATATCCCACATTTTTTCTAAAATAGAATTATCTGCAGCTAGAATAATTTCTCTATGAAATTCAACATCACATTTAACCAAACTTCTTCTATCATTTCTAGCTGCATAAATATCCATTTCGGAACGTAACTGTTTCATTCGTTCAATCGCCTGCTCTGAAATATTTTCACATGCATAAGGTGCAGAAAATCCTTCAAGAAGATTCCTCAATTCATAGGCATCTTTTAATCTTTTTTCATCAAAAGGTCGTACAAAGGTACCTGAATAAGGCTTAACTTTAACCAATCCCATAGCATCAAGTTTCTGAATAGCTTCTCTTACACTACCCTGTGAAACACCAAGTTCCTTCGCAACACGAGTTTCAATAATTCTCTCATTAGGTCGCAGTTCCTGGTTCATGATTTTATCTCTAAAATATTCTAAAACTTGATTGCTTATCGTTGATCTGTTTATTATTTCCATATCTACCTTATCAGCACCTCCATTTTTTCTTTAATATCACCAGTGTACCATAGGTAACCCTGCAACCGGTGAACGAAAATATGGAATTTTTGTTCCTCTCAATGATCCTACATATACATTTTTAAGATCTTTACCCCCAAAAGTTATACTAGCCATCCAAGGAGCCGGGCCTTTGCCTGTTGCAAACAAAGTATCATAATCCACTTCACTTTTATAAAAAGCATCGTCCAGAGCTTTTACTTTTTCTTGGTCGCCAGCATCAAAGATAATTTTTCCTTCTCCTTCCGGAGTAATGATGAAAATTTTGTCTGAATAAACCATCGTGCCCCAAAGATTGCCGTAAGAGTCAAATGCTATTCCATCCGGATATGCACCAGGCCCCCATCTTTCAGGACCAAAGACTTCTTTGTTTTTTAATTCTCCATCTTCGCAACGGAATCGTACTATTCTTCCTCCGCTAACACCAACTGTTTCAACACAATACAAATATTCTTCATCTTTATCAAAACGTACTTCATTTGTAAAATGTAATCCATCAGCAACTATTCTTGCTTCTTTTCCTTCCTCATAAAGAATAATGTATCCATCATCTAAATCCGGAACAAGAGCATCTATCCAGTTCTTTTTTTGAGTAGTAACGGTTATCCAAATTCGATTTAGCGAATCTCTTAAAACAAAATTTACTTTACCAATTGGCATACCATCAATAGAATCTAGGAGGACTCTTGTCTCTCCTGTTCTTTTCATTATTTCTAAACAATCTGTACCAAAGTTGGATATTAAGATATCACCATCTTCTGTAAAAGCTAGACCATTTGGTAAAGTTCCGGCGAAAAACCGATCTCTGTCACCTTCTTTAAGAGAAGATGCATCATGTTTTTGCGTAATGACACTTTGAGTTCCATCAGGTTTTATATGTACTACTCCACCACGAGCATCGGCTGCCCAAAGACTACCGTCTTTTTCAGCCAAAATGCACTCCGGTCTTTGTAAATCATACCCAACATATTGCAGATCACTTTCATCTATAGAAAAATTGTATAAAGGATTATTTTTATTCATTAACAAATTCCTCTCCTGAATCAAAATCAATTTCCGTAAAATATGTGTATGTGTCCAAATCTGTATAGGGTGCAAAGAAACAAGCTACTTTTAGTACCTCTTTACCTGTATTTCTAACCATATGAATTTTACCTACTTCAAACAGAACAATGTCTCCGCTTTTGAAAGGATAAATTACTCCGTCTATGTAGACTTTTCCTTCACCTTTTATAATGTAAAGTACTTCTTCAGAATCTTCATGGGAATGAGCAGGTTGTACAGTTTCACCAGGCTCTACATGCATGATACACATGGTACAATGATTTGCATTCAATCCATCTTCTTTGTGAACTGCCCATCTTAATGTTCTCCCCGGAACATTCTTTTCTTTAACAGCATTTTCATTAATAATTGGGTACATATTTCTTATTCCTTTATATAATAGATTCATTCAATAAAATTTATAACACATAATAATCTATAAATTATTAATATGCTTGATATTCAAATTCTGCCGCATTTTCTTTTGTTACAATATCTAAAGGTTGTAGTATTCTTTTTTCTACTTCTTTACCGTCCAAGTGATCTACCAATGCTTGTATCGCATCTAATACCATTTGAGGCGGTGTTGTAATGTCTGCTTGTTGTTCGCCCGACATTAATCTTTCCCATCCATCTCTTTGGAGATTAGCACCACCAACAACCATTTCACCTGATCTGCCTGCAGCATCAATTGCTTGAATCGCTCCACCTGCCATTTCATCATTAGCACACCATACACCGTCTATTTCAGGATTTGCTCGTAAAATTGGCTCCATGACTTCCATTGCTATTGTCCGATTCCAATTTCCAGCTTGTTCTGCAACAATTTCAATGTCGGGATATTCTTCTAATACTCCTTTAAATCCTTCAGATCTGTCAATTGCAGTAGAATGACCCGGAGTACCTGTTAAATAAACTACTTTGCCTTTACCGTCAATAGCATCTACGAGCCACTCACCTGCTAAACGGCCTATCTCCACATCATTAACTCCACAGAAAGCTAAATATTTATCGGATACAGATGGCATATCTCTTAAAACGACAACTATCGGAATTCCTGCATCATAAGCTGCTTCAACACCCGGAGCCACGGCCTGTCCATCAACTGCCATTACCACAATACCGTCAACTCCCATATTAATCAGCGCATTGATATCATCAATCTGCTTAGAAGCATCTTTTTCCGCATCAGTTACAGTATATTTAAATCCTCTTGCTTCGCATTCTTCTTCAAATAATTGAGCTGTTCCTGCTGCTAAATTCATGGTATATTCGCAAAGACTATACCCTAGATAATAATCTTTATCGTCTTCCGATTCTGCATCTGCTTCTGTTTTTTCTTCTTTCTTGTCTTCCGTCTTTTCTTCCTCTTTTTTAGCTTCTGTTTTTTCTTCTTCATCTTTTTTGTCACTACATCCTGCAACAAGACCTATTGCTAAACATAAGACCAACAAAACACTAATAATTTTTTTCATTTTCTTAATACCTCCCAATATTTGTGTATTTGTTTTTTTATTGTATTAATCTTTTTTTCTGCTTGTATCTAATAAGATTGCAACCAACATCAATGCTCCTTTAATAAATTGATTGTAATTAGTCGGAACATTCATCAGTACCATCCCATTATCTAAAACCGCAAGTAAAAATATTCCTAATATAGTGTTGAGAATTCCTCCTTCACCACCCCTCATACTTGTACCACCAATAATAACGGCACTGATTGCGTTCAAAGCCCAACCTTCCGCTGCGTTTGCCTCGGCAGAAGAGACCCTGGAAGTTAAAAGAACACCAGCTAATGCTGCTAACACTCCCGAAATCACATAAGTCATAATAGAAATCTTTTTGGTAGGTATTCCTGATAATCTGGATGCTTCTCTATTACTTCCTACAGAATATAAATATCTCCCGGTTTTTGTGTGATTGAGTAATAAATACGAAACAACAACTAATAGTACAAAAATAAATATAGGTATCGGTACAGGTCCTAATGAACCACGTGCAAAAACTTTTAGTGATTCATCAATATCATAAATCGCAATACCTTTTGTATAAATTAATACTACTCCTTTAAGTAACCTGCTCATTGCCAAAGTATAAATAAAAGGTTGTACTCCCGTATAAACCAACAACGTGCCATTAATAAATCCCACTATGAGTCCTACCAAAATACCTGCAATTAATGCAATAAAAGGCTTATCACTCAGTACGCCGGCAACTATTCCAGCTAAACAAGCTACTGCTTCTGTAGAAAGATCAATCCCACCGGCTAAGATTACATAGGTTACACCTACAGATAACAAACCGCTGATTGAGTTTGATCGCAACATATCTACAATATTTGACATCGTAAGAAAACTATCAGTCATAATAGTGAAGAAAGCACATAATGCAACAAAAATAATTACTAACGCATATTTGCGAATGTTTTTTATTTTATTTGCTTTGATATCAGATCCCATTTAATTATCTCCTTCAGTTGTTAATGTTAAAATGTCACTTTCAGTGGCATCGTCTCCGTTTAAAATCCCTTTTGACTGACCATTATGCAAAACCAAAATTCTTTCTGACAAAGCAATAACTTCAGGTACCTCGGAAGACATCACGATAATCGTTAAGCCTTCTCTGGCCAATTTTCGAATTAGAGAATAGATTTCTTCTTTAGAACCGACATCTATACCTCGAGTTGGCTCATCCAGTATTAATAATTTCAGATTTTTAGATATCCATTTTGCTAAAACAACTTTTTGCTGATTACCACCGCTTAAAAATCTTACTTTGTCATTTAAATTGTTGAATTTTACATTTAAATCTTTAGCAAATCTATCTGAAAATTCAGCTTCTTTTTTTCGATTAATAAACAAATTCAACGTCTTGAACAAGTTCAAATTTAATAATGAAACGTTATTTTTAATTGAAAATTCTTGAAATAACCCACTTATTTTTCGGTCCTCAGGAACTAAACCTATTCCCATATCTATTCTGTCTTGAATAGAGTCATGAGAAAACTCATGTCCATCAAATGTTATTTTCCCTTTAATAAATCTATCAACGCCAAATAAGACATTGCCCAATTCAGTTTTCCCTGCACCTAATAAACCTGTTACACCAAAAATTTCTCCTGTTTTCACCGTAAAAGAAACATCTTTCAGTTTGTCCGTAGATACATTTTCAACTTTTAAAATTGGTTTTACATTTCCGAATTCTCCTAAATACTCCCTCTCCAAATAGTCTGAAACATCTTCTCCAACCATCTCCTCTATTACAGTTCTTTTATTTACAGAAGCAACTGTTGTTGAAAGTTGATTGAACCCATTACGTAAAATAGTAATTGAATCACAAAAATCAAATATTTCATCTAAGTGGTGTGAAATATAAATAATAGAAATATCTCTATTTCTCAAAAGACGAATTGTTTTAAGAAATTGTTTGTATTCAATAGGACTCATTGCTGAAGTAGGCTCATCCATTATTACTATGCTGGCATTCCCTATCAAACAACGACATATTTCCGTGAAAAACTGATGTCCTATACCTAAATCTCTGACTTTAGTCTTGATATCAACATCAATTTCTAAATCATTCATTAATTCTTTTGCTTTTTTGTTCATAATTTCGTGATTTAGGAAAATACCATTTAACTCTTCCTTACCTATGAAAATGTTTTGAGCAATTGTCAAATCAGGAATCAAAGACAGTTCTTGGTATATACACTGAACTCCTAAGTTTTTGGCTTCTACGGGATTCGTAATGTTTACAACTTTACCATTAATTTTGATTGTACCGCTATCCTTTAGGTGAGCACCGGATAATATTTTAATTAATGTCGATTTTCCAGCTCCGTTAGCACCAAGGAGAGCATGAATCTCACCTTTTTTCAATTTAAAATTAATATCATTCAAAACTTGAACACCGGAAAAGCTTTTATTAATATTTGTCATTTCTAAAATGTATTCCAAAGCTTACCTCCACATCTCTTCTTAAAACAATAAATAATCGATTATCGATTATTTATTATAATAAAGTCATTTTTTACATATATCAAGTAAAAATAATCTGAAATAATTTGTGCACATTGACAATGTTCAAAGATATATTGCTATTATTTCGTAATATTCTTTTGTTATTGATAATTAATCAAGTTATAAAATAAGATGCTTTAAATAATTTATTAAAAATAAAGTAACATTCAACAAGATTATAGAATAATTAATATTGTCCCATTAAATATTTTATATAAATCAAATAAGCAAATACTCCAGTTTCTTGAATGTGAGCGTCAAATCTATTGGCGTTCCAACAACGTCTAACCGAGATTTTTAAAATATTGAGGCGTCAGTTCAGCAATTTTCTCAAATTCATCAGTATCACGTAATTTGCCGCTTCTATCAGGGTATAAACAAAGTAACTATTGGATCAACTCCCATATCTTTGGCTGTTTCTACAAGGGAGTAGAGAATGGCACTAGCAGTAGCTCTTCTGGGTATGTTAGCAAACAAGAAATACTTCCTGCCGATTACATTGTCCCAGATCTGGGATAATGTAATTTATCCTAGAAGAAAAGTTAGTCAATTTAACATTTCAAAACAAAAAAGTCAGGTTTAAAACCTGACTCTTTTGATAAAAACCGGCAATACCTATTTTCCCGGGTCGTCACCAACCAAGTATCGTGGGCGCGAACGAGCTTAACTTCTGTGTTCGGGATGGGAACAGGTGTGTCCTCGCCGCAATCATCACCGGTATGGATAAGGGTATAAAAATACACCCTCAAAGCT
>DUOO01000061.1 GCA_012838795.1 Clostridiaceae bacterium | reverse complement strand
ATGTTTTTCTTTTATAATGATTTTAAGATTTAGATAATAATAATTAAATAACAATTTTTGCAAATGAATATTTTTTCATTTTTATTTATTATTATTAAATTATATAAGGGAACGTATGAAAACAGAATCTGACAATTTGATTTCCGGTACAGGTAGCCAGAAAAAAAACAAGCAACCTGTAGTATTTATTAGCGGCGGTTCCGGCGGAATCGGGTTTGCCGTTGCAAAATTATTTGCTCAAAGGGGTTACCGAGTATATGAACTAAGTCGTCGTGAAATTTTGCAACCGGGAGTAACTCATATCAAAGGTGATGTTACTCAACTTGTTGATGTAAAAAATGCAGTAGAACAAATCATTGCCGAAACCGGGCAACTCAATATTGTAATTTGCAATGCCGGATTCGGAATTTCAGGACCGATCGAGCTCACCCCTACCGAAAATATCAAACGGCAATTTGATGTTAATTTTATGGGTACAGTCAATATGATCCAAGCCACAGTTCCATATTTGCGCCAAAGCGGAGGTGGCCGAATTCTTTGTGTTTCTTCAGTGGCTGCAGTCATGCCTATTCCATATCAGAGTTTTTATACCTGTACCAAAGCATCAATCAATCAACTGGTGTTGACTCTTAACAATGAGCTGCGATCTTTCAATATTCAGGCAGTTGCCTTGATGCCCGGTGATACCAAAACAGGTTTTACTGATCGAAGAATTAAATCTGAATCATCGGAAGAATGTATGAAAATCTACGGCTCTATTCCCGGCAATTCAATCACTAAAATGGAAAAAGACGAAAGAACCGGTAATCCTGTCAAACCTTTGGCAAAACGAATCGTAAAACTCACGACCCAAAAACGTACACCCAAACCGATCCAAGGTTTCGGTTTGTTCTATCGTACAGCATTGGTTCTGGCAAAATTTTTACCGATCAGATTTGTAAATTACATTTTGTATAAAATGTATGCTTCTTAAAGCAGGAATTTATAAAAATTTAAGTATTGCAATAAATGTTATACAATGAAAAGCAAATAATAAGAAAATCATTAAAGAGATGAATAAAGCAGTAATAATTTAGTCGCAAGTAAGCAAAATATTATTTAAGTAAATGAGGTTCGTATATGGATATTTTTCAAAAATGTTATGACTATTATGTTGTTGATCAAGCAAAAGCAATGGGTGTTTATCCTTACTTTCACGAATTGACAACCGGACAAGACAATGTAGTAGAAATTGAAGGTCGCCGGACCATCATGCTGGGATCAAACAATTATTTGGGTTTAACCAATGATCCGCGTGTCAAAAAAGCCGCCCAAGATGCAATTGAACACTATGGCAGCGGTTGTTCCGGTTCAAGATTTTTGAATGGCACTTTGAAACTGCATTGTGACTTGGAACGAGAACAAGCTGAATTTTTGCGCAAAGAAGCTTGCTTAAGTTTTTCTACCGGTTTCCAAACCAATCTTTCTGTCATCTCTGCACTTGCAGGCAGAAATGATTTTATTCTCTCTGATGATTTAAATCATGCCAGTATCGTTGACGGAACCAGATTAAGCTTTGCCAAAACCTATAAATATGCTCATAACGATATGGATGCTTTAGAGAAATTATTGATTCGCTGTTCTGAAAGAGCAACAGCAGGCGGAATATTAATCATCACTGACGGGGTGTTCAGTATGGAAGGTGAAATCTGTAATCTCCCCAAGATCGTAGATTTAGCCAAAAAATTTAATGCCAGAATTCTCGTCGATGATGCTCATGGTTTAGGCGTTCTGGGTAAAAACGGTCGTGGTACTGCTGAATATTTCGGTTTGGAAGATGAAGTTGATTTAATCATGAATACTTTCTCCAAAAGTTATGCATCACTCGGCGGTTGTATTGCCGGTGAAGAAAGAGTTATCAATTATATAAAACATGTTGCCAGACCATTTATTTTCAGTGCTTCAATTCCCCCCGGACAAGTTGCTGCAGCCCATGAAGCTTTGCGTATCTTACGATCTGAACCGGAAAGAGTTACACGTATTCAGCAAATCACGGCCAAAATGCGGGGATTACTTAAAGCATGTCCCTATGTTGAGGTTCATGATAGTAACAACGAGATCATTCCGATTATTCCGTTAATGACAGGAACTGTAATGAATACTCTATATGCGGCAAAGTTATTGCTGGAAGCAGGAGTTTATGTAAATCCGGTATTACCGCCGGCAGTTGCTGAAGGCAAATGTTTGTTAAGAACAAGCTATACCGCTACCCAAGACGATGCTTTAATCGAAGAAGCCGCCGAAATAATCTGCGGAGTCTTTAAATACATGCACGAGAACCCCTTACCGGAAGACTTTGTCGTTGATTATTGATCGTTGATTATTAATAGCATTTAAAGGTCTATTAATTGCTGTCAGATATGTGACAACATAAAAGCAGCTGTTAATTGGCTGTTGATTAGTTGTAAATTAACTTTTTGATTCAATATGTAAAATAATAAGGCAGTTTTAAACAATTTCGCGCTGCCTTTTTTCAATTCTGCTCAAAATCTTGAGCTGTGCGAATCTTTTCTTGCATAGCTAAGAAAAGTGAGCAGTTTCCAGATTTTTAACGATCAATCGATTTCATTTTTTAACGATTCGAGGATGTTCTTTTTGTTGAATTGACGCAGGGCATAAATCATGCTGACTGCAACAAATAAGAATACTGAAATACAGACGATTGCTATTGCTATCCACGGTATCGCATAGGCTTGTTCAACACTGCGATTAATTCCCCGGTAAATCAAATAAGAAACTCCAAGCGACAACGGTAACCCCCACAGCAGTGATCTTGTTCCATATAACAGACATTCGTAAATCATCATTTTACGGATGCCTTTATTTGACATGCCGACACTTTTTAGCATGGCAAAGTCTCGTGTTCTCAAGTTGATATTTGTCGTTATTGTATTAAATACATTAGTCAAAGCTATTAATGAAATTAAAGCGATAAAACCGTAACAGAAGATATTCACTATAGTTACTAAGTTTTTATTATTTTGACGATATGCGACATAATTGACGTAATCGCCCTGATTAGCCAATTCAGCATTATATTGAGCTAAAGCATTTTCTGTCAGTTGATGATTATCAGAATTTATATGATAACTACAACTAAATGAACTCAGATCTATTGCTAAATCCGCCATTTTGCTGATTGGGAAAATCAACGTTACATCGGATCGATTATCAAGAAAATCCGGTATTTCATCTGCAAAATATTCCAACCCGATTGTTTGCCTGGTTGTAATAGCTTCCGATAAAGGTACTTCTTGTGCAGTATCTTCAACATTATTTCTGAAAACAAACACAGAATCTGCTACGGAATTTTCCTCATAAATAACTTCACCTAAATATTCATCCGGAGTAATTTGTAAATTTACCAGTTCAATATTACTCTTTTTCTCTGTTTTAAAAACATCGTAAGTGATATATTTCCTTGCCTCCTCATCTTTGAAGAAAACGTTATTTCGGATAATTGGCGACAGTCGTTCCGAATTCAAATATTCATTATAATCTACATTAAATTCTGTCAACATTTCAGCAAAAACAGAATTCTCAACAAATACGGTATTAATTGAAAGCATAAATTTATCTTGTTGATCGTCCCTGATCTTGTGTACACAATTGTATGTACCCAATCCTTGAATAGTTCGTTCAATATATTCCGCTGTTAAATTCTCTTTATTAATTAAATAATCTTGCCATAATGAAGCTGTATAATTAACCGAGGTTACATGATCTAAATCTTTGATTCGGCCATACATTGTATTCAATTGATCAATAACTTCACTATCACTTTCCACTTCCGGTCTGTAATAATATTCCAAATCCGAAACTGCAGTTGTATAAATATTTTCAAACGAATCGGTCATCATTGAAGTAAAAGTGTATGCCGAAATGAATAGCAAAATGCTCAAGCTCAAACTGATAATGGTTGATCGATATTTTTTTCGGTTGCGTTTGAAATATTTAGCAGCAATATATGCCGGCAAACCAAACAATTTATAAGTTGCTTTGGAAACATTCACCGGTTTAGCGACTATATCTTGAGTTTGACGAATAGCATCCATTACCGTAATACGAGAAGCACGTTTTGCCGGAATCCAAGCCGAAATCAAAACTGTAAATAAAGCTAACAAAACCGAAGCAATAATAGCTTTACTTGATATTATCAACTCTAAACTTATATCAGTAACAACTGTAGATGTTATCATGTCTTTTATAAGGCTGCTAACTACTGTCAGTGTAATCTTTATTCCCAACAACCCGCTCAAAATACCTAGCGGAATACCGATTAAGCTGATCATCATTGCTTCAGTTAAAACCGTCCGTCTTAATTGTTTCTTGCTGGCACCGATCGAGGATAATAAGCCGAACTGTTTCGTTCTTTCAGCTAAAGATATTGTAAATGCATTATTGATTAAAATAATCGAACTGATTATAATCATCACCAAGAAAATAATGGATAAAGTTAAAAGTGTAGCATTAAAATTATCATTTTCGCTAAGTCCGTAATATCTTAATAATTCATTATGTACTTGAGAAATTCCTTCAATCGGATATTCTTTCTGAAACTCAAAAACTTGTTTCGGATTATAAAATTCAAGATAATAGCTGTTTAAATTAGCGTCAGAAGTTTGATCAATTACCGTTATCGCAGTATAGCCGGGTGCACTATAATTCTCTAAACCGTAGCGTTTAAAAAAACCGGTTATTGTATAAGTTTTACTTTCTGTATCTCTTAATTCTTCAGTCGGGTTTTCTTCGTCTAAATAATACGGATCATCCTGTAATAATTCTTGTGAATAATCAGATAATTCTGTATTTTCGTAACCTATATCATCTAGTCTCTGACTAAGCGAGAAACGTTTGCCTACTTCTAAATTTAACTGATCACCGATTTTGAACTTTTCGATTCTGCTATCTAATAAATGTTGCGGTATAATAATTTCATTCGGCTCACTCGGCATTTTACCTTCAGTTAAATAAATCGGCACTATATCCGTATAATCAGAACTGATACCCATCACATAAAGATACGGCTTATACGGATTTTCACTTTCTATTTTGGCATAACCGATTTCCTGACTTGAAACGTATTTTTTGACATCAGATGACTTGAGTATTGGAGCAGCTTGTTCCGGGTCTGCTCTTTCGTATCTGATTTCCCAAGAACCCCTTTGGGCAATTTCATTTTTTGCCAAATAGCCTTGAATACTTGCGATCAAAGAAGTAAGACCACTGATCATGGCAGTCGCCAGAATTACACCGATAATTGTAATAATCGTACGACTGCGATTTTGCTTCATATTGCGAAATGATAATTTTGAAAAAATACTCATCTTCTTAACACCTCTTTGTTTCAGCTCACATAATGATACATTCGTTTTCTCATTTGGTTGTTATTAGGTAGTTGGTTGTTATTACGTAGTACAACTAAGAAATTGTTAACTTCTTAAAACCTCGTCCCGTAAAATTTTTCCATCTTCCAAAGTAATAATCCGATCTGCTTGTAAAGCAATATCTTCATCATGGGTGATTAAGATTAAAGTTTGATTGTATTTGTCATTAGATAGTTTTAATAAATTGACGATCTCTTGTGAATTTTTGCTGTCCAGATTACCGGTGGGTTCATCTGCCAAAACAACCGAAGGCTGATTGATTAAAGCACGACCGATTGAAACTCTTTGCTGTTGGCCGCCGGACAATTGATTCGGCAAATGTTTCTCCCTACCTCCTAGAATAATGTTATTGCACTTGTTAACAGTTTATTGAACAAAAACAATCTGCGATAATGTCAGCATGTAGTGTGAGTGTCGCCGTTCCTTACCTTGAGGTTATTCCTCGTATTGGAGAGT
>DUOO01000060.1 GCA_012838795.1 Clostridiaceae bacterium | reverse complement strand
GCTCTCCCAGCTGAGCTAAACTCCCACATATGGTGCCTGGTGTCGGAATCGAACCAACGACACGGGGATTTTCAGTCCCCTGCTCTACCGACTGAGCTAACCAGGCTTAAAGTGCAAGCCGGTCACTTATTACAAACGACCGGCTTGATGGCGACGCAGAAGGGGCTCGAACCCTCGACCTCCAGCGTGACAGGCTGGCATTCTAACCAACTGAACTACTGCGCCAACATTTGCATTTGTCTTGAATGCTTGAACATATTATCAAAGCGAATTATTATTGTCAAATTATTTTGTAAATATTCTAATTAAACGTTAATTGCAACTTAAACTGAAATTCAAAAACGAAATTTTTTCTAAGTTTTTAATGAATTTTCCAGCAAACCATTTCCAAGCAATTTTATTTCTCCATAATGCAATTCTACACAGCCCTATAATAATCATATGCTTCGAGTACCAAACAGCCGGAGCTGTTTCTTCTGTTTTTCTTTTGATTGATGTACTTAAAGCCTTATTTATAATTTATATGTTGTTCTGTTAAGTTAAAAATTGTAAAAGGCTTTCCGGACCGTATCAACATCAACTTGCGAACTGTGCGAAAAGCCTTAAACGAATTGGTCGGAGTGACAAGACTTGAACTTGCGACCTCGTGCACCCCAAGCACGCACTCTAGCCACCTGAGCTACACCCCGATTTTAGAAATCTATTTTAGCCAAAAATCATGGACTGTGCAACTAATAACTATTTGTTCTAGAATTTAGTTTTGCATCTAACATAAAATAATTGAAAGTATAGGAAAACTTCAAATTAAGTATTTAATTTACAAATAGAAATAAAAAAAATAATGCTTTTTTAAAAAAATATACAATAATATTGTTATTTTACAAATTTATTTGTATAAATTGATAGACAATCGATTATTTTTTTGATATTATTATAATAAATATGAAAAAAATAATTTTATTTTAAAGTTATTGCTAGAAAATTGAGGTGATTTATTGGGAAAAATATATCTTGATGAACAGTCATTAGAGCAGATTGTAACACTAATTGAAAAACAATGCGGTTCACAGTGTGAAGTTGTATTGCATGATCTTAGCAAAGATTATGGAGAAACAATAATTGATATAAGAAATGGGCATATTACAGGACGGAAAATTGGAGATTGCGGGAGTGATTTTGGTTTACGGGTAATGCGTAGGGATGAGGCTGATAATGATAGATTTAATTATATTACTCATACGAGAGTTGGATTAATTTTAAAATCTTCAAGTATTTATTTGCGAGATGAGGAGGGACAGGTCAGATATTCGATTTGTGTTAATCAAAATATTACTGAAACTTTAAGAATGGAATATTATTTAAGAGATTTTAACAACTATACATTATCTGAAGAATTTAAGGATGATAATCATGATAATGAAATTCTCGTTAATAATGTTCAAGATTTGTTACAAGAGCTTATAGCTAAAGGTAAACAAAATATAGGAAAAGAATGCAATGAAATGAGTAAGGAAGATAAATTACGTTTGTTGGATTATTTAGATCAATCTGGTGCTTTTCTCATAACAAAATCGAGTGATAAAGTGAGTAAAGAGTTAGGGATATCAAAAAACACCTTATATAATTACTTAGAAATTGTTAGGTCAGAAAGCAATTATACGTTAAATTTGATGAATAAAAGCAGATAATAGGGTAAGAATGCGGCTAGTGTGATGACTAAGGCTAATAACATTGTGTTCATTATATATAAAAAGATGATAGAAACTGGAGGAAAGGTAAATGAAAAACATAAAGAGAATTCTTATGGTGGCTCTTATACTGTGTATAATTTTATTAATTGGTGCTTGTGGTAAATCTACAAAAGAAAATGATGAGAGTTTAAAAGATAGTAAAGATAGTCAAGATAGTGGCAGCAATTATGTAGTGGGATTTTGTAACTATACTGTTTCGAATTCCTGGCAAACCCAAATGGAAGCTGAGTTTAAATATGCTTGCGAAAGATTAATCGAAGAAGGTGTTTTGTCAAAGTATTACATAACTAATGCAGATGGGGATGCAAACAAACAAATTTCTGACTTTAAAGATCTAATGACAAAAAAATGTGATGCAATAATTATCACGGCTGCTTCCGCATCGGCTCTTTCACCTGTTTGCGAGGAAGCTGTAGATGAGGGAATCGTTGTAGTTTCCTTTGATAGTTTAGTAGATACATCTGAAATAACAGGAAAAGTCAGTTGCAACGATGTGGAATTTGGAGAAATAGGTGCACAGTTTATAGCTGATTCTATAGGAGGAAAAGGTAAGATTGCCATGCTTGATGGTATAGCTGGATCCACTTGTTCGGAAGGAAGAACAGAGGGTGCGATGAATATATTCAACAAATACCCTGATATAGAGATTGTTAATCAAACTAATGCGGACTGGGATTATGCAAAAGCAAAAGTTGTAGTAGAGGGATTATTGAACAGTGGAATAGAACTTGATGCTATTTGGTCTCAAGGAGGGGCAATGACGCAAGCAGCAGTTGATGCTTTTAACGAAGCTGGTAAGTCATTAATTCCTATGTCAGGTGAGGCTAGCAATGGATTTCTTAAGGTTTGGAAGGAGAATCTTGATAATGGTTTTTCTAGCATCTGTCCCGGTTATCCAACATATATTAGTGAAGTTGCCTTAGAGCAGGCGATTCGTGCACTAAATGGAGAAACTATAGAAGATCTCTATGTTTTACCTTCAGGATCCATAGGTGATGAAGATATAGATGATTATTATAATCCTGAACTCCCAGATAGCTATTGGGTTATTACACATTTAACGGATGAACAAGTAAAAGAAATATTTAAATAGAGATATTTAATAATAGTTTTTAGTCTATAATAAATAATACGAAATACATATAATAGAAGGGTGCCGCTTTCTAGTGGCACCTATAAAATTAGCGTCGAGAATATGCATGAAAACATTAGAAGTTAAAGAATTAACAAAATATTTTGGCAAAAATTGTGTGCTCAATAATGTGAATATAACTTTTCTGCCCGGTGAAATTCATGCTATTGTCGGTGAAAATGGAGCCGGAAAGAGTACTTTATTAAAAATACTAATGGGACAATTTCCTTTTGATGGCGGATCAATTTCTTATAACAATAAAAAAATGATATTTCGTAGCCCGTTTGACGCAAAAGAAAATTCTTTTGGCTTAGTTTATCAAGAATTAACGCTTATAAGGGAAATGTCCGTCTTGGATAATTTGTTTTTGGGTAGTGAATATACCAAACATGGTTTTATTTCTAGAAAAAAACAAATTGAAAAATTTGATTTTTTAAAAGAAAAATTCCAATTTGACATATCCCATGATGAACCAGTAAAAAACTTATCACTTTCTAAACAATATTTAGTTGAAGTTTTAAGAGTGTTAATGGAAGATTCTGAAGTTATTATGTTTGATGAAACTACTTCCGCTCTGGATGATGATGAAGCAGAAAGCCTTTTTGATATTATAAGAATGTTAAAAGACTCAAACAAAATTATTATATTTATCTCCCATCGTTTAAATGAGATTTTTGCAATTTCAGATAAAATTACTGTATTAAAAGATGGAGAGCTAGTTAACACTTTATTTACAGATACTTTGACTCATGACAGCCTGATAGAACTAATGGTGGGTAGGACGATAAAAGATATATATCCCGCTAAAATTAAACCTCGAGATGAAATTGATTTTTCTGTTGAAGGATTAACAACGAAAGATTTGTCATTGCAAAATATTTCTTTTGATGTACGTAGGGGAGAAATTGTTGGGATTGCGGGTTTAAAAGGACATGGACAAAATATACTATTGGATTGCATAGCTGGAATAAGAAAATATGATACTGGAAAAATTAAACTTGAAAACCACTTAATTCCACGAGGTAATGTGAGAAAGGCTGTTAAAAATGGAATCTTTCTTGTTCCTGAAGATAGAAAAACAGAAGCTCTTTTTCTGAATCACTCCGTCGGAAGAAATTTAACGATTTCTATTTTAAATAATAGGTATTTGTACAAGGTTATTAATAAGAAGAGAGAAACGAATTTTATCAATGATTCTGTATGTGAGATGAATATAAAATGCTCCTCTTATAAAAATATGGTTTCCGAGCTGTCAGGAGGCAATCAACAGAAAGTTGTATTGGGTAAAGTTTTAGGGACAGAACCTAAAGTGTTACTTTTTAACGAACCTACTAGAGGAATTGATGTCAATACAAAGCAAGAAATCATGATGCGTATCAGAACATTGTCCGACGAGGGGGTTTCAGTCATTATATATTCTAGTGATTTATTAGAAATTATTGGTATAAGCAACACAGTTTATACCATGTACGAGGGACGAATTACTAGAAAACTTACAGATGAACAAATAAACGAAATTGAAATTATGCAAGGTATCCATAGTGGTGGGGAAATGAGATGACTTTTAAAGTACGTTTTGTCAATCATTATAAGAGGCGTAGAGACATTTATAATATCTATGCATTATTATTATTGTTTGTTATTATTTCTTCTATCCTAGATAAAGATTTTTTAACATTACGTAATCTGACAAACATTTTTACAACTAATGTACCTTTCTTAATTGCTGCATACGCACAGACTATAGTTATTCTCATAGGTGGTGTCGATTTATCAATAGGAGCTTGTATTTCTTTAGTTACTTGTATTATGGCTACTATAGGTACAGAGGGTGGCTGGTGGAGTGCTATGCCAGGAATTTTTATTTCTTTTCTTGTATGTGCTGTACTAGGTTTTATGAAAGGTATACTAATAACAAAATTTGGTATACAGGCATTAATTGCAACATTATCTATTTCACTAATCATTGGAGGTTTTTCACTTGCCATATTAGATAAACCTGGAGGTAATGTGTCAAAGGAGTTTTCCAAACCATTTTCATCGGATATTTCTTTGTTTATTATTTGCACTATTATCTTTATATTGATTTGGTTTATGTTGAATTACACTAAATTTGGCAAGTATATTTATGCCGTAGGAGGTAACTCTTTATCTGCCTATAGTGCGGGGATTAATGTTGATGTAGTAAAAATTAGTGGTTTTATTTTATCAGGTTTTTTGATAGCTCTAGCGGGTGTTGTTTCGGCAGCAAGTATGCGATCTGGTGACCCTACAAGTGGAGAACCTTTGACCTTAAAATCTTTAACTGCATCGATAATAGGTGGAGCAAGTTTTTCCGGAGGTAAAGGATATATTGAGTGTACTTTTGCAGGAGTAATAATTTTTGCAATAATTAATAATATTCTGAATTTGCTAGGCGTATCAACGTTTTATCAGTACATAGCACAAGGATTACTATTAATATTTGCTATTGCAATTACTTCAATACAAGATAAATAGTCCTGTTGTAAAAAGGTGAAGGTTATGTCACTAAAAGAAAAAAAATCAAATATTTTTGCAAACAGAAATCCAAACTTTTTTGTTTATGAAATTCTAATAATTTTTTTACTAATATCAAAACTGATAGTACCGAGCTTTTTAGGAATTGAAAATATCTCAAATATATTAAGACAATCTGCATTTTTAGGAATTGTTGCAGCTGGCCAAACTCTAGTGATAATAACTGCAGGAACAGATTTATCAGTTTCTTATTTGGTAACTTTAGGAAATGTTTTGAGCGCACAACTGCTAGCAGGAAAAGATGAAAATATTCCTGTTGCATTTATTGGAGTTGCCTTAGTGGGAATCATAGTTGGCTTAATAAATGGCATGGGAATTTATTTTTTAAAGATTCCGTCACTTGTGATGACTTTAGGCATGGGCAGTGTGCTGCAAGGTGTTGTCTTGATTTTTACAAAAGGTGCGCCAAAGGGCAATGCATCACCTGCCATCAGGCAACTTGTAAGCGGAAATTTGTTAGGACCTTTTCCGCCAGTAATCTTTATTTGGATTATGGTCTCTTTTATTATAATTTTTCTTTTAAAGAAGACAGTTTTTGGACGAAATGTGTATAGTGTGGGTGAAAATCCGATTGCTAGCATTCGCTCAGGTATTCCAGTTGGGAGTACGTTGGTTATGGTTTATATTATTTGCGGTTTTCTTTCTGCTATTACGGGTATGCTGTTAGTTGGCTATACAGGTACTAGTTTTTTAGATGCAGGAACAGACTATCAAATGAACTCTATAGCAGCTGTAGTTATGGGTGGAACACTTCTTTCAGGTGGAAAAGGCGACTATGTTGGGACCATTGCAGGAACGATAATAATATGTGTACTATTAAGTTTGTTGAATATTGTTAATGTTCCAACTTATAGTCGCCAGATTATTAGAGGTATAGTGATATTACTTATTTTGATTGTATCCGGATTACAACATAAGCGTAGATAAAAAAGGATGATGGTCAGAGGCACGATTAATCAAATTTAATGATATTTTTGACAAATTAATGTTCTGATGATTACCAAATAAAAACAATTTTTGCTGCAAGTATAAACAGTTATTCGATGTAAGAAAAAGATACCAAATTTTAATTATCATTAATGTTGTATATAAGATATTGTTCAATATGTATTCAACTGTAATGTTACTTATTGAATAAATTTCATATAATTCATAATATGTTTAAAAAACAATTATTAATTATGATGTAAAAGAGGGGAGAGAATGTAATGGACCTGATGGCAATAGATTTAGGTACTTCAAGTGTTAAAGTTACGGTCACAGATTCTGAATCTGGAAACGTCTTGGCTTTAGGCAAGAAAAGTTATAGTTTATATACTCCAAGACATGGCTGGGTTGAAACAAATCCCGAAATATGGTGGGATAGTACAGTCGATGCAATAAGACAATGTCTTGATCATTATAAGAAAACAACTGAGCAAATAGCTTCGATAGGTTTTTCGGGTCAGATGCATGGAATAATTCCCATAGATAAGAATAATGCGCCACTATACAATTGTATTATGTATAGTGATTCTAGATCTGAGAGCATTTTAAAACATTTTCCGGATGATTTAAAACACACATTAGAATACAAAAGTTATAATCCACTTACAAGTATGATGTCAGCCCCTAAATTACTCTGGCTTAGTCTTAATGAAAAAGATATTTGGAAAAACACTTTGAAGTGGCTTATGCCAAAAGATTATATCCGAATGAAGTTGACAGGCAAAATTTCAACTGATATTAGTGATGCTTCTGGAACGTCAATGATGGATTATTCAGAATATTCGTGGATAAGCGATATTGAAAAAGTAGGACTTAATTTAGAGAAGTTTCCTGAAATAAAATTATCTCATGAAGTTGTCGGGGAAATAACAAAGAAGGCTGCAAACTTGACAGGTTTGAAAATAGGCACTCCTGTAGTTTGTGGGGGTGCTGATATGGCATGTACTGCTTTAGGGACAGGTGCTATCAAATCTGGAGTGGCAAGTGTTACAATTGGTTCTGCTGGGCATGTCATAATATCTATGGATGATGTGAATCATGATAATGTTGATAAATTTTATCAAATGTGCCATGCAATCCCCGGTAAATACTACGCGTTTGGGCCATTGACATCCGGAGGCATAAGCTTATCATGGTTTAGAGACAGATTAATAGAAGTTTCTGACAATTTATCTTATTCTACGATAAATGATATTGCTAATACATCTACACCAGGATCGTCAGGTTTGTTTTTTCTACCATATTTAACAGGAATTGTTGTTCCGCATTCTGATCCATTTGCTCGCGGTGCGTTTGTAGGTCTGTCTTTAAAAACTTCAACAGGAGATATGCTGCGTTCTATTATGGAAGGCGTTGGTTACGGATTAAAAGATATATTAGATGTGATGCAAATGTCTGGTATTAATGTTGAAAAATGCAATATAGCTGATGGAGGTAGTAAAAGTGATTTATGGTGCTCTATTTTGGCTTCAATATTTAATTTTCCTGAAAGTGCTGTGATGGTAAATAAAGATAGTGCTCCTATTGGTGCAACAATATTAGCAGGGATCGGAGTAGGAATTTATAGTGATTGGGAACAGGCTGTAAACAAATTAAATGATTCAATATCAATTCCAGTTAATTCAGCATTGTCTGATTATTATATGAATAGTTATAAAATATATAAAGAAATGTATCCGCAATTAAGTAATATTTTTTGCAAAATTAATAACCTAGAACAGTTTCATTTATAAAAACAGGGGGATTTTATATGAGTTTTATTAGGACGATTTCTGGCGATATTTTACCTGATCAGTTAGGTTTTACGTATTCACATGAGCATATTGTATGTAGCCCTCCATATTGGATTGAGCAAGAACAGGATGATTTACTTCTAGATGATAAGGAAAAATCTTTATTAGATGTTCAAGATCTTAAAAATGTAGGAGTGAAAACAATTGTTGATGCAACCTGTGTTGATTATGGAAGAGATATTTTAGCAGTTAAAGAAATTTCTGATCGCACCGGAATGCAAGTTATAGCAACTGCTGGATTTAATAAAGGTTTTTTGTGGTCTGCAAAAGTTCTGGGAGAGAATTATACTTTTTATGAAAAAATTGAAAATTCGAGTATAGATGATTTAGTTAAATTTATTGTTAGCGATGTAGAGGAAGGCATTGGAACAACTGGCATACGTTGTGGACAAATAAAATTTGGCACCGGTTATAATAGTATTCACCCATTAGAATTAAAAGTGTTGAAAGCAGCAGCTAGAGCACATCTTATTACTAAAGCTCCACTACATTCACATACTGAAGCTGGGACTATGGCATTAGAACAAATTGAATATTTAAAAAAAGAGGGAATAAATCTTGAGTATATAAGTTTTGGACATATGGATAGAAACTTAGATCCATGGATACACAATAAAATTGCGGAGAATGGTTCGTTTTTATGTTTTGATGGTATCGGGAAAATCAAATATGCTCCTGAAAGCGAGAGAATTAAATGTATTTTAGAGCTAGTAAAACAGGGATATGAAGAGCAAATACTTATAAGTGGTGATTTTGCAAGAAAAAGTTATTTCTCCCATTATGGATATGGTCCAGGCTATAAATATATTGTTAAAACTTGGATTCCGAGATTTAAAGAGGAAGCAGACAGAGCGGGTTTGGATTCTAACCAATTAATAAATAAATTTTTTGTTGAAAATCCTAAAAGATGCTTGAGTTTTAAAATTTAATATAATTTAAAGTACTATTACGATTATTACATTGGTTATAAGAAAGGTCAAAACATAGGAAACTGATTTAGCTGTTTGGTACTTGAAGTACATCATTATCCTTATAATAGGAGCCGGAGAATCTTTCGGCTCCTGTTTTCTATATTTAGAAATGTGTTATTAAGAAGTTTTGTAGATTTTTAAGCTATGTAGAATTGCATTATGGAGAAATAAAATTGCTTGGAAATGGTTTGCTGGAAAATTCATTAAAAACTTAGAAAAAATTTCGTTTTTGAATTGCAACTTAAACTGAAATTGAATTCTGTACAATGTTATTTGTTTTCATCAGGCTGCAGCCTGATGAAAATTTTCGGCACTGCATCCTCCCAATATTTTTCTGGGATATTTGTTGATAAACTCTTCTAACTGTTTAATCTCAATGGCTGATATGCTCTTTAATTTTGTTCCTTTGGGTATAAAATAACGGATAAATCCATTTAAATTCTCATTACTTCCTCGTTCCCAAGAAGAATACGCTCTCGCATAATAGATCTCTGTGCGCTTACCTTTACTTAAAACTGATTGTTCCATATTTTTCCAATCCAAAAATTCTGAACCGTTATCTACTGTTATACTCTTAAATTTCTCTCTAAAAGATTTTCTTCCCATTTTGCGTTCCAGACCGTTAATTTTGCGTAGTACAGACTCTTGGCTTTGACGTCTCAGTTTGAAGATAAGACATTCTCGGCTATAGCGATCTACTAAGGTTAATAAACATGTATAATCTGATTTAATTGATTCTATACAGTCCATCTCCCAATGTCCTCTCTCTTTGCGTAGTTCACTTGCTTCCGGGCGATGCTCTATTCTCTTTTTATCAGGTGGTGACAAGCGTTTCTCTATGCGACGATACCGGCGCTTTTTTCTTGCTCCTTTGCGAGGTAAATCTTTTCTTGTTACATTTAGAAACACCTCTTGCTCTACATAATTGTAGATCGTTCTTGCGCATATTCTGGTTGCTGTGGGCCAACCGTTCTTCTCAAAGTGCATTACTATCGCTTCCGGTGAATAACGCAGTCGGTTTATGCTTGGCATTTCTTCACCTAGTAGCAGTCTTTCTATTTCAGAACATAATTTGTGATCATTTCCTATTTTTAATTCCAGACCTTTTCTTTCCCAATTTTGCTGAATGTTGCTTTGAGCTACATAAGAGGAATATGTCTCATACGTGGTTAAATCACTTGATTTCTGTTTTACTAAACCTCGCCTTAGTTCTCTACTTAAGGTTGCTTCACTCCAGCCCAACTGTTTTGCCAATTCCTTCTGCGTTAATTTCTCTTTCTTACTGCGTTTTAGATTTTGATTATACAAATATTCTAGTGTTTTTCTATCTGCTAACTTTAAATGCTGACCTGGTTTCCTTTTCCTGATACAATGTATTTGGCTCAAAACGATTCTCCTTTGTTCGTATTTTT
>DUOO01000059.1 GCA_012838795.1 Clostridiaceae bacterium | reverse complement strand
CAGCTATATATGCATTCTTACCGTTATAGGTTGTCCTGATCCATACCCCCTCACGATAACCCGTTACTTTATCACCTTTTGCTAACCTGCCGAGTAACTCTGTTGAATTCTTGGCCGGGCGCACTGCCAGAGTTGAGACTTTTACATATAAGGTTTCTAAAACAGGGTTTGTATCTGTATGTTGTGCAGCTATATAGGCCGTTTGACCGCTATAGGTTGTCCTGATCCATACCCCCTCACGATAACCCGTTACCTTATCACCTTTTGCTAACCTGCCGAGTAACTCTGTTGAATTCTTGGCCGGGCGTACTGCTAACGGCCCGGCTTTAACGTAGAACGTTTCTGTTGGCGGGGGATTCGTATCTGTGTACTTTGCAGCTATATATGCATTCTTACCGTTATAGGTTGTCCTGATCCATACCCCCTCACGATAACCCGTTACTTTATCACCTTTTGCCAATCTGCCGAGTAACTCTGTTGAATTCTTGGCCGGGCGCACTGCCAGTGAACTGCTTTGGACATATAATGTTACAGCTTCTTCAGATGACTCAGTTTCAATTGTACTCGCTGAAACCGGCATATCAATAAAGAATAAACCCAATATGATATACATTACCAACATTCCAATACATAACAACCCGAAACCTATCTTTTTTTGTTTTTTCACTCTCATAATCCTTGGACCTTTAATAATTAATTAATATAATCTCACTTAATACCAAATTCAATTATAGCAATCAAAATTTAATAATGCTATTATCTAAATTAATTTACAATCAAAAGTCATTTCATAGTTTTATAGTCTTCACATTTCACGATCTATCACAGTACACAGTAATTTATCATGCTTTCCTTACTTTTAATAATGAATACAGATAAAGTAACCACAAAACAAATTTCGAGAATGCAGCTCCAAAAGCAAATCCTGCCACTCCAAAATATTTTGAACCGAAAACTGAAAAAAGCACAAAACATGCTAAATGAATCAAATTAAAAAATTTGATTCTATTTAATGCCAAATATCTCAGATAAACCATTCTCAACAAACTCGAAGCAATTGAGAAGGTAGAATTGAGTGCCAAAGGAATTATTATCGTAAGCACTATAGATAAATATTTTTTGTATAAAAACCGGGTCATTAAATATATCGCAGGAATATTTAGGCAAAAAACTAAAACAATAATGATAAAGTTAACTTTAATGTGATTATTAATTATTGTTTTTGCATCAGAAATATTGTATTTCGACAACCAAGCCAATATCACACCATTAATCGGATTAATTATAACAAATAATAAATTCGAAATAACCGAGCCGGCATAATAAGCGTTCAGCATCACATCTCCCAAAAGCGGCAAAACCATTATTTTGTCCGCATAATTAGGGATAGTAGTTAATAAGGTTGAGCTGATAAGTTCGAAATACTCTTTTACTACTTTGCGAAATTCTCCGGTTTTACCAGGTTTAATAACAAAAAATTCACCGGCGGAATATCGATAAAATAATGCAGAAAATATTTCCGCCAGGAAAATCGGCAACCAAAAAATAAGAACGACATAATTTAAGAAGATCAGCGACAGAATAACTCCACATAAAAACAAAATATTACCTGTAATGATCGCCTTAAAATCCATGCGCAACTGTAAATAGCAAACAATAAAAAGCCTGAAATTAGTTAAAACGGCTGTGAAAGACAAGATCAAGGAAGCAATTAAAGAGAATCTCAGAATTATCAATGTTACGAACATGAATATACTTAAAACTATTGAGGTAACATTCAAAGCATATCTGATATCCGGCAAAGTCCGTTTGCCCATTTCCCTTCCGGTTAAAATTTGATGTAAAATCCCTAATTCATTCCCTAAAGAAATAGTAATAATATTAGAGATCATAATATATAAAATAAATTGGGCATTGATTTCCGGATCGAGTTTTTTTGACAAAAACGGCATCATAAAGATATGTAATGCAACCATATAAATGCCATAAGCCAGCGTGTTCTTTATTATATCTGTGAAAAATTTTTTCTTATTTTGCATGGTATCTCCATATTATCTCAATTTCCAAATCTTCCGCTTCTATATAATCATGTTCCAGTTGATCAGTATAGGCAAAAACTTCATCAATATCAACACCCGTCATTCTGCGTAATAAATGATTCATCAATGCTCCTCCGTCTTGAGCCCGGATTGCGTGCCGAGCCCGACAAATTTTTATTTATAAGAATTTGATTTATAATAAAAACCGGATCACAATTTGAGATATTGATTTTATATTGATATATTATTTAGTATTAAATTCTGATAATTACTAATTTAAAATCGAGTTTTAAATATTTTATTAATAAAAGAGGCAAAATGGAAAATAAAAAAACTGCTAAACGACGAATTACACCAAAAAAATTTGTACTTCTGGTATATGATATATCGGCAACGGTTATCGCTGCTCTATTGTCTTTGTTCATTTATTATGAAGGTGTAATTCCTGTGAAGACAATCGAGAATTTCAAGAATTCATGGTTTTTTTACCCGATAATCGGTGCAATCATTTTTTATTTGCTCGGTTTCTTCGACCAGATGTGGGCATTTGCCAGTGCCGCTCAATATATCATGGTTGCAACCGGAGCTTTAGTTCATACGGTTACGATGGTTTTAGTTCTGCAACTACTCAATTTGCGATTCGCATATGCAGCGTATTTTCTTTATTGGTTCATTTTGACCATGATTTTATTGTTTATCAGAATTACTTATCGTTGGTATTCGCATTTTCAATACAAAAAGCGACAAAAAAGTACAAACACTGAAAGTCATTCGATTCGTGTATTAATTGTCGGCGGTGGCAGGGCAGGATCTCAGATTATTTCCGAACTGCATAATCGCCAAGTCATTCGCATTCCTGTTGCAATAGTGGATGATAATCCGCTCACCCATACCTATAAAAATCAGGGTGTGCCGGTCTTGGGCGACCGAGATGATATTCCGAAATTAGTTAAAGAATTAAACATTGATGAAATTATTATTGCCATTCCGAGTGCAGATCGTCAGACTATACAGGAAATAATTCAAATCGCATGCAAAACAACAGCAAATATAAAAATGTTGCCTTATATTTCCGGAGC
The DNA here is from genome assembly GCA_012838795.1 of Clostridiaceae bacterium. Taxonomy (GTDB): domain Bacteria; phylum Bacillota; class Clostridia; order Saccharofermentanales; family DTU023; genus UBA5436. The sequence goes on along the minus strand of DUOO01000059.1, from coordinate 33,434 downwards.
TTTGGAAGATAATGTTTCAGTCCAACTTAGTGATATTCGTGAAGTCGATATCGAAGATCTGCTGGGACGCGACCCGGTTGAATTGGAGCTTGACGGTATCGATGCCTACTTGAAAAACAAAGCTGTATTAGTCACCGGCGGCGGTGGTTCCATCGGTTCTGAAATAGCACGACAAATTGCAAAGTTTAAACCAAGTGTACTGATCTTATTCGATATTTATGAGAACAATGTCTATGAATTACAACAAGAACTGAAAGCAAAATACGGGCCCAGTCTTAACCTGAAAGTCTTCATCGGATCAGTGAGGGATAAGCAACGTTTAGAAGAAGTTTTTGCAAAATGGAAACCCAGCGTGGTGTTCCATGCCGCAGCCCATAAACATGTTCCTTTAATGGAGGACAGCCCGGAAGATGCGGTTAAAAACAATCTGTTCGGAACTTATAATGTAGGCAGAACTGCCGGAAAATACGGTTCTCGCCGTATGGTTCTGATATCTACCGATAAAGCGGTTAATCCGACAAACGTCATGGGCGCAACCAAACGACTGGCGGAAATGGTAATGCTTTCCCTAAACAATCTCTATCCGAACACTATTTTTTCTGCTGTCAGATTCGGCAACGTATTAGGTTCATCCGGATCCGTAATCCCTCTCTTCAAAAAGCAAATCCGAGAAGAACATCGGGTTACTGTTACTCATCCTGAAATAGAACGTTATTTTATGACAATCCCGGAAGCATCAAGACTCGTACTGCAAGCCGGTTCTTATGCTAAAGAAGGCGAAATATTTGTTTTGGATATGGGTGAACCGGTAAAAATTCTCGATTTGGCAATCGATTTGATTTCATTATCCGGCTATGAACCTTATGTTGATATTCCGATTGATTTCATCGGGTTAAGGCCCGGTGAAAAAATGTATGAAGAACTATATTTGGATCAGGAGAGTTTGACTCATACTGCCCATGAAAAGATCTTCACTGTATCACAAAATGAAGATTGTTCATCACTTAAGCAAGAAATTAATCACTTATTGGATATTATCAAAATCCAAAATCCGAAATTAAATGCAAAAGTTCAACAATTGATGAATGACACGATCGATTTAATCAGCAACGAACAAAGTAGCCGGTACTAAATGGGAAACGCGCTTTCGGAAGGTCAGCCAGGTTTCCACTACTGAGTTAAAATCTCGTTAATACTTTTCACAACATACAGAGCATCTTCTTCTGTCATATCTGCATACAATGGCAATCTCAAGGCAGTATGCCCGATTTTTTCAGTCACAGGACAATCTTCCGGCTTATTGCCCAACGAAAGTCCATAAGGAGATGAATGTAACGGAACATAACAGATATATGCGATTACTCCTTTTTCTTTAAGCTCATCAATTAACTGACTGCGTATTTCATCTGTCGGTAATAAAATGTTATACATATGTGCATTATGTTCAACATAATCCGGAATAATCGGAAGTCTTAATAATCCTGCCTGTTCCAATTCAGAAAGTCCGGCATGATATGTATTCCAAACCAACATGCGTTTAGCAAAAATTTCATCATATCTCTCCATTTGGGCAGTCAACATCGCTGCTAAGAGATCAGATGGTAAGAATGATGAACCGATATCATGCCAAGTATATTTATCAACCAAACCTTTCAAGACTTGACGACGATTTGTACCTTTTTCACGAATTATCTCTGCTCTATCCATTTGTTCGTCAAGATTGACTATAATAGCACCACCTTCACCCATCGAGAAATTTTTTGTTTCGTGAAAACTGAAACAACCATATTCTGACAGTGTACCGGCATAACGTCCTTTATAAGTTGATCCGACAGCTTGTGCAGCATCCTCTATGACAACTAAGTCATATTTGCGAGCAATTTCATTAATTGCATCCATCTCGCATGGAATACCGGCGTAATCTACGGTATAAATCGCTTTGGTATTATCTGTTATCAATTCTTCGATTTTATTTTCATCAATATTAAAAGTATCTTCACGAATATCACAAAAAACAGGTTTTGCTCCACGCAGCAAAAATGCATTAACAGTAGATGAAAATGTAAATGACGGAGTTATAACTTCATCACCCGGAACCAGATCCGCCAGGATTGAAGCCATCTCCAAGGCATCTGTTCCGGACGTAGTCAAAAGCATGTTCTCAATGCCAAATCGTTCATAAAATAATTCATATACTCTTTTCGTATATTTACCGTCGCCGGAATGAATACCATTCCGCAACGAATCTATTATATATTTTTCTTCCAAATCTGTGATTGTAGGTTTATTAAATCTTATCATGATGTTCCTCACATTCCTCCAATATTAATATGTTTAACCATTTTGTTTAATAAATTCAATTAATTCAGCTTGTTTAAGAATCTTATGTTCGCGATTTTCTCTAAGCTGTTTATCTAAGATTAAATCAGCAAAATGTTCTATTGAATTTAAGAAATGATCGTCAGACGGAAGAACTATTTCTTGTTTTTCATTTTGGAATTCAATAGTATATGTCGGTTTCAAATCTACCGGTGAGGTGAAAATGCGGTTAGTTGATATTTTGCATTTTTCTGTCCATAATTCGAGTGAACATTGATAAAAATTAGACATACCCCAACCGGCTTGATAGACCATACCATTTTCATCGGCTAAGGATGCTGAGCCTAAAATATCGACTTCAAAGCCCGGTAGAGATCTTGTTTCAGACGTAGTAATTACCGGATTATCTAAAAGAATTGAACCAAGCTTAATTACATAACCACCTGCATCTAACAGAGCACCTCCACCAAGGCTTTTATTGTAACGAAAATCATTGCTCTGTCTTAACGGAAAACCGAAAGCTGCACGCATCATGCGAACTTCACCATATTTTTTTGTTTCAATCCAGTTCCTAACTTGCTTAATTTGGCTGTGAAATTCAAACATATAATTTTCATGAACCGCTAAATCTTTTTGTCTCGCTAAAGAAATTAAATCATGTGAATCATTCAATGAAGTAGTAAAAGGTTTTTCAACAAGAACATGTTTTCCTGATTCAAGAGATTTAACCGCCCATTCATAATGTTTTGCCGGAGGTACGGGAAGATAAATTGCATCAATATCTGAATCATTGATCATAGCGACAAAATTATCATATACTTTTGTCTTATATTTTTCCTCAAACCTACGAGCACGCTCTACATCTTCACCTTCGAATTTGGCTACTCCCGCTAATTGAAATCTATTAGATTTCAATAAAGAGGGTACAAAACGATTAAAAGCGATATCTGCCAAACCTAAAACGCCTATTCTGATTTTCATTCATTCTCCCTTAACAATAAATCACTATCCATTGGAATCAGACAATATTGAAAGTAAATTTCTCAGCTGAATATTCAATACGTTATTATATAGCATTGAAGTATTTAATTCATTATATGTCAGCCAGAAATACCCTTCAGATGAACCCGGTGCTTGTTTAACCTCTCCAGAATTCAATTCAAAAATGATGTTCTCATTTTGTTCGTGATAGAAGCGTCCACCTTCTTCAGATAAAAGTACATGATTTCGAATATCTATCCCTTTTTCGATTTTTTTAAGCAATATTTTCCCGAAGTTATTTTTCTCAAGATTTTTTCTCTCATTTGCTTCCAGTTGCCAAGTCGGTGCCAGTTCTATTTGATCGAAACAGCCGGATTCCGGTTTACATTGAACTAAAAACTCCATAATTCCATCAGAAATTCGATATGCAAGTGCAAACAATGCATTCCCTGATGCTTGGAATAGTGGCTGCTGCCATTTAAGAACTTCTCTTTTTTCAATTTCCACATCACAAAAAATCACTCGGAAATTTTTATATTTATCGGAAACAAACATCGATCCATCCCAATACCAATTAGGAAGTTCCGATAAGCCACATACTTTACTATGTTCCAGATGAAACATTTTATAGTTATTAATATAATGATACATTTTGGCAATCTCATAAGGACGAAAATCTGAATACAATACTGATCTGCCTAGAATCTTATCCGAAAATTGTGAGAGATAATTAATATTTTCATCTTTTTCTAAAGTTGAAAACGGAATGCAAGATATCACTGTTCGTGTATCCATGTTTACAATATTATCTATTTTCATTAGCTCTTTTATTTGTCCCAAAGTAACCCAACGGTAATTATCATAAAGCTCAATTTCAACTGACTCATCAACATATATCACAATATTTCGATTGCGTTTACCTAAAAACCGTGACGATTGTTCCGACTGAATTTGATCAAAAATAATTTTATGCTTCCCAGCCTCCAGAAAATATTCAAGGTATTTTGGAGCTGCACCTTTATGTACTTTAGTAAAATTACTATGAGTTGCTTGAATCGTCGGAGATAATTGAACTTTGTTGACATTGCCGGGTTCAATTTTTGCTTGAATAAGAAAATGCAAAACACCATTTTGCATTTGAGTAATCATTCCGAGATAACCAATCTCTTGTTGTAAGATAACCGGTTGTTCTACTTGTTCTTGGCTGTTTATTAGTCCTGCTATGGAAAAAAAAGATCCGCTTCTGCGTTCTATTCTATCTGTATCAGAATTATATGCCCATTCGGAATCAGCTTCATATTCTGTAAAAGAAATATTTACCCGAAGTGAATTGTTGAGATAATAATACCATTCTTTAATTTCATCAATTGTGTAAATGCCTTCGTTTTTTACTGACCACGACTGAACTAATTCAAATAATATATCTAACATAAACTTGTTTTCTTTATTTAGTGTTTACACATACAACTATATACGACTCTTAACCATACATTTCATTGTAATACTTCTGATAATCACCACTTACGATCTCATTCACCCAGTCCATATTATCAAGATACCAGTTAATTGTTCTTGCCATGCCCTCATCAAATGAATGAGCCGGACTCCAACCTAATGTAGTTGTAATCTTTGTATTATCAATTGCATAACGGCGATCATGCCCCGGACGGTCTTTGACATAAGTAATTAAGTCTTCTGATTTTCCGAGTTGATTAATAATTAATTTAACAATCTCTATATTTGCTTTTTCATTGTTACCGCCAATGTTGTAAACTTCACCATCAACACCCTTTAATCTTACAGTATCAATTGCGGAACAATGATCTTCAACATATAACCAATCACGTACTTGCATACCGTCACCATAGACCGGCAGTGATTTGCCTTTAAGAGCATTATTAATCATCAAAGGAATTAATTTTTCCGGAAACTGATATGGACCGTAATTATTACTGCACCTTGTGATATTGACCGGTAATCCGAAAGTTTTGTAATACGCATAGACCAATAAATCAGAAGACGCTTTTGATGCTGAATAAGGGCTGTTAGGAGATAAATTCATCTCTTCTGTAAAAAGACCTTCCGGTCCCAAAGAACCGTAAACTTCATCGGTCGAAACATGAACAAATTTAACATCAGCTTTGTAATCTTTACTATATTTATCATCCGGTTCTATTTTCCAATGCTTTTTGGCAATATCAAGTAATACTTGAGTACCTAATATATTTGATTTAACAAATATATCCGGCTCTACAATGCTTCTGTCAACATGAGATTCTGCCGCAAAATGCACGATTTGTTGAATATTATTTTCAGAGAAAATCCGATCAACCAATTCGGCATCACATATATCGCCTTTGACGAAACTATAATTAGGATTATTCTTTATCGATTCTAAATTATTCAGGTTGCCGGCATATGTTAATGCATCTAAATTTGTTATTGATACATCTTTATATTTTCCCAACATATAAATAATAAAATTACTACCTATAAATCCCGCTCCGCCTGTAACCAAAATATTCATCGTTAGTATTATTAAACCTTTCTCGTATTCATGCTTTATTTGTTTTTTAATTGGATTTTTACTGATTATTGATTTTTAACAAGCTCTAATAAATATTGACCATAATCAGTCATCTTCAGATCGTTTGCAATTCTCGCAAGTTGTTCTGTATTAATGAATCCTCGTCGCCATGCAATTTCTTCAATACACGAAATGTAGTAACCTTGACGAGTTTGAATAGTTTCTACAAAGTTTGCCGCATTAAGAATTCCTGTAGGCGTTCCGGTATCTAACCAAGCAAGTCCTCTCCCTAACAATTCTACATGCAAATCTCCCCGTTTCAGATATTCATTATTTACAGAAGTTATTTCAATTTCACCACGATCTGACGGCTTTACATTTTTAGCAATTTCTACTACATCTTTATCATAAAAGTATAAACCCGGTACAGCAAAATGTGATTTAGGAAACTCAGGTTTTTCTTCAATCGAAATCACTTTACCTGTTTCATCAAACTCAACTACACCATAGGAACGAGGATCGCGGACCGGATAACCGAAAATCGTTGCTCCGTCATTTTCCTGTCTTGTTTTCGCTCTTTTAAGAATAGGAGATAAACTCTGACCATAAAATACATTATCTCCTAAAATAAGTGCAACCGAAGTATCACCGATAAAATCTTCACCTATGATAAATGCCTCTGCCAATCCCCTAGGTTCTGCTTGTTCTGCATAAGACAAAGAAATACCGATGTTTGAACCATCTCCTAGAAGGCTTTGATACATCGGCAAATCTTCCGGTGTTGAAATAATCAATATTTCCCTAATATATGCTAGTAATAAAGTCGATAGCGGATAATAAATCATCGGTTTATCATAAAGTGGCAATAGCTGTTTCGAAATTACTTTTGTTATCGGATATAGACGAGTACCTTTCCCTCCGGCTAGAATAATACCTTTCATTGATAAATCCTTTCCTTTATGCACATCCTCACATCATAATTAATAATTAATAAAAGAATAATCATTTATTTCTATTTTATTGAGTATACATAAAAGAATTATAGATTTCAAATTATTGAAAATCGTGTTCTCAGAAGTCCAGTGGTTTTTCCTTCATAAGTGTCAAATCTATCGTCGTCTAGCCACTGAAGCTCAATCCGGTTAGACTTATCCAAAACTAGATGTCTTAAGACGTCTAAAAATGAATAGTTATCAATTATAGATCATCTCTAGAATAGAGATTGCAACATCATCAATGTTAATTAATATCACAAGCAAAAACTTTATCATTGTTTTTTACTAATAACTTAAAAACGTAAATATTATTGTTGTCCGGATCATATTCAGGAAAATCTTTTAGCGGTATGCTAACTTTTAAATCTAGTTTATAACCATCTTGTACTGGGGATTTTTTAAGTAACGATAGACAATAAGTTTTCTTTTCTTTTGTCATTAGATTAAAAACTTCTAAATAGTAAGAAGAACCATCCATAATCTCATTTGAATCTACTGATATTAAAAAATCAAGATAATCTTTAAATAACGGATTAGGAACAACTTTATTTATTTGTGCATTGGAACACTCCATAAGTTCATCAACTTTCATATTCCTAGTAAATTTAACAAGTTTAACCCAGTCATCAAAAACTTCTATAACAGACATACTAATATCTTCATAGTAGTGTTCTTTCAGATATGTCTCATAATAATGTTCATAATTCTTTGTGTATAGATATACATTTTCTTTGTTTACTAAAGCCTCAAACTCGTTTTGTATATTATTGTTCTTCTTTATGCTATCATCAACAGGACATCTTGAAAGCCAGCCTCCTATGTTAATCTGATTGATGTAAATGGAATCAGGAAGAACTTTTAATGAATTAAAAAACTTATAATTCCAACGGAAAACATCTCTACTGGCTAAGAAGACATCTTGTTTGTTATTATCTAAATAATCATATAATTCTGTCACCTGCAATCGATCTTGTTTAAGTTTTAAATATGTCGGGAAGCCGACATAAGCAGATATACAGACATACATAAACAAAACTACTACTAAAATATTTGAAGCTTTTGTTCGGACTACATTTATTGATTTATCAAAGGAAAAAAGTATAAAAGTGGTTAATACCAAAATCATTGGAGTCAGAGCACGTGGAACAATCCTATTTAGATAATAAAAATATAAGAAAATTAACAGAAAAATAAAGTTAAAGCCTATTACCATTATTAAATATTTGTTTTTTATTCCATAAGCAAAAAGAAATAAAATATTAATTATTAAGGCAATTTGCAAATGTCGGTTTTTTACAATATTTGTATAAAAACTATGTAAGAAATGTTTAGCATCAAATTTAAACCCAGTTACTGATTTTTTAAAAGACAAAATCTCTTCTAATTTACTATCTGGTAATACATCACGATCATTCAAAATACCCTGTGCATATAATCGACTATCATTGGAAGAAATACCCATCTTCTCATAAGAATCTTTATAATCATCATATTGGGGCCATGGGTTAGGCCATCCATAATCTAATAGTTGTGCCCTGACCTTGTTATGATTGGTATAATTGTTCCATTCAGTATTTGAAGAATAAAAATTTTTATCAATTATAAATAACGAAAATAATAAAACAAATAAAAGAGCATAAGTAATAATATATTTTTTAATTTGTTGAAGAGTCTCCTTTATTTTATTATTTTTCAATTGAATAACGATATAAAAAAAACTATTAAAGCATGCAAATACCAGTACCGGCAACGCACTTCGATATCTTATCATAAATCCTAACATAATTAATATAATCGCCAAACCAATATATCTTTTTTTCATGTCTTCGTTCAAAGCATAAACAAGCACTAGTGAACCGCTTAAAGTACATATTGTAGAAACCCTAGTAAACTGATTAATCAAATAAAACTCTTGATAATACATAATCAACAATAATACAAAAAATAAAATTCCCGTCTTTTTAGGTAATTTATGAATAAATATATAACCGATAACAGTAAACGAAACAAAAGCAAGAGCAAGTTGAAAAATTGTATACCAATTAATAGTTCCGGACAGTCTATAAAAAAATCCAAGAATTTTTGCGTAGATAACATTAGAAAAAACTAATCTATCTGAACTATTTCCGTATGCGTTAGCTACTAGGGCAGACATCCCTGTATCATCATTAGTTTCGTTAAAAGTTTCATTGAAAAGCAAAGACAATGAGAAAACAAATATATTAATTAAAAATGCCACAAAAAGTGGACTATTAATGATTTTATCAAATTTTACTTCGAAGCTCTTTTTCATTCAATATCAAATTTAATCATTTCTAATATATCTTTTAAATTTTTCTTAGCAATTTCACAAGTTTCTCCTGATACTATTACATGTCCGATTCTATCAGTCCCCACATGAAAAGCATTGACTTTATCACCTATCTTATAATCAAATTGTAGTTCGATAATTCGATCATCCTTTTCTTTTATTCCTTGATTTTTTATTACCCCAGAAACATCACTTGAGAGTAGCATTGCTGCACTTGGTATGGAATTCTCACTTGTCATCTGTGGTGATTCTCCTAAAGATACCTGAATTATTTTCTCATAATAATTGTAATTATAATAAATTGAAACCATCTCTGCCAGGCAAGTAGCACCTGAACGCCCTCCAACCTCAAGTACATAGACGCCATCTTCACAAAGCATAAAATCCGCATTTATTGCACAATTATTTAATTTCATAGCTTCTATTGATTTTTGCAATTGTCTATAAGTATCTTTTAATGTTGAATCAGAAATTTCATATGGAAGCCAATGACCAATTGGGACCCCTGTTGCACCTTGAAATACATAATCTCCATGCGGTAGAATAAATTCAATCTTACCATCTAAAACAAAAGCTTGTGCTCCAAACTCTTCGCCAGTCAAAAATTCTTCGACAATAAAGTAATCTCTTTTAGTAACATTTTTCACAATTTCAACAGCTTCATTAATTTCACTGCTATTTTCAATTTTTACAATTCCTCGACTACCAGATGAATCAACAGCCTTAAAAATAAGAGGATAATCTAACTCTTCAAGTTCGCTAAAAATATCAGATGATGTCAAAGAAATTTGTCTGTATTTTGCACTCCTTACACCATGTTTTTCATATTGCTTTTTCATCAGATTTTTATCAGTTGCAATTTGAGAAGCTTCATATGATAAACCTTTTAATCCAAGATTATCGCATGCTTTACCAATTGTTACTACAGCAACATCTGTACCAGCAGTAACTATTCCATCAATGTTTTCTCTTTTCGCGACTTCCAAAACTTTTTCAAAATCTTTTGTATCTTCATATACATTTTTATCTGCATAAGCAAAACCTGGATATTTGCCAGGAATACTAACAACAATAGTATATAATCCCATTTTTTTTGCTGTTTTAATCAAAGGAACCTGGTATACGCCAGCACCAAGAATCATTAATTTCTTCATTATCATAATCTCCCTACATTATAGTATGTTCTGTTAACTTCTTATTATTGAACTTAGAATTAATAATATGCAAACCAAAAAATAAATTCTCATAAAACAATCTTTAAGACGTTATCAAAAAACAAACTGTTTTTGTTAATATTTGTAGTTTAGATTACATCTTCATTTCAAGTTTTGTGAATTACTTCTCTTATTGTATATAGCCCTTGGAGAAATTTGTCGCTTCTTAGTAATATTATTAGAAATTCTTCCAATATAATCTCCAAGAATTCCCATGATTATAAAAACTAGAGCAAAAAGCAGTAGAGTTAACCACATCCAAAAACTAAACAAATGTAAAAACTGATATTTCAACAATTTCAAAAAACAAATAACAAAAAACACTGCACTTAAAAGTAAAAGAAATAGTCCTATTCCAAAGGAAATGCGTAAAAGTACAGTTGAGTAACTAAGCAAACAAGACCATTGGAATAAAAGTTTTTTGAATGTATAATTTGATTCTCCAATTTTTCTGTCAAAATGCTTAATTGGCACACATGATATTCTGTTAGTTACTTGCATAAATTGAGCAGGTAGAAAAATCGATGTATTTACTGAATCAAGAGCTAATTCAACTATTTTTTTTCTTGCTATCCAAAAACTTGAAGTTCGGATCTTTCGTGGTCTTTTTATCAATATTCTAGTAGATAAAGAACTAAAAAAACTAAATATATTTCTAATAATACTATGTTTTTTATTTTTATAAAATCCGTATACAATATCATATCCCTTTTCCAATTCTTCAATTAAAAACTTTATCTCAGAAGGATTCGTTTGCATATCATCATCCATACTAATAATATAATCTCCCTCTGCATATTGCATACCTACAAATGTTGCCATGTGCTGCCCACTATTTTTCATTAAGTCTATAACTTCTACATTTGAATACTTTTGATTCAAGGTTTTTAAAGCTGACAATGTTTCTCCGCAATCAGGAGAATCATCATTTACAAGAATAAATTCAAAAGAATTAATGTTTAGCTTTTTTAGTTCTATAATTGTACTTTCCACCACATTTTCAATGGTTTTCGAAGAATTATAACAAGGAATAATTATTGAATACATTTCTAACCTTCGTAATAATGACCCTAAAGCAGCTCATCCTTACATCACAATTTATTGTTAATTAAATATTAATAAAGTAATAAATATTTATTTGCTTCTATTTTATTGAGTATACATAAAAGAATTATAGATTTCAAATTATCGGAAATTGCATTATCAAAGATATTTGATTGTCAAACTATGCTTTAATTAATACCTTATTTACCGGTCATTAAGTATGAAAAGCTGACATTTCGGTCAATATCTACATTGAGATGAGGTGGAACTGCAATCATATAATATTCGTTATAATAAGCAACACCATAATTATTATCTTGCAAAAAATTCATGAAGAATTCTTTTTTCCCGGAATATCTGCTTTTTTGTACCTGTACTATTAATTTATTATATTTTTCTTCTTCATAACCGTAACCATCAACTATTCTGCTATATAGAAAAATCGGCAATTCTTTATGCTCATTCATGCATTTATTAATATCTTTTTTTATCTCTTTTAATCTATATGTTGAACGAGTTAATCTTGGCTGAATATACGAATCGCGGCCGGTCAAGTAGTAATATAGAATAGATGTCCCAAAGATCATTAATTCTGCATCAGGATAATCTGCCATATGGTCTAATACACCTTGCATCGCATTGGCTTGTCGCTCAGTAGTATGAATAAATCTCAGTTTCGGATGATTAACCGTATGAGTCACCTTGAGACGATCTTCACTATCAAAATTATTCGTATGATAAACAAACGGTAAGAACTTAGAAGCAAAAGATACAATAAAAGCAATAAGTATTAAAGGCACAACTATTTTATTTGTTTTATTAACAAATTTTTCTTTTGCTTCCTTTGTATTAATATAATTCTTTAGCTTATCGAGTAATAGTTTGAACATATATACCGATAAAGGTGCCAATAGCCACATTGCCAATTTGGCATGCTTAAAGCCCATATTAGAACCGGCAATTGTTAAAATAGGAATATAAAATGCTAAAATACCTGCAATCACATGATTGTTATTAACTGTTACGGATTTGCGATGTACAAAATAAACCAAATATATAATACCAAGTATATATGTAATCCCGGCTGTAAAAATTGGACCGGTTGACATCTGTGCCCAGTTTTTTACAGGAGTTAGACCATAGGAGCGTCTAATAATCAGAATACCTATTAAAACACTAAGTAAAAAGGCTGTGGCATCTATAATTAAAGTCTTGCGATTATCACGTTTTCTCAGAGCAAAAAACAATCCTAGAATCAATAAGCCTACTCCGGCAAAAAATACTATGCCGGTCAAAACAGCATCAATATTACCTGTGATAATATTTTTAAACAAAGTTTTAAAACTATAACCGCCTGTTCCTGCTCTCGCAATTTGCTTAAGTGTAAAAATGTTGTTTACAAAATACGGCGATAAACCTGAAAAAAGTAAAAAGATAATAAAAATCGTCGTGCTTGCAATTGTTCCGACAATAAAATACTTAATGTGCTTAAGTACACTATTTCCATTCAGATATCCTTGTAGCCAAGGAATAAGATAAATCAGCAAGAATACAATCCCTGTTATACTGGGCATTCGGGCAAATACGTCCATTGCAAAACAAATACCTGCAAGAAAAGAATAAATATGTTTATCTATTTTCAATGCCGTGTACAAAGAACATGAAATCAGGATTAAAAGCAAAACGTGAAATTGATGAAAATTAAAAATATTGACATAGGTACCCATGCATAAGCTTGCGATAACCAGACCGATTAAAGTAGGAATCTCACCCCAAAGATCTCGAAATGTCCTGTACACAACAATGCAAATTGCATATTCAAGTAATACTTCCAAGAGATTCATTGCCCATAAGCCTAAAAAGCCAAATATTTTTAACCAAACATGCCCAATCAGATTGCTGAAAAACGTAGAAAAAGTTACAGTTTCCGGAGAAGTAAACAGATTTTCATAATTAAACATATAAAAACCGGTATCATTTAAATCTAAGCCAAAAAACGAAGAAACTAACGGATAAGCAAAAAGAAATAAAACTAATAAGTACCATACTGATTTATATTTATATTTCTTCTTCGGAGTTGTTTCACTATAATTTGTTGTTGTATACTCTGTTTTCAACTATACAGCCCACTTTCTGATTATACATCTATTGAAATTTATGTTTTATATTATCATAAATATCTCAAGAATATAAAAAAGTCATTTCGTGCATTACATATTAACCAAGAATTTAGTTTATAATCAAGCTGGTTGTTTAAAACTATTAAAAACGAATGAATAATTCTGAATTTAAAATTATTTTAAATTTAATTTGTTATAAGGGGAAAAATAATGAACATTATTCACGGTTTCAAGAAAATTGCTGAGCAATATATTGCCGAAGTAGACTGTGAAGCAGCAATCTATGTGCATGAACGATTGGGAGCTAAATTGCTCTATCTGCCGAATGATGATGACAATAAAGTTTTCAACATTCAATTTGTGACATTGCCGGAAGATGATACGGGAATTGCTCATATTTTAGAGCATTCGGTATTATCAGGTTCGGAAAAATATCCTTTGAAAGAGCCTTTCGTCAATCTGCTTAAAGGTTCACTCAACACTTTTCTCAATGCAATGACCGCCGCTGATAAAACCATGTATCCGTTTGCCAGCCAAAACGAGCAGGATTTTCTCAATATTCTCGATGTTTATTTGGATGCTGTTTTTGCCCCGAGGATTAAAACCGATCCTTTGATCTTGCGGCAGGAAGGTTGGCGTTATGAACAATTTTCAGCAACCGAGCAGCCACATTATAACGGTATAGTTTTTAATGAAATGAAAGGTGCCATGTCAGCTCCTGATTCAAGACTTGATCATATTTGTCGTAAAGCGATTTTTGACAATACTTATCAATTTAATTCCGGTGGTCAACCCTCAGCAATAGTTGATTTAACCGATCAGGATTTTATCGATTTTTACGAGAAAAATTATCATCCGAGCAACAGCTTTATTTTTCTCTACGGCGATATGGCACCTGAACCGGTTTTTCAAGCCTTGAATGAAAAATTTGCCAAATATCAAAAGCCCGTCAATCTTCCGTTTATCGAACATACTTCGGTCCTTGAACAACCTAAATATCGTACGGGTGTTTATCCCGCTCAGGAAGATGATTTGCGTTATGCGCAAATTCAACTTGTACTTCCCGCAGTTGAAGCGGAACAATTTCTTTTGCTTGCAAATTCCATGCAGATTGTCAGTCTGGCATTATTCGGTATGGAATCTTCCGGTTTAAGACAAAGCATTATTACACGTGGCTTGGCACAAGAGATTTACGCTTATGCAGATGTCAATAAATTTGATCCTAATTTGCAGATTCTCTTAATCGGCATCCCCGATCTCTCCCCGCAAGAAATTGAACAAGCTTTATGGGAGGAATTGGTTAAAGTCTTGGATAATTATGAGGCGGATGTTTTCGCCGCAGCTCTGAATTCTTATTCTTTCAATCTGCGAGAAGCCGATAATCAATCCTTACCGCAAGGCCTGATGCGAGGCATCGCTGCATTAATGAATTGGCCATACGGAATTGAGCCCTTTGAAACCCTGGCATTCGAACCAAGACTTGAATTTTTGGCAAAGAATATTGATACAGATTATTTTAAAAATCTGATAAAAAAGAACATTATCGGTAATCAACACCGAGTAACTGCTGTTTTGACACCTTCTCCTACAGAAGCCGCAGATAGTTTGCAGCGTGAGCAGAAAAAATTAAACCGAAGATTTAATAGATTGGATCAATCTGAAAAACAAGCGTTGATTCAAATGAATCAGGATTTATTAATTAAACAAAACACACCGGATTCTCCTGAGGCATTAGCCTGTTTGCCTCGCTTAAAGCGTTCAGACTTAACAGAAACCCATAATTATCAAATGGTTGAATTGTCAGATTTTAATTTGTTTGATACTGAGAGCATCCCTCTTCTAACCTACTTCGGCTCAAGCAAAGGAATCGTTTATTTGAGTTTGCAATTCGATTTGGCAAAAATAGCACAATCCGAATTATTTGAACTGAGTCTTTTGACTGAAATTTGGGGAAATATCGATACGGAAAATTATTCTTATCAGGATTTAACTAATTACAGTTTAACACACACCGGTGGCATTTCAATCAATCTTTTATATTCGAAAAAACGACGTTATCTTGAAGTCAGAATTAAATTCCTTGAAGCAAAAGTTGAACAAGGTTTACATTTGTTGGAAGAAATTCTTTTAAGAACAAAATTTGCCGATCGGAATCGAATTCATCAACTGTTAAGCGGTCTCTTCTCAGGCATGCAATTAAGCTTGGCTGATGACGGAATATCTTTAGGACGTAAAAGACTGAAATCTTATCTGGATCCGAGCGGTAAATTCGATGACCTGACTAGTGGGATTACATACTATCAAAACTTAAAAAATCTTCTGCTGAATTGGCAACAAAAAGCTGATGCTTTGTTAGAAAAATTTGCGTCATTAGCCAAGCGCTTAGTAATCAGAGAACAAATCACATTATTCTTTGCCGGAGAAAAATCAGGTTTTGAGAATATTAAAGATCTGTTAAGATCAAGTTTACTGCGATATCCTGATTGGAAAATTTCAGGTTTGACTGAGCAAAATGCCGCAAATCCGGAATGGAATTTTGATTTGGAAATCGCTAACGAAGCATTCATCATTCCTTCCGATGTTCAATTCGTGATCGGCGGAAATAATCTGCGCAGTATCGATCCTCATTGGAAATTTGACGGAAGCATCCACGTTTTACGCCAAATACTTAATACGGATTATTTATGGAATTCAATCCGAGTTAAAGGCGGTGCATACGGTGCAAGTATCTCGCTTGATCGTCAAGGTAATCTGATCCTTGCCAGCTATCGTGATCCTGAATGCGGTAAAACTTATCAGGTATACGCTGAATTGGAAAACTATTTGAATAACCTGACTCTGAGTGATGACGAATTGACAGGCTATTTGATTGGTACTTTTGCCAACTTGGATCAACCTTTATCATTCCCTGTTGCAAGTCGCAGAGCAAAAAGTTTTTATGATCATGAAATTACCGCAGAACAATTACAAGCGGAACGTGAACAAGCTTTGAACGTTAAAGTTACAGATTTAAAACAACATGCTCAATTAATCGGCAAAGCTCTTGCCGAAAATATTCGTTGTACTCTGGGCAATTCGGAAAAACTGAATCAGGAAAAAGACTTGTTCGAGAGTACGGAAATTTTGAATTAGAAAAACCACTTATAATTGTGAAGCTGATAAATTCGTGATACTGTTAATACAATTATTCGAACTACCGTTCAACCGAGATAAACTTAATTATTAGGCACAAAACATGAGCAATAATTTCAACAAAGAAAAATTTACTTTTCCATCAAAGTTCGATGACAAAACAATTCATGCTGTTATTTATCGTCCGAACAAAGAATTCAAAGGCTTAGTTCAGATCATCCACGGTTTTGCCGAACATATCGGGCGTTACGATAAATTCATGTCATTATTGGCAGAACAAGGTTATGTCGCTTTCGGAGATGATCATCTGGGTCATGGTTTAACCGCTGAAAACGAATCAGAATTGAGCGATGTCGGAAGTTATTCTGCTTTGGAGCCGATGTTGGCTGATCAAAAGGAAATCAATCAACTAGTTCGCGGTCAATACGATTCTCAAGCACCATGCATTATTCTCGGACATAGTATGGGTTCATTGATGCTGCGCGGCTTATTAATTTGCTATCCTGATATTTGCGATAAAGCTATAATTATGGGAACGGGAGATAATCCGCCGATTTTACTCAGAATATTTTCTTGGATTTTAGCTTTATTTAAAACTATCAAACCGGGAAACTATCGCAGTCCATTTGTTAATTACCTAGGCATCGGCAAAAACAATTCATCTTTTAAACCGAAAAACACCAATAATGATTGGCTTTCGGAGAATCCGGAAAATATTTCCCAATATATCAAAGATCCTTACTGTGGCACACCGGGCACATTACATACCTATTATTTCTTATTAAAATTGATGACTTTGATCCGTAAACCGCGAGAACTTGCCAAAATGCAAAAAGATCTCCCTGTTCTTTTTGTTTCAGGAGAACAAGATGCTTTCGGCGGTTTCGGTAAAGGCGTGAATAAAATTGTCCAATTATTCAAAAAAGCCGGAATGCAAAATGTCAAGTCAATTCTTTATCCGGGAATGCGTCATGAAATTATACGGGGAAAGGATAATAATCAAGTCATCCGGGATATTTTTGAATTTATTGAAAAATAATTAAAACAGCATATATTTACTCTGAAAAATTTAATTTTGCAATACATCAAATCGCTTCTTAATCCAAAAAACATCTTAATAATCCAATTATTTCTTGCGCAAGAATCCTGCGATCATTATTACAATACTGACAATAATTCCTAAAAAAAGTGAATCTATCGGCAATTTAATAATAGTGTTAAAAATCAGGACACAAATAGGAGCTGCAATAACTGCTCCCAAAACATATTTTCGATCTACCTTGCCTGAAAACCATAATGCTCCGCAAAGAGGTGCAAAAACTACTGCACCACGTAACCCCATTGACATAAAAGCAAATTCCAGGATAATATCGCCAATACCGCCGGCAGAAAGTATGCCTGCAAAAACAAGTGTTATAACAATTAAAATTTGCAATAACACAAATTCTCCCTTTTCTGAATATGAACGGGATGATAATCGATGAATAACATCATTTTTAATTGTTGTTGCGACACCAAGCGCAAGTCCGGCTCCTGTTCCGATAACTGCGATAAATAGAGTGCCGATAATGATTCCGCCCAATATCGGAGGCATTTCTTCTATTACAAAAGCCATCAAAACATTTTTGGATGATAATCCGGGATTAACAGCCCGCATATATAGTCCTGCAAGAATGCCTCCGATTCCGATCGGAGGTATCAGAAAAGCGCTGATTAAAGAACCTTTTATACCGGCTCTATCCGATTTCCCTGCAAAAATTGCTTGTGCATAAGTCTGAGTGGATACCACACCCAAAATCAAAGATAAACATGCGCTAAGATCTTTATTTACACCTCTGGCAAACAAACTGAAAAAGTGTACATTTTGCGGATTATCAATTCCCTTGACTAAATCAATAAATGACGCAATGCCTCCTGAGAGATTTAACACTAAGACACCGCAAGCAATCATAGCAATATAGAGAAATATAGTTTTTAGTGCCCCTACCATACCTGCTCCTGTTGTTCCGCCAAAAACAACATAGATAATCATAAAAACTGCTGATATTGCAATCGTAACTTGAATAGGCAATTGCGGAAAGACAACTTCTATTACTGCAATCGAAGCAATCAATTGTGAGATAATATTAATGAAAGTACCCAATGAACTCAACAGAGAAACTGAAAAGCCAACACGATTTCCATATTCTTTTGACAAAATTTCTACCAGAGTATAACATCCGGTTTTACGAAGTGGTTTTACATAAAATACAGCAAGAATTAAACAAGCTATTCCGCCGCCAAGAGTAAACCACCAAGCACTCATCCCATACGAATAAGCAAGTTGTGCTGTTCCGATCGTCGATGAACCACCGACCAGTGTTCCGATAATTAATCCGGAAACAACTATCGAACTGCCTTTTTGTTTATAATTCTGTTTATTCTTATACCCGGAATAAATTGAAAGTCCCGAAACTAATAATAAAACTAAAATTACGCCTATAAAATGTGAAAACAACATTTTAAAACCCTATAGAATATATCTGAAAAATCGCGATATACGTCCCTTTCTTTTTTCAAATCATTGTTTAAGGCTTGATATTAATTAATGAAAAAAACCAAGTTAAATTCAAGTATTTCTTCTTGATTTCATTATACAGAATAATCTTGGTTTTACCTTGTCTATTTTTTATCGGCATTTATGATTAAAAATATTATTTTTTACATGCTATAATATATCCATATTATATTCAGATTTATGAAATGAGGCATTTAATATAGATTCCAATTGTAATCATAATCAGCCTACTCTGAATGAATTGCTTAGATCACGCAAGAGTGGCTTTATCAGTTATTTTATCGGTTGTTTTATTACCGCTGTAAGCAGTTTAATTACTTATCTTGCAATGTCTTCGGGTATCGGGATTTTCTCGATGGATTCCGAGCAGGAGATTAAACAAAGAATTCTGCTGGTTGTTTTCTTATTTCTGTTTCCCTCTTTATTGCATATAGTATCCCGATTATTACGAATCGGTTATATGCGGGATATTCTGCTCGATATCCGAAAATTAGCTTTCCGCAAAATAATGTCGTTCACACCGCAAATGTTTGCGCAAGAATCTAAAGATAAGTATTTGTCCGGTCTGGTCAATGATATAAATTTATTTGAAAATGAATTTTTTGTTTCATTACTTAATATGATTTTTCAAGGCGGACGCTATGTTCTCGGCTTAACCGTTCTCTTTGTGACTGATTGGCGTTTTGGTCTGATTGGTTTGATCTCTTCAGTTTGTTTGGCTATCATCGGCAAGTTTTTCAGTAATAAAACTGTTAAGTTAAGACTGGTGATTTCTGATCATAATACTATTTTTCAAAATCAAATCAGTAATATCTTTCAAGGATTGGAAATCCTCAAATTGAATCGTGTTGAAAAAAAATTCTATGATCGGGCAAGTGATGATATTGATAAATTAGAAAAATCTAAAGGACATTTTCGTTTTTTCAAAAATTTACAAGAGGAAATATTATGGACAATCGGCAATGTTATTTTGATGTTGGCTTTTCTATATATCAGCTTCAATATTATAACTGAGGGCAAAACTCTGGCAACTTCAATCATCCAATTTATGATGCTTAATACTTCAATCTTTAGTGTTGCTATGTTTATGCCACACTACAATTCATTTAAATCTTCCGCTGAGTTGTATGACAAATTGATTTTGCTTACTGAACAACAAAAGACCGAAATTGCTCAGGCTAATAATTCTGCTGCTAAAATTAAATTTAAATTTCAAGATAAATTGGAAGTCAGAAACCTGAATTTCACTTTCGATACAAACAAGCCACTGCTCCGAAATGTGAATTTCACAATTGAACCCGGCAAAAAATATCTCTTGCGCGGTCCTTCCGGTTCCGGCAAAACCACATTAATCAATATTTTATCCGGAGTAATCACGAACTATGAGGGAGTCATATTATTTGATGGAATAAACTTATCCGAGATTGAACCGAATTCAATATTAGCTTCGATTGCCGAAATGCAACAAGATGTATTTTTATTTGAAGATACACTGCTCAACAATATTACACTATATCAAAAAGATGATAACCGGGCTTTTGAGACAAAAATCCCTCTGGTAATAGAACAGGCCGGACTGACAGAACTTGTCGGAAAATTACCCGGCGGATTGGAAACCATGTTGGAAGAAAACGGCAAAAATCTGTCCGGCGGCGAACGGCAAAGAATATCTATTGCCAGAACACTCTATAAAAGCAGTCAAATTATTCTGGCGGACGAACCTACTTCCGGGCTTGATCCGGAAACCGGAGAACTGATCGAGCAAACACTGCTCGATTTGCCTCAAACTGTTATCACAATTTCACATCGTGATTATCCGGGCACAAGCGAAAATTATGATTTTATTCTGTTATTAGTCAATGGACAAATCAGAACGCTGAAACCCGAGCAATATTTTCAGGAATTACGTAACGGTTATTATAATCCCGAAAATTCGAATGAATCAAACAAGACCGAGGTGAGCGATGACTAGAAAAATGAAAAACAAACAATCGGCTCTTACTTCAAATAAAAAATCTGAAATGACTTTAGGCAAAATATTGTTACTGGCTTGGCAGCCGTTTTTTCTGTTAATCGCTTCAGAAGTCATTTTGCAGCTTATCAGTATCATACATTCTTTCAATATCAGAGATATCTTTGATGCTGCTGTAGCCGGAAATAAAGAGATTCTAATCGCCAAAGCACCCATTTTCATAATTCTTGCATGCGGTCTTTTTCCGTTTAATATTTGGCTGGCTTATATCAGGGCAATTTTCGTCAAAAAATCTTCCACCATTCTCAAACAGCGCTATTTAAAAAGAGCGTTTGATAAAAACATTAATGAGTTTCAAAGTTCAGGTAACTCCAGATATATCAACGACATTACAAATAACGCCAATACCTTGGAAGAAAAATATTTTCAACAAATGACTGTCGTAATTATGTCGGTCACGGCATTTTTCGGTTCTTTAGCTCTTATTATCAGCATTAATTGGCAGACATTGACCTTTATTATTCCTTGTTTAGGTATTTTGTTATTAATCATGTATAAAAGCGGTAACTTGCTCAAAAAACCTGAGCAAAAGAAAGCCGGTTTTTTAGAGGAATATACCCGCTATGCCAAAGAAACACTGTCAGCTTTCCGAATTGTAAAAAGCTTCCAATTGGAGAAAAGAATATTGAAAGATTTTGATCAACGCAGTACAGATGTTCAAGACAAAGGATATGAAATCGAAAAACGCGGTACTTATCTGCAAGCAATGAACCAGTTAATGAGCAGTGGAGTAGCTCTGTTCGGTTTATTAATCGGAGTACGCGCTGTTGCAAAAGGCACTATATCTGTCGGTGTTCTGTTTGTATTAATTATTGCGATTTCCAATCTGATTCATCCGATTTTCATGTTAAGCGAAGCATTGCCGCATCTTCGTTCAGTTGAGCCTATTTTCCAAAAAATGGAACAACATCTGCAAAATCAGCAAATGCAGGAAATTAACAAACCTTATCCCGGCCTGGAACATCAAATCAGCTTAACTGATATCAGTTTTGATTATCCCGATATCCCTGTTTTAAATAATGCTGACGCGAAGTTCAAAAAAGGTGGAAAATATTTAATTATCGGACCTTCCGGTTCCGGAAAATCCACAATCCTTCGGTTGCTGCGTAAATACTTCAATCCGGATCACGGACAAATTATGATTGACGATACACAATTAAACGAAATCAATACAGACAGTTATTATCAAAAACTCTCCAATATTGAGCAAAATGTTTTTATTTTTAATGATACGATTCGCAACAACATTACTCTGTTTCAAGATGTTTCGGATGAAAAATTGAATTCTGCAATCACGGCTGCCGGTTTAGATAATTTGTTGAATTCACGGACTAACGGTTTGGATGATGTTTTAGTTAATAACGGAGCAGAGTTGTCCGGTGGTGAAAAGACCAGAATTGCCATTGCCAGAGGACTTTTAGCGGAAGCTGACATCATGTTGCTTGATGAACCTTTCGCAAGTTTGGATGATGAAACTGCTCAAAAAATTGAACAAAGATTATTAGATTTGACAGGCGTTACTATTTTAAATGTCTCACATGTGGTATTTAATAGTACAAAGAATTTATATGACGATATTTTGCTTGTCAAAGACGGCCAAATCTATGCAAAAACTGAAGAATCAAGCTTGAGATCGGATAAGAGATAGAGGTGATAATCAGATTGTATATTCTTACCGGCGAAAGATTAACTTTGATATAAGAAATGTCCATCGTAAAGTTCCTTTTTCATTATACCGGAAATGGACTTGACAGATACTGATTAAAGCAGCAGGTACCAAGAACGACCTGCCTTCCGGTATGGAGAGTGTCAAATATAAACAAACAACAGGGATCCGAACGGGACAGGATAGACAAAGAATAAATTCAGCACATTATTAGAATATTATAATAAACATGATAAATAAATTACGATCATTTTTTTCTGCTCAAGATTTAACTGAAGGAAATATTTTACACGGATTAATACGATTTTCAATACCTTTGATTATCGGCAACTTTGCTCAACAGCTTTATTCAACTGTGGATTCTATTGTTGTCGGCCGAGTAGTTCCGGGCGGTCTGGCAGCTATCGGTGCAACTTTTCCTATAATTAATTTTACTTTGCTGTTATTTATGGCTATTGCAACCGGGGCCGGTGTTATGGTTGCTCAATTTTTCGGAGCGAAAAATCAAAACAAATTGACCAAAACAATCGGCAATACATTCATTTTAATTTTGTTGGCAACCATCATTTTGGTGTCGATTGCAATTCCCCTCTCCAAGCCTATCTTAAATTTGATCAATACACCTGCCGACATTATTGATATGTCTACCTCATATTTACAAATTACTTTTATAGGGTTTTTGGGTACTGCATTTTTCAATATCGGCTCCGGAATATTGCGTGGTGTCGGGGATTCGGTAACCCCGTTATTATATTTATTAGTTTCAACTATAATTAATACTGTATTGGACATGCTTTTTGTTTGGGAATTTAAGTTGGGAGTTGCCGGGGCAGCTTGGGCAACTATTATTTCACAAGCAATTTCCGCAATTCTCGTACTCAGTCAAATTTATCGCAGTCCGCGGATTAATCGTCTGCATAGAGATGACATCAAACCTAACCTGAAATTCATCAAAGAATTATTACTTTTAGGATTACCTGCAGGTATTACGCAAGGACTATTTTCCTTAGCGATGATTATGGTGCAAAATCTGACTAACCGAATGGGGACGATGGTAGTCGAAGCCAATACTGCTGTCATCCGTCTTGACGGATTTGCTATGATGCCGAACCAAACTTTTGGTATGGCAGCTACCACTTTTGTCGGTCAAAATGTCGGTGCCCGAAATCTCGAACGTGTAAAGCGAGGCAGCAAGACCGTTTCACTGCTGGCACTGGGTGTTTCATTTGTTCTGTCGATGATCTTGTTGATTTTCGGACATCAATTATTAGGGCTTTTTTCAACCGATAAAAAAGTTATAGATCTCGGTTATAAAATGATGTTGATCTTAATTCTCGGTTATATCGCAATCTCTCAAACCATGACTTTAAGCGGAGTGATGCGAGGTGCAGGTGACACAATGACTCCGATGTGGATTACCTTATTTGTCACAGTTTTTTTACGTGTTCCTTTGGCTTACTTATTAACCTATCTGACAAGATCTCCGGAATGGCCGTACGGTTCACCATATATGCAAAATGTAGCCCTGCTTTCCTCTTGGGTTACCGGCTCTATCATTACCTTTATTTTCTATCGTCGGGGTAAATGGAAAGACAAGGCAATTATTTAATCAAAATTGTTAAAAATAAATTCAAATGACTAATGCAAAAGTTTAGAGCATAGATAAAATTCCAACCAAAGAATAGATGATTTCTTTAAAAATAAAGAATACTGCTACTCCTGTTGCTAAAACAATAATATATACGATAATCACAGAACGTGCATAATTTCTGCGATTGATTTTTTTGTCGCTGATCGCGAAAACAATTGCCAGAATTAAACCGATAAGCGGAATACTGAACAGAAGTCCATATCCGATATATCCAAAGGCAGAAATCGGTTTGTATTTTTCCGGTAATGATTTCTCATCAAATTTCCTCGGCGGAGTCGGGTAATCCGAGTCTGATCCGTAAGCTGCAGGATAAGGGTATTGTGAGGAAACCCTCTGATAATGCGGACCTTTAGCTTGTTGTTCATAGTATTGGGCTTGTGAGTCTGTTGGATAATCGTAACCGGGATACGTATTTGAATTATCTTCATATGCCTGAGAATCAGAATCTTTTACATACGGTTGTTGATCATAATCTTGTTGGTAAATTTGCGAATCCAAGTCTTGTGTATATAAATCTTCACTATCTTCAGCAGAATCTATGGATTCAGTAAAATTCTCTTCCGGCTCTTCAAATGTTGTTGCACCGGATACCATTAAATTGTTTCCGCAATTACCACAGAATTTTTCATCTCCCGAAACGGTTGCACCACATTGTGTACATTTTTTCATAAAGATCCCTCGCTTAATTTATATTAATACTTGATTTGTATTTTCGTGCTTTTTTACTTTATACTTACTTTGTATTTTAACAGAATTCATCGAAAGAAGATTAAACATTACAAAACCTTTTCTTGTTCACCACAAATTTATGTTAAGCTTAACAAGAAATTTATATTTAGGGGGTAGAAGGGGTAGATATGAAAACAAAAATATTCGCACATAGAGGAAATGCAATCCTTGAACCTGAAAATACGCTGGATGCCTTTCAATCGGCATTGGATTTAAATGTTGAAGGAATTGAATTAGACATCCAGAAAACTCAAGACGGAAAAATTATCGTGACACACGATGAAAATTTACAAAGAGTTACCAATGTTGATTTGGAAATTTGCAAAGCTTCCTATGATCAAATAAAACCGCTTAATGCGGCATCTTTTATGAATAATAATCGAAATTCTTATGTACCGTTATTGACAGAAGTCTTAGATTTAGTCAAAGAAAAAGATGTTTACCTAAATATTGAATTAAAAAATGCTCAAGTATTATACCCGGAATTAGAAGAAGATGTTTTGGATTTGGTTCGTGAATTTAATCTGGAAGAAAGAATCATTTTTTCTTCCTTCAATCACTATTCAATCATGAAATTCCGTTTGCTTGGCACAAACGCTGAATTAGCTTTTCTTTATATGGAAGGTTTATTCAAACCGTGGAAATACGCCAAAAAGAATCATATTCATGGCTTACATCCCTTCTTTCCTAATTTGATCATACCTAAATATGTAAAATCTTGTCACAAGAAAAATATAAAGGTAAGACCTTGGACAGTCGACGACCCTCAGCAAATGAGTCAGATTATTGCATTAGGAGTTGATGGTTTAATTACCAACGACCCTAAAACCGCTTTAGAAATCAGAGATGATATAAACAATTTTAAAAATTAAAATTCGAGAAATTTGAGATTGGAATAGATAATATAATAATTTTTGAAATTCAAGGAGGAAGCAAACAGTGAGTCTGTTTTGACTTTTTATAGGAGGAGACAACCATGGATAATAGTTCAGATAAAAAACAAGCAAATGATTCTTCCAAATTAAATTACGGCAAAACTTTTTTAATCGGAACCGGTTTTTTTGCCTCATCATTACTCTGGTCGATATATAATAGTTTTGTACCTTTAATTTTGAAAGACTTTATCACATCTTCCGCTTTAATCGGTCTGATTATGACAATTGATAATGCTTTCGGTGTAGTCTTTCAGCCTCTGTTCGGCTCATTAAGTGATCGCACCCGGACCAGATTCGGTAAACGCATGCCGTACATCATGATTGCCGCACCAATTTGCTCCGTTTTATTTTTCTTCATTCCACAAATGCCTTCCCTGGTAACTTTGATGATTATAGTTATAGTTTTCAATTTCGGAATGTCTGTCTGGCGTGCACCAATTGTCGCATTAATGCCTGATTTAACTCCAAGCCGGCATTGGTCCAAAGCTAACGGCGTAATCAACCTGATGGGCGGAGTTGCCAGTATTATCGCATTTTTGATTGGCGGTAAAATCGCAAACAGCTACGGTCGTTCGGCAACTTTCGGTATGGGCAGTGTTGTCATGCTTGTGGCTGTATTTACCTTATTTCTTTTTGTCAAAGAACCGACTGCCAAATCTCCTTTTACATCTTCCGACAAATCTGAAGATGATAAAAACTCAATCAGTTTAAGTACGTTCAAAAAGTTACCGCCAAAACAAAGACGCAACTTAATCTACTTACTATTCGCGATTTTTTTCTGGTTTTGTGGTTACAATGCAGTCGAAACATTTTTTACCACATTTGCCGTAGTGAATTTAGGTGTAGCTGAAGGTTCAGCTTCAATGATTTTGGCATTTTTCTCCGTATCGTTCGTTGCTTTCGCAATTCCATCAGGTATTATTGCATCTAAAATCGGTCGTCGCAAAAGTATCATAATCGGTTTGGTCGGTATAATCGTTGTCTTCGTTCCGATTATATTTTTGATGAATTTAATGGCTTTACGAATTTTGTTATTACTCGGCGGTTTCTTCTGGGCTTTAATCAATATCAACTCATTGCCAATGGTTCTGGAAATCGGAAAAGAATCTGAAATAGGCACTTACACAGGCTACTATTATTTCTTCTCATTCAGTGCAAGTATTTTCAGTCCGATTCTTTTCGGCTTAATTCGCGACTTAACTCAAAATTATGCAACTCTGTTTATTTATGCACCGATCACATTCGCTTTGGCCTTATTCTGCATCAGCCGAACCGGTTCAGTAAAGTAAATATGTATTTTGAAGAATATATTATAGGAACTCAATATCAAGTACCGACCGTTCAATTAACCGAACAGGAAATTATTGATTTTGCAACGAAATATGATCCTCGACCTATTCATATTGATCGGACCGAAGCTGCTAAATCCAGATTTGGCGGGATTATTGCTTCAGGTTTTCACACAATCAGTGCTTGTTGGGGCGAATGGGTCAAAACGAAAATCGATGCGGAGCATTTAGTTGCCGGCATGAGTATTGATTCAGCAGAATGGCTCAAACCTGTTTATCCTTTGGATGACTTAGACGGTGTAGTAACAATTGTGGATAAAAAGATTTTATCAAAAAATAAATATGGTGCCATATCTTATTATCTTGAAGTTAAAAATCAAAATAATGACATAGTATTAAAAATCACTGCAACCGCAATGGTTGAATGTCAGCCGTAAATATTTATCAAAAATTAACAAATCAGCTAAATCTGCTCACTTTTCATCGCTGTACAAAGGAAATTTCACACAGCTCAAAATTCTGAGCGGAAACCCCCACCTCAACCATAAAATCTGCTCAAAAATTAGAGTTCTGCAAATCGTAATTTGCAGAACTCTAAATCCATAAAACAGGATCATTTTTACTTAATTATAGTCATTATTTGCTGTAATCATAAAATCCTTTGCCGGTTTTGCGACCTAAATTACCGCCGCGTACCATTTTGCGAAGTAAAGGATGTGGACGATATTTTGAATCGCCGGTTTCAGTATACAGAACTTCCATGATTGCCAGGCAAACATCCAAACCGATCAGATCTCCTAATTCCAATGGCCCCATCGGATGATTAGCTCCAAGCTTCATTGCAGTGTCAACACCTTCTGCACTTGCTACATCCTCAGCTACAAGTCCGACCGCTTCATTGATCATCGGAATCAAAACTCTGTTTACGACAAAACCTGCAGCCTCATTTACTTTAACCGGAGTTTTGCCGATTTCTTGCGAAATGTTTGTGATTTTTTCAACCAATTCATCCGGTGTGTTCAGACCCGGAATAACTTCGACTAATTTCATAACCGGAGCAGGATTGAAGAAATGCATACCGATAAGCGGGCGATTTAAGCCATTGCCAATTTCAGTAATTGAAAGTGAAGATGTGTTAGTAGCAAAAATTGTATCTTCTTTACACATACTGTCCAATTCTTTGAAAGTTGCTTTTTTGATATCCATATTTTCAAGAGCCGCTTCAACAATTAAATCACAATCAGCCAAATCTTTGTTCAAACAAGGTGTGATATTGGCAACTATCGCATCTGCTTTTTCTTGTTCCATTCTGCCCCGGTCAACCAATCTGGCTAAACTTTTAGCTATTCTTGCTTTGCCGGCTTCTGCCAATTCAATGTTAATGTCCGAAAGCATTACTTCATAACCTTCTGTTTGAGCAAAAGTTTGAGCAATTCCGCTTCCCATTATACCTGCACCGATAACGCCAATTTTCATATCTATTCCTTTCTTTCGAATAAAATTATTAATATTTTATATTTCAGACATTTCCAAGATTTTAATTTTTTTCTATTATTTTGCTGACAAAAGACTTTACTTATTAATAAAGTTCTTTTCTCTGCGTTTTTCTAAGAATGCATTCATACCTTCTTTTTGGTCTGCTGTATCAAAACAAGCACCGAATAAATCAACTTCAATTGCAATTGCGGAATCAATATCGGTTTGCACGCCACGATCAATCGCTTCTTTAGTATAGCGCACGGCAATCGGCGCATTAGCTGCAATTATGGAAGCCATTTTCTCAGCCTGTGCCATTAATTCTTCTTGTGGATAAACTGCACTTACCAAACCTATCTCCAAAGCTTGATCCGCTTTGATATTTCGCCCGGTGTAAAGAATTTCTTTTGCTTTGGAAAGAGAACCGATGACTCGGGCCAATCTTTGAGTACCGCCAAATCCGGGTGTAATTCCCAAGC
The DNA here is from genome assembly GCA_012838795.1 of Clostridiaceae bacterium. Lineage (GTDB taxonomy): Bacteria > Bacillota > Clostridia > Saccharofermentanales > DTU023 > UBA5436. Next base: position 3,977 of record DUOO01000059.1, on the reverse strand, counting down.
CGACTTCAGGTTGACCGAAGATCGCATTCTCACTTGCCAAACGAATATCACAACTCATTGCCAATTCATTACCGCCGCCTAAAGCAAAGCCGTTAATCGCTGCAATAACCGGAATCGGGAAATTTTCAATATCACGCATGACTTTATTACCGGTAATTCCCAATTCTTTTCCGGCTGCAGAATCCATATCGACCATTTCACCGATATCTGCACCGGCAACAAAAGATCTGTCACCTGCACCTGTCAAAATTACACAACGTACTGTTTCAAGATCCAAACCGGCAAAAGCTGAGGCAATCTCTTGCAAAACTTGGGTATTTAATGCATTTAATGCTTTGGGACGATCAATTGTAATCGTTGCTACCGCTTCATTTATACTTACTTTTACAAATTCCATTTTTACCCCCTTTTATTCAAATCTTTGTAATATCATCTGATTAATACTCACTACCGTGAATTATCTGTTATCAAATCAAAATTCACTCCATATTTATTTATATTTTCTGATTGCCGTGGCACAACCCATTCCGCCACCGATACATAAGGTTGCTAAACCGAGTTCAGCATCATCACGACGATTCATTTCATGAATTAAAGTAATCAAAATACGTGCGCCTGATGCACCGATCGGATGACCTAAAGCAATTGCACCGCCATTGACATTGACTTTGGCAGGGTCTAACTCTAAATCACGTATAACAGCAATTGATTGTGAGGCAAAGGCTTCATTCGCTTCGATTAAATCAAAATCCTGAATTTCGAAATCTACTTTTTTCATCAGATTTCTGGTTGCATAAATCGGTCCAAGTCCCATAAAAGCAGGATCTACACCACCTAATGCACTGTCAATCCATTCCGCTTCCGGAGTAACACCAAGTTCTTTCGCTTTTTCTTCACTCATTACGACTACTGCCGCAGCACTGTCATTAATAGATGAAGAGTTACCGGCTGTGACTATTCCATCTTTTTTGAAAGCAGGACGTAATCTTGCCAATACTTCAACAGTAGTTCCGGCACGTATACCCTCATCCTGATCAAAAATGATTGTATTTTTACGTTGCTGAACTTCAACTTCAACAATTTCATCTTTGAATTTACCATCTGCTTGAGCCTGTGTGGCCTTTTGTTGACTGTTAGTGGCAAACTCATCCAATTCTTCTCTGGTCAAACCATATTTTTCTGCTACATTTTCAGCGGTAATGCCCATATGGTACTTATTGAAGATATCGGTTAAGCCGTCATAGGTCATAGTATCATGAATTTGAGCATCACCCATGCGGTAACCGTAACGAGCTTTGGTCAGAGCATATGGTGCATTCGACATATTTTCCATACCTCCGGCAATTACGATATCGGCTTCGCCATATTTAATTAAACGAGCTGCCATATTAACTGCTTCTAAACCTGAACCGCAGACAATATTCACTGTCATAGCAGGTGTCTCTACCGGCAAGCCTGCATGTATTGATGCTTGTCTTGCAACATTTTGACCTTGAGCAGCTTGTAATACGGAGCCCATATAAACCATATCTACATCTTCAGGTTTAATTCCTGCCCTCTTTACAGCTTCTCTGATCACAATTTCTCCCAATTTAGCAACAGGTACAGTGCTCAAACTCCCCCCCATTGTACCCACTGCGGTTCTGGCTGTTCCGGCTATGATTACTTTTTTTGACATAAAATACCCTTTCTCTTCATTTTTTATTTGGTTTTAATCAATTTTTGTACTATGTTTGTGTCTAAATTCTTAACGGATAATTCTATTAATAAACTGTCTGTCAAGATCAATCTATTCTCGATTTTTATCCAATTGATATCTCAATTATTTAATAATGATCTGTTTTCTCCTTGCTTTCGCTTGGCTTTGGTTTGACTTTTGCTTTCAGATGTCTCGGAAGCAAAGTCTTATTATTCAATAACAATTGTATATTATTGCGAATTAATAAGCTAATATTTTTTTTAATATCTATCAAAAACATTTAATTATCGTAAACGTTCACGGTATACTGTTGATCATATATATAAATACACAAGTTTATTTAATTAATTCTATATTTATATTCTTGTATATTATAGCATATTAGGTTAATCTTATTTATATCATTAAATTAAATCATAGATTATTAAAAAACTTGTTTAAATAGAATGGAGGGTAATATGACTAATTATCATTCACTTTATCAATCTAAACTGACTTCTCCCGAAGCAGCTGTAAAAATCGTAAAATCCGGTGACTGGCTGGATTATACAATCGGTCCAAGTATGCCTTTAGTTCTTGATCAAGCCTTAGCTGATCGTGCAGATGAACTTGAGGATATTAATGTGCGGACACTGCTCTGCATCAGACCGGCTGCAATAATGGAAGCAAATGAAAGATTGAATCGAAATGTTTTTACAATAAACTCATGGCATTTCGGCGGTTACGAACGTCAATATGCCAGTAAAGGTTATGCCTTCTATACACCGTTTCGTTATTCCGAAGCTCCGATCCTCTATCGCAGAAAAGAAGATATTGAGCGGGTCGACGTTGTAATGATGCAAACAACCCCTATGGATAAGCACGGCTTCTTTAACTTCGGGCCGAGCAATTCACATGTAATGGAAGCTATCCGCAGAGCTAAACATATAATTCTCGAAGTAAATGATCAAATGCCCCATGTTTACGGTTTATACGATGAATGCATTCATATTGATCAAGTTGATGCAATCGTAGAACATTCTTCCCCTCTCAGCACAATCGGTAATCCGGAACCCGATGCAACAGATCGTGAAATTGCCGCACTAATTATGAATCAAATTCCTGACGGTGCTACCTTACAATTGGGAATTGGCGGAATGCCCAATGCAGTCGGTGAAATGATTGCGGCATCGGATATTAAAGATTTGGGAATTCATAGTGAATTTTATGTCGACAGCATGATGAATATGACAAAAGCCGGAATTATTACCGGTAAGAGAAAGAAGCTTGATCGTGGCAAGCAGGTCTTTACTTTTGCGATCGGTTCCTCGGAACTATATGATTTTATGGATAATAATCCTCAATTATTAAGTGCACCGGTTGATTATGTCAATTCACCTCAGGTTATTTCCAGTTTTGACAATTTTATTTCAATCAATAATGCAATTGAAATTGATTTATTCGGTCAGGTCAATGCTGAATCTACCGGTTTCCGTCATATCAGCGGAACAGGAGGTCAATTAGATTTTGTAATGGGTGCTTATCATTCACAAGGCGGTAAAAGTTTTATTGCTTTGAGTTCAACTTTTACCAATAGAAAAGGTGAAACTTTCAGCCGTATTATTCCTTTCATCTCAAAATCCAGAGTCACCGATACGTATACTACGGTTCATTATGTCGTTACCGAATACGGTATGTTTAATATGAAAGGTAAGTCTGCTTGGCAAAGAGCGGAAGGTTTAATCAATTTAGCTCATCCTGATTTCCGTGAAGACTTGATCAAATCCGCAACAGAACAAGGAATCTGGCGTAATTCTAATAAACGATAATTGTCTTTGTTAGTATATGGATAACTCGAAAAAGGCAGTTTAATAGAGACTGCCTTTTTTACGTCTTATTCATGTCAAAAACCAAGCCCGCAGGGGCAAAATTTACGGTCCTGCGGGTTGCCGAGCGTTTCTGATCCGCACAGCCGGCTTTTTTGGCACGGCTCCACTCAAAACCAAGTTTGCAGGGGCAAAATTTACGGTCCTGCGGGTTGACGAGCGTTTCCGATCCGCACAGCCGGTTTTTTTGGCACAGCTCCACTCAAAACCAAGCCCGCAGGGGCAAAATTTACGGTCCTGCGGGTTGCCGAGCGTTTCCGATCCGCACAGCCGGCTTTTTTGGCACGGCTCCACTCAAAACCAAGCCCGCAGGGGCAAAATTTACGGTCCTGCGGGTTGCCGAGCGTTTCTGATCCGCACAGCCGGCTTTTTTGGCACGGCTCCACTCAAAACCAAGTTTGCAGGGGCAAAAT
>DUOO01000058.1 GCA_012838795.1 Clostridiaceae bacterium | reverse complement strand
CGTCCCGTTGTAACATACGACGCTCTATGGGCAGGACCGAAAAGATGGTTTCAAGATCTTGACCATAGAAGCGATAAAAAACTTCATATAACAAAAGTTGACGCTCGGCTTTTGTAAGAGTGATAATATTTCCATTTTCTTTTGACATCATTCCCCCATCTATAAACATTTCCAAATAGGTAATTCTGTCTTATCTGGATCTTTAAAGCCAAAAATAAATTTATAAATTTCTTTTCCAATCTCCTGTTCACAAGATAATACAGTTACACTATCTTCTTCTATAGCTTCTTTGAAGTTAGATTGCAATTTCAAAATTTCCTCAATCTGATTGCAATTAATCATATTTTTCAAACAGTACTCTGATGTATAAAAATGATTATAAAATGACCGTTTCATCGATTTTATAGTTGTTTTCTTTTTAGCATCATCCTTTATACTAGGCACATAAGCATAACTTAATATGTATACAATGGGCTTTGTTGATAACTGTTCAACATCTTTTACTTTTGCTAAAGGCTCATCCGCTGCAATCACTTCCAAATCAGAACAGACTTCTAGCATATTAATTAATTCCTGCCGCAACTGAATTTGATAATTATAGGGATTATTAAGGAATCTTAAATTATCCACCATATGACTCACTAAGCCACTTCCATATTTCAATTTCCTTAATTTTTCAGTCGATTCATTAAAAACATTTTCCTTTAGCTGTTCAAAGAGTTCCTTATCAGCATCGTACTTTGTTCCATCTAAACCAGAATACTTCGTGTTTCCTATTTTTATTTCTACAAGTGCTACATCATGAACACCATTTTTATCTGGATTCCTCTTTATAGCAATTAAATCAGGTCTTCCATATGGCTTTTCATCAAACACATATTCCATATCTATAAAAAACCATTCCTCAGCTTTATGAGAATTATTCATATTCATAATCCATTGCTGGCATACCTTCTCACGACGCATTTTTCCATCATGCTCTCCATAAACATGTTTCTCAATTTGGGTTTTAATGTAACCAAAAACTTCTTCCTTGCAAAAGGTTTCAAGTTTCATAGGGGACTTCAAATCTGATCTACCTTCTATATAAAATTTAGACATAGTACAAGTCATTTTATTTCCAGTATCCTTAATCTGAGCCATACTCATACCTCTATAATATATATTCAAGTAATCATTTCTCTGACCGAGTATGTATTCTGTTATACCGTCTTCATTTTTTTCTAAAAGTTTTGATTTAAGAAATCTATACTGATCTGGATATGAATTCTTAATATTATTAATCATATTTCTACTATCTCTCAATTAAAGTTTCCTCCTAATTATCTCTTTATTCCAATCTACTATACAATACATTAAATTCTTCAATCATCTCTGTATGAATCGAAATAATTTCTTTGTCAAAAAAGCTGTTTCAGCGTTTTATCTACATAAGTTCTTGTTATATTCATTGTACTTCCTAACTTTATTATTTTCAACTATAATGAAAAGTGGACCTATGTCAATACTTTGGACACAAAAAGTTGAACATTTTCTCTCTGCATGATATTAATACGTAGAGAAAGATTACTAAGCTGCAAGAATCTCATCTTCAACCTGCTGTGGGGTTTTATAAT
>DUOO01000011.1 GCA_012838795.1 Clostridiaceae bacterium | reverse complement strand
GAAAAGAATGCTGAGATTTTAGAACAACTAGAAGCATTCTACAAAGAAGGTTCAAGTCAACAAAAAGTTTATAATGATGCATTAGAAATTGTCAGATGGTATAACGATAATCATTCCTTATTCAACGGTTTAGAAAGTATTGAACCAGTTATAAATGAAATGAGCTTAATTTTAAACATGGCTGTTCCATTTGCTAAGATGACTCAATTAAGTAGTCTTGTTTTCCAAGCGAATCAAATAAAAGAGCAAATTTTAGAAGAAAAGTATAACAACGCCATTCGTTCTATAAATAATGACAAGGAAGAAATTAAAAAAGAACTGAATGCAGCTCTTGAGTCAAGTATTTCTGATAAGAAAAAATATAAGATCCAAGATAAGTTTGATGAGATTGAAAGAGTATATACAGCTTGGAATAACAGTATGTCTAAAAAGACACCAAACTTGGATGCGTATGTTTTATCAAGTCAAAATACAGTTAAGGACTTTAAAAAATACATTCAAAACATATTATCTGAAGTAGAACTACCAACTGAAACGGGTGATACAGTACCACCAGTAATTCAAGACGTTAAACGTAAAACAGTAAAAGTTATTAATTGTATTCCAACTGCAAAGAAAACGATTAAATCTAAAGAAGAAATTGCATCAATTCTTTATTATATTAAAGCTGAACTAGAAAAAGCTTTTGATTACAACGATGAAATCAACTTGGAATAAGGAGGACATATGGATAAAAAAGCACTACAATATTATGCTGTATGGGCTAAAAATAATCTTGAACAACAAATTGAGATATCATTAAAAACGCTTGGTATCAACTCAGAAAAAGATATAAAAGAAGCTCGTAAAGTAGGTGATTTTACTATCATAGATGGTGATATGAACTCCTATCCAGCAGATTTAAAAGAAAAAAGAGACAATATTATTAAACTTATTAAAACAGACGGATATAAGCAAGTTGTCGAAGAATTTGCATATACCTGGTTCAATAGAATTATTGCATTAAGATTTATGGAGGTTCATGATTTTCTTCCACACGGTTTTAGAGTTCTTTCATCACGTGATGGTGGTGTTGAACCTGAAATAATGAAGCATCTTGATTTGGTAAAAGATGAATTAAAACTTGACTTATCGGTAATTCAACCATTGTATTCACAAGGAAAATTAGACGAAGCATATAGCTATGTTTTATTCCGTCAGTGCTATGCATTGAGTAGAATTTTGCCTATGTTATTTGATAAAGACCAGGATTACCTAGAATTATTGCTTCCAAAAGCATTATTAAAGGGTGAGACATTTATCACAAAACTTATGGAAATTGGTGAAGATGACTTCTTGAATGATGTGGAAGTAATCGGATGGCTTTATCAGTTCTATATTTCACAAAAGAAAGATGCTGTATTTGCAGCTAAGGAAACAATTACAAAAGATAATCTTGCAGCTGTTACACAGTTATTCACTCCTGACTGGATTGTTAGATATATGGCCGAAAATTCTATCGGTCGTATTTGGTTAGAAAGCTATCCAAATTCATCTTTAAAATCCGAGATGAAATATTATGTTGAGGATGCAAAGCAAGAAGCAGATGTCCAAGCAAAGCTTGATGCAATAAGATACAAAAATGTTAATCCAGAAGAAATTAGAATTATAGAACCATGCTGTGGCTCTGGTCACATTCTTGTTTATGTGTTTGATCTTCTTTATAAGATGTATGAAGAACGTGGTTATCAAATCAGAGAAATACCAACATTAATTTTGAAGAATAATTTAGTTGGATTGGATGTTGATAAACGTGCAGCTCAGCTTGCTAGTTTTGCTCTTGTGATGAAAGCAAGAAGTAAAAATTCACGTTTTTTTAATTCTAATTATTTTATAAAGCCTAAGGTATATGAAATTTGGGATGCAAGAGATTTGATTAAAAATGATTATGAAAGGCAGATGCAGGATTTAAAGATTCTTTCTAACGAGGAAGTTAAATCAATTAAGTGGTTGGTAGAAAAATTCATTGATGCCAAAACAATAGGTTCATTACAGAGATTCGAAATCAATAATTTTGAAATAATCGAAAAAGCAGTCGCAAAAATCAAAAACAATGCTGTAATAAATATTTTTAACACGGCTTTTTTAAACGATGGACTAAAGTGCTTAGAAAGATTGATAAAGCAAGCTAAAATTTTATCATCAAAATACGATGTTATGATCACTAATCCGCCATATGTTAATATAAATAATTTAGATTCACAAATGAAAGAATATGCTAATTTAAACTATGGCAGAAGTAAGGCAGATATGTTCTCTATGTTTATCGATCATTCTTTTGATTTCGTTGTAAAAAATGGTTTTTCTGCATTTATGACACCGTATGTATGGATGTTTATCAAATCGTATGAAGAGTTAAGAAAAATGATATTCGATTCGAAGCATGTTGAGACTTTGATTCAGCTAGAGTATTCTGCTTTAGAAGAAGCGATAGTTCCTCTATGTACATTCGTCTTACGAAATACTAAGTCTTTTAAAAATAGCAGTTATTTTAGATTAAGTGATTTTAGGGGAGGAATGGCTGTACAAAACACCAAATTTTTGGAAGCAAATTCGAACAAAGATTGTGGATATTATTATAGTAGTGACTCTTCAGAATTTAAGTATATTCCAGGGATGCCTTTTGCCTATTGGATTACTCCTCAGGTTAAAGACATATTTAAGAATTGTAAATCAGTATCTCATTTTGGAACACCAAAACAAGGTATGTCTACTTGCGATGTAAACCGCTTTGTAAAACTATGGTTTGAAGTTGACTTAAATAGAACAAATATTATCAATCGAAAAAATCATGATAATTGGGTGATTTATAATAAAGGTGGAGAATACAGAAAATGGTATGGAAACCAAGAAAATATTGTATATTGGGGAAAAAATGGTAGTGAGTTAAAGAAAAATAAAGCTGCCTTAAGAAATCAAGATTCATATTTTGATGATTTTATTGCCTGGACAAAACTTTCTAGTGGTTCCACTGCATTTAGAAATTTTGAAAGTGATTTTTTATTTGATGGTGCAGGAGGCTCTTTGTTCTTATTTGATAAGCGCTTTAAGGCGTATTTGCTTGGTTGGCTAAATACAAAAATAGTTGAACATTTATTAAAAGTTATTTCACCTACTTTAAATTACAATGAAAGTCACATAGGTGAATTACCTGTTTGTTACAATGAAGAAATCTTTGATTATGTGTCTGAGATTTCATCAAGATGTATAAAATTGGCAAAAGAAGATTGGGACGAATATGAGACAAGCTGGGATTTTAAGAAAATGCCATTGATAAAAGAAGGATTGTTAAAAGAAATATATGAGAATTATTGTGCTAAAAAAATGCAGATAATTACAGATATGAAAAAATATGAAGAAAATATTTCTGATTCGTTCTCAAAAGTTTTGAATTTAAATGGGGCAATTACAACAAGTGTTGATGATAGCGAGATTACATTGCACCGTCCATCAGAGAGTGAGGATATTAGGCATTTGATTTCATATCTTGTTGGAATTGAGATGGGGCGTTATTCACTTGACGTAGATGGCTTAGCTTATGCTGGTGGTGAATGGAATCCTATGAACTATGTCACATATCAGCCAGATGATGATGGCATTATTCCCATTTATACACAATTAGGTATGGCTGATGGTTTAACTGCTAGAATTATTAAGTTAATAAAACACATCTATGGCGAAGACACATATAGAGAAAATATTGAATTCATCGCTGAAGCTTTAGGAAAAAAACAAAACGAATCTGCAGAAGAGACATTGAATCGTTATTTGAACTATGGTTTCTATGCCGATCATTTAAAAACTTACCAAAAGAGACCTATTTATTGGATGTTCT
>DUOO01000057.1 GCA_012838795.1 Clostridiaceae bacterium | reverse complement strand
CTATAGCAGTTCCTACACCACCACCGATAACACAAGCTTTCTTGTAACCTTCTAGTGCTGAAGGAATTCCTAGAGGTCCCACAAAATCCAAGATTGTTTCGCCTTCTTCTTTATTAGCCAATACTCTGGTACCTTTTCCGGCTACCTGAAAAATGATTTCCACTGTTCCATCATCCTGATTGGTACCCGCAATGGTTAAAGGAATCCGCTCACCTAATTCATCTACACGAAACATAATGAATTGACCGGCTTTTCCCTTTGCTGCAATCAGAGGGGCTTCAATTGCCATTCTGAACACATTTTCATTTAATTCTTCTTTTCTTATGATTTTATACATACATGCCTCCTAAGATTCTTACACTTTTGGATTTCATCCGTTATTTATTGTAACATAAATCATAAAAGAATTAATTAAATTAAGCCTATTTTTTCTTCAATCCACAAAATGAAAGGATGTGGCAAAATACGAGAAACGATTCTGACAAATTTGGCTGAAATACTAAGGAGCGAAATATCTTTTTTCCGTTCAGATCTGCGCAATGCTTGAGCAGCAACTTTTTCTACTTGTTCTAAACCAATTCTCTTAATTGAACTAATTTCTTGCGGTTTGCCGGTATGTTGAAAAAATTCCGTTTCCATCGGATTGGGGCACACAGCAGTTACTGTAATTTGTTTTGATTTGAGTTCTTTATGCAGTGCACGTGAATAGCTTAAGACATAAGACTTGGTTGCAGCATATACCGCAAATTTCGGTTGCGGCAAAAAAGCAGCAACCGATGCGAGGTTAAGTATTCTCCCTCCAGTTGACATATACGGGATACAGATTGAACAAACAACGGTCAGAGCACGGCAATTTAAATCAATCATATAGGCATTGTTGTCCCGGCCGATTTCCTCTACGGTTCCTTTTTTGCCCATGCCTGCTGAATTAATCAGAGTATGAATTTGCACATTGTTCTGCTCAAGTTCTTGTTGCAATCTATCTTGCCATTGAGAATCAGTAACGTCACCGGCAATTATTTTTGTTGATTTATTTAAGCTTTGTGCTAAATTCTGAAGTCTGTTTTCTCGTCTGGCACAAAGCCAAATTTCATCAATTCTCGGATCAGAATCAAGTGGTTTTGCAAACTCTAATCCGATACCGGAAGAAGCTCCGGTTATCAATGCTATACTTTTCTTAGACCCCATTAATTTCTCCTAAATCGGTTGCTATGTAATTTTTCCTATTATTCTCTAGAAATCGGCAACGCAAAATATCTGATGCCCGCAAATACAAGTTATTTAAATACAAAAGAAAACATCTCCTCAATGGTTTCGGATAAAGCTGATTTGATTATAATCACTTATCCACTCACCAAAAATTAGATGTTTTTATAATATCATATAAACAGTTTTCCGTGCTGAGATAATTATTTTATTGCATTATATATATACTTATTTTTCTAAATTTCACGAGACTACTGATAATTGTAAGTCCGATTAAAATGACTGTATATCTTGCCAGGATATTATCCCAATATAATTGAGCTTTTGTATGAAGGATCAAAAGCATTGCCGGAGTAAGATAAAACAAAACACTCAATACTCTGCCTATTTTGTCATAAAAATAAAAAGTTTCTCCTTTGAAAAATTTTCTTTTTATTTTTGATAACAATATGAATTCAAGCAGTTTATAAAATACAATCACTAAGATCCAGGGTGAACTGAGTTTTAGCCAAATCATGGTTATAAGACAAGATATAATGTAAAAAGAATCACAAAACAAATCCAGCCTGGCACCTTTGTCGGAAGTGACTTTCCATTGCCTTGCCAAACGTCCGTCTATAAAATCACTAATGTAAATACAGATTGAAATTAATATAAAAATGATTTTCCATAGATTATCTGCACTTTGACTATACTGGTAAAGTCCGAATATTCCTATTACCGTAAATGGAATTCTGATTATAGTAACAAGATTAACTAATAGCTTTTCTTTCTTAATATTTATTTGCATGCACTATAATCTCCACTCTTAACATATGCGGATGAATGAGCTATTTAATATATTCATTCATGTAATTTCAAAATATTAGGGAATCATCAGATTTCCTATTTTCTACAATTATCATTTCAAAATTCCTTCAATAAAATATTGAATCAGCGTCTTCATACTCTTCTCATAATCATCAACATCATTGTTTGGAACACAACTATCAATATAAATAATTAACTTCATCGCTTTCAGAATGTTAATTATTTCACTTTCGGAAATTCCCCTGTTTTTCAAGCCTGTCATTATTGTTTGAATCAGAAATTGATGATATGAGCTGTTATCTGTTCCTGTTGCGTTATAATAATTTCGTAATAAATCTGCCGTATCAGGCTTATACCACTGTTTAAGAATCTCATTTTTGAAAACTATTTCGATAATCCGGATCATTTGAGTTCCGATCTTTTCAGCATCGCCGTACCAATCTATAGATCCGAGTGATACCATTATCTCTTCTCTTTTTAAACGATTTTCATTGGCATATACTTCTAAAAAAATTTCTTCTTTAGAATTGTAGTATTTATAGAATGAACCAACTGCCATATTTGCCTTTTTAGCAATTGTAGCAATATTGGTATTCTTATAGCCTTTTTCAGAAAATATGGTTTGTGCCGCCTTAAACAATTCAGCTTTCTTTTCTTCCAAAACTATTTCTCCTAATTTAATGAATGAATATATTATTATATTCATTCACATATTGCATTATTTTTATTTGTATGTCAAATGAAATTTAAAAAATTGTGTAAGTATTGCGTAAGTTAAGGGAAACACTGTTTTGTGAGACTTATGTGATCATTAATCCAATCTGTAATTTCATGATGATCAGATAAGGCTGTTATGCGCAAACCCAATTCTATATACTCCTCATCTGATGCTGTGATTTCAATGTCATATAAATCGGACATTATCATTAAGACTGCAATACCGGTTCTTTTATTACCATCTAAAAAAGGATGATTTTTAATGATATTAAAAACAACTCTCACAATCCTCTCAATCGGATCTTCATATAGCATTAATCCGTCAAAAGTTTGAAATGGAGATTCTATTGCAGACTCTAGTAAACCTTCGTCTCTTATTCCGTCTATTCCACCAAATGTTTCAATTTGAATATGATGAATAGCTTTGACTTGCTTTAAAGTTAATTTTCCATACGTCATTTAGCGAGTTCCTCAAAGACTTTGTTATGTTTTTTTATCATTTTCAGCATTGACTGCTCAACAGCTTCATCAGTAAAAGAAACAAATTCTACCTTTTCAGCCTTTTTGGTACTCACTTCAAACGGTATGCCTTCTTCGATAATCATTTTTTTGACAAACATATTAATCGCTCCTGTCATGGTGATGCCTAATTTCTCGCATATTTCTTCCATTTTTTCTTTGTCTTCTTTGTTTAAATTAACATTGATTTTTACTTTCGACATAAAAGGGCTCCTTAAAATGATGTAATATAATATGATTTTATAGGTATATTATACCCCTAACATGCATATATATCAATGATTTATAAAACCAATGAATAATCAAAATTAATTCAAATTAGAATTAAATGATTAATCAAATGTACTATTTGAGATTTCAGATAACGTGAAGTAAGTTAAAATCTGTGATGTATAGCTAATGTTATCAAATTGTCTTAAGCAACTTGAACTACTTCATTAATTGCTTTGACAATGGCTACTAAATCAAGGATTTGTTTTCTGTAACTTGATTATAAATTATTCTCAAATTAGTCAGCTCCCAAAGCCTTATAAACAGCATCTTCCGGATCAGAATAAAAAATCAGATTGAACTTACCAATTAATTCCGAAGGAACAGTCGGAAGATCTGCTGCTGACGTAGACGGCAGTAACACCTTCTTTGCACCGCTATCAAGACATACCTGCAAATGATTGGCTAATTCATCTATTTTATGCAATGTTCCGGAAATTGTAATTTCTCCGAGTATTGCAAGACTGCTTAAAACCGGCTTTCCTAAAGCAACAGAAGAAAAGGCAATAAGAGTAGCCAAAGATAATTTATCAGTCATTCCAATCCCCTGAAGGTCTTGATAGTTAATTATATAATCCTTGGTTGTTGTACTAATGTTTCCACTTATACGATTTGAATTTGCTTTCAGATAATTAAATGCTGTCATCACAGATTCTCTATTACTTCTATCAGATCCAATACCGGAAGGAGTAAACTTACCACTTCCCGGAATCATTTCCGATTCCAAGCGAAAAACTCCGATCATGCCTGATTTTCCTCTTGCAACAGTATAAACTTGGCCCGGACTACCCATACCTTCCGGAATTAGTTTGCCTCCGCCCTGCTCCGGAACAGAAACATAATGTTCTTCGAAACTTTCATTATCTATATAAGAGAAATTTACATCATAGAACTCCATGCCACCTAACTTCTTCAGCTGTTCCTTAACGCGTCTACGCATTTCCAGAGAAAACCTCAGAATTTCTTCTACATCATCCTTACTATATTCTCCGTTCAGATACAAAAGTTTAATTAAGCCTCCGACCATTTTTCTTACGGCAATGGTATCACGTTGATTTAAGTCCTTACCGAGGCGGAAATACTTATCCAAAGCATCTCCATATTGTTCTTTTCTTAATTCCCTGAGAAACTCTGCCAGATAGTCCGTAATGAAACCATAATCATTTGTGAAATGGTGAGGTCTAAATTTGGGAACTTCCCAACCCGGTATATAGCAATGCATACGATCCAAAAAGGCTGTATCAGTCCCCATTTCTTCCGGAAAAGGAGCAAATAAACTTGATGTCCTTAGTAAGACATCAACACTCTGATTGATATTCCCTACGAAAACCATAGAAGCAGTAGCAGCTTTTTCTTCTTTGCCGCGGGCAAAAGAACCGGAAGCCATATAGTCTTTCATGATTTGGATGCCGTCTTTGTCCTTAAACTTGATACCTGCCACTTCATCAAAGGCAACACAATCCCAAAGACCGACTAAACCAACAGTTCGCCTTGCCATATTGTAAAAAAGATTGGCGACTGTTGTTTGACCTCCTGATATCAAAATACTATTGGGAGATATTTCTTTATAGATATGAGATTTTCCGGTACTTCTCGGGCCCAGTTCACAAAGATTAAAGTTGTTTTCTACAAGAGGTATTAAACGAGCCAGGATTAACCATTTTTCCCTTTCAGATAGTCTGTCAGGCTCCATACCGATTGAACGAAGCATTACACTTATCCATTCATCTTTGGTAAAATGCTTTCTAGCTTCCTTTAATTCCGGCATATCAACATGAGGCATCTGGATAGGCGTGAGCCTACGGATATGAATGGGAGAGGCTCCCTTATCTTCTTCTATATATTCATATTCAAGTTGAACAATGCACCAAATTCCCCCGGCTAATAAACGATCGTATTTACTCGGATACTCTTCCGAAATGGGAATTGCTCTTATACCCAGATTAGAGAACTCCGCTTCATAAGTATCTTTATTCATATTGAGATTCACCGTAATTTTATCAATTACCGTATAAACTCCCCGTTGACGTAATAATGAAAGGATTTTTTGTGCTTCATCCGGCCTTACATAATTATCCGCAAGGATTTGCTTGACATTCTCAACGCCCTCAGCAATCACATCCGAATCATCTGAACTGCAATATTGTCCAAGTAAAAACTCCAATACATAAACCGGTACATTAGCTCCTTCTTTAATAGACTTAGTCAAATCTTTGCGAACTATCTTGCCGTCAAAATATTTTCTAAGCTTAATATTGATTTCTTCATTAGGGCTAAGTTCTGATACACCCGTATATTCGTCCACTTCTCTACCCCCAAGCATTAACCGAAGAATCCAAAATCATCAGCAAAAGCTATATCCATTATAATCTCTCGACGATACTTCTCCATATTGGACTCTTCTTCATAAATTACTAAATAATATTTCTGAGTCTTATCATATTGTTTGTTTTTAAAACTAAAACGCAGCCTAAACATACGGTCAACTGCGTCCTTATCTTTTTTATCAGCAATGATAATATTCTCATTAGATATTTTCTCGTTGTTTTCAGAAATAAAGTAAACACGATATTTCGCTTCTTTGACGATATCGCTGACAGGCTCCGTCTGCATGAAGTCAAGTATAGTAATCAGATTGGTGATTTTTGTCATCTGACTTACAAGTTCAATTTCTGCTTTGGAGGTCTCTACCTTCCCTTTCTCAACTCTGATATCAATAACAGGTATCAGCATTTCTTGCGGCGAAGAACCGCCATGTACATAATTCTGACCGGCTCCGGGAACTTTAAAGATGTCAGGCCCCAACGGAAAAGATATTACTCGCTGATCATCATTATTCAGTACTTTACCAACAGTAATTGAACATACACCTTCCACAGCGAGTCCTTTATCACCTATTGTATGACGTTGTCCAACATTATTAGTTTTAGCAGTTGCTCCCTTTATTTTGTCGGTAGTTTGAAGCCTATTTCTTTTATAAATAAATCCATGATCGCTAGTTACGATAAAATGCGTAGTATTGGCTTGAGAGGATATCTTAAGTATAAGCTTATAAACTTCATCGATTGCTTCTGCACAAGCAGTAAAAACTTCATTCTCAGTAGCCGGATTATCACCCCGCGCATCTATTTGATTATGATAGACGTAGACAACTTCTTGACCAGTAAAGATAGAGCGCAGATCTTCTGTTTTCATATTTCTAATGTCATCAAACTTAACACATTTGCTGTGTTCTTTATAAGATTGTAATATCGCTTCTCTCTCTAAAGTAGTAGCACACGGTCTGTCATCTATTAATACTTCATAAGAACTATTGAATTCCAGTTTATTATGTGGCAGCAGCGATGCCATTCCTAACGGTGTATAGGACGGAAGTACTCCTTGTAAGGTATTTATCTTAGCCTCGCACTTCGCATCGGCCTGTAACTTTTCATATAAACTATATGCCACTTCATAACGCAGTGCATCCGATATAATCACCACAACACGGCTACCAAAATAATTAATATATTTAGCAAAAAAATCTTTTTGGCGAGTCAAACCTGTTTCACCGTCAACATCAGTAAATTCCTTATTCCAATTGACAATTATCGGATTCAAATATTGATTAGTATAGATATTTTCAACCAAATATCTCAGCTTCTCAAAACGGCTTCCATTCTGTATTTTGTCATAATGATAGTAAAAGTACCTGTATCTCGTATCTATTTTATATTCCGAGTCCATGTAATTCTTAATCAGATTTTTGATACCTTTCACCGAATGATATTTGCCCCCCGCTATAATGTAATAAGCATTTTCTAAAACTGAATATTCATTCGATAATTCCTTGCCAAAATGATTATTTCTTCTTAATACACATAATTCCGGAATAGTTAGATTACCATATTTGGCACCAATATCCTCATTTTCCAATCTGCTGATTAAATTGTTGACAATAAGGATATCTAATCCTAAAAACAGATTGCAATTAATAAGTGCAGATGTATCCATTTTCTCAAAATGTGCTTTACCGTTAATTAATTGATAAATTTCCGAGGAAATTTCATCATAACGTTGACTGTAAAGAACGTTATGCATATAGTTATCCAAAAACACGATAATATTGCTTGATTTATAGGAGAGGTTTTGTTCCCATGCTTTAGGTAGATCTGTATCTATGCATCTGGAAGTAGCTGTAATAAACATCATTGTCATAAGTTTTTGCAGAGTTGGTTTCGAATCAAAGTAACCAAATATTTTTTCCACCTGTTCCCAAAAAGCTTCAAGCAAACCAAATTTTTCAAATTCTGTAAGATAATTGTTATCTATTAAATCATCAAGTAATACTGTTCTTAAAACTTCTTCAAAATTGGCTGCTCTACTTTTACTGAGGACACTCATCAAACCTACTTCTATAATATCCTTGTTGTAGTTTTCTATTCCCAAATTTTTAAATTTATTGTATCTATCTTTATTTTTGAAAAATGTAATATAATGATTCAAAAGTTCTACATACTTATTGTCTATTCCTAAATCAAGAGCAATTAGCGAAGCACGGTCGGCAAAAAACTCCTTAGAATATAGTATGGTATCTGCAAGGTGATTGTTTCTGATGTCCGGCTTAGCAAAAGGAGCATAGATAAGATAATTCGTCGTAGAATCTTCACGCTCTAAGAAATGTTTGATATAAAATTGATTATCCGGTTTAAGGTACAAAACTTTGGCATTTTCAAGCTCTATGGTATCGATATCTTCCTCAAATTCTGCATTAGTATCATACCAAAATACTAATTTGCGTACTTCTCCCGTAAATTCACTGTTCAGCTTATCCACTATTTGTCTTAAGTTCATTTCCGCCATGCTTACATCCTAGATTTTCGCTAAAATCTGTATTTTTTTACCATCACTTGCAGTTTGTACTTTTTCATAATTTACTTTGACGCCATCGTCAAGATCAATTCCAATACGAGCATTCGCAAGGTGTCCCATTTTTACATCATAATCTTTAGTTTCTTGTAATTGTTTTTGAAGTTTTGTCTTAGTCTTCGTTGCTCTGGAAATTTCCCGGTTATTCGAACTCTGCTCAATAATATTGTCCATCTGATTTATTTCATTTTCATAAATCCGTTGTATCCGATGTAAATACTCTACACGCATATGCCCGATAGTATCTTCAGTCCAGCGATGTATGTAGCAAAGTGCTTTAAATCCATCGTTTCTACCGCTATCAAACATCCAGTAAATCGGTCTCTTTTTATAAATGCGATTATGGTCTTTTATAAAATCTTTCAAAAAATAATTGCGAATTTTTTCTCTACTTGTGTTACCTCTAGTACCAAGTGCATCAGCTATAAAATCTAAATTTTCCTCAAAAGTTTCTTTTCCGTAAACCTTTTTAAGCCATGCAGAAAATAGTCCAACAATATCATCTTCTAAATACTCCGTATCTGTGATAGGTACACAATTATCGTTATCCGGAATAAAGGTTTGATATTTACTATCATCCCAGTCTCCCCCGGCATAAGCTAATCCTTCAACATCAAGCGAATATCGACCGAATATACAACCTACAGCATAAGAAATAAAAGACTTGACCACATCTTCTTTCGTCAAGATATAGGCATTACCTTTTATATCATCGTAAATATCATCTTGATCATTAAATATTTTAGCAACAGTGATATCCTTGTCGGAGACTTCCGGCGTAAGTTCATCTTCCAATCCATATATATCAATAAAAATTCGATTTAACTCTTCTTCATTTACTTTCAAACTATCAAATCTGCTATTCGTCTCAAGCATATATTTTTCAAAGGATTTTTGAAGCGTGGTTTCACCATTCAGCAAGGGATGCCGAGAAAAGTCCCAAGAGGTTTCGAAGGAATCCCAGTCGGTTTTGGAAATATCCAAACATTGCTCAACAATTTCAACAATTTTACTTTCTTTGTTATCATCAGTTAACACAGGAAAATTCTTAAAATCTCCTACCTGTAAATTTATGGTTGGATTTAACATTTTAAAGATTTTGTCTGCTATCGGTGTACTCATTAAACCAAGTATATATTTTAAAGATATACTTCCATTATAAAAAGCAGACATGCCTGATACATCATGAATTCCTCCGCCTGTTCTATATCTAATAGAAAAACCTCCTGATGTTATTAAACCCCAAGTTATAGCTTCTTTAAAATGGTATTCTTGATTTCTAATAACAGCCCTATTAAAGTTCCTTATTTCATATCCGTCATTCTCCCAATTTACTAAATAATCGTAATTGCCGTACCACTGTCTTCGTTGGCCTCCCTTATTATAGGGAATCCATTTTTTCCCATTTTCAATTAAATCTTCAGCATTAACAGAATCAAATTTGCAGTTATCAATCTCTACTTCATACCATAATCTTAAAAACCTGTTATTATCAGCAGTAGCTAGACCTTGTTTTACATCTAAGAGCGTTTCCATTTTTTTGCCATTTTCGAAGGCTTTAAAGATGTTTTTACTTGCCCAATAAGCTATTGGTTGGCCCGGAATTTTTGAAAAATCTTCTGTTGAGATTTGTACAAAACGATTTTCTTTAATAGGAAAAGCTCTTGGTTTGTTATCTATTAAATCTTCATATTTAATAGCATTGTAAGTTCCTTTATAATTTCTAATTCTGTTATTTAGAAAAACTGAAACTGCCGTACCAAAAGCAATTCCCATGACCATATTATTCATATGCATAAAATTGGTTAAAGTATGCTTTTTAAGTAGCCTTTTTCTCATTTTTTCAAAGCTTGATAAAAACATCCAGCTTTGCATCGTAACCATAGCACTCATGCCGTTAACACTAGTCATAGAAATACCTTTCTCCAAGAAGCACGCAAATAAATCTGCTTTTGAATCAGGAAAATTAGTCTTCAAATAATCAGACAATCTTGCTCCTACTGCATTGCTTCCCAAATAAGGAGGGTTGGTAACCACAACTTCATATTTTCGGACGAATATTTTAGCTTGTTTTACTAACGGTTTTAATGTTGTGAGAAGTATATCAAATTCCATATCATCAGGAAGTATTGATTTTTTTATTTTATCTTCTAAACTTTTAAGCTCTTCTTCAAGGTTGTTTAAATCATCATATGATAATGAGATATTTAGCAAACTGCCGTATTCATCGGCATAGCGAGATTCGTCAAGCAATATAGAAGCGATATCTTTCGTCTTTTCCAGCTGGTTCAAAGCAAATGAACTTACAGACTCGCTACTTTTAAAGTAAGAAAGATTAGGCTCTATACGTTTCTCGAATATGCGTCGATTATACTGACGAGCCTTCATCATAACAGCAAAATAAGCCAACTGATAAGCACGCTTATCAATGTCTAGACCATATAAATTATTTTCTAGAATGCTGACTGCAGCATCTCTTTGAGTATAACCACAGCTCTCATATATCTGCATAAAAACATCAAAGGCATAGACTAAAATATGTCCGCTGCCCATACAAGGATCGATAAGTTTTATGTTTTCAGGATTTAAGTTTTTATATATTTTTTTAATTTCATCAAGTTTTGCAGATACTTCAGGCTCTTGTTCTGCTTCATCTAGGTAATAATCCCAATTACTTTTGAGAGAATTAGATGGTTCTCTATTTTGCCAGATCCTACCTAAAGAATTTTCTACCATATATTTAACTATCCACTCCGGAGTAAAAAGCTGTGTGACGGCAGGAATATCTTGTATTTTAATTTTTACACTCTTTGGTCTAGCATTTATTAGTTCTTTTGGAACAGTATTATAGTACTGATACAACCAACCTATAATCTCGATTTGACCTTCTTTCTCAACATTGAAATCATCTTCATCTATATCATTAACAAGACGATAAACAATACCATCTCTGTCTGTAAAAGATATTGTCAGCAATAATTCAGAATAATCATTAGTCTTTTCAAATAATTCAGGAAGAAACTTGTTAAGATGGTTGCATTCTTTTATGAATAACAAACGAAACAATTCATCCAATTTGTTATCAACTTTTAGCTCTATAATTTTATCCTTTTCATCAGCTGTAAAATCAAAATAAGTATCAAAAGGATGTGTCACAAAATCAGGCTCAATTTTCTCTTTGTTATCAGAAGACAAAACTCGAACCCCGGAAGGCAAATAATCATTAACCTCCATGAAACGAATAGCAATAAGTCGATTGAACCAAGTATATGCAACTTCTTCAACTATTTGATTAAATGCCTCTTTATAATTTCCGGTTTCTTTTTCTTTTTGCTTAATTATCCGTATTAAATCATTACGTTGAGAAATCTCTTTCCCCGAGATTTCTACATAATCCTTAGTACCAATATCAAAAAAGTGTAGATCTTTTGTAGACTGGGGTAATTTGTCAGCTATACCATTTTCAGTGATACCTATCATACCGGCTTTATAGCGTACGTCACTGATCAGTTTATCTCTGGCCCACACCGCAAAATTCTTAATGGCTGTCTTATCCACGGTCTATACTCCTTAAAACTCAATATTGAGAATCGTGTTTTCTTCTAAAGCTTCTATAAGTTTTTTCTCAAGTTCGGCAATATATTTTTTGACATCTTCTTCATCTTCAATTTGCCAGCTTATATCATTGTTAATACTTCTGATGCTTAGAGTTTTCGTTTGTTTAACGGGCGGTAATGAATCATAGTTTGCAGAAATATCAACTTTATATGAATTATCAGTTGATTCCGTTGCTTTTTCAGCGAGGATTAGCTTTGCTTCTTCTTCATGAATACTATTTAAAAAACGTTGTTTAAGGATATCTGCTTCTAATTTTATATTCAGCAAGGCAGCTATATTATGACAATTATCAGACTTTTTCTTTAATTCATCGAAAGCTTTTTCAAATTCACCTTGTAGAGATTCCCGACACTTCTTACCCTCTAACTCATTAAATGCTCTCGTCATAGCTTCTTCAATTGCTTCCTTTACCGGCTTATGTTGTTCTGCTAACAAAGAACCATATTGAATGTTAAATTGCTCATATAGAGAAGGAAGTCTGTATATTTGTCCATAAGGATTCGGGTTTTTAAGAATTGCTTGTATTTGGGCTATGGTATCTTCTATATCTGCATTAACTATAAAGTTTTTGCTGTCGTTATAAATTGAAATTATCTTTAAGTTTTTATCAAATATATCTTTTTGCTCTCCGGTAAAAAAATTCTTCACCGGCACATAATCATCTGCAAAATCAAGATATTCATCTTTTTTGCGATCTATTGTACTGAAAAAGACATCAGATGTAGTGATTTGTAATACTTCACTCAACAATTCTCTGCCGGATTTTATAGTCTCTTTTCCCGGATAACCCGGCTCATCAAGATAGAATGTATTCAACCTTTCGAGCTCGTTTTTTAAATCATCGGAGTTACGGAGAAATTCATGCATGATCTGATCATCATCGTCACTTGTTAAATTGATATGATAGAGCTCTTTCATGACTGTGCGCACAGATTTTTTTTGTTTTTCATTGGCTTGTACTTTTTTATCAATCATCAATTTTTCATGATATTCCTTACGGGTAAGATACCGAATCACTTCAACCTTACTCTTGTTCACGAGTGAAATTACTTCATTATTAATTAACAATGCTATTTTGCCGTCTTTAAAAAGACTCGCTACAATCCAGGACACATCTACTTCTAAAAAGCCATAGGGCGCTTTTAAAAATCGATCGAGGATGGATTTCAGAGAAGTTTTCATATAATTTCTACTGTTTAACGCTATATAATTCTCTACTTCATCAAGTGCAAGTTTGTTTTTTTCTTGTTTCTTGCCATCGAGACTGATTTGTTTATCTTCACCTTCAAACAATAATCGAATATCGCTTTCATTAACAGGAGTATCCATATACGAAAGTTTGGAATATACTATTTCAACTAATTTGCCAAGTGCTTGATTAATACGAGAAGTGATATCTTTAGTAGAAGAAATAATTAGTTCTCCATTTATATAGATAGAAGCATTCTGGAGACTTTCCTCAAGGCAAGTTCTTGCCAAGCCCTCTCTTTCATTAATCTCAGCTCTCTTAGCTTCTCTTATTGTTTCATATTTTGTAATTGCATTGGATGAATCATAACGAAGAAACTTCTCAATTTTCAGAACGGAGATAATTTCATCAAGAAAAGCTCTATTATCAGGTAAAACTACTAAAACGGATCTACTTTGATATGAATGCATTCTTATCGTTTTTTCATCAGCACTCTCTTCACTATCCGGAGTTAATATCTCTAATGTAAGTTCATAATTTCTTTTTGCCTTATAAGGTTTGCCATCAACAACTTGGTTAAAGTTAAAAGCATATCTTCCGTTAGTCTCACTATGCCTATATCTATTTTCAGCATAGATGTCTTCAAAAATTAAAGATGATACTCTTGCAACAACTTCCCCGGTTTCTATATTTTGAGTTTGGATTGCTCGATTTATTTCTTGTTCCTCGTTAGTAAGAAACACATACAATTCTCCGTGTCTTTGAACTAAACTTTGTCTTGTAAGCTCTCTCAATGCTTTTTCAACTTTTTGAGTGAGATGCATCCGGTCCTCGTCAATATCAGATACCATCAGACTTGTAATATTTTCAAGATTCGGCTTAATTTCTTTGACATATTTGATCATAAAGAGAGTTTTTAAAACATTTACATTAAAATTTTCTTTCTCTTCGTTGGGATTAAGAATTTCGTTATCTAATGCACGGGATATAACCCCTCTATGTGAGTGATCTAGAAATTGTTCAAGTGCATCATAAAACATATTAAACGGTACTATCGCACCGTCTTCATTATCCATGATTCTGATAGCCGATTCCTGAAATAAAGCAAGCATGGAACGTTCACCTTCGGCAAGGTGTTTACCGGACGCTCCGTGAGTACGAATAGAAGTAAGAACTGAGCCTAACAAGTTAAACTGATAAGGAACAAATGGATAAACATCAGCAAAGTTTTCTTTGCCGGAATATAACTTTTTTTCAACTTCATCATTAAAATAAATCAGATTTTTAATTATAGTGGCCTTATTATCATAGAGTAATGTTAGAGTTTGTTTTCCTGTCTTTGTTTTATCTAAAATTCTCTTTTTTATTACTTCATCAACATTGGCAGAAGATAGAGAGAGACGTGTATCAAAACGACCTTGTATCTTTGAAAAATCATTTCCTTTTATTCTGGTAATAGAGTCGATATCTTGTTGGCTGGTAACTATAATCCACGCTTTTCCCTTGCAAACAGTTCCCAGATCTTCTGTTACTGTTTGAAGGTTAAGCATAAGTCTGGAATCATCACCTATATATTGACCGATTTCATCAATAAGAAAGACGATGTGGTGATTTTTCTCTTTAGTATCAAGATAATCTTTAACGAGCCGGACAAAGTCTTCTACCTTGTATCGATATTCACCGGTAGCTTTTTCACACCAATTTCGTGCTGCTTCAAGACTCATAAAACCAATTTCATCCAGAATTTCTACAACATCATCTTGGATGAAATCAAAGTCATTTCGAATTTCAATCCAATCAGAACCAAAGCTATTTTTAAATTTTTCTTTAAACAAATCGTACTGGCCCTTTTCGGAGAGATTGCGTTCTAAGTCAGCAAGAAAAGGATTCGAACCGCAGTAGCCCAGCATTTCGTTAAATACATTTTGTAATACGGAGACTATGGCAACTTTAGACTGTTTACCAGTTACTTCACTTTTGGAATCAATATTAAATAATACAACATCTGTGGGTACGTTTGCAGCTAACTTCATATCTGCAAGTACT
The DNA here is from genome assembly GCA_012838795.1 of Clostridiaceae bacterium. Lineage (GTDB taxonomy): Bacteria > Bacillota > Clostridia > Saccharofermentanales > DTU023 > UBA5436. The sequence goes on along the minus strand of DUOO01000057.1, from coordinate 1,830 downwards.
ATCGGCTCCATAATCTTATTATCTTCTTCAAAATAATCTATAGCTTTCTTACCGTTAACTTCTTTATTTTCAAGAAGATAGGAAAGTATTTTTAAGAAGTGTGATTTACCACTACCAAAGAAGCCGGATATCCATACACCCATATTATCAGTCTTACCCAGAATGCTTTTTTTATAATTTGAGAAAAACTCAGAGAAGTATACTTGCAATTCATTGGTAACGACATATTCTTCCAGTTCTTGTTGAATATTAACTTGATCGTCTTGACCTACCTTGATAACTCCCTTGATATCTCTATCTATAGGTTTGGAAAACATATTCTTAATTAACATAATCTCTCCTTAATCCACAAGTTTAAATGCTCGATAGTAATTGTCGTCTTTTATTTTTCCGAATAAAACAAGTTCTTGACCGTCATAATTACCGGGATAGAACATTACCACCGGTACATGATCAATTACTTGATGTAAATTATTTAATAACGTATGGGAGCGTATAATCGGATAACATTTTCCAATTCCTACAATAAACACAACTGCCTTCTCCGGAGTATTATCTCGAATATGATTAATAATTAAACCATCTGTTGAAGTAAGTCTAAGCATATTGGTAACAGCTCTTGTTATACGATCAAATCCGTTTTTTTGTTCAAACTGATAACATTTTTCCAAATAATTTTTTTCTTGCAAAATATCAATAATTATATCGTAGAGATCAAAAACAACTATTTTGAAATCATCATAAGAATTTCTGTTCTTTCGTTCTATATATTTAATTCTCTCTCTCACTTCGAGTTCCTGTTCAGGCGGATAATCAAAGATATAATAACCCACTTCATTGCCTAAACCTTTATTTTCACGAAAAGATGGCTTTTTAATTATTTCTTCTGCTTTGTCCAATCTTTTACTAAGAGATGTCATTTAATTAACCCCCGTAATAGCCTTGATCATAGCTTGATCGCCGATGTCTTCAAGATAACTTTTTAGGTTGGTATCTAAGATGGGAAGAGTGATTTTTCTTTTCCCATTATCAGAAGTGAGTAAATTGGCATCAGTCATATAATTAAGATAAATAAAACTCAGTCTCTTCTTTGTATTTTCTGTCCATTTCGCAATTTCTTCACTTTGAAGTTCTTTACTATTAAAGAAAATCCTGACATCCTTACTATTGATATGAGGGGCACCGAGTATAACCTTTTCTCTGTAAACTTCATAAAGAAATTCAAAGAATAATCTATCGCTTCTTAGTATCGTAATTAGATTAATTAGTTTTTGAGTAGCTAAATCAGAATTACAAAATAGCTCAATAAGATGTTTATCTAATTTTTTACTTCGATTCCGAATGTATCCGTAAATTCTCTTTGCTCTATATTCTTTTGCAGCACCAAAAAGATTTTCTTCAATAGATAATCTTTTGATCTCTTCTTCTGATTTACCCTCAATAATAAGATTGATGAGCTTTTTCATCTCAATAAACCAAAAGGATTGAGAGACTAAGCCTGCACTATATTTTTTTGACATCATTCTATCACCTTGTTCTTGATTTTTATTAAATTAATTGTGTTTGTTCGATATTGGTTAAAAGATTGGTACTTCCCTCATTCCAGAGGGTTGTCCAGATTGCATCTACTTTGTTTTTTAATTCGCCTGTTAACATATTTACCTCCTTTTTTATCCTTCATCTACTCTCCTTTGCAATCAGTTTGGTGCTACGTCAAGAAAAAGTACAAGTTAAATAAACAGAAATCTATGCTACCTTCGTCTGTAGCCATTCCAGCTGATCCTCATATTGCTTGGGCGATAAATAATTACAGTGACTATGTGTTCTAAT